>JAHAYJ010000023.1 GCA_018384375.1 Lachnospiraceae bacterium
ATTTTAGATTCTCGGCATATTCGGGGTTGCCGCCGGTCCTCTCTTTTCCCACTTGACCGGGACGGTCACTCCACTTTCCGATACCAGAACAAATGGAACCTCCATCGCCTTGTTGTTCTGATTGTCCTCATAAATAAATTCTGCCACAAAACGGTAGATCGGCTTCACCGGTCCCTCCACCGTAATCTCATATTCCACTTCTTTAATCCCGTCTCCCATATGAGCCATAGTAAGGAATACTGCCTGTTCCTTTTGCGGAGCAATCTGACATCCCTCTCTTGCATACAAATAAACGTTGACTCTGTCTGAGGTTACCGCCTTGGAGGTATTAGAAAGAATAAATTTAATCTTCTTTGGCTCTCCGCTTACAATTGTGGGATCACCGCAATAATCGAGACGAACATTTAAATAGGGGAACCCGAAACGCACCACCTTCATCTCGTCATAGATGTTTTGGAAGTATGGCTTTGCATAGAAGCTTTCATTGTTCCATTCTCTCAACTGGTACTTTTCAAATGCCTGCTGATGCAAGGCAATCACGCGATCCGTCAGCTCTTCCACTGTCCTGGGAATCCTTCCGTACATTAAAAACGGATTAATGCTGATGGTGACAAGCTTGTTTCCGATAGGCTTAACCCACTTTTCATCAAATATCTGTGTTCCATACATGATTCCATACAGGGCTGCGATCGTCCCGGCAGTACAATCGGTATCCTCACCATAGTTCACTGCCGTGCACATTGCCTTTTCAAAATCCCCCTCACCAAAAAGAAGTCCATAAATGATGATCATGATGTTGGAGGGAACATCCCAGCCCATCCTGCCTTCTCCATAACCCTTTTCCTCATCCTCATCCGCGATGGCATGCCATTCCAGATGTCCGATATAGTTTTGCATGATATATTCCCGGCTCTCTGCCACCGTCATTCCTTTATCATACGTTGCAATGGCGTCTCTTATTACTTTGCTGACCGCACAGTTCTCCGGGATATAGCTGAGTCCGATGTTGATCAGTTCCCGTATATCCTTTTCATAAAAGGCAACGCTTTCCATTGCTGCAACAAATACCTCGGCATAAACCCCTTCCCCGTCTCCGTGGTCAACAATGGCATCTTCAAAGGCATACTTTGCAGCAAGCTGCGGATAGCCCGGATAGAGGCATGCCCAGATATCTGCCCTGATGTAAGAACCGCAGCTGTCCTTAAAGGAATTGTTAAAGCTTCCGCTGACAGGCGGCTGTAAGCCGGCACGCAGATTGGTCTTAGCCGTTCCGTATTCCGCATGTGTGAAAATCATATACTCATTAAAATACTCTCCCAGCACCTTTGCATCCACATCAATCCCCTTTTCCTCCAGTGCAAGAAGCCATAGGATCTGAATATCCAGATCATCATTGGGAAGCGGCTCCCCGGTGATATCATGGGTATAATAGGTCACATTGTTTTTCTTTCTCTCCCATTCCATCGGCATTCCCAAGGTCCCACCAATATTCTTTCCCAGCCAGCAGCCGGAAACTCTGTCCCGATATTCTTTTAAATCCATTTTTCCTCCATTCTGTTTCGCTTTCCTGAAACAATATCTATTTTTTACAGGCTCTCCCTGAATTTTCGAATCTCCTCCAGATACTTCTGTCCAAGAGGACTGATTGAAACTCCCTTCCGCTTCAGATAACCAATCGTCATAATCTCATCCGATTTCAACTTGATTGCGCAATAGTCCGAACCATTTAAATTTTCACAGATAATTCCGGAGCAGAGCGTGTATCCGTTCAGCCCTACCATCAGATTCAGCATGGTTGCTCTGTCATTTGCCTTGATCAACCGTTTATACGCATAAGTACTGAGTACCTCCTCCGCAAAATAGAAGGAATTGTTTACCCCCTGCTCAAAAGACAGACAGGGATATTCCTCCAGTTCTTCGAGGGCAATTTCTTCTTTTTTTGCAAGAGGATGACCTTTCCAAAGATACACATAAATTCCGCATTTTAAAATATCATGGAACTCCAGTTCAAATTCCTGAAACAGCTTGGAAAGAACGGCACGGTTAAAGTCATTCAGATAAAGGATTCCGATTTCACTTCTGAAGTTTTTCACATCCTCAATGACCTCGTAGGTCTTTGTCTCGTGCACCGCAAACTCATACTCATCCATGCCAAACTGCTTCACCATCTCCACAAAAGCCTTGACCGCAAAGGAATAGTGCTGCATGGAAACACTAAACCGTTTCTTGCTGTTCTTTTTCTCTATGTACCGGTTCTCCACCAGACGATACTGTTCCACTACCTGTCTGGCGTAGCCCAAAAATTCCTCTCCCTCCGGTGTGATACTGACACCGCGGTTGCTGCGGTTAAAAACCGTGATACCGATTTCCTCCTCCAGCTCCCTGATTGCCTGAGAAAGACTTGGCTGCGCAATAAAGAGTGTCCGTGCCGCCTCATTCATGGAATGGGTATCTGCAATTGCTATTACATATCGAAGCTGCGTCAGTGTCATTTTGTCCTCCCTTTCCCAAAGTCCACCCGTGAACTCAAAACAACCCTGGAACACCATTCCAGGGTTGCTCAATCACATTATACACGATTTCTTTTCATTATTCAAAAGGAATTACAGCACCGTCATAAGTATCATTGATGTAGGTCTTAATAGCATCGGATTTTAATGCCTCTACCAGAGCTTTGATCTTTGCACTGTTTTCATTTCCTTCCTTCACAGCAATCACATTCACGTAGGTCTTTGCTGCCTCTGAGTCGGTACTCTCATAGGCAATGGAATCCTTCGCTACAGAATAGCCTGCTTCCAGTGCGTAGTTTCCGTTTAATACCACGAATGCGACCTCTCCTACCACTCTGGGTACCTGAGCTGCTTCCAGCTCTACGATTTCAAGGTTGTAAGGATTATCTACAATATCATTTACAGTTGCCTCTAATCCTGCATCATCCTTCAGCGTGATCAGACCGTTGTCCTGAAGCAGAAGAAGTGCTCTTGCTTCGTTTGTTGTATCATTGGGAACGGCAATGCTGTCGCCGTCTGCCACTTCGTCAAGAGAAGCTTTGGTTCCGGGATAAATTCCGAAGGGCTCGTAGTGAATACCGCCAGCATTAACTAGATGGGTTCCCTTTTCTTCATTAAAGCTGTTAAGGTAAGGGATATGCTGGAAATAGTTTGCGTCAAACTCACCACTCTCTACCACCTCATTCGGCTGTACATAGTCATCAAATACGGTTACCTGCAGATCATAGCCCTGCTCCTCCAAAATCGGCTTTACCTGCTCCAGAATTTCTGAATGGGGCGTTGCTGATGCTGCCACCTTGATCACCTTGTCATCCTTGCTGCTTCCACCGCAACCTGTCAGGGTACCTGCAATAAGTGCACCCGTCAATAAAACTGCCAAAAACTTTTTCATAATACTTTCCTCCTGTTAATTGGTTTATCTTTGTTCGATAGACAGAGTATAGCATTCCTTACAGCTTTTGTACAATACAGAAAAAATGTTGCCAGCTATAGGATCAGCCTATAACCGGCAACATTTCCAATCAGCTTATTTATCTTAATCCAGTTCACTTAATCCGGTATAAAGCTGATAATAGCGTCCTTTTTGCTTTAGCAGATCCTCATGGTCGCCCCGCTCAATGATCACACCGTTCTCAAGCACCATAATAGCATTGGCATTTCTGACCGTCGAAAGCCTGTGGGCAATGACAAGTGTTGTGCGCTCTGCCATCAGACGATCCATTCCTTTCTCGATATGCTTTTCTGTTCTGGTATCAACAGAGCTGGTCGCTTCATCCAGAATCAGGATCGGAGCCTTGGAAATTGCAGCTCTTGCAATGTTGATCAGCTGTCTCTGCCCCTGGCTTAAGTTTGCTCCGTCACCCTCCAGCATGGTGTCATAACCATGCTCCAGACGGATGATAAAGGAATGGGCACTTGCCATCTTAGCTGCCTGCTCTACCTCTTCATCGGTTGCATCCAGTCTTCCGTAACGGATATTTTCACGGACTGTTCCCGTAAACAGGTGAGTGTCCTGAAGCACCATGGAAATATTCTTACGAAGATCATCTCGTTTCAGTTCTTTGATCGGAATCTCATCAATCGTGATCATTCCCTCGTCAATATCATAAAAGCGGTTGATCAGGTTTGTAATTGTTGTCTTTCCAGCTCCGGTAGAACCCACAAAAGCAATCTTCTGTCCCGGCTTTGCATACAGAGAAATCTTTTTCAAAATTGTTTTGTCAGGATTATAGCCAAAGGTGACGTCCTTTAGTGTAACGGCTCCTTTCACTTCCTTGTAGTAATGCTTCTCATCCTCCCGGCATACATCCTGACTGAAATTTTCATCCAGCGTTATAGCGTTTGCCTTGGGAATTGCATAATAGTTCTTTCCGTTCTCCTCAATGATACTCACTGCGTTCTCTGTATCCTCTTTTTCCGGCAGTTCATCCATAACCGCAAACACCCGTTCCGCACCGGCAAGAGCAGAAAAAATGGTATTGACCTGCATGGCAACCTCATTGATAGGACGTGAAAACTGTCTGGAATAATTTACAAATACCGTCAGTCCTCCGAGATCAAAGCCCCGGAGTACACAGAGAATTCCTCCGATACAGGCAGTTAAGGAATAGCTTACCTGGCTCAGGTTGCCCATGACAGGTCCCATAATACCGCCAAAAAACTGTGCCTTAATCTGCTTGCCGCGAAGATCCTGATTCAGATATTCAAACTCTTCCTCTGCTTCTTCCTCGTGACAGAATACCTTGACCACCTTCTGTCCCGTCACAGTTTCCTCAATATATCCGTTCAGCGTACCAATTGCCGCCTGCTGTGCCTGGTAATATTTTCTGCTCTTGCTTCCTACCAGCTGTACTGCCTTCAGCATCACCGGTATCATGAAAACCGTGATGAGCGTAAGCCATACATTTGTATAAACCATCAACGCAAAGGTGCCAACGATGGTAATAGAGCCCGAGATCAGCTGAACTACTGTATTATTCAGCATTTCTCCTATTGCATCCACGTCATTGGTGAAGCGGCTCATCAAATCACCATGATTATTGGTATCATAGTATCTTACCGGAAGCTTCTGCATCTTTGAGAAAAGATCATTACGCAGCTTCTGGATTGCTCCCTGGGATACCGTTATCATGATCCTCTGCTGAAGATACTGTGCCAGCACTGCCACAAGATAAATACACAGCATCGCCAGAATTCCCTTCAGCAACCCGGCTACACTTCTTCCTTCCGAGGTCAGTCCGTTGATAATAGGCCTCAGCATATAGGAGCCTGCCAGGTTGGCAATCGTACCACCAATCACACACAGGATCACAATTGCCAGCAGTATTTTTTGACCGGCAATATAGGAAAACAGCCTGCCAACGGTTCTTTTCAATTCCTTGGGCTTTCCTGTGCCCATAGCGCCTCTGCCTCCATGACGTCCCGGTCCTCCCGGCATCCTGGGCCCCTTTTTCTCCTGTGTAACAGGAATATCATTTTTTGCGGGATTCAGTTTACTTTCATATTTTTTCTGCAAATATTCCAGTTTTTCAGGTCTCATGATGCACTCACCTCCTTATCCATCTGTGAATAATAGATTTCCCGGTAAGCCTCACAATCTGCAAGAAGCTGCTCATGGCCTCCCATTCCCACAATTTCTCCGTCATCCAGTACCAGAATCTTATCTGCTTCCATGACAGAAGTAATTCTCTGCGCGATAATGATCTTAGTTGTATCCTTCAGTGTACCTGAAAAGCTTTCCCTGATTTTCGCTTCGGTAGCAGTATCCACAGCGCTGGTGGAATCATCCAGGATCAGAATTTTAGGCTTTTTGAGCAGTGCCCTGGCGATACACAGTCTCTGCTTCTGACCACCAGACACATTCACACCGCCCTGTCCCAGCTCTGTCTCATAGCCTTCTGTAAAGGAGTTTACAAAGTCATCTGCCTGAGCTGCCTTTGCTGCACTCACAATTTCCTCCTCCAATGCCTGTTCATCTCCCCACATCAGGTTTTCCATAATACTGCCGGAGAAAAGAACGTTCTTCTGAAGTACCATACCGACTCCCTCTCGCAAATGCTTGAGCGAATAATCCTTTACATTCACGCCGTCTACAAGTACCTCCCCCTGATCCACATCATACAATCTTGGGATCATCTGCACCAATGTTGTCTTTCCGCTGCCGGTAGAACCGATGATACCAAGCACCTGTCCGGTCTCAATGGTAAAGCTGATATGGGAAAGAACCGGTTCCTTATTCTCCTTGTAGTAACGGAAGGTCACATCCTTGAATTCCACCCTGCCGCTGTCAACTGTTTTGTCCGGCAAAGCGCAGCCCTCATCTGTCAACGTCACCTTCGTATCCAAAACCTCCATAATTCGATGAAGGGAAGCAATTGCTCTTGAGCTCTGCAAAAGTACCATTGCCAGCATCATCAGAGACATCAGTATCTGCACAATGTAGGAAGTAAAAGCAGTAAGATCGCCTACAGGCATCTGCCCTGCCAGAATCTGCTTTCCTCCAAACCAGACAACAGCCAGCGTTGTTGCATTCATCAGAAACATCATCACCGGCATGGTAAAAATGATAGCATTAAATGCACTTAAACTTGCCGTCTTTAAATTCTCATTCGACTTAGCAAAACGTTCCTCCTCGTACTCCCCTCTCACAAAGGATTTTACCACTCTCACATTGGTAAGCACCTCCTGAATATTGGAGTTCAGCATATCCAACTTTTTCTGCATGGTATCGAACCTTGGAAAAGCTGTCTTGATAATCAGAACTATCACCAGAATCAAAATAGGGATTACCACCAAGATCACCAATGCCAGCCTGGCATTCATCATAAATGCCATAATGAGTGCTCCGATCAGCATTCCCGGCGCACGCAGCATCATACGAAGCGCCATATTGATCAGATTCTGCACCTGCGTGATATCATTGGTCAGCCTGGTAACCAACGATCCCGTGCTGAATCGGTCCAGATTGGCAAATGAAAATTTCTGTACCTGATCAAACACATCACTTCTTAGGTCAGAAGAAAAGCTGATTGCCGCTTTCGCTGCAAAATATGCGCCTCCGACTCCACCTGCCATCATTAAAAGTGCCGTGATCACCATGACGACTCCCATACCGATGATGTAGGGCACATCATGGTTTGCAGCGCCGATGTTGATAATGTTTGCCATAAACTTAGGCAAAACCACTTCTCCGATCACCTCCACAATCATGAGGATCGGCCCTATGATAAATGCCGGCAGATATGGCTTTATATACTTCCAATATCTTTTCATAATCTTTCTCCTCGTTTTATACTCCGCTCTTTTTTACTACCTGATTGATCTTATCCTTATTCTGAAGGACTCTGTTCAGAAATTCCTCCATTTTGAGAATCTCTCCTTCTGTAAATCCATAAAGTGCCGCACCTTCCATTTCATGAAAGAAATCCTGGCTTTCCTCAATGGCGGCTTTTCCTTTTTCCGTAATCACCACATGGTTCATACGGTTATCCTCCGTATCACACTGTCTCTTGATATATCCCGCCTTCTCCAGTCGTTTCAGGGAAACCGCCACTGCTGCTCCTGAGATTTCCAGCTTCTCTGCAAGCTCAGTCTGAGAACAGTCCGGATAATCACCGAGAAACATCAGCATCCTGTGCTGACCTCTGTACAATCCGGTGATTTTTACTCTCCGGTCAATAGAGCATTTCATCATATGATCCACACTTCTCAAAAGATGCATGATCTGATGTCTTTTATCCTCCTCCATTTTTCCTCCTTGCATTTTATTAAATACTTAACCTTTAACTAGTTAACTATTAGAGATTATATGTTCTGTTTCTCTCTGTGTCAACCTACATTCCATAATTTAACAAATGGGATATTTTTTTTAGAAAAAATTTAGAAACCATATCGGCGAAGCAGATATAGCAGCAACAGATGAACCGGATAGAAGGCATAAAAAACATATTTCAGTTTCATTCCTCTTTCCCCATTATAAAAGGAAAGCGGAATGCAGGAAAAGCATGCCGGCCACTCCCAAAAAAAGGAACCGCAGCCCAAAAGAAGCTGTAGAGAGCGGTTTTTTCTGAAAATGAAAAAGAGCCCGATTGCAAGGATACCACTGGCTCCGTAATCACAGGAAATTTTTTCAGCCAGAAAGCCTGTTGCCATCACCAATAAGATCTGCAGTCCCCACTGGGTCTCTAGGTCACGGCTTTTCACTTCTATCCATTCCATTCCCCACATGGTCAGAAATCCCAGCAAAAGGGTAAAAATCACATTTTGACTCTTCCAGTCTATAGGCTTTAGGGAAAATAAAAGATCAAACGGGATCTCCGAAATCAATGCAAACAAAAGCATTCTTAACGCATAACGGCTTCTGCTTCTTGTTTTTTCAAAGCCTTCCACCAAAAGAAAACAGAAAATAGGAAAGGCGAGCCTTCCCAATACTTTCCGCATAATCTGATACCCCAAATATACCCATCCGATACTGCCGCCCTCTATCATACTGATCATATATTCCGGTGAACAGTTTTTAACGCTGTTAATACCATTTCTCACCAGTATCGTTCCAAGCACTGTATATGCCGTGTGATCGATCAGCATGGAAATCATGGCTATGATCTTTAGCATGCTTCCGGTCAATCCCTTTTTATTCCGCATGTTACTTCCCTCTGCTATAATAGCTATGCTTTACCAGAATATCCTACAACAATAACGGTCTCTTTTCAACTGGTATGGTTTAAAAGTTCTGATTTGGCACTTTTTATGGTGCCACCTCTGTCTATAATTAGATAACATAAACATAATTAACGACATGAAACAAATGAGGAGGAACGATCATGAAAAAACAAACAACACAGAAAATTGCTCTTACCGGGCTTATGGCAGCCTTATCCTATGTAGTTTTCACCTTTTTGCAGATCAAGATCCAGCTTCCCGGCGGTGACGCAACTTCCATTCATCTCGGGAATGCCGTCTGCGTACTTGGCGCATTACTTCTCGGCGGTGTCTATGGTGGACTTGGCGGCGCAATCGGTATGACTATCGGTGACCTTCTGGATCCGCAATACATTGTATATGCACCCAAAACCTTTCTTTTAAAGTTCTGCATCGGACTGATCGCCGGACTGATTGCACACAAGCTTGGTAAAATCACCACAGAAAAGGACAATAAGAAGGTGCTTATCTGGTCTACACTTGCCGCTGTAGGTGGACTTTTGTTTAACGTCATTTTTGATCCGCTGATCGGATATTACTATAAGCTGTTGATTCTGGGCAAGCCCGCTGCAGAATTGACCCTTGCATGGAATATCGGCGCTACGGCTATCAATGCGGTTACATCCACCATTGTTTCCGTAATTGTTTATATGGCGCTCCGTCCTGCACTGAAAAAAGCCGGATTATTCTTTACTTTAAGCTAAACACAAATGCATACACAAAAACGATTATATCAGCAATTAAGGGCACGCATCCTTCTGTTCCATAGGATGCATGCCCTTTTTCATCCGCACAAAACTGATTTATGCAAAGCAGGCCCGGAAGGGATTCAACATAAATCCGGCCAGCTTAAAGCAGGCAATACCAAGCGGAATCAGGATCAGGGTACAACACAATACCACGCCCACCACTGCACAGATCAATGCACAGGGCAGACAGATGATCAATTTTAATACCGTCTTTAAAATACCTCCTGCCAGGCTGAAACAAAAGCCAAGAATCGTAAATACAATTATCAGGACAAGCAATAATAAGATTGTTAACATAGACTATTCCTCCTCAAATTCTACCGTAATATTTCCCATATTACAGGTGATATCAAAGTTGCTGTCTGCTCCATTATCAATAGTTCTTTCCCCGGCAAGCGCTGTCATCTTCAAATCCTTCATCGAAATATTTCCGGCATCGCATTCAATATCATAATTGTGAGCCTTCTCGCTGCCCATCAGTTCAAATTCCATATTTCCCATATTGCATTCTGCATCCAGGTCTTTTCTGATCCATCCCTGATAAACACATTCTCCCATATTCACAGATATCTCAGCATTCTTAACATCCATTCCGCCTGCGTTAAGCCTTCCGGCGCCAATCTGTGTAACGAACTCCTGTGCTGTAATTTCCTGAAGACTCAGCTCACCTGCACCGATAACAGCCTCCAGTTCCTCCACCTTCAGATCTGAAAGCTCCATAACACCTGCTCCGGCTTCAATCGTTACAGACTGGAAGGTCACCCCCTTCGGTATCTCCAGAATGATCTTATTGTTCATCATCGTATTGCTGACTCCGCTATATCCCTTAAAGCCTTCCACTGTCAAAGTATCCCCTATTACCTGGTAATCGCAGTTGCCAAAGCCTTTTACGGAAAGCTCCATATAGCCGTCATCCATCTCCTTTTCTCTGATGGTAAAGGAGCCGGCGCCCAGCGTCAGATCAAGATTCTTAATTGCCTGTGTCTCAATAGATGATACAGACTCTCCCGTCTGTATCCGATTGCCGTTCAAGGTAAGTTCTGTAGGATTATCACCGTTCCATAAAATGTGCCAATGCCCATTGCTGAGATTGATCACAAAATCATCTGCCACCTCGATAGCTCTGGACACTTCGTCCCATCCATCAAAGTTTTTTAAGGTAATAACCGCTTTTCTTCCTCCGGCCACGGCACAGATGAATGCCAGAAGCATTCCGACTGCCAGCATGATTCCCGCTGTGATTGCACTCCATTTATAAAACTTCTTCATGCCTATGCCACCTCCTTTTTGCCAAACAGTTTGCCAAAGATATAAGCAATTCCCTTACAGATTCCCGGAATGCAGGTTCCTGCCAGGAATACCGTCAGCATCATAAACAGGATGCCAAGTGCTCCACAGATCAAGCCAGCGCCGATCAACCCGATTGCAATCAACGGGCTTGTAAAGATCACACCAAATCCGGAAATGATCAGGAGAACTGCGCTCACATACAACGCAATTGTTGCAGCTCCTATCCCAAAAACAAGAGCAAGAATGCCGACAATCACACCGGCAATCGCTGCGAGAGCAGAGCCTGCGAACCCGAGAATGACAGGAGAAAGGAAAATACATCCAATGATGATCAGCACAATTGCCCATGTTGGCATTTTATCCTTCTGCTGTCCTTTTTCTGTCTGTTTCTGTGGCTCCCTGCTATCTGCATCCTGCATCCTGCCATTGCTTGCGGTGCTCTGTGCATTGCTGCCTAACGCGTCATCTCCGGTTTTCTGTGTATTTTCCGGTCTTTTTACAATGGCATTTAGGTTTCCGGTATTGCCGCTGGTAAATCCGTTTTCGGTAAACTCTCCTGTACCCGCTGCTTCATTCAGACCTTCTCTTACGATCTTCGCCACCTGTTCCGGTGAGCCCAGAGCCTTAATGACCTCCTGCTCATTTTCTCTCCCGGCATCATTAAAATAATCATTATAATATTGAAGAGCTTCCTCCCTCTCACTGGGTGAAATATCAAAGAGAAGCTCTTCCAGCTGCCTCATGAATTCCCATCTACTCATTTTTCATTCCTCCCTCGAATATGCGGTTAATCTTTGCCGCGTATTTTCTCCATTCGCTTTCATATAAATTAAGCTGTAACCGCCCTTTTTCCGTCACCTTATAATATCGCCTGTTTCTTCCGGCGCATTCCATATCATATACTTCCAGACATTCATCCTTCTGTAATCGCCTCAATACCGGGTACAACGTAGATTCTGATAATTCAATCACAGTTCTTACATCCTGTGTGATCTTATATCCATATGCTCCCTCCGGTTCCCGCGATACCACCGCCAGAACGATGGCATCCAGAAGCGCAGCTCCTGTATTAAAAACCATTCCACTTTCTCCTTTCTACATCCTTCCTCCAAACTGCATCCTTATATTTTTATAATATTATATGCCGTATAGTATTATTGATGATACAGATACTATACGCCATATAATATTATTTTGTCAACAGGTATTTGTAAAAAATTCAAAACATAAAAAAGACTGATTCAATCCTATAACGAATTGCATCAGCCTTTTTCTTCAGCATCCAAATTTATTTTGCTTATTTTTCCCTGCGGATCATCTCCCCTGTAATTTCCGCAATGCTGTGTGCACCGCACATCGCCATGGTATCCTCCAGTTCCCCGCTGATTTTATCAATGTAAAGCTTTACCCCCTCTTCACCGCCTCCAAATACTGCTGTCACAAACGGTCTCGCAATGAGCACACCGTCCGCGCCCATAGCCAGTGCCTTAAATACATCAACCCCACTTCTGATACCGCCATCTACCAGAACCTTTACACCGGAGTTTTGTAGTGCCGCCACAATTTCAGGAAGTACCTCTGCCGTGGAAGGACATTGATCCAGAACTCTTCCGCCATGATTCGATACCACAACTGCTGCCGCACCGGCCTCCTTTGCCTTAAGAGCACCCTTCACAGTGAGCACGCCCTTCACGATAAAAGGAACTTCCAAACCGGTAATCACTTCCTTTAATTCCTCTACTGTCTTGCTTCCGGCCGGAGGCTCACAATTCTTTAAAAAAGGAAGGCCTGCTGCATCAATATCCATCGCCACCGCAAAGGCTCCCGACTGCTTTACAAGCTCCAGCTTCCGGGCCAGCATTTCCTTGCTCCAGGGCTTGATTGTGGGCACGCCCGCGCCCTCCATCTCTCCAATTGCCCTGGCGGCCGAAATCACTACCTGCTCATTGGCGCCGTCACCGGTGAAAGCGGCAATTCCGTTGTCAGCACAAGCCTTCAGCAGAACCTGATTGTAGCTCAAATCATCATATTTTTCTCCATAATGCAAATTCACAGCGCCAACCGGTCCTGCAAATACAGGCATTCGAAATTTTCTTCCAAATAAAGTAACGGAGGTATCTACCTTCTCATTGCTGCAGATGGTATCCATATTGACACGAATCTCCTGCCACTTTTCAAAATTCCTGATCGCAGTGTCACCGCTTCCCTTTGCTCCCGGTCCCGGAATTTGATTACCGCAGGCTCTGCCATTACATACAGGACATGCCTTGCAGTACTTACCGATCACGTTTCTTGCCTCTTTGATCACTTCCTGATAATCCATATTTCTTATTCCTTTCCTCCTAATTTACAATCTTGGCATTCGGATAAATTCGCTCCATACGCTCATCCGGAAAATGAGTATCCAGAAATTCATAGTAAGAATTCTGATCCTCTGCCTGTATTGCCTCCTCACCCCCCGCAGTCTGCCTCTGCTCATATCTTGACAGTGCTGCTGCAGAGATCAGGCAGTTAAAAATCATAAACACGATCATCACATTGCACAGAACAGTCCCGACTTTCAGAGGAAGCTTCTCAATCCATCGGGAAAGGAACGGATATAGGAATTTCATCCACACAACCGCCGCAATTCCCCAGAAGAAGCAGTAAAGCAGATTGATTCTTCCACCCAGATTAAATGCAAAGCCGCTGTAATCCCAGAAAACGGTTCCAAAAACAAGCTCCGTAAAGACACTGCACACATACTCATAGGCGCCTCCAAGAAGCGTTCCTGCCACAAAGATATAAGAATCGCTTTTGCTTTTGATCCGGTACAGGATTGCCGTAAGAAGCGCGCACCCAAGTCCCCATACGATACTGAACGGTCCGTATACCACACTGCTGCGGCTCATGAGCACTCCCGCTGTAACAAAACAGAAAATGGTCTCCGTGATGTCTCCCAAAAAAGCACCAATGAAAAAGAGACTCATCAGCTTATAAAAGCAGCAGCCCTGCGCAAACACGTCGGACTTTTCTTTCGGTTTTGCCTGTTCCTTCAGAGCTTTGGTATTTAAAACAGGAAATGCCTTTTCCATTCGTCTTGCCACACGCATGGAAATTGCATTCTCAAGCTGACCGGACAGCTGTTCCATCCCTTCCGTCAGCTGGGAGATCTGCTCCAGCTTTTTCTTCATTCCAAGAACCGTCATCGTACTTCCAAGCATATCGACTGCCAGAAGCACTGCCAGCACCCAGAGCAGGATCACTCCCAGAAGCCTGGGAATCCTTCCCACCAGCCATGAAAGGAGCGGATTGGTCAGATAGGTAAGCAGAAGCGCAAAGCCGCCCCACAAAAGGGAATACGGCAGACAAATATATCCATCAAAATTAAATCGGATTCCCGAATAATCCCACCATTTCTTATGAAACGCCTTTTCAAGAAGAACACCGGTGGCAAATTCAATAAAGGACCCCAGAATCACGCCGCCCAGAAACAAAAAGAAAGGATTTTCCCTAAGCTCCGGCAGGAAAACAGCGAAAACCACTGCGCCCGTTCCATAGATCGGGCACAGTGGACCGCTTACGAATCCTCTGTTGATAAATTTCTTTTTGCGGGCAGCTGCTACACAGACCTCCGCACACCAGCCGGTTAACGAATAAATAAAGTAAAACCAGACTAGCTCATAAAACGTAAATGTCATGCTCCCTGCTCCTCATTTGTGAAGAAATACTCACGCTACTTCAAGGTAAAGCTGCTGATCTGGGAATTTAAGACTTCCGTCTGACTGCTCATCTTTTCCGCTGCATCCGCATTTTCCTTTGAAACTGCCGTATTGGATTTCACAATCTCCTCGATTTCCTCTACCGAAGTAGCAATTCTGGTGATATACTCCTGCTGCTGTCCGATCATATCAGCCATTCCGCCGATCTCATTCCTCGCAGAAACAAAGCTTTCCAGATTGTGCTTCAGTACCTCAATCGTATTTTTCATAATCTCCATTCCGGCACGGATGGACTCGTTATTTCTTCCGATCATATCACCGATATTCTGACTGGCTCTGGAGGTATCCTCAGAAAGTCCCCGGATCTCCTCTGCCACAACCGCAAATCCTTTACCGGCCTCACCGGCACGAGCTGCCTCAATGGAAGCATTCAGAGCAAGAAGATTGGTCTGGGAATTGATCTGGTTGATCATCTCCAGGCATTCTCCGATTTTAACAGAGCTGTTCTCGATCTCACGCATCTTCTCTGCCAGCTCTGCGATCTGTTTTTCAGAAATATCCTTTAAATTATGATTATTGTTCTCTACCACATTAATAATTTCATGCGCATTTTCATTGGCTGTCTGCATGTTATTCTTTAAAATGGAGATATTTTCGGCGAGGGAATCAATATTTTCGGCCTGGGTTCTGGCACCGTCGGAAACCTGACCGGAAGCATCCGATACCTGCCTGGAAATTTCCATAAACTGCTTTGCACTGTCATCTATATCCCTGATCAGGCCATTCAGATTACCGGTAATCTTCTCAATGGCTCCCTCCAGCTTTGCAAAATCTCCCTGATATTCCACCTCTGAGCTGATGGCCAGATTTCCTTCTGCCACATCCTCAAGGATCTGAACTATATCACCAATATATACATTCAATGTTCCCATTGTTGTATTAAGGGAATCCTGAAGAATTTTGATCTCCTGGCAGATTTCTTCTTCATCAAACGCAATATCAAGATGTCCCTCTGCAATTGCAGGAATCTTTTCTGCAATCTTTTCCAGAGGCTTGAACCATTTTCCGATCACCTTCTTATTCCGCATATTCACAACAAACAGACACGCTGCAAACATGACAATATAGAAAATTACTGAGATAAAGAAAATACTGTAGGCTGACATCCAGTCCTTTACCATATAAACCGTAAACGGGATTTCATCGGATTGTACACAGGTCACGGTTTTTATCCTTTTATCATAATCTGCAATCGTGACTATCCTTCCGCTTCCCCCTGCACACTTGCCATACTTTGTATCGGATACATTTACACTCACATTACCGCCAAGCTGATACTGTTCTGAAGGGTGCGTGACAATGATTCCCGATGCATCGGTCATAAATGCATAATTACCTCCCGTATAACTTGACGAGAGAATATTGGTCAGCTGATCCATATAAAAATCAATTCCAAATACCCCAATCGGTTTACCGTCGATCACCACTCTTTTACTGAAGGTTATACAGTAGCTTCCGGTCTGCTCATCCAGATAAGGTGCTGTAATTGCGATATCATCATTATCGATCGCCTCAGAGTACCAGGATCGGCCTGCTACGTCAAAATCCGGATCCGGCACCCATCCATTATTCATAATCACAAGCTGAGGCAGATTCGGGTCTGAAATATAGGTACAGGAAATGTGACTATATTTTTGTGTAATGCTGTCCAGGTAAGCAACAGCAGCCTCATGATCCTGATAAAGATTTCCCTGCGCTTCAATACTGTTTACAAACATACTGAGAATATTTTTCTGTGTATTCACCCAGCCTTCAATCTCCGCATAATACTCAGATGCCTCACTTTTCACCTTCTCATTGGAAAGCTCCATAGAAAAATATGCCATACCTGACAATGCAATCAGCAGAACGATTGCCAAAACCACACTGATATTTCTGTTAATGATCTTTCCAAGCAGATCACTGTATCGCAGCAATCCCTTCTTTTCTTTTGTTCTTCTGTCCGCTTTTTCCATAAAAAAGTATCCTCCTTATCCCTTGTAATCCCTTCTAATGCTCCATCCTCCAAAAAAATGCACTGTAAGGCGGAAGCTCACTTCCTCCACCGAAATCATACGCATCTCCACTGATCAGATCCACTGCCTGCCCACAGCCCGCATCAAAATGTGCCGTATAGGGCTGATCCTCCGCATTGATTGCTACCAGAACCCGCTCTTCATCCGTCTTTCTCTCAAAAATGCACTGCTTATTTGTAAGAACAACGGAGCGAAAGCTTCCGTAATTGAGAGCCTTGGAATTTTTCTTTGCTTCTGCCAGCCTGCTGATCCATGCAGATAAATCATTATAGACCGGCGCATCAAAGCAGGCGCGCAGTGCCGGATCACCGTCACTCTTCTGCGCCTTTGCCCCCCATTCACTTCCATAGTAAACACAGGGGATTCCCGGCATACCAAAGCAGAGGGCATATACAAGCGGTAGATGCTTTTCATTGGTCAATATACTTGCAATTCTGGTCACATCATGATTATCCACAAAGGACAGCATGTGCTTTCCTCGATAGAGTGTCCAGTTTTCCGGTCCGAACTGACGAAGCAGGGAATGGTTGATCTCAAACAGATTCATGCTGTTAAAGCTGGAATATAAACCCTTATAGCATTCGTAATTTGTTGCAGAATGCAGCATAGCATCATTCACCAGCCTGTTATAATCTCCGTGAAGCATCTCTCCTAATAAGAAGAAATCACTTTTCAGTCCTTCCGTAAAGCTTCTGAGCCTTCTGACAAAATTCTCATCCAGGCAATAAGCCACATCAAGCCTGAGCCCATCTATATCAAATTCATCTACCCAATATTTCACTGCATCCAAAAGATGCTCTACCACCTCATTGTTCTGAAGATTCAGCTTGACCAGGTCGTAGTTTCCTTCCCAGCCCTCATACCAGAGGCCATCATTGTAATTGGAGTTTCCGTCAAGATTAACACGAAACCAGTTCAGATAAGGAGAATTTTGTCTGTTTTTGATCACATCCTGAAACTGATAGAAACCTCTTCCCACATGATTAAAAACTCCATCCAGAACCACCCTGATTCCGTTTTCATGAAGCTTTCTGCAAACCTCCTTAAAATCCTCATTGGTTCCCAGACGAACATCGATCTTTTTATAGTCCCTTGTGTTATATCCATGCGTATCCGACTCAAATACCGGTGAAAAATAAATTGCATTCACCCCCAGTTTTTTCATATGGGGAATCCATTCCACCACCTTTTTGATCCGGCTTGTCAGCACGCCGTCGTTTTCATAGGGTGCCCCGCAAAAGCCAAGGGGGTAAATCTGATAGAAAACACTCTCATAAGCCCACATATTTCTGCCTCCTGTTTCTTATTTTCTTTTGTACCTCCCGTATTCTTACGGATATCGTTCTCCTAAAATAACCGAAAAGAATTTATAATAGTTTACCATATTTTCGCCCCTTTGTACACGCTTTCCACTGACAGAAACACAATTTTCGCTTATTAACAAAATCAGTCAATTTATACCCTCCCGCTATTGACTAAACAAGTTTTTTTCTGATTTTGAATTTTTCTCCTTGCATTTTTTGTCCAAAAAACAACTATCAATTTTTTAGCTCAAAAAACAAAAAATGAAAGAAATCCCCAATTTCCACATAGTTATCCACAATGACATATGTGTCATTTCAAATGACTTTATTACTTTTTTCTTCAAAAAACGACGTCACTTATCAAAAAATCCTTCATTTTATATTTTTTCTCCCACTTTTCTTTCATTTTTCCCCTTTTTTTGACTTCCAAATATTTTTTATACAAAAAAAGCTATGTGAAAGTTATCCACATAGCTACAACCACTCATTCCAAAAGCGTTCTACTCTCTTCTCAATCCTTTCCAAAGAAACCCTTTCATATTCTTCCCATTCCCTTGGAAACATTCGAAGGTAAGGCTGCTTTAAAAACCGCTCATCAAGAAGTACGACAATTCCCACATCCTCCACAGTTCTGATAACCCTTCCGGCTGCCTGCAATACCTTATTCATTCCGGGATATCGATAGGCGAAATCAAATCCATTATCTCCCTGTGCATCAAAATATTGCTTCAGGATTTCCCGTTCGATGCAGACCTGAGGAAGTCCGGTTCCCACGATAATAGCGCCGATCAGACTGTCATTCTTTAGATCAATTCCTTCGCTGAAAATTCCTCCCATAACACAAAAGCCAAGCAGGGACTTTCCTTCTTCCACTTCAATATCCATGTGAATGGCACTCCTAAGCTCCTCCATTCCAGGATGTACGATTCCGTCTTCTCTCATCACTCCCGTCTCTGCCTCATCTGTCCCCCGAAAACGTTTCAAAAAGAGTTCTCGGCTCTCTTCATCCATATACTCCTCCTGGATCAGACATTCTACAGATTCAGGATCATAAAAGTAATTATAATAAACCTCATATACGTTTTTCAGGAAAGCGTGGGAAGGAAAAAAAATCATATAATTTCCCTCCCGTCTGCTGACCACCTTATGAATGTACGATGCAATATTATAATATTCCATTTCTGACCGTCTGGTATATCTGCTGGTCACATCCTCTGCAATAAACAGCCCTTTCTTTCGGGAATCAAAGACAGACCTTGCATAAACCTCGTAATCTCCCTCATCTGCTCCCAGCAGCCTTTTATAATACTGAACAGGCAGCAGCGTAGCAGAAAACAGGATCGTACTTCTTCCGCGCATCATACATTCTCTCAGATTTTTAGATGGATTCACACAAAGCAGTTTAATAAAGAAACCGCCATCCGGCTGAAGCTGCGTGTAGATCACATAGCTGTCATCCAGCTTGTCATTGATCAGCAGAAAATGGGATACTTCAAAATAGAAGTCCAGAATTTCCTTTTTCACCGGACTTTCCTCATGTTCCTCCAGATATGCCTCCATGATGCCTGAAAGTCGAACTACAGACCTTACAAAGGGGGCTGCCTCCTCCTCATCAAGATATTCATAATCCTCACAGGCACGTTTCAGTTCCAAAAGCTCCTTATTGCACTTTTCAAGCTGCCGGTACATCTTGACATCGTAATCCTTCACTGCCTTTTTCAGCGCAAGGAAATCTTCCTTATAAAGAACCGCACTGTACATTTCCCGCCCGCGATCTACCAGATTATGTGCCTCATCAATCAGAAAAATGTAATCCTCCCTGACTCCTTCCGTAAAAAAGCGCTTCAGATAGACATGAGGATCAAATAAATAATTGTAATCACAGATTACCGCATCCGCAAACAGACTCATATCAAGGCACATTTCAAACGGACATACCTGATGCGCCCTGGCATAAGCTTCTATGGTCTCACGATTAAAATTATCCGAATGAGTCAATAAGTCGTAAATTGCATCATTGATTCTATCATAATGCCCCTTTGCATAGGGGCAAAATTCCGGATTGCATTCGGTTTCTTCCATAAAACAGATTTTGTCCTTAGCAGTCAAAATGACAGATTTGAATTTCAGCCCCTTCTGTCTCATCAGTTCTATGGCATCATCTGCTACGGTTCTTGTAATTGTCTTTGCTGTCAGATAAAAAATTTTCTGTCCTCTTCCCTCCCCCATAGACATGACTGCCGGAAAAAGCGTGGAAATTGTCTTACCGACTCCGGTAGGGGCTTCAATAAACAGCTTCTTCTTATGATAAATTGTCTGATATACATAGGTAATAAGCTCCTTCTGCCCCTCCCGATAGGAAAAGGGAAAGGGCAGTCCTTTAATGGATTCCTGACGTGCATTCTGCCATTCAAACTGAAAATCCGCCCATTTACGATACTGTGACATCACGTCCTGAAACCAGGCAGATAATTCCTCCATATCATATTCAAAATGAAAGTATTTTATTTCCTCTGTATCAATATTACAATAGGTCAGTCTTACCCGGATGTGCTTCAGCTCGTTCTGCATGCCATAGATATAGGCATAGCACTTTGCCTGTGCAAGATGCACGGGTACTGCTTCCTTCAGTTTATGCAGTTCCCTGTAGGTTCCCTTAATCTCATCTATGGTTACAGTCACCCGGTCACGGCATGCCGGCGGCACCTTGTCATCCGTAAGCTCAGGCACCTGCGCCAGATCGCCTGTAGGCTGAATGATAATCCCATCTGCGCGGCCATCTATCCGGATCTCATACTTCTCCGTATGATAACAATAGCGCAACAAAACCTCCGGATGATACTCGCTGCCCATCCGCCGCTGTATCATCCGGTGAATCCTTCCGCCCTCCTGCATTGCATTGTCGGGAGTAGCTGCTCTTCGATTGTCAATATTTCCGGAGCGCAGAATAAATTCAACCAGGCTCCTAACTGAAATTTGAATTTCCATCTCTTTTTACTTTTTCATAGAGGCCTGTAAAAACCTCTATCAGCATATTTTCAATTTCTTCTCCGGTAAACCGGCATACCTTTGTTGCACAAAGACTGGCAATTCCATGTGTATAAATCCATAAATGCCGATACAGCTTTTCGGCAGTTTTTTCCTCCAACTGATAAGACTCCTCCACCGATTTCAGAATTTCCTCATAGTTTTCATCAATCTGTATCAGAACATGCTCCATATCACTTATCTCATCCTGCTCATTCATGAATAAAAGTTGAAAGAGCTTGGGTTCCTGCATGGCAAACTGCACATAGGCAATACCGACTCCCCGGAATGCCGGTTGTGACTGCAAGCCCTTATTGATATACTGTCCATAAAGTAATCTGGCTGCCTTTACCACTTCACCGTTTACTTCTTCCATGTTTTGAAAGACGGTAAATATCGGTCTGGCAGAGCTGCCGAGTCTTGCTCCCAGTTCCCTTGCCGTTACTGCCCCGATTCCGTGCTCTCTCGTGATTTGAAGTGCCATTGATACAATTTCTTCTTTTGAAAACCTTGCTTTCGGCGGCATCTGTTTCTCTCCTTCTGAAACACTTGTTTTTAATTGTTCGCTTTATTGTAGGTTCTGCTGTTGATCTTGTCAAGTTTTTGCCGTAAAAATGCCGTTTAATCATAAAATGATCAAACGGCATCTCTTATCTTTTTGTATTCTCACCTTACGCTTAGCAGGCTACTGCAAAATGATTCATGTACTTTTCAAATTCACTGTCATATCCGTTGTAAGACACTGTTAACGTCTGGTTCAGATCAAGCCCCAGCACACCAACAATGGACTTGGCATCAACAGTAAATCTGTTGTATGAGATATCAATATCAAAATCACATTTGCAGGCTGCTGCCACAAAGTCTTTTACCTCATCAAGTCTTAGTTTAATTCTACGCTGCACCATCATAATCACCTTTCCTTTACAAAAAAAATGCAGATAGTTAAAACGTTTTCTTGTATCATTTTCAAAGATTACCACCTTGCCGGGCATTTGTAAAGTACTTTTTAAAGTACAATTTCCAATATTTACCTAATTTCACTTAATTATTGTAATATTTATTGAAATTCTGTCATATACTTACGATACCGCAGGGGAAGCATATTTCTCTGCAGACCAAGATTCCCACGTTCCTTTATTGCTATTGTATGAAAGAAATGTGTGAACAGTTCACTGTACTTTTTCTCCTCTTCCGAGAAAACATGATCAGGATGTTCCATTCCTTCCTCACCATACACAAGATACCAATCCTTTCCGGAAGGATGCATGGCATAGATATTTCTAATCTCATCATAAATCACAAAATTCTCTAGCGGAAGTCTGTCTGCAAAATGAGGAACGATAAAAGTAATCAAGTTATTTTTCGGTCCGATGGGCGCAAATAAAATACCATTTTCCAACTCATAAAAACGCAGAAATTCCACGTGAAAATGTGCCTCATTGGCGGTAAATCTCGCCAGTTCAAACACTCTGTGTATATAGGGATCTGCCAGATTTCCCATAACCGCCTTTCGATTCTTCATTTTAAAGCCGGCTACAACCGTTTTATAAATTGCCTCGCCCTTATCCGGTTCTCCGGAAGCCAGTGCCCGACAGATAGATAAATAAGCCTCCTGCCCGAATTCCCTTACAATGGTTCCTGCCACCTTTGCCACCTTAGTCTCATCCGGTACACAGCGCAAATATTCGGCAAAGAGACGATAGTTCTCATCCTCTCCAACACAGATATGCACCTGCTCATGAGGCTTTTTTAATAAATAAGCGTCATAAATCCCGGTAAATATTCCCTCCAGAGAATCCTCACATACCAGGTAAGATTCACTTAACTCCATAATTGCTCCACCTTTCTTCATCCTCCCACAGCCTGTTTCCATGTAAGCTCCTGGCTGTCGTCAAAAAGGGACAACTGCCGATAGGTCATTCCATCCCTGTCAAAGGGAAGCTTTTCCTTGTTTGAAATAAGATTCCGGGTAATGTAGTCCTCCTCCAGTTTAGTCGGATACATCATTCTTCCATTGCAGGTAATAAAGTAAAGCGCCCGCTTTAAGGTTACACCGATTTTCTTTAAATCTTCAAAACTAAGACTACCGTTTTTCCTCGCCCGCACAATTCTCTGTGCACTTTTAACCCCGATCCCCGGAACCCGCAGGATTGTCTGATAATCCGCACGGTTGATTTCCACGGGAAACTGCTCTAAGTGTCGCAGTGCCCAGTCTGCCTTCGGGTCAAGCAGTATGTTAAAATTGGGTTTGTCCTCACTTAGAAGCTCCTTCGCCTCAAACCCATAGAATCTAAGCAGCCAGTCTGCCTGATAGAGTCTGTGCTCCCGAAGCAGCGGTGGACCTCCCGGCAACGCCGGGAGATCCTTGTCCTCATTGACACTGACAAAAGCAGAATAATACACTCTCTTCAGATCGAATCTTTTATACAAATTTTCCGCCACCATCATAATCTGATAATCGCTTTCCGGTGTCGCTCCGACAATCATCTGTGTGGACTGTCCGGCGGGGACAAAGGAAGAAGCGTGTCGATAAACCATGAGTTCATTCTTATTCTGCGTGATTCCCTGCTGGATCATGCGCATGGGCGCCAGAATGTTCTTCCGATGCTTGTTCGGTGCAAGGCGCTGCAATCCTTCTGCCGTGGGCAGCTCCAGATTCACACTCATTCGATCTGCCAATAGTCCCAGTCTTCTGATAATTTCCGGATCTGCTCCCGGAATTGCCTTCACATGGATATATCCCTGGAAACGATATAAAGTCCGGAGCTTGTATATGGCCTCATAAATCAATTCCATAGTATAGGTGGGGCTGTAAAGAATGCCGGAGCTTAAAAACAATCCCTCAATATAATTGCGACGGTAAAACTGAACGGTCAGCTCACAGATTTCATCCGGCGTGAAGGATGCTCGCGATACATCATTGGACTTCCGGTTGATGCAATATTTGCAATCATAAATACATTCATTAGTAAAAAGAATTTTCAGGAGAGAAATGCAACGTCCATCCGAGCTGAAGCTGTGACAGATTCCTCCTGCCGCAGCATTTCCTATTCCGGTTCCGTCCCCTTTACGTTCTACTCCGCTTGAGGAACAGGAAACATCATACTTAGCTGCATCCGTCAGGATTTCCAGCTTCTGCATGACGGTCATGGATTCCTCTTTTCGTAATATGAGATTACTTTCCATCCCGCTTCCCTTTCCTAAATTCCTTTATGGCCTCCAGCCGCCGTTTCACTGCCGCCTCGTCCCCCTGCCCGGTAGGCGAATAGTAGCATTTCCCCTTAAGAGATTCCGGCAGGCATTCCATATCCGTCAGTTTCTCTTCGGTATCATGAGCGTACTGATAGCCTTCCCCATAATGAAGCTCCTGCATCAACTCCGTAACCCCGTTTCTGATCTGCAGGGGAACCGGTTCACTCAGCATGGTCTTCGCATCCTGTCTTGCCCTGCCATAACCAGCATAGAGTGCATTAGATTTGGGTGCCATGGAAAGGTAAACCACCGCATGGGTCAGATTTACATCACATTCCGGCATTCCGTTAAAATGGCAGGCCTGATAAGCCGCCACTGCCACCTGCAATGCTCCGGAATCTGCCATTCCCACATCCTCACTGGCAAACCGTATCAGTCTTCTTGCCACATAAAGCGGATCCTCGCCGGCCTCCAGCATCCTTGCCAGCCAATAAACTGCGGCATCCGGATCGCTGTTCCGCATAGATTTATGAAGAGCGGAAATCAGGTTGTAATGCTCTTCCCCGTTTCTGTCATAAAGGAGCATTTTCTGCCCCGTACATTGTTCCAGTGTTTCCTCCGAAACAGTAATAGAGCCATCCGGCTCAATTCTCCCGTTGAGAACCGCCATATCCAGCGTATTCAGTGCAGTTCTGGCATCCCCATTGGCAAATACAGAGATTGCCTGTAGCAGTCTTTCTTCTATATTAATGGTACTGTTTCCCAAGCCCTTTTTACTTGTCAATGCATGGTGCAGAAGTTCCAGAATATCCTCACCGGTCAATGCCTGCAGCACAAACACCTTACATCTTGACAAAAGTGCGGAATTAATCTCAAAGGAAGGATTCTCAGTGGTCGCTCCGATCAGGATAATACTCCCCTTCTCCACATAAGGGAGAAAGGCATCCTGCTGTGCCTTATTGAATCGATGGATCTCATCAACAAAAACAATCGTCTTTAAGCCTGACAGCCGATCATTTTCTGCCTGTTTCATTACATCCTTAATTTCCTTAATACCGCTTGTAACGGCACTGAAATCAATAAATGACGAATGTGTCATATTTGCTATGATCCGCGCCAATGTGGTCTTTCCCACTCCCGGAGGCCCCCAGAATATCATGGAACTGACAAGATCCCTGTCCAGCATATTCTTCAAAACCTTACCTTCCCCCAGAAGATGCTTTTGACCAACATAGTCATCTAATGCTTCCGGACGCAGGCGGCTTGCAAGCGGTGCGATTCTGTCTGCTTCCTGTGAAAAAAGTGATAATTGTTCCATATCGTATTCCTCTATCATTTCCTGACGTTTCCAGAACATTTGTTTGTTATTATCATACCACATCAACTACGTTTGTACAACATTTTTCAGAACGTTTGTTCTTTTATTCAAATCATAAATCTCTTTTCAGAATTGTGTGTCACTGATTGGAATCCCATAATTGTGAATTGAAATAGGCAGAGAAAAAATGTATATTATAAGCAAAAATCAGATATGTAAATTGGAATTTTTAAGAAATAAGAAGGAGAAATATGAAAGCATTATTGGTTATAGATATTCAAAAGTCATATATTTCAAAGTATGAAAGCGATTTAGTACAGAAAATCAATGAGCGAATAATCGAAGTTCAAAAGCACCAGTATGATATTGTGTATATAAGGAATACGAAGAAGCTTCGCAGCGGAACAGTCACAGATGAGTTTGCGGATGAACTCTTTCTTGTATCAGATAATGTGTTTTGTAAAGATCAGGCAGATGCCTTTTCATCTGAAGAATTGATTTCATATCTTAAATCAAAGAGTATTTCAGAGATAGAAATGATAGGTGTAGATGGAAATTCGTGTATCAATGCAAGCGCAAAAGGTGCAGTGAAACGTGGTTTCTTCGTTTCTATTTTATTGAGTTGTGTAGGTGTATCTAATTTGCCACGATTTGAAAAAACAAAAGAAAACCTTGAAAAATTAGGGGTAATACTAAGGTAAACCATTAGACAACTTCCGGTTTGCCGAAGAGCCAAACCCCAATTAAGCGAATTCATCTGCATGTGATAACAGAAAATATCCATATCTAGCTGCGGTTTCGATGCAGGCGGGGCACAGGTCAGGAAAAGTACTGAAAATGCCACGCCCCAGAACGCGGGGCGGGGCACAGAAATTAAGAACGGCACTTTCCGATTATGGAAAGCACCGTTCTTCAAAGGGATTCACCAAATCCCCGAGTTTTCATAAAGTGTGTAAAATGCTTACAGGTTCGTATAGCCCATCAGGCTCTCATCCACAGCCCTTGCAGCCTCACGGCCTTCCCGGATTGCCCATACCACCAGAGACTGACCTCTGTGCATATCGCCTGCTGTGAAGACATTCTTCACGGAAGTTTCATAAGCATCGGGCGCTGTCTGTACATTGGTCCTCTGGTTCGTTTCCACCTTAAAAGCATCTGTCACATACTTTTGACTTCCAAGGAAGCCTGCTGCGATCAGAACGATCTCTGCGGGGAGTGTCTGCTCAGTGCCCGGAATTTCCTTCATATTCATTCTTCCGCTCTCAGGATCCTTCTCCCAGGAAAGCTTCACGATCTTCACTGCCTTGAGATTCCCGTTTTTATCCTTCACAAACTCCTTGACCGTGGACTCATAGATTCTGGGATCATGCCCGAATACTGCAATTGCCTCCTCCTGACCGTAATCTGTCTTACAGATCTTGGGCCATTCCGGCCAGGCATTGTTTTCTGCCCTCTTATCGGGTGCTTTGGGCATCATCTCTATCTGTGTTACCGACTTACAGCCATGACGGATACTGGTTCCCACACAGTCGTTTCCGGTATCACCGCCGCCGATGATCACCACATTTTTATCCTTTGTATTGACAAACTGTCCATCCTCAAAACCGGAATCCAGAAGACTTTTTGTATTTGCCTTCAGGAAATCAACCGCAAAGTAAATTCCCTTTGCATCTCTTCCCGGAGCATTTATATCTCTGGGATTGGATGCACCGCAGGCAAGCACCACTCTGTCATATTCCTTAAGGAGCTTCTCCGCTTTGATATCCTTTCCTACATCCACACCTGTGATAAAGGTAACTCCTTCTTCCTCCATCACCTTTACCTTACGATCCACAATATGCTTTTCCAGCTTCATATTGGGAATTCCATACATGAGCAGCCCACCGATCCTGTCCGAACGCTCATACACTGTCACACTGTGTCCACGCTTATTGAGCTGATCAGCCACCGCCAATCCTGAAGGGCCGCTCCCGACTACTGCCACCTTCTTTCCGGTTCTGACCCTGGGGGGCTTGGGCGCTGCATAGCCCTGTTCATAGGCATTTTCTATGATAGCGTACTCATTTTCCTTGGTGGAGACCGGTTCCCCGATCAGCCCGCAGGTGCAGGCCGCTTCGCAAAGAGCCGGACACACTCTTGAGGTAAACTCCGGGAAACTGTTTGTTTTCTTCAGACGATAATATGCCTGTTCCCAGTTTCCTATATAAACCAGATCATTCCATTCCGGCACCAGATTATACAGCGGACATCCGCTGGTCATTCCACAGATGGTCATACCCGACTGACAAAAGGGGACACCACACTCCATACATCTGGCTCCCTGAAGCTGCTGGCGCTCTTTCGAGAGATGTTCGTGGAATTCGTTAAAGTTTTTAATTCTCTCCTTAGGCTTTACATCCTTTGATACTTCTCTTTGATATTCCATAAATCCTGTTGGCTTTCCCATTGCTTCCACCTCCCTCTACTTTGCTGCCTTAATTGCATAGAATGCTTCAATCTGCGCCTGTTCTGCACTTAAGCCCTTCTCCTCCATCTGAACGATGGTAGCAAGCATCTTCTCATAATCATGGGGAATAATCTTCTTGAACTTCGGCAGATAATCCTTAAAGTTATCCAAAATCAATTTTCCTTTTTCGGAATTCGTCAAGGCCACATGTTCTTTGATCATTTCCTTCAGTTCTATGACATCATATTTATTCGTCAATTCATAGGAGGACACCATTTCCTTATTCAGCCTGATATAAAGGTCGTTGTCCTCATCCAGAACGTATGCGATTCCGCCGCTCATACCTGCAGCAAAGTTCTTGCCCGTTCTGCCAAGCACTACCACACGTCCGCCAGTCATGTATTCACAGCCATGATCGCCTACCCCTTCAACAACCGCAATTGCTCCGGAGTTACGAACACAGAAGCGCTCTCCCGCTACACCATTAATAAAGGCTTTCCCACTGGTAGCACCGTACAGTGCAACGTTGCCGATGATGATATTGTCCTCTGCCTTGAAGCGGCTTCCTTTGGGCGGGTACACGATCAGCTTTCCGCCTGATAAGCCCTTTCCGAAGTAGTCATTGCTCTCCCCTACAAGTTCCAGGGTAAGCCCCTTGGGAATGAATGCACCGAAGCTCTGTCCGCCTGCACCATTACAAAGAACTCTGTAGGTATCCTCATCCAGATTATCTCCCAGCTGTCTTGTAATCTCAGATCCCAAAATGGTACCAAACGCTCTGTCTGTATTCTTGACATCCACCTCAATGCTTCGTTTTGTTCCTGTCTGCATTGCCTTGGAAAGCTGCTTTAACAGCACCTTTTCGTCTACGGTATTTTCCAGCTTAAAGTCATACACCTGCTTCGGATCAAAGGTAACCTTTTCCTTTCCGCCTGCATAAGGATTCTTCAGGATCAGGCTCAGGTCGATCTGCTTCTGGCTTTCTGTCAGATTATCCTTGATCTTTAGCAGCTCTGTGTGACCTACCAGCTCATCTACGGTACGCACGCCAAGCTTTGCCATATATTCCCGTAATTCCTGGGCAATAAAGCGCATGAAATTCATCACATATTCCGGTTTCCCCTTAAAGTTCTTACGAAGCTCCGGATTCTGGGTAGCTACTCCCACAGGGCAGGTATCCAGATTGCAGACTCTCATCATAACACAGCCCATAGTCACAAGAGGCGCTGTTGCAAAGCCAAATTCCTCTGCACCGAGCAGGGCTGCAATGGCAACATCACGGCCGCTCATCAGCTTACCGTCTGTTTCAATTCTCACCTTATTTCTCAATCCATTCATGATTAAGGTCTGATGGGTCTCTGCAAGGCCCAATTCCCAGGGAAGGCCTGCGTTATGAATGGAATTTCTGGGTGCTGCACCGGTACCGCCGTCATAGCCGGATACCAGGATTACCTGTGCCCCTGCCTTGGCAACGCCGGCTGCCACGGTTCCCACACCTGCCTCGGAAACCAGTTTTACACTGATGCGTGCTTTCTTATTTGCATTTTTCAAATCATAAATCAGCTCTGCCAGATCCTCGATGGAATAAATATCGTGATGAGGCGGGGGAGAGATCAGCCCAACACCGGGCGTTGAATGTCTGGTCTTGGCAATCCACGGATAAACCTTGCCTCCCGGAAGATGTCCGCCTTCTCCGGGCTTAGCTCCCTGTGCCATTTTGATCTGTATTTCATCTGCGCTGACCAGATATCTGCTTGTTACACCAAATCGTCCGGAAGCGACCTGCTTGATAGCGGAGCATCTGTTTATGCCGTCGGGTCCAACCGTCAGTCTTTCCAGATCCTCGCCACCCTCACCGGAATTGGAACGCCCGTGTAGACGGTTCATGGCAATTGCCAGGGTTTCATGGGCTTCCTTGGAAATCGAGCCATAGGACATGGCACCCGTTTTAAATCTGGTAACAATGGAGTCAACACTTTCCACCTCTTCGATGGGAACTCCTTTCTTGGGGTAATTAAAGTCCATTAAGCCTCGAAGATTCTTCACGGAATTTTCGTCATTCACAAGCGCTGTATACTGCTTGAACATCTCATAATCGCCGCGCCTTGTGGATTCCTGAAGCATATGAATGGTAGCCGGATTATAAAGATGCTCATCCGCACCGCTTCTCATCTTGTGGTGACCCAGGCTGTTCAATGTCAGATCATTTTCAAGTCCCAGAGGATCGAATGCCTGTGAATGCAGGGCATCCACCTGTTTCTCAATGTCCTGAATGGTGATTCCGCCCACACGGCACACTGTGTGAGGGAAGTATTTATTGATCACATCCTTATCAATACCGATTGCCTCAAAGATCTGTGAGCCTTCATAGGACTGGATCGTGCTGATTCCCATCTTGGACGCAATCTTGACAATACCATGCAAAATGGCATTATTGTAATCCTCCACTGCTGCATAATAATCCTTGTCAAGCATATGATTGTCAATCAGCTCTTTGATAGATTCCTGTGCAAGATATGGATTGATCGCACACGCGCCATAGCCAAGAAGGGTTGCAAAATGATGTACCTCTCTGGGTTCCCCGGATTCCAGGATCAGGGCAACAGAGGTCTTTTTCTTAGTTACAACCAGATGTCTGTTCAGGGCAGATACCGCCAGCAAGGACGGGATCGCCACGTGATTCTCATCCACGCCTCTGTCAGAGAGGATCATAATATTCACCCCATCTCTGTAGGCACGGTCGACTTCAACGAACAGTCTGTCAATTGCGCGCTCCAGACTCGTATTTTTATAATAGGTAATGGGGATCACTTCTACCTTAAAGCCATCTGCCTTCATGCTCTTGATCTTCATCAGATCCGTGTTGGTAAGGATCGGATTGTGAACCGAAAGCACATTACAGTTCTTCGGAATTTCCTCCAGAATATTGCCGTCTGTACCAATATAAACCGTTGTGGAGGTTACAACCTCCTCACGGATGGCATCAATCGGCGGATTGGTAACCTGGGCAAATAACTGCTTAAAATAATGGAATAACGGATGATGGGTCTTGCTAAGTACCGGTAGCGGTGTATCTACACCCATTGCTGCAATGGCTTCCCCACCGTTCTTCGCCATAGGAAGAATGCTGGTCTTCAGCTCCTCATAGGAATAGCCGAATGCCTTCTGCATTCTCTGTCTTTCTTCCTCCGTAAACTCAGGCACTCTCTCATTTGGAATTTTCAGATCCTTCAAATGAACCAGATTGTTGTCCAGCCATTCCCCGTAGGGCTGCCTGGAGGCATAGGTCTCCTTCAGCTCGTCATCGTCAATGACCTTTCCCTTTACCGTATCAACCAGCAGCATCTTACCCGGACGCAGGCGCTCTTTTACCAGTATCTTGGTCGGATCGATATCCAGCACACCAACCTCTGAGGACAGGATCAACTGATCATCATCTGTTATCAAATAGCGGGACGGGCGAAGACCGTTACGGTCAAGCACCGCACCCATCACATCCCCGTCGCAGAATAGAATGGAAGCCGGTCCGTCCCAGGGCTCCATCATGGTCGCATAATACTGATAAAAATCCTTTTTATGCTGAGACATGGTCTTATTGTTAGCCCATGGCTCCGGTATGGTGATCATCACTGCAAGCGGGAGTTCCATACCACTCATAACCAGGAACTCCAGTGTATTATCCAGCATAGCCGAGTCAGAACCTGCCGTATTGACTACGGGAAGTACCTTGTGAAGCAGCCCATGGAGGTGCTCAGATTCCATATTTTCCTCACGGGCCAGCATCTTATCCGCATTTCCTCGAATGGTGTTGATCTCACCGTTATGCACAATAAAACGGTTCGGATGCGCTCTCTCCCAGCTGGGATTGGTATTGGTTGAAAAGCGGGAGTGAACCATGGCAATTGCCGATTCATAATCCGGATCCTGCAAATCTGCAAAAAAGATACGCAGCTGTTTTACAAGAAACATTCCTTTATATACGATTGTCCTGCTGGATAAGGAAACCACATAGGTATTATCCGAGGACTGTTCAAACACACGTCTTGCCACATAGAGAAGTCTGTCAAAAGCAACACCCTTTTCCACTCCTGCCGGCTTTTTGATAAATGCCTGCATAATATGAGGCATACATTCCACTGCCTTATGGCCCAGAACTGAAGGGTCATTCGGGACCTCTCTCCAGCCGAGGAACTCCAATCCTTCTTTCTCTACAATGATTTCAAACATTTTCTTTGCCTGGTTTTTCTGCAGTTCATCCTGTGGGAAAAAGAACATTCCGACACCGTACTCTCTTTCCTCCCCGATGGAAATACCAAGCGGCTCTGTGACCTTCTTAAAGAATTTGTGCGGAATCTGCGTCAGGATTCCGACACCGTCACCGGTCTTACCTTCTGCATCCTTTCCGGCACGATGCTCCAGATTTTCCACGATCTTAAGTGCATTTTCCACTGTCTCATGGCTTTTTATGCCCTTAATATTCACACAGGCTCCGATGCCACAATTATCATGCTCAAATTCCTGACGATGGAGCGGTGCTTCCGGACGAGTCGTCTTTACATCAAACATGCTTCTTCCTCCCTTTTATCATTCCCTTAGTCCAGGTAATCATTTGTCTCATTTCTTGTGCCATTCGGCACACAAAAAAAGGTCGCAAAGAGCTTTAAACTCGCTCCTTTGCGACCTATGTGTTTACTATACACCCATTTTAATTCCTTGTAAACAATTATTTTTCTCAAATTGTCTGACAATCAGACATTTTATCTATTTGTATCTTGTATTTGTATAATTCTCGCTTTTTTCTATCATTTTAACCTTATTTTTCAACGTTTTATGCCCTGTCAATGGTTCCGCCTTCGCATAAAAAATTTTCACGTTCTTCTACTTTATTTCGCGTTTTTATAATTTGTCTTTATTTTTCACACAATTTTTCTTTGTAATCCAGATCAAACATCCTGCCGCTCCAAGCAGGGAAACAATTGCCATCACGATACGTATCGTTCTGTCAATTTGTGCCAGTTTATTTCCATAGGTCATCACAAAGATACTCACGTTGGCTACAGCATGAAACAGAACCGGAGCTGCAAAGCTTTCATATTTTTCATAGGAATAGGCAATGAATATTCCCAAAATTGTACCATATACCGCCTGCACCAGATTTCCATGATAACAGCCGAAAAGAAGAGAAGATACTACAATTGCAATCAAATAGCTAAAGCAACGCTTCATCCGGTTATAGATCATTCCCCGGAAAACAGCCTCTTCTGCAAACGGTGAAATAATTCCATAAAGTACAAGTCCCACTCCGAAATCCACTCCAAACTGTGCTGTCGCCGTCTGAGTAAAGCTAACCGAGCTTTCCGTAAAGCCAATCAGATCAAAGAGCAGATTCAATCCAAGTGCGGAAAGAAACGCAAGTGCGCCAAGCACCATATACGCCGTAACCCTCTTTTCATTTACCCGTTGCCTATCCTTACCGGGAACAGCCCGCTTCGCCATTCCGGTACCTTCTTCACTTCCGCCGGCATGAATCTCTGCCGCAACGCCCGGAGAGATCACTGCTACACCGCACAAAATTGCAAGTCCGCTGATCATTCCGCGCACTGTGTAGGAATTCGCTTTCAAAAAAGCGAGCCCCGCATCTCCCACACAGCCTGCAAGCAGATTTAAGGCTCCCCATAGAAGAATTTCTGCCATATCATGAACCAGATAATAGACCAAAAGCGGAAGCAGGATATAAATTGTTTTTTTGATAGAACTCCAGGGTTTGATGCTTTCTTCATCCCACCGGATGCTTATCATTTTCCAGAAATTAATCATGATACCTTTTATACCTCTATTAATATCCTTCCCAGATCCTCTATCGTCTCTGCAATGTAATCGGCGCCTGCTGCCTCCAGCTCACCCTCAACGGCAAAACCAAAGCGTACACCCACACCGGTAAGTCCATGTGCCACGGCGCCTTGCATATCAAACTTTCTGTCACCAATCATCGCGCAGCATGCTTTTCTATCATTGACTTCCACAGTCATTATGTCTAGCTGCCGCAGTGCTTCCTCCACGACCTCTTCCTTACTCCCCCTTGTTCCGTCAAGCTCACTTCCCACGATCACTTCAAAATATTTTTCAATATCGAAGTGACGGAGGATCTGATGAACGAAGACCGCAGGCTTACTGGATGCCACAGCAAGATGAGTGCCTGACTTTTGCAGCTTTTTAAGGAGCTGTGGTATTCCCGGAAAAATCTGATTTTCCAGAACACCGATGGGAGCAAAACGTTCCCGGTATACCTCTATCGCCTTCTTCGCCTGTTCTTCACTAAGCCCATAATACTCCATAAAACTGTCCTTAAGAGGCGGTCCGATAAACGGCTCCAGCTTCTTAAGGTCAGGCTCTTCAATTCCAAAATAACGCAGCGCATGTTGTACCGATTTCGTAATACCCTCCCTGGGATCAGTGAGGGTACCGTCTAAATCAAACAAACAGTATTGAAACATCTTTTCCTCTTTTCACTCAACAATAACTAGAATCCCAGCTTTTTAAACAGATCTCCCAGATTGGTTCCCACATTTTCATCAGAGCTGAACTGCTTCGTATCAAACGCTTCCACTTCCTCAGCCTCCTGTTCTTCCGCTACTGCCTTGATGCTCAGGGAAATCTTTCCGTCATTGGTATTTAACACTTTGACCTTAACCTTGTCACCAACCTTCAACACCTCGGAAGGTTTCTTAATCCTCTTCTGGCAAATCTGTGAAATATGAACCAACCCGGAAAGTCCGTCCTTCAAGTCCACAAATGCACCATAGGTCTGAAGGCTCTCCACAGTTCCCTCCAAAACCGTTCCGGGCACGATCATCGCCACCTTATGATCATGCTCCTCCTTAGCCTGTTCCTTCAAAATTTCCTTTGCGGAGAGAACCAGCTTTTCTTTTTCCCGGTCTACAGTTATGACTCTAATGGTCAATTTTCTTCCCAGATAAGGTTCCAGGTTCTCTACATAGGCAATATCCAGCTGGGAAGCCGGAATAAAGCCCCGGATTCCTTCCACATAAGCCACCGCTCCCGCATTTACGATCTCACTGACCTTAACCGTAATATTCTTCTTCTCCTCCAGATATTGCTCCAGCACATCCCATGCCAGTACCGCATTTGCTTCCTTCCTGGAAAGAAGAATATTCCCCTGACCGTCATCCATACTCACAACTGTTGCCTCAAGCATGTCACCGATCTTCACATCATCCAGAACGGAAAAATTAGGGTCATCACTCATATCTGCAGTTCTGATAATGCCTTGTGTATAGTATTTCAGATCCAGTGTTACTTCCTCTTCGTTTACATCAATAACGGTGCCGGAAATCACATCTCCCTCATTGATTTTACGGAAGGATGCCTCCAGCTCCTTTTCGTAATCCTTCATTGTCTCTTCCATTTTCTCCTCGCATTCTGCTGCTCTTTAATTACACTGATCTTGCAGCCGGTTCCTTTTTTTCATAGCAATAAATATACCATATTTCCCCATACTTTGCCACCGGAATTGCACGAAACAAGGGATCTGCAAAACCTGTACCTGTCTTGCGGATCCCTCTTTGCTTACCCGTAACTTATGAATCCCATCAAATCATATGGAATGCTTTAATAATTTTCTGCCTTTACCTGGAAATAGCTCTGCGGATGCGCACAAACAGGACAAACCTCAGGTGCTTTCTTTCCTACACAGATATGTCCGCAGTTTGCACACTGCCATACGACATCGCCATCCTTGGAAAATACCAGATCTCCTTCGATGTTTGCAAGGAGCTTTCTGTATCTTTCCTCATGTTCCTTCTCGATTGCAGCAACTCCTTCAAACAGGTCTGCAATCTTGTCAAAGCCTTCCTCTCTTGCTTCCTTTGCAAAGGTTGCGTACATATCTGTCCACTCATAGTTTTCACCCTCTGCAGCTTCCTTCAGGTTATCTATGGTAGAACCGATACCGTCATTCAGGAGCTTATACCACATTTTTGCATGCTCCTTCTCATTGTTCGCAGTCTCCTCAAAAATAGCTGCAATCTGTACATAACCATCTTTCTTTGCCTTAGATGCAAAGTAGGTATACTTATTTCTTGCCTGTGACTCTCCGGCAAATGCTGTCATTAAATTTGCTTCTGTCTTTGATCCTTTTAATTCCATGGGTATTTCCTCCTTAAGTATATTGTCATTATTTTATCACAACCATTTTCTTTTCTCTAGCGCGCGGACAAGGTTCACTGAATTTCCTCAAATTTATCGGCTCCCATGCCACAGATCGGGCATTTGTAATCCGCCGGCAGTTCTTCCCCTTCATACACGTAGCCACATACCGTACATTTATATTTCTTAGTGGTACCTTCTGCCTTCTTTTCTTCCTCTTCCGGAATATAGGTAGGTGCATTCTTAGGGCTCTTTCCCTTAACCACCTTGTGGTAGTATGCATAAGTCATTGCTTCCTTATCGCCAAACAGTTCTGCTCCCTTTACTTCCCCGAGGAAAATCGTATGGGTCTCCGTCTCCAGCTTGTCAATAACCTCACAAACAAGATATCCGCAGGAATCTGTAATAACAGGCATATGATCTTCTACGCTGTATTTCACCTGTGAAAATTTATCTACATCCTTTCCGGACTGGAAACCAAAGGTCCCGATAATGGAAGGATCTGAATCCTCTGCCAGGATGGAAACAGCAAATCTCCCCGTTTCACTGATACATTTATTCGTATAGTTGTCATGATTAATGCTCACCGCAATTGTTGCCGGGGAGGAAGTGATCTGCATCGCACTGTTTGCCGTGCATCCTGTCGCTCTTCCATTGTCCCATGTGCTTACAACATAAACACCGTACGAGAGCTTCCGCAAAGTATTTTTATTCATATTGATCTCCTTTCAATAATAGTAATTATTACTATTTCAGTCTAATTCTTATACCTAATTTTGTCAATAGTATTTTCCAAATTGTTTCCGCATGATTCCCTCTATCTTTCCCGGTTCTCCTCAGTAATGCCACATGCCCTGCAGAACATTCCGGTAATGTCCTCTTCGCTTTCCCGGGTTCCGTTCTGGATCCACTTGATTGCTGTATTAAACAAAGCCCCCATATACATGTACAGCTCATATCTCTCGATCGATCTGCTGGACATATTTCCTGCAACCTCTTCATGAAATTGATTCAATTTTTCCAAAAGAATTGAGCCGTAACCAAAATGATAGAGGTCTAAAACAAAGTTTCCATATCTTTTAAAGTAAGCAAAGCTTCTGCGTATGTTTTCATAGGTATAGTAATTTGTCTCATTAGTATCGATCGTACTGCGGAATTCCTCCAGAATATCCTCGATCAGCGTAAGCAGCACATCCTCCTTGGAATCATAGTTCCGATAAAAGGATACCCTCGCGACACCGGCAGTTCTGATGATTTCCGAAATTGTAATATCAGAAAAACTCTTCTGATGCATCAAGCTGAATAGTGCCATCGTAATCCCCTTCTTCACACGCAAATTTGCTTCTTTTCTCTTATCCATACTTTCTCCGTCTCTAAAGTGATACAATATTGCTTTTTTTGTACCACTTTCAGTTCTTGTTGAATCCTTTTTCATGTGGTACAGTTGTTTCACATTATTCTACCAAAGATGACCTATTTGTCAATGACAAGGAGACCTTATGAAAACAGCTATTTTAACGGATACCAACAGCGGAATCACTGTGGAAGAAGGACAGATAAAAGGGATCTACGTGCTTCCCATGCCTGTCATCATTGAAGGGAACTGCTATTTAGAGGGCATCAATATCACCCATGAACAGCTCTATCAGGCTATGATGAATGATAAAGAGGTCTCCTCCGCTCAGCCATCTCCCGGAGATGTCATGGCAATGTGGGATGCCATTTTTGATGATGGCTATGATGAGATCCTTTATATTCCCATGTCCAGCAGCTTAAGCGGCTCCTGTCATAACGCCATACAGCTTGCCCTGGAATATGATTCTAAAGTGATAGTTGTAGATAATCACCGGATTTCCGTCACATTGATGGAATCCGTATTTGATGCAAAGGCTCTTGCTGGCAAAGGACTTTCTGCCCGTGAAATAAAAGCATATCTGGAGGAACAGGCCTATCAGGCGAGCATTTATATCACGGTTGATTCTCTGAAATATCTGAAGAAGAGCGGACGCATTACTCCTTCCGCAGCAGCTGTGGCAAGCATTCTTAATATCAAACCGGTACTTTCCATTCAGGGCGAGAAACTGGAGCTTTTTGCCAAGACAAGGGGTATCAGACAGAGTGAGAAGAAAATGCTGGAAGCCCTGCAAAATGATCTTGCAACCCGTTTCTTTGAAATTCCCGCAGAAAGATTACAGATCGGCACTGCCGGAACCTTTGAGAAAAAGGAAGATGCCGAAAAGTGGCTTGCTTTTGTCCAATCTGCTTTTCCTCAAAGCTCTGTTTACTATTTTCCTCTTTCCTGCAGCATCGCTTGCCATGTCGGCATCAATGCTTTGGGCATCGGGGTATCCGTCCTTGCGGAGCGCAATTGACTTTATCAGCATTTCCCTCTATAATTTTTCATATGTGCCATTCAGGCATCTATCAATAAAGGCATTGCAGCTTTTAAGGAGCACTTATGAGTATATTAAATGTAGAACATCTAACCCACGGGTTTGGAGACCGTGCCATCTTTCAGGACGTCTCCTTTCGTCTCTTAAAAGGGGAACACATCGGCTTAATCGGAGCCAACGGAGAGGGAAAATCCACCTTTATGAATATCATTACCGGAAAGCTTATGCCGGATGAAGGCAAGATTGAATGGGCAAAAAATGTCCGCGTAGGCTACCTGGACCAGCATACTGTCCTCAAGAAAGGCATGTCCGTCAGAGATGTACTTGCTTCTGCCTTTGATTTCCTTTTTGAACTGGAAGCACAGATGAACGAGATCTGTGATAAAATGGGCGAAGCTTCCGAGGAAGAACTGGAGCAATATATGGAGGATCTTGGAACCATCCAGGATCTTCTGACTGTGCATGACTTCTATCTCATTGATTCCAAGGTGGAGGAGGTTGCAAGAGCCCTGGGACTTCTGGAGCTTGGTCTTGACAAGGATGTAACCGATTTAAGCGGCGGGCAGCGCACCAAGGTTCTTCTGGGCAAGCTTCTGCTGGAAAAGCCTGACATTCTGCTTCTTGACGAGCCCACCAACTATCTGGATGTGGAACATATTGAGTGGCTGAAGCGCTACCTGAATGATTACGAGAATGCTTTTATCCTAATCTCTCATGACATTCCTTTTTTAAACAGCGTCATTAATCTGATTTACCATATGGACAATCAAAAGCTTGACCGTTATCCCGGAGATTACGACAAGTTCCAGGAGGTCTATGCCATGAAAAAGGCGCAGCTTGAAGCTGCCTACAATAAACAACAAAAGGAAATTGCAGATCTGAAGGACTTTGTTGCCAGAAACAAAGCAAGGGTTGCTACCCGCAACATGGCAATGTCCCGTCAGAAGAAACTGGATAAAATGGATGTGATCGAGCTTGCAGGAGAAAAGCCCAAGCCGGAATTTCATTTTCGGGAGGCCAGGACGCCCGGACGCTATATCTTCCGTACAAATAAGCTGATAATCGGCTATGAGGAACCACTCTCCTCTCCCTTAAATCTGGAAATGGAGCGCGGTCAGAAAATCGTTCTCACCGGTGCCAACGGTATCGGAAAAACCACTCTTTTAAAGAGCATTTTAGGGCTGATTCCACCGATCAGCGGCAGTGTAGAACAGGGTGACTATCTGAGTATCGGCTATTTTGAGCAGGAAATGGATCAAAGCATTTCCACTACCTGTATTGAGGAAATCTGGAAGGAATTTCCGGGCTTCACTCAGTACGAAGTGCGCTCCGCCCTTGCCAAATGCGGACTGACCACCAAGCACATTGAAAGTCTGGTCAAGGTACTCTCCGGCGGCGAGCAGGCGAAAGTCAGATTATGTAAACTAATTAATCGTGATACCAACATCCTCCTTCTGGATGAGCCCACCAATCATCTGGATGTGGATGCCAAGGCAGAATTGAAGCGTGCCTTGCAGGAATATAAAGGCAGTATTCTGATGGTATGCCATGAGCCGGATTTCTATGAGGGTCTGGCTACTGATGTGTGGGACTGCACCAAATGGACAACGAAGCTGTTTTAAACTGGCACATTCACCTAAATGAGATCGTGTCAATATGATACGCTCTTGCTATATCGGAGAAGGCGGAGAGCAATTCTTCCGACGGGGTAGTCATACGAGCTGCGAAGGAAAACCCTGATACAGCTATATCCTCTTTTCGGATACTCTCATACTGTTCATCGGGTGTCGGCATCCCCAGCTTCTCATACTTATCCATTCCAAGCTTATGATAGGGCAGAAATTCCAGTTTTGCCTCCGGGACATATTTTTGCAAAAAGCTACAGGTCGCATGAATATTGTTCTCAAACGCATTTACACCTACTATGACAGGAATCCGAACCACCAGTGGGATCCCCAGTTGCCCGACTTTCTTCAGATTTTCTTTGATGATTTGATTAGATACCCCTGTAAAGCTTTGATGCAGCCTGTCATCCATAAGCTTTAGATCAAAAAATATCAGATCCATTTTTTCCAAAATGTCTCTAACCTGTTCAAAATTGAAATAGCCACAGGTCTCTATGGATAGCTTATACCCTTTATCATAAAATCGCTCTGTCATAGACCGTAAAAAGCCCTGTTGTATTGTGGCTTCTCCACCGGAAAACGTAATTCCACCATCACAACGCCTGAAAAAAAGAGCTTGTCTTGAAACCACTGCTTCCACTTCCTGTAAAGTCATTTTATGGGCCTTATCCCGATAAGCCATGTTTTCCGGATTGCAACACCATATACAATGCAAAGGACAGCCGCACAAAAATATGGTTGTGCGGATCCCCTCTCCATCATTAACAGAAAAATTTTGTAATTGCATCACATATCCTGTCTCTTCTCTCAAAAGCGCACTGCTTTGTATCTTCTTTGGCATTACTCTCTCCTGATTATTTAAAACTCAGCATGCTCTGTTCTGGCTATGATAGCATCCTGCAGGGATTTGGACAGATTTACAAATTGTGTGCTGTACCCTGCCACGCGCACCAACAAATCTCTGTAATCCTCCGGTTTCTCCTGCGCCGCCCGCAGAACCTTACTTGATAATGTATTAAACTGCACATGAAATGCTCCCAGGGAAAAGAAATTCTGAATCGTTGCCCCAAGATTTGCCTGTCCGCGTTTCGTGCTGACAAGCTCCTGATTCAACCGAAGGTTTAACAGCGTACCGCCGGAGTGTACCTCCTGATTCAGCTTGGCTGCAGAACGCATGGCAGCCAGCGGAGTGGAGGTATCGCTTCCCACATAGGGTGATACTCCTTCGCTGGAGGGCTCACCGCATTTGCGCCCGCAGGGCGTTGCTCCCAACACACGCCCCATGGGGATATAATTGCTGATACCCATAAATGCTGTTGTAAAGGGCGCTCCAAAAATGTCCTTGTACCCATGAATTTCATGGTAAAAGAAATTTGCTATCTTTACTGCAATCTGATCCACATACGGATCATCATTTCCATACTTCGGAACCGCCTGTGCCTTCTTTCGCAGCCACTCATAGCCTTCCCAGTCTGCCCTTAGGGCTTGTACCAGTTCCCCCATTGTACATACCTGTTCCTCGAACACCAATTTCTTCACTGCTGCCAGTGAGTTCGCCGTAACAGCCAGACCAATTCCGGTGATGACAGGCCCCACATTGTATTTTGCTCCGCCCTTACTTAAATCAACTCCCTTTTCCATGCAAGCCTCTATGCAAGAGCTTAAGAAGGGTCTGGGAACCATCTCCTTGTGAATTCTCTGGGCTGTGGTGGTAAGAACAATACTATGGTAGCATAGATTTTTAAATTGTCTGAAGAAGGCTTCCTCTACCTCGCCATAGCTGGTAAACTCTGCAGCAGGTTTCTCCGTAAGTCCCATCTGTTTACCGGTCATTAAGCTTTTTCCTTCATTTAATGCATATTCAATTGCTGAGCCGAAATTCATGTTTACAGCTGCCGTCCATTCACCGGTTTTACGAAAATGTGGTACAACGCATCCACAATTGTTCCAGTCCCTGGCATCATCCGGCTCATAGCCGGCATTGATCAGCATCTGATAGCCGGCGCTATCATTGTGAATTGCCGGAAAACCTGTTCCGGTGCTGACAAGATGTGTAACAGCCGCCATAAATTCTTCCGGGCAATCCTGATGCACGCGAACGCTGAGTCCCGGTTGATGCGTCTTAGTCTCCTCCGTTGCCTTCAATGCCATATAAGTCATAGCATTGGTACCGTCTGATCCATCCCGCTTTTTCCCCCCTACTGTGAGGTTCTGAAACTGATTATAGCCTGCAAAGTAATCTGCTGTATTGGCAGAAATCGTCCATACCCATTCGGAATACTTTAACCACAGAGCGTCCACAAGCTCCTGTGCAAACTCCGGTGTTATTCTTTTCTTTGCCAGATCCTCCTCATAATAAGGATCTGTATACTGGTCAAACCGTCCCGGATTTAAGGATAACGGGTTCTCTGACAGGATGCCCCCGATCTGCGTAAACCACATAAACTGTAATGCCTCATAGAAGGTTTCCGGAGAATGCTCAGGCACTTTCCGGCAATTTGAAGCAATAACAAGCAGCTCCTGTCTTCTCTTTTCATCCTTTTCGATCTTCGCCAGACGTTCTGCTTCATCTGCATAACGATTGGCATAAAGGATAATCCCTTTGGAAGTGAGAATCACGGAATCATAAAATTCCATCTTTTCCTGACTGTCAGCATCTGCATAAGAAAGTGCAGCCTTCTTCTCCTCCGCCTCCCTGATAATACCGCCAAACCCCTTAGGAAACAGTTGATCCTGATAATCCGGTGTCACCTCTCCTACTGCCTGACGCCACTTGGAGTCGTTGTCAAGAATACCGGTATCTACACCAATCTTTGCAGTATCCTCCGGCAGTCTTGCTAAGAATGCCTCTTCCAAAGACTTTCCCTTCCAATATGGAAAAATCTCCTTTCTAACATACTCACACTGTTCCTTTGTCATCACATAAGGATCCTGTGCCCTGTCAGAAAAAGTATCCATTTCCCTATCCACCCATTTCCAGGAAAACTCCGGGGTAAGAATACCACATTTGCGGAATTCCCCAATGGCGCCGACAATCAATTCCCCTTCAAAAATATGTACTCCCAGATTTGCACAGGTGTCATAAAAAGCCTGTGCTCTGCGTATACATACAGGCTTTCCTTCCGTCTTCTTATGAGATTCTGTAAAAAGCTGCGCCCTCTCTGTAGAGATACAGGGTTTACTATTTACATAATTCAATCTGATCTTTTCAATACGTTGTGTAATCATAGTCTCCTCTTTTCTGCCTTTCGCACTTTTCTCAATTTCCGGTCTCATTATCATGCATCGTGCACGATTTATTTTACATTTACTATAGAATGTGCTATCATAATTGTCAATAAAAAATTTTCGAAAAGGAATCCTATGAAATCTCTCAAAAACACGCAGACTACTCTCATTCAGAAACAAAGTATGCGGGAGCAGATCCTCTCTGTTCTTCGGACCTCCATTTTAAATCATACTTATCCCATGGGAAGCCGCCTCAACTTGGACGAGCTGCGCCGGGATCTGGGCGTAAGCAATACGCCCCTACGGGAAGCCATCAGTATTCTGGAAGGAGAAGGACTGGTCGAATACCGTACAAATATGGGTGTTTTCGTGGCTTCACCATCTAAGGAGGCACATTATTATCTCGCACAATATGTTTTGTTTCTGATGCTCAGTGCCTATGATTATTGCGTGGAAGCTGACAAAATAGACATCATCTGTGAAGAAATGCAAAAAGAACTGGATAAACAGGCTATTTACGTCAAGAAGGGAGATATCTATCACTACGCTTTATGCTCTAACAATTTTGACCGCTGTATCATTGATGCTACAGAGAATCCCTGCCTGATCAAGAACTATGATCAAAATTTCAATCTGCTGACGCTCATGAATGCGGAATACGCAGAAAACGATAAGCATTCCATGAAGGTGTTCTTTCATCAGCACGAGCAAATTCTGGAGGCTATTCGCCAAAAGAAACCGGAATCTGTTCATGCTCTTTTGAAAGAACACTACTATAAAGAGGATTGGATTCTCTAATCTAGTTATCTTCTCAAAAGAAAAACATTTACACTAAATAGCAATTTCTTTATTCAGCTACTAAGGTAACCCAAATCGATTATTTCTCCAAACTGGAATTTAGCAAATATCCATTTCTATGCCCCGCTTGCTCAATTGCGAGTTTTCAGCTTCTTTTTCAAGCCTCCTCTTCTTACCCTTCGAACAAGAAACATAAAAATATCTTTGACCAGTATTTATCATAAAGCTCTATCGTAAAGATCATATCATCTTTTTATCATATTGACTCTTCAGTCAATCTATGTTAGTATATGCAATATAAAGTATTGACTGGCCAGTCAAAGGAGGGCACATGGCATTTGAAGCATTTGAAAAATTGTCAGCTGACAAAAAAGAACTGATCCTTTCCGCAGGAATGAAAGAATTTTCGCAAAAGCCCTATAAAGAAGCAAGCACGGATTCCATTACAAAAGCATGTGGAATTTCAAAAGGTCTTTTGTTCCATTATTTTGGTTCCAAGAAGGCGTTTTACTTTTACTGTTTGGAGAGCGCAATGGAAAAACTGACTGCGCAGGCGCAGTCAAAAGAGGAAGTAAACGATTTTTATGATATTTTGTTCTCTTCCATGGATCAAAAATTTGCTTTGTGTATTCATTACTATGATGAAATGCACATGGTTAACATGGCTTCCAGAGATGCGGCAACCGAAATTGTGCAGCAAAAAGCTGAAATGATGCAAAAATATGCGATTCAGATAAAAATGAAGTCAGCAGAAACCATTCGGAGGGCATTGCAGACATTGCATTTTAAGCATGACGAAAATTTGCAAATGACAGTGGAAGGGATATCTCTTTATATCAATGCAGTCCTAAATAAGTATTTGATTCAATATCAGACGACACCGGATGCATTTTTCCAAAACAGGGATGCGATAAAGTCAGAAATGAAACAGTACTTAGATATGATGCTATTCGGTATTTGTCAAAAATGAAAAAAGAATCATTTCGCTACATCTGCCAAAAGTCAATCAAAGAGAGGGGATATCTATGAAGAAAACCGGTATTTTCAAGGCTATGAAGCTTTGCAAAGATTATGAAAAAATGGACCTGCCGACAAAGAAAGCAACTACCCAGAAACGACTGCATGAAATGGTGGAATGGGCCAGAAAAAACAGTCCCTATTATGCAGAATTATACAAAAATTTGCCTGAGAACTATTCACTGACAGATTTGCCGACTGTGAACAAACGTCAGTTGATGGAGCATTGGAACGATTGGATTACTGATCGTAATCTTACGTTGTCAGAGGTCGAAAAATTTATGGAAGATCCGAATAATATCGGAAGAAAAATCAAGAACAAATACATGATATTTACAACCTCCGGTTCTACAGGTAATCCACTGGTCTCCATTTATGATGATACTGCCAACAATGTAATGGGAGGTATATGTGCATGTCGGAGCTATGCCAGAAAAGAAGATCTGATGTCGTTTATGAAGCGAGGCGGAAAAAGTATTGCGGTATTTGCAGATGAAGGCTTTTATTTAGGAAACAGCAGCATTCGCTCCCGATTGATCAAGATGCCCTGGAAGAAGAAACAGCTGGCAATTTCAAGTGCACTTTATCCGGTAGAAAAAATTGTTCGTCAGCTGAATGCTTTTCAACCGGCCATGCTGGGTGGGTATCCGTCCAACCTGGAATTGCTGATCGATGAGGCAAAAGCGGGAAGACTTAACATTTCGCCGGTTATCATTATGACAGGTGGCGAATACTTATCAGATTCATTAAGACAGAACCTGGCAGAAACCTTTCATTGCTATGTTCAAACGTCCTACTCCTGTACGGAAGGCGGCACGGTGGCATGTGAATGCAGGCAGCAGCATTTTCATGTAAATGAGGATTGGCTGATCGTAGAACCGGTAGATTCTGAGGGCAGACCTGTGCCGGACGGCGTACAGTCCGACAAAATACTGTTGACGAATCTGTACAATTTTGCCCAGCCCTTCATCCGATATGAAGTGACCGATCGCGTTATTATACATCACGAAAAATGTGCATGCGGTAATCCGGCACCATGGCTGGAACTGGAAGGAAGAACCGACGATGTGACTACCTTTACGGAAGAAGGAAAACAGATAAAAGTAGCCCCTCTGACAATTTATGCCGTACTAAAAGAAATTCATGAATTACGACGCTTTCAGGTATTGGTGCATCCCGAAAACAGAATCGAACTTCGCCTTGAGGTAAAAGAGGGCGTCCAGGAAAATGTTGCTTTCGAAATGGCCAAGACGAAACTGAAGGAATTTTTGGCAAGTCAGGGGATCATACAAATAAAGATTGAATTGTCCAAGGAGCCCCCAAAGCAGAATCCAAACAGTGGAAAATTTAAGCATATTATCAATCTCATATAGAATTGCTTCGCTTATTTACCCCACTTTTTTATTCCAGGAGCCTACCTGCCGGCCAGTGTATCATATCCCACAATCACAGAGCCGATTATCATAACCATTCCTGCAACGAAATAATTTGAGGAAAATGGTTCTCTCAATATTATAAAAGACATCAATGCGCCAACAAAAGGAGCTACCGCGTAATATGCACTGGTCTTTGCCGCTCCTAGCTCCTTTTGGGCTCTGATGTAAAAGAATATGCTCATTCCGTATGCTACAAATCCAAGAACCATTGCCGCAATCATCCTTCCAAATCCCGGAAACATCTCTCCCACTGCTATCGCGATCAATATGGACCCCATACCGGAACACAGTCCCTTAATCATCACAATCTGATAGGTATTTCTTTCTGAAATCCTTCTTGTACAATTATTTTCAAGTCCCCAGCAGCAGGTTGCGGCAAGTACAAACAAGGAACCGGTTTGAAATGTTATCCCTTCTCCCATATCTACTGACAGCAATACACTTGCCAAAACAATGAAACCGATTCCGCACCACAATCTCTTTGAAATCTTTTCCTGAAACAAAAGCAAGGCTATCAATGCTGTTGCAACAATCTCAAAGTTATTTAACAGTGCCACCTCTGATGCGGAGGACATTTTCAGGCCCAGCATCAGTAATATGGGGGCTGCTATATCCAACAACACCATCCCCAGTACATATGGAAGATCACTTTTGACAAGCTTGTTATCGGCTTGATACGATCCGGTTGCTCCAAACAGCACACTCATCCCGATTCCGGCTCCTAAATAAAGGAATCCTGCCATATAGGTTGCCGGCACTTCATCTAATAATATTTTAGACAGCGGCGTATTTATTGCATAGAAGACTGCCGCCAAAAAGGCCAAAAATACTGCATGAAGCTTATTACCCACACAATCATCTCCCTAACTTATCTCAATTCTTTATTCTATAATCAGAATCAAAAATGCTCCCGTCCATCTTTACCAGATGAACGGGGAGCATCTCCTGTTTCTTAATGATAAAATCCTTTATTTCAATTTCCAGATATCTCTGTTGTATTCAGCGATTGTTCTGTCAGATGAGAAGAAACCTGCCTTTGCAATGTTGACCAGCATCATCTTTTTCCACTTCTGACGATCCTCATAATCCGCAAGTGCCTTATCCTTGGTGGTGATGTAGTCCTCAAGGTCAAGCAGCGTCATAAACCAGTCCTTGTTCAGAAGTTCCTTATATAAGCGCTCCAGGTTTTCCTTGTGTCCTACCTTCAGTGCCTGCTTGCTGACGATAAAGTCTACTGCCTCCTTGATCACAGGGCTCTTCTTATAATAATCCTTGGATACATAGTCTGCCTCTTCGTAATGCTTGATGACGGTATCGGAATCCTTACCGAAGATATAAATGTTATCATCACCAACCAGATCATGGATCTCTACATTTGCTCCGTCCGAGGTTCCCAGTGTCACTGCACCGTTTAACATGAACTTCATGTTGCCGGTACCGGATGCCTCTTTAGATGCCAGTGAAATCTGCTCGGAGATATCGCAGGCGGGAATCAGCTTTTCCGCATAGCTTACATTGTAGTTTTCTACCATCAGCACCGTCATATAAGGGCTTACATCCGGATCATTGTTTACAATTTCCTGCAATACAAGAAGCAGATGAATAATATCCTGCGCAATCACATAAGCAGGAGCTGCCTTTGCACCAAAGATAAAAGTAATCGGTCTTGAAGGCTTCTTACCTCCTTTAATCTCCAGATATTTATGAATAATGTAGAGTGCATTCATCTGCTGACGCTTATACTCATGCAGTCTCTTGACCTGGATGTCAAAAATGGAATCGGGATTTAAGGTGACGCCCTCTTTTTCCTTCACATAAGCTGCCAGCTCCAGCTTACGGTTTTTCTTAATTGCTTCAAGGCCATCGAGCACAGCCTGATCATTCTTATAGTCAAGCAGCTTTTCCAGCTTGTCAGCATCCTTCTTAAAGCCGTCTCCGATAGTCTTGGAAATGAAACCTGTCAGCTCACGGTTACAGCTAAGAAGCCATCTTCTGAAGGTAATACCATTGGTCTTATTATTGAACTTCTCCGGATAAATCTTATAAAATGCATTCAGCTCGGTTTCCTTCAGAATATCCGTATGAATTGCTGCAACACCATTTACTGAAAAGCCATAGTGGATGTCAATGTGAGCCATATGCACTCTGCCATCCTCATCAATGATCTGTACCTTAGGATCCTTATACTTGGCAGCCACTCTCTTATCAAGCTCTTTGATATAGGGAACCAGCTGGGGAACAACCTTTTCCAGATACTTAAGCGGCCATTTTTCAAGCGCTTCTGCAAGAATTGTATGGTTCGTATAAGCACAGGTCCTGCTAACCACCTCAATTGCCTCGTCAATTGTAAAGGCTTTCTCCTCTACCAGAATACGGATCAGCTCCGGAATCACCATGGTGGGATGGGTGTCGTTGATCTGGATCACTGCATGTTCATACATCTTGCGTAGGTCATATTTCTTTTCCTTCATCTCCCGCAAAATCAGCTGTGCCGCATTGGATACCATAAAGTACTGCTGATAAATACGGAGCAGATTGCCGGCCTCATCGGAATCATCCGGATATAAGAATAATGTCAGATTCTTTTCAATCTTCTCCTTGTCAAAATCGATTCCCTTCTTGACCAGGCTCTCGTCAACAGATTCGATATCAAACAATCTCAGCTTGTTGACACCGCTCTCATAGCCGGCGACATCAATGTCATATAAGCGGGAAACCACTTTTTTTCTGCCAAAGAATACCTCAAAGGTCACATCCGTCTTGGTCAGCCAGGAATTTTCCTCAATCCAGTCATTCTTTTCAGCAGTCTGAAGTCTGTCCTTAAACACCTGCTTAAAAAGACCATAGTGATAATTGAGTCCGATTCCTTCACCGGGAAGTCCAAGTGTTGCAATGGAATCCAGGAAACAGGCGGCAAGTCTTCCCAGACCGCCGTTTCCAAGAGAGGGTTCCGGTTCGATCTCTTCAATAACAGAAAGATTCTTGCCATTCTTCTTTAAGATTGCGTCAATCTTATCATAAACGCCCAGGTTGATCAGGTTGTTTGACAGAAGCTTTCCGATCAGAAATTCTGCCGATATATAATAAATCTTCTTTTCCCCCTCGTTCCTGTCGGAAACTGCCATCAGTCTCTTGGTAAATGTTAAGATTGTATAATAGGTCTCCTGATCTGTCAGTTCTGCCAATTTTTTGCCGAACATTTCGCCGGCCACTTCCTCCAGCTGTTGTTCCATGTTAAGTACCAATACATCCTTTTTTAAATTTGATTGTGCTGCCATAATCTCCTTCCATACCTCCGTTTGAATATTTTATTCAGCCTCTTTTCTTCCGGGCTGATACCGTTTCTTATTCATCATTATGCTTGCAAATCTCTTATGACATTCTGAGTGTATCATAAGAAAACGTTTTCCGCAAGTATTTTTTCATGAAATTCTCTTTTACCGGATAATATCCTCATATTTCATCCTGACAAGTGAGTATTCTGTCGTGACTCTTCTGCCCTCCTGCCCGTTCATTAAAAGCTGCAATTCCTCCACTGCCCTCCCGGAAATTCCTGCAAAATCCTGGCAGACAGTATTCATCTGTTTTCCCACATAGCCCATCAGGATAATTCCGTCAAATCCGCAGACCGGTCTGAAAATATCCATTCTGATCAATTCCTTCATAGCACCGATTGCCATGAGATCTGACGCACATACCACAGCTTCCTTATTCCTTGCATATCGGGTGGTAATATTTCGTGCCTGCAGCTCCGAAAAATCTCCATCTCTCTCCAGCATGGTCAGGTTCAGCTCCTTCGCCAGATCCCGCATTCCTTCCAGTCTCTGTGCCGTCACATAACCGTTTTTCTTTCCGGCAATATACAGAACACTCTTACAGTTATTTTCCTCTATCGTTTTTTTTGCAACATCATACTGCGCTTTCCGATGGTCAATCGAAACAGATGAGGTATTCTCATTCACCAGAGGCGCATCAATCACCACGCACTTAAATTCCTGGCTTTCAATCAGCCTATGAATTACTTTATCCGTCTTGGAAACGCCATAGATGATAATCCCCGTGATGCTCTGGGATTTCAGATAGCGAATCAGCTCTTCTGCCGTTTTATTTTTAAACATAAAGAAAAACAGGGTGATCACGTCCAGATTTAATTCCATTGCTTTATTCAGCGCACCGGATATGTATTGCATCCCGATCTCGTCAATCGCCTGCGTCTTTTCGTTCAGATTGATCAGCAGTGCCACCCTTCCCGCCTGCTTGGAAGAAAGCGCTGCTGCCACGGAATTCGGGACAAAATTCAGTTCCTCAACCGCCTTATTTACCTTTTCTTTTGTCTCTTCACTGACATTGGGATAATGATTCAGAACCTTAGACACAGTGGAAATTGCCACCCCTGCATGCTTTGCTACATCCTTGATTGATACCATAACTCTTCCATCTTTCCTTTTTGTTTTGGAAAACGATTTCCTTTTTTATCATACACATAACGGCTAAAAAAATCAATCCGCAAAAGGAAAAATATTTATTTTTCCTTTTGCGGATCAAATTTTAACCATTCAAGACTTTGGCAATTACTTCTTTTACATCTCCCGGCTCATAGGGCTTTGCTATAAACTCTGCCGCTCCGTACTTAACTGCCTGGATCATCTTTTCCTTCTGACCGGCCGCCGTGATCATAACTACCTTTGCATTTTCATCAAATTTTTTGATAAGCTGAAGTGCTTCGATGCCATCCAGTTTAGGCATTGTAATATCAAGAGTAACCAGATCCGGCTTAAGCTCCTTATACTTCAGATATCCCTCTTCTCCGTTTAAGCTTTCTCCAACTATCGTGTGTCCGGCTTCCTCCAGTATTTCTCTCAGAATTTTACGGGATGTTCTTGAATCATCCACAATCAGAATGCCTGCCATCTCTATACCTCCTGCTTCATTTCAATCCTGTTATCAATTGCTGTCACAAAATTAACCTTTTGTCCCTTAATGTACATAGGAACAACCATCATTTCCTTACCGGAAATTCCGCTAATCTTATCTGAAAACTCAGGCGGATAAAGCTCCATGGAGACTCCCCCCTGACTTAAAGATGTTGCATATAATCCATTGATACAGTTCAGAAGTTCTCCGATCGCATCCAATGCATCCATATTCACTTCAGCAAATTCCTCTTTCCCGAAAATAGAAGCTGTCGGAAGAAGTGCCTGCCCCTTTCCTGCCATGGCACAAATCACATCACGTTCTCCCTCCATCAACTGGGATGCTCCGTTGTCTGCCTCAAGGCTTGTGGCAAGAAATGCCTTTTCGGGATAAACCTCTGTATCAACACATCGCATGATCGTTCGAAGAGCTGTTCCCACCACATTCATATATTTCTCAGTCCCTCCGGGAAGATACAGCGGCAGGATTCTGTCTACATCATCGCTCTTCAGATCCTCAATGTCGGAACCCGTCAGATTATACTCTCTCTGAAAATCAATCATATACTGCTCCAGCTGTTCGATAGACATCAGCTGTTGATTCTCCAGTGCCTGTGCAAAAGCAAGGTAAGCATTTCCCTGTTTCTTAAGAAGTGCTTCTACCTGCCCCTCTGTCAGATAGCCTTTTTCCACTGCAATATCGCCGAAGCGCTTATCCATCACTGCCTGCAACCGATTGACCTTATCCGCTTCTTCCTGGGTCATCAGGCCTTCTGCAACCGCAATCAGGCCAAGCTTAACTCTGACCTTCTGCTGTTCCTTCATCAGATCCTTCAACTGTTCTGCTGTAATCAGGTTCTTTTCCAGTAAATAATTCCCCACAATACTAGATACCATAAGACAACCTCCCGTAATTGATGTATCTTTAGAATAATATATTTTCCACATTTAGTCAATTCTCGACACCGACTGAATGCAGGATTTCCTGACATATTTTTATTATACCATATCCCGCATATAGCGCAAATACAGGAATTGCGCATAACCTAAAAGAGGCACTGCACCAGCAGCATATAGCATAGAGTTCCTCCCGCTATGGACAGCAGCATCTGACGCTTCCAGAGGTGGAGCCCAATCGTCACGATAATGGCAAGAAGCTCCGGCAGCCCATGGCTTCCCGAAAAGATTGTTACATTTCTCAGGCAATAAACAACCAGCATCCCAAAGATAGCGGCAGGGAGAGCCTTCCCCAGATATTGAATATATTTGGGTGTAGGCTGTCCCTCCCTAAAAATCAGAAAGGGAAGAAATCTTGTTGCCATCGTTCCAAGCACACAGATAGTGATCGTAATGACCTGCTGCAATATTGTCATGAAAATCCACCTGCCTTTTCAATCGGTTTCCGGAATAGCGTCAGAAAGCATAAAACACCTATCATTGTAGGAATCATAAACGAATCTGCTCCGAATCCAAGGAGACAGACAACTGACACCAATAGCCCGATCAATGCTGTGTAGTGCTTCTTCTCCTTCAGCCATTGATCCAGAAAAATCACAATAAACATTGCCGTCATCACAAAGTCCAGTCCTTCCGTATCAAATTTCAGGTAAGAACCCAGGATTCCGCCAAGCGTTGCCCCAAGCACCCAATACATCTGGTTTAGAAGCGTCACAAAGAACATGAACCATCCCCTGTCCACACCTTCCGGGATTTTTGCTGAATAATTGATAGAAAAGGTTTCATCACACATCCCAAAAATGAGATAGATCCTTTTCCAGCCGAGCCCCTTAAACCGGTCCAGCATCGCAATCCCGTAAAACAGATGCCTTGCCTGTACCATCAATGTCACCAGAAGTGTCTGTAACGGTGCAAAAGCACCAAGAAGCATGCTCACTGCCACAAATTCCAGAGAGCCGCCAAAAATCGTCATACTCATCAACATGGGATACCAGAAGCTGAAGCCTGACACATTCATATAGATTCCGTATGCCATTCCCAGAAAGCAAAAGCCTGCAAAGATGGGAATGGTATTGGGGAAGGCTGCCTTAAGTGCTCTCCATCGTATACCCTTTTCCTGCATATTTTTACTCTTACACCTCATATCAAGCAATGTTAGCTTGTAGCCTCCTTGCACTCAAAAACGCTACCTGCAGTAATGCAGATTCCATTTTTTCTAACAAGTCGCATTCCCATATTTAGACAAAGGATGCCACGCAATAAACTGCATAAATACAAAGCAGTGCGATCCCCTGTATTCTGGAAGACTTCTTCCGAATCAAAATAGGAACCAGAAGCACCAGCATGACAAGTGCCGCAAGGGGCATATCTACCGTAACTGTTGAACGCTCCAGCGGAATCCCCGCAATCGCGGAGGGAATCCCGATTACCAGCAGGATGTTCAGAATATTGGCTCCGATGACATTTCCCAGCCCTACATTTCCATAGCCCTTCACCAGAGACATGACAGATGTCATAAGCTCCGGCAGTGAAGTTCCCAGTGCAATGAAAGTAACGGCAATCACTCTTTCCGGCACGCCGATTGCCTGAGCAATCAAAATCCCATTATCTACCAGAAGATTTGCCCCCACAAAAAGCATAACCGCACAAACTACAAGCTTCAGGAGTTCTTTGGGAATAGAAACCTCAGCAGCATCCTCCTTTTCCTCCTCGTCTCCGCCCTCCACGGAAGCACGCTTAATGCTTAAAACCGCATACAGAACGAACAAAAGTATCAGTGCCACACCCACCGGGCGTCCGAATGCTCCCGTAATCAATCCGATCACATTCATTGAAACCAGCACCGCAAAGAAAAAGATGCTTCGCCACGTCAGTGATGCCGCTTCCACCTGTTTGGACGGCTTGATCGTCTGTGAAAGTCCTGCAATCAAGGCTGTGTTACAAATGATAGAGCCCAGTGCATTTCCTGCAGATATCGCAGCAGAGCCGTTAAAAGCGGCTGTGGTGGATACCAATACCTCCGGCAATGTGGTCCCGATACTTACAATCGTTGCTCCAACGACGATCTGCGGAATTCCAAGCTTTCTCGCGATTGCTACAGCTGCATCCACCAGCCTGTCTCCTCCAAGACAAATTAATGCAAGTCCTACCAGAAATAATATAACTGCCTGTACCATTTTTTCTTTCCTTTCTCATTCGTATTTTATAATTTATCCAAAAATGCTCTTACTAAACAATTTTCTGCAAAGTCTCCTTGGAGACGATCTTCTTAATATTGGCAAGAAACAGAATGGTTGCCACCGTTGCCGAGGTTACATCCGAGATCGGCTCCGCATAGTAAATACCCATCACTCCAAATTTGAGTGGCAGGATCAGGGCAAGCGGAATCAACAGGATGACCTTTCGAAAAATCGCAATAAATAAGGATATCTTTGCCTGTCCCAGTGCCAGAAAGGTAGGCTGAATCCCCTGCTGAAGCCCAAACACCAGCATGCCGCACACAAACAGCGGCATCACCTGTTGTACCAGAGCCACCAGATTTTCATCATTCGTAAACATCCCTGCGAAAAAGCCCGGGAAAATCATGGTCAGAAGCGTTGCCCCTGCCGCAGCACCAAAGCTGATTCCGATCATCCACCGGTAAAGTTTCTTGACCCTGTCAAAATTTCCGGCTCCGAAGTTATAGCTGATGATCGGCTGAACCCCCTGGGTAAAACCGCCAAGCGGAGCTGAATACATCTGCATCACACTCTGCATGATGGTAAGTGAGCCTACATAGATATCTCCTCCGTATCGCTGCAGCCCATTATTTAAAACAATACTGATCAAGCTTTCCGTTGCCCGCATGATAAAGGGCGATACGCCAAGCGCCATCACGCTTCCAATGGTACGCAGCTCCGGCTTCAATGCCCAAAGTCTAATCGTGAGGGAGGATTTCGGTCCAACCAGAAAACCCACTGTCCACAGGGCACTTAAAGCCTGCGAGATCACCGTTGCATAGGCTGCTCCTCTTACTCCCATTTTCAACCCAAAAATAAATACGGGATCCAGGGTGATGTTGGCTACTGCCCCGATCAGAACTGCTGCCATAGCCACCTTCGACTGTCCCTGGGAAATAATAAAGGTATTCAGACCAAGCGCCAGTTCAACAAATATGGTTCCCAGAAGATAAATATTGATATAGGCGCTGGCATATCCGATCGTTGCATCACTGGCTCCAAACAGATATAAAAGCGGTGTCTGAAACAGATAAAAAAACAGCATCAGAAATATGGTAAACAGGAGCAGCAGGGAAACGCCGTTTCCGAGAATTTTCTCTGCCCGCTTCCGGTCTCCCTTGCCAAGCCAGATTGACGCAAGCGGTGCACCTCCCGCTCCCACAAACGCGGAAAATGCAGAAATCAATGTGATGATCGGAAAGGTCACTCCCACACCGGTGAGAGCCTCCATACCCACACCTTCAATATGTCCGATATAGATCCGGTCAACAATATTGTATAAAATATTGATCACCTGGGCAACGACAGAGGGAATCGCCATGCTCAGCATCAGCCTTCCAATGCCTTCCGTTGCCATCCGTTGTTCCTTATCAGTCACGTTAAGCCTTCTTTCTGTTATAAATAAAAGACCTTTATCCCGAAAGAAAAGATAAAAGCCTTTTGCCATCATGCGGGTAACAGGACTTGAACCTGCACGGTCTCCCACTAGAACCTAAATCTAGCGCGTCTGCCAATTCCGCCATACCCGCTCATCATGCCTGTTATTCAAGCGTGATTACTCATGTATGATATCTTACCATTCTCCCCAAACACTGTCAATGCTTTCTTCTTCAAGGATCGTGTCGCATATTTCCTCTACGGGAAGCTGTTGAAAATAGCGGTTTTCCATAGGGATCCATTTCTCCCTGAACATCTGCCACATTTCCTTTCCGTTACGCCGCATAATTCTGTTCTTCTGTTCTTCGGGGGACAACTTCATAAAGATCCTGTAATCATAGATCTCACGGAAACCCTCCCGCATGGCATAAGCGCCCTCTACCACAAGCATCCTTTGATTACTGATCTTCTTCCTTCCCACATAGCCTAGCTCACTGCAGGAAAAGATCCGGTAGCTGAATGCCTGCCTGCTTCGCACACCGCGGACAACCTCATCAAAGAACCGCTCATAGTGAATATTTCCTCCGATCTCACCAAGGCGCTCCTTGGTCCGCAAAGCCGGAGGCAGAAAAAAGTCATCCATATGGATACATTCACAATCAAACAAATCTGCCAGACACTGTGCCAGGGTTGTCTTTCCTGCAGCTGCATTTCCGTCGATCCCCACAATAAGCCGGCAGTTCTCTTTTTTCTTCTTTGCAAGCTCCGTAAAAAGCTTAAGATACGGCGCAAATCGGTATTCAATCACTCTGTATGCAGGATGAAAGGCTTCCCGATACGCTTCGCTATGGCTTACCGCAGGATAATTTTGTTCTTTCTGCCCTCTGATATAGTCCGCATATTCCTTTTCCGAAAATTCAAAGTTCAATTTTTTCAGAAAGGGAATTACCGATGACAGCTTCTCTTCGAAGCTTTCCGGTTCTCCCTTATGCCTGTTCGCAGTCAGCACAAAGATGCGGTTCAGCATTTCTATTGCGTCTTCACCGGCTCCCCGCAGATAATAACGGCACATTCCGTTGCCGATTGGTTCTATGGGATTCCCTTTACCTTTGACCGGAATGCCCTGGTACTCCTTAATAAGCCTTTCCAGAGAGGTGTGCTCATCCTCAATAAAGTGTCCGGGACCAAATTCATTTTGGTAGATCAGCTTATATACGTCCTGGGGCTGCATACAGCAATATTGCTGAAGATGCTGCCGAATCACTTTTTCAAGCTCTTTCATCATTGACCAAGCCTGCTTTCTTAAGCGCCATCACAATCGGCGGGATCAGCAATATATGACAGAGAATGCCCGGCATAGCCGTCACAAAGCCTCCTGCCAGAAACATCTGCCAGGTGAATGGACTCTTCGTAATTCCGGATAAGAGCAGCTGTACGACACCCCACACGATTCTTCCGACAAGCATGGCGCCGACCAGTGCTATGTAAATATTGATATTCTTCCTGGGGAGCTTTCTGTATAAAATACCTGTCATGACTCCGTAGGCAGCCAGTTCAAATGCCATTGCTGTTCCCGTAGGAAAAATCGGTGGCATTTGAAACAGGAAGAACCTGAGAAGCGGTGCCACAAAACCCACCACCAGTCCGTACTGCCAGCCACAGAGGAAGCCGCACAGCAGCACCGGAATATGCATCGGACACAGTGCGCTTCCGATTTCCGGAATCTGTCCCGTCAAAAAAGGAAGTACGAGGCAAAGTGCCAGACATACTCCCGATAAAGTTAAATTCTTAGTTGTCTTTTTCATTTTGATTTCATCCTTTCACAAAATACCATACTGATTTGTTCTGCATTCCTTCCGGAATACGCATACCTTCCTGGTATTATTATAAAAGGTAACTCATTTCTGCTCCGCTATCTCTTCCACAGCAAGATTGATCAGCTGATCCAGTGCAATTCCCCTTGTTCCCACCACATAATTATTACATTTCAGGCTGGGAATCAAAATCTTCTTTGCAGGACTCTGTCCAATTGCGACAGCCATGTTCGGCGTGATCTCTCCCAGAAGAGAATCAGCAACCACAATCCCGATTGCTCCCACAATATAGTCTGCATCGCGAACATTCACAATTGTAGCATTCTCTCCCGTAGCTCCCAGCTTAATCCCCGCTTTCAGCATATTGGCAGTAGCAATGCTGTTTGTTCCGATTGCAATAATTTCCGCGTCAAGCTTCCTGCTTAACATTTTCTCTATGAGCATGCGTCCCACACTGCCGCCCTGCCCGTCAATCACAACAATCTTCATGCCGTGTGCTTTTCTCCCTTCGCAGGCTTCCTTCCTACTGTATCAATCTGCATTTTATCACATTACAGTGTCCCCTGGCAAGCATAGCCCTTATTCTTCTTAGATGTGACAAATAATCTTTTTGTTGATCCGCACCAGAAAGATGACCGTCATCGTCACGGACATCAGTTCCGCAATCGGAAATGCCCACCAGACTGCATTCACCTGTCCTGTAAGAGACAGCAGATAAGCAGCCGGCAGAAGCACCACAAGCTGTCTTGCGATGGAAACCAGCATGCTGTAGACGCCGTTCCCAAGCGCCTGAAACAGAGATCCCGTGACAATGCAAAAGCCTGCCAACAGAAAGCTGACACTGATGATCCGAAGTGCCGGAACACCGATTGCAAGCATGGTATCCGATGCATCAAACAGAGCCAGCAGCTGCTTTGGAATTACCTGGAAAATCACAAAGCCAATCGCCATAATTCCAACTGCATAGCCAATACTGAGCTTCAGAGTTTTGATCAATCTTCCCTTTTCCCCTGCCCCATAATTATATGCGATAATCGGAACCATTCCGTTATTCAAACCGAAGACAGGCATGAAAATGAAGCTTTGCAATTTAAAATACACCCCAAACACGGCAACTGCCGTAGAGGTAAATTCAATCAGGATCTTGTTCATTCCATAGGTCATAACAGAGCCAATGGATTGCATTATAATAGAAGGAACGCCCACTGCGTAGATCTGTCCAATCATCCTGCCATCCGGACGAAAGCACTTGAAATTAAGATGAATATCTGAATTTTTCTTTTGGTTGATCACAAATGCCATAATAGCAGCAATGATCTGACCGATCACAGTTGCAACCGCTGCACCGGCTACTCCCATTCTGGGCATTCCGAAATAGCCGAAAATAAAGATTGGATCCAAAATGATATTGATCACAGCACCGGTTCCCTGGGTAACCATTGTATAAAAGGTTCTTCCCGTTGACTGAAGCAGTCTTTCAAAAATAAACTGCCCATACATACCAAAGGAACAGCAACAGACGATCGTCAGATACTGCTTACCCAGGGCAACGATCTCTGCATCTTTTGTCTGACTTAAGTAAAAGGGTTCTGCCAGGAAAAGGCCGATCAGAAGAAACACCAGGAAATTGAGTATTGAAAGAAAAACACCGTTCTCTGCCGCTTTATCTGCTTTCCCATAATTTTTCTCTCCCAGTGCCTTAGAAAGCACCGCATTAACACCTACTCCCATTCCCGTACCAAGTGCGATCATCAGTGTCTGTAGTGGGAAAGCCATAGAGACAGCTGTCAGGGCATTTTCATTGATCCTTGCCACAAAAATACTGTCTACAATATTATATAGCGCCTGCACCAGCATAGAAATCATCATCGGCAATGACATACTGACCAGAAGCTTATTGACAGGCATAACACCCATCTTATTTTCTTCTCTCAAAGCATTTGTATTTTCCATAATCCTCTCCTCATAATCTGAATTAACGGTTCTCAAAGAAGAAATTTTGCAGAAAAAAAAAGAAAATCAGTAAATACTGATGTTTCTTTCCAATGAGCCACCCGGGACTCGAACCCGGGACAACTTGATTAAAAGTCAAGTGCTCTACCACCTGAGCTAGTGGCCCATATATATGTAACTGGGCTAGCTGGATTCGAACCAGCGAATGCAGGAGTCAAAGTCCTGTGCCTTACCGCTTGGCGATAGCCCATCATAACACCAAGCTTGCCCCCTGGGACAATCCCGGGTAAAGGGTGGATAGAGGGACTCGAACCCTCGGCCTCCAGAGCCACAATCTGGCGCGCTAGCCAACTGCGCCATACCCACCATAAGATAAAAGATATGCCAAAGCCTATCCTTTCGTGTGCCCAAAGGGATTCGAACCCCCGACCCACGGCTTAGAAGGCCGTTGCTCTATCCAGCTGAGCTATGGACACAAACCACGCATTTTCATGCGTAAAGCGGGTGATGGGAATCGAACCCACGTATCCAGCTTGGAAGGCTGGTGTTCTACCATTGAACTACACCCGCAAATCACTTTTCAGCATCGTTGCGAATCGGGGTGACAGGATTCGAACCTGCGACCCCCTGGTCCCAAACCAGGTGCTCTAGCCAAGCTGAGCCACACCCCGCTGGTCTTTCCCTATCGTTCACTTACGCAACGCAAGATATATTATAGAATATCACTTTCGTCCTGTCAACAAAAAAAATTAATTTTGTAGGCAATAAATTTTAGAGATAATTAATTGTGAAATGTGCTTTTCCTTCTCTATCAAGATCCATAATTATATAGGAAGGTTTTCTGTTATCCTGTCTCGGATAGGTCAGGCTTCCGGGATTCACTGCAATAATATCGTCCTCTATATCCACAACAGGTCTGTGGGTATGACCGTACATAACAACATCCACTCCTCGCATTCGTGCCTCATGCTTCAGATTTTCATTGCTCATAGACACATAATAATTATGTCCATGTGTCAGCCATACTTTATATTTGCCTATATGGAATTCCTTCTCCCGTGGTAGGTCTGAAAAAAAGTCATTGTTTCCCACAACCATTTGTACAGGGCAGCCTGCGCTTTCCGCGATCAGGTATTCACTGCCCTCGATATCTCCGCAATGAATAACCATATCCACTGGTGAAACCCTCTCAAGCACTTTTATGTAATTCTCATTCCTTCGATGAGTGTCACTGACGATCAGTACTTTCATTCGGTCTTCTCCGCTTTTATCTTATCTTTATTAATTGTAATGTATGCTCAGCAGTTCTTTCATTCGCCGGAGTGCTTTGCCCCTATGGCTGATCTCATTTTTTTCTTCCTCTGTCAGCTGGGCAGTGCTCTTGCCATACTCGGGCACAATAAAAATGGGGTCATAACCGAAACCATTTTCTCCCTTTTCCTCATAACCGATCCTGCCTTCAACCGTCCCCTCACAGCCCAGCACCTCTCCATCCGGAAGCACACAGGCTATTGCACAGACAAATCGCGCTGTTCTTCTCTCATCAGGTACTCCGGCAAGTCTTTCGATCAGATTCCGATTCTTCTCATGATAAGAGGTATTCTCACCCATATATCTTGCGGAAAAGATTCCCGGCTCCTTATTCAGATAATCAATTTCCAGTCCGGAATCGTCCGCGAGGACAATTGCTCCCTGTGCACAGGCAGCAACTGCCTTTGCCTTAATGAGCGCGTTTTCGGCAAACGTCCCGCCATCTTCCACAATCTCCGTTTGGATCCCCGCCTCTTTCATAGACAAGATTGCAACTTCTTCCCCTTCTATGGTAAGATCCTTGAGAATCATACGGATTTCTTTCATTTTCCCGCTATTTCCTGTGGCAAAAATCACCTTTTTCACTTATCTGCTCCTTCATATATTTTTAGGATTGCATTGTAAATTCCATCGGCAATCCTCTCCTGATACTCTTCCCTTACAAGAAGCGAAGCCTCCTGCCTGTTAGTAATGCATCCTACTTTGACGGCTGCCGCCGGTATGGTAATATTTCTGATCGCATATTCCTCTGTTTGTGCTTCACTAAGCCCCAGCGCTTTTCCTTTAATACTTGTCACCACTTCCCTTTCCAAAGTGTCTGCAAGTTCTACACTGCCAAAACCGGGAATAAAATAATCTCCATTATAAACGGTTGTCGTTCCATATACACCGGCGTCCTCGCAGGAATCCACCTGTATACGGATATACATATCTGCCCGGATCTCATTAGCAAGGAATACGCGTTCCTTTTCCCCCGGATTCACATCATCCATTCTGGTATAGTAGACCTTAATGTCTGTTTTATCAAGCTTTTCTTTTAATTTTTGGGCAATTTCCAGCGTGATATCCTTTTCCCGGATTCCTTCAACCACTAATCCATCATTCCCCCCTCCACAGGCAGGATCAATAACAACAATTTTGTCATACACTTCCTTGGGGCTTAAAAAGCTTACATAAAGATTATTATTTTCCAGAATCGTACGGTATTCAAATATTCCTGTCAAACGAAAGATCAGTTTGATTTCATCCTTCAGCGCTTCCCATTTTCCCTCTCTTACCATTTGGCGATTTCCCGATATTGCATTGTCCACATAGAAAGTTTCTTCTGCCCCCTTAACGACAATACAAAGCTCCTGATCCATATAGTGATTTTCTATGGCAATATCATCTGCTTTGCAGCCCTCCGGCAGGGGAATTCTCAGATAGCTGGTGTCTGACTTTCCAAGAATAAAGGTAAGAATATGCTCCTCATTTTCTTTCTTTTCTGTTATTTTCTCTGTCTTAAGCACCTCATCCTGTGCCACATCCGAAATTGTAATCACCTTATTTGCAGACAGATAGAGAATGCATCCCATTGCGGCTATGCAGAGAATGCTGCAAAATACAGCCATTTTTTTCATAAGATCATGTTGCATGCTTTTCTTCTCTCCTACTGCCTTTTTGGTGGTTTCGGTCCCGGGAACTGATAGAAATATGTTTTCATCATCCCGTTATATATCTTTCTGTTCTTAGCGGCTTTCAATCCCAGTGCATTTTCTGCCTGCTCATATGCAGTGATCAGATACAGGGACCAGGAATCCAGGCTTTTGAATCGCTCCCCGATCACCCGGTAAAGAGCCGGCAGATTCTGCTTTTCCTCCAGACGCTCTCCATAAGGTGGATTCGTCACGATAAATCCGTATTTCTTGCTATGACTAAGTTGGTCAACTCCTCTTTTCTGGAAATGGATCAGTTTGTCCACACCTGCTAATCTTGCATTTTCACGTGCTATGCTTACCATTGTATCATCAATGTCATAGCCCTGAATATCCGTATCCACATCCGGATTCATCAGTTCCGTAGCTTCCTCCACCGCATCATACCATTGCCTTGCCGGGATCAGGTGTCTCCAGCTTTCGGCAGTAAAGCTCCTGTTCATGCCGGGTGCAATCCCTGCCGCCATCATTGCCGCTTCAATCGGGAAGGTTCCGCTTCCACAGAAAGGATCTACAAGAATCCTGTCTTTTTTCCAGGGTGTCAGCATCAGAAGTGCTGCTGCAAGATTCTCGGCAATCGGTGCTTTAGCAGTCAGCTTCCGATAGCCTCTTTTATGTAGGGACTCCCCCGTTGTATCAAGTGCCACGGTCACTTCATCCTTCATCAGAAACACTCTTACCGGGAAGCTTTGTCCACTTTCCTTAAACCATTCTATATGATAGACTTCCTTAAGCCGCTCTACCATGGCCTTCTTCATGATTGACTGAATGTCTGAGGGGCTGAAAAGCTTACTCTTCACACTGGCCGCCTTTGTAATCCAGAACTTTCCATCTTCAGGAATAAATGCCTCCCACGGAATGCTTTTTGTCCCCTGGAACAGCTCCTCAAAGGTTTCCGCGTGGAAATTGCCTGCCTTGATCAGAATTCTCTCTGCTGTACGCAGAAAAATATTAGCACGGCAAACAGCCTCTGCATCACCCAAAAAAGTCACTCTTCCGTCTTCTACCTGAGTGACCTCATAACCCAAATCTGTAATTTCACGTTTCAGCACGGATTCTAATCCAAAATGACAGGGTGCTATCAAGTCATATCTGTCCATTGCTTCCTCTTTTCCATAAAGGTTACTATAAAACCAAATGCCGTCTGCGGCGTCGCTTGGTTTTCCTTTGCGCTATTACATTTTACCACAATCACCCTTGGTCGTTCAATTGCTATGTAGCAAGAAAGGGCATCAAAATGCCCTTTCTCCTGACGCCATTAGAATTCGTTATTCTTTTTGTTATTGTTGTTTGAATTGCTGGGAGAACCTGTAGAAGCATTGTCCTTCTGGCTGTTCTGGCAATTCTGTCCTGCCTTGTTCTCCTGCTTCTGATTGTTCTGGTTGTTCTGATTAAAATCATTCTTAGACATATCTGTTACCTCCTGAATTTTTAGGTTACAGGAGTAGTATCTCTCATACGTCAGCTTTTATGCTTTTTACTTCTGGTACTTTAGTACCTATTTTTTATTCATATTGCACAAAAGAATTGTGATTTCCCGGCTAGTACTTTTGTACTATTTCTCAATTGCTTATTTTCAAAATCAGAGCTATAATAATCATGTAAGCAGGAAAACCCTTCAATTTTCTGTTTATAACCCTTATATTAATTATTTATACTCCCCTGAAAAAGTCCGTCACTCCAAAGGCGGGCTTTTTCCATTATTTTAATTGGTCAAACCACGTTTTCAGCTGTCTGCTCACCTTCCCGCCGGTTCCGGCAAATACGCTTTTCAGTCTGGTCAGCGCAGAGTAAAAGGTAATATCATCCAAATGTGCTCTACTGTCTCCGGTAGCTGTCAAGATGCTTTTTGCAATCAGTGATGGTGTACCAAGCTCTTCAATCACCTGCTCCTCAGTCATTCCCTTTCTGACCTGAATCTCAATATATTCTTGATAATAGTCTACATGCTTTTGTACTTCCTCGCTTTCCATTTTTCCGGCAAGCGCTCTCCAAAGCCCGTTCAGGAATTCCTTTTTCGTCATTTATTACTCTCCATCTATAATTTATCCATACCCTGCCCATCTTCCAGCCTTTTGCGAAATTCCTCTGGATTTTCCATAAGGTCTGTCAATGTCCGGAACGCCTGCATTGCCATCTTTTCTTTGTTACAGGTTCTGGAGTTTTTTCCCACATCCTTAATCAGATTGTATCGACTCATCTGCCATACATACAGATCGCACAACGAGTATCCACATACTTTTATTTTATCCAAAAAAGTATGATGTTCAATATAGTAAACCATTTCTTCATAAATTTGTGGATGCGTAAGCACATCCTTCCATAAGTCATCTGCCCACTGTCTGTCAAGCTCAGCATAATCACAGATTTCATAAAAGGCCTGACACACCTTTATCTTTGTTGCATCATAAACAATCCCCTGCATACCGTCACTTCCTACCGCACCTCGCACAGCATAGCAAAGCGAAGCATCTTATTTACTAAAAGCGCCCTGACTTTCGTCAGAGCGCCTTTGTTCTTATTATTAAGTTATTTCTTTTACGAAATTACTTAGAAGCCTTCCAAGCATCATACTGAGCAGAGAACTCAGCTAATACATCCTGGTAACCAGCTTCATCAAGAGCTGCGTTGTATTCAGCAATGATAGATTCTACGTCTGCTGAAGGATATCCACCAAGCTCAAGAACGAATCCGTACTGATCGAATACGTTGTTGCAAGCTGTGTACTGAGCTTCTACAGGTGTTGCGTCAAATCTGAAACCAGCTGCGCAAGATGCCTGTGCAGAACCGTTCATGTCATTGTAAACCTGAACCTTGTTCTCATCTTCGCCTGCGCAAAGGGTAAGAGGAACTACAGATGTTGACTCCCATGCGGAGTGGCTGTACTTATCGCTGCTCTGAACAACTCTTCCGTCAGCATCGATTGTGTAATCTTCACCTTCGATACCATATGTATAAAGGTCAGCTACAGTTGTATCTGTGTACAGTAAGCCTAAGAAATCGATACAAGCCTTAGCCTGCTCTTCTGTACAGTTTGCTGTAATTGCGAAGCAGGAACCAAGTGTTGTTGTAGAGTGAGCATACTTACCGGTAAAGCCTTCTACGAATACTTCTTCCTGAAGGTCACGGTTTTCAGAGTTGGACTCATCACCAGGTACACATGTCCACCAGTTAACACCCCAGTTCTGTGTCTGAGCTTCACTATCAGATGTAACCTTTGTTACTTCGTCTTCAGAGATGTATCCCTTCTCAGCCCATTCGCACATTAATGTACAGAATTCCTTGTAATCATCGCTAAGTGTAGGATTTACAACAGAATCAGTTGCTCTGTCAACAGCGAATAAGGAGTTTGTTCCTGTGAAGAAATCATACTTGTCAATGTAATATCTGAAGAACATAGCTGTCTTACCAGCAAGGTAAGGATACTTAAGTCCCTTCTCTGTCTTACACCACTCAAGATAAGGCTCCAGATCCTTCAGTTCCTTGATGGAAGCTGTGTCAAGACCGAACTCTGTAGCGTATGCTTCAGGGAACTTCAGGTCATAACCTTCATATGCTTCCTTGTAAACAGGAATGAAGTAATCTTTTCCGCCATAGCGAGAAGCTGTCCAGATGGATTCCGGCATGGAATCATAAAGTGTTGTGCCAGGCAGCAGATCAGAAACATCATAAGCTGCGTTTGCCTTGTACAAATCGTTTGTTCCGATGGTTCCCATCCAGCTTGCTGTCCACAGTAAGTTGATTTCGTTGTTAGCAAGTGCAAGGTTAGCCTTATCTGCATATTCACCGGAAGCAATATCTGTGATATTAACTTCTACGTTGATCTTGTCTGCAATGTACTCATTGATTGCATCCTGAACCTTCTTAACCTGCTCACCATCAGGTGCGCCCAGATTGTAGGTTGCTCTGTAGATATTGATTGCTACCTTGTCTCCTGAAGCTGCCTCTGTAGTGTCAGCTGCTTCAGCTGTCTCTGTTGTTTCTGTTGCTGCTTCTTCAGTCTTTGTTTCTGTCTCTGTTGTAGCAGTTTCGTTACTGCTTCCGCCACAACCAGCCAGTAAACCAACTGTCATAGCAGTTACCAGCAATGCTGATAAAAGTTTTCTCTTCATTTGATAAAAACCTCCCTTAAAAATTTATATTCTCAAAGACAGTACCGGAATTGGGACTGCCCGGAATACCATAGTTAAAAACACAAAGTACATATTAACCTTTTACTGAACCTACTGTCAAGCCCTTAACAAAATATTTTTGGAAGAACGGATATACAACCATAATAGGTCCGATTACGACGAGCACGGTCGCCATAGTTGCTGAATACTGAGGAATATTTCCTCCCATTGCCGCTCTTGCCGCAGCCGGTACGTTCGTATTATTCAGCAGGAACTCGATACTCTTCTGGATATTTACAAGCAGCAGCTGCAAAGGCTTCTTATTATCGCTTGTGATATAAAGTAATGCATTCTGCCAGTCATTCCAGTATGCTGTAGCCATCATAAATCCTACCGCTGCCATGGAAGGCTTCAAAAGCGGAAGTGTGATCTGGAAGAAGGTACGATATTCTCCTGCGCCGTCAATCTTTGCAGCTTCCATCAGCTCACTGGGAATACTGTTTGCTATGTAGGTTCTCAAGATGATAACATTCATTGTAGTAACACATAATGGCAAGATCAAAAGCCACAGGCTGTCTTTCAAGTGATAATAGGATGTGAAAATAATATATCCTGAAAGCTGACCACCATTAAATAACATAGGGATCAATACAAAAACGGACAAGAATTTGCTTAAGCGGAAATCCTTTCTGCTCATGGAATAAGCATACATACTCATTACCAGAAGTCCTAAAAAGGTACCAAACACTGTGATAAATATGGTAATTCCATAGGACGTCAACAACTGACTTCCATATTTCAGTACTGACCCAAAGCCTGCTGTAGACCATTTCTCCGGGAAATAGCTGAAGCCGTTATTCATAATAGCCTTTTCGTCCGTGAAGGCTGAAATGAAAACTAACAGCACAGGCAAAAAGCAAAACAGCGTATATAGTAAAAGGAAAAATCCAAGAATATATTGTCCAATTCCTTTTTTCTCTTTTCTGGATGGTGCCAAATCGGCAGCATTGCCTTTCTTTTTACTCATCTCATCTTCTCCTTTCCCTTAGAACAACGCATTTTCAGGCGAAATCTTACGGACCATTCCATTTGCAAACAGCATCAGCAGCAAGCCTACTACAGACTGGAAGAAGCTGGTCGCAGCTGTGAAACCAAAGTTAGAATTCTTGAAAATTGCATTCAGTACGTAGGAGTCAATAACCTGAGTTGTCGGATAAAGCACACCGCTATTTCTGGTTACCTGATAGAACAAACCGGTATCGGACCTCATAATATTACCAACAGATAACAGCAACATAACCGTAACCATAGGGATCAGTGCCGGTAATGTGATATGCCAGATCTTCTGCCACTTGTTTGCACCGTCAATCTCTGCTGCCTCATACAGTTCTGTATCAATACCTGCCAGAACGGACATATACAATACGGAACCATATCCTACACTGTTCCACATCTTAACGATCGTCAAGATCAACGGCCACCACGAGGCAGTGGAATAAAATCGAATGTTCATGCCCAGCGTTTTATTTAAAATACCGGTATCTGTACTGATGAAAGCATATACGATAAACTGCACAGCCGCATAGGAAATGAATACCGGAATGATCATCAGAGTCTGCATTGTCTTAGCAGCTTTTTTAAACACGAACTGGTCAATTGCAATAGCCAGAACCACATTCAGGAAAGTTCCAAGAGCTGTAAAGATCACATAATACATCAGCGTGTTTCTCGTCATCGTAATAAATGTGCTTTTGGAAGCCAGCAGGAACTTGAAATTGTCAAGTCTGCACCAGGGGCTTGCCCAAATTCCTTTCGAATAATCAAAATTCTTGAACGCCATTACAAGACCGGCCATAGGAACATACATGATAAAAAACAATATCAGGAATGCCGGTAAAGCCATGATTACGTGAGCCCTGTGTTTCCACGTATTTTTCAAAAAGCTCTTCATACTACTATCTCTCCTTTTTATTATTTTATAACCGCTAAAGCATGTATATCCCCGCACATGCAACAGTTCAGTTTATTTTTGCCACTGACTCTCCCGGAAAAACTTCTCCGGTCACAACAATCTGCTCTGTGAGCGTCGTCTTCGGATTTTCAATCAGATCGATCAGCTTAATTGCTGCCTCTCTTCCGAGTCTCTTTGTATCCTGCACGATCGTCGTCAGTTGCGGTCTGTAATGTCTTGCGATCCTGATACCGTCATACCCTGCAACCGAAACATCATCCGGTATCTTCAGCCCTCTTGCATATATTGCATTGATTCCGCCAAAGCAGGAAAAATCATCCGGGTAAATAATGCAGGTAGGAGGATCCTTCAAGTCAAGGAGCTTAACCGTTTCTGCGTAAGTATCTTTGGTATTGCGGTATGGTGCCTCTCTCACGTAATCAGACGGTATTTCAAGTCCAAGTTCCTCGCAGGTTCTGTAAAAGGAGGAAAGTCTGCTCTGGGTAACCGCTGAATCTGCACCGTGTATGTATGCTATCTTTCGATGTCCCATTTCATAAATATAATGAACCAGATCACTGATTCCCTTTACATTGTCAGAGACAATTGTGCTTCTATTATTAAAGAGGTGATCAATGGTCACTACCGGGATATTGCTTCTTACCAGTTCTTCCACTTCAGGATCTTCAAAATCCACACAGGCAATCACAACCCCGTCAAATCTCCGGTACCGGCTGTGTTCCAGATAGGACATTCTCTGTGGCCTTGTCTTGCAGCTGTTGATAAAAGTGATATCATAGCCTCTTTCCTCAGCCGTTCTTTTAAAGCTGTCAAGCACATGTGCAAAATAATCATGTGTCAACCCGCTCTGCTCGTCATCTACAAAAAGAACTCCCAGACTGTAGGTGCGGTTGGTTTTAAGCGTTTTTGCAGCCGAATTGGGGGAATACCCCAGTTCCTTTGCCACCTGTCTGATATGCTCCTTAGTTTCTTCTCCAATGTCCCTGTGGTCATTCAGCGCTTTACTGACGGTTGCTATCGAAACACCGCAAACCGCTGAAATATCCTTCATCGATACCATTTCATGCAACTCCCCTCTGTATGCTAGAAAACCGGACTTATTAAATTAAATTGTATCACCCAAGCTTTCTACAGATGAGTGTCTGCGAAACGATGCACAAATTGCTTAATCGTTTTCGTGTTTTAAGTGTACCGCAGTTTATATAGTTTTGCAACAGTTTTTTGTTGTTTTTTATGCACTTTTTATATTTTCGTTAATCTTCTATATATATTTGTACAATTTTTTTGCAGTTTTTTACAATTGAAATTATTTTGTCACTTAACAAACCGTTTCTTTTAAGTAAATTAAGCTAATTTATTTCATCTTTAGCTGTTTTTTAGCTTAATTTCCTTTTATTTACCTTTTTATCCCTTTTCATAACATTAAAAGTGCACAATTTTCTTGTTGCAATGCATGGATGTTTTAGGTATAATTCAGTTTATAGAATGAACTTAATCGTTTTCTGTATCATGGCAAAATTTGGAAAGCATTTATCTGCCATGAAGGTAAACGTTAAAGTTTCTTTATCGAAAACAATATCTTATAAGGAGAAGGAGCTATGAAATTTGGTTATTTTGATGATGCGAACCGTGAGTACGTCATCACCACCCCTAAGACACCGCTTCCCTGGATCAATTATCTTGGCTGCAATGACTTTTTCAGTCTGATTTCCAATACCTGCGGTGGTTATACCTTTTATAAGGATGCAAAGTTATTAAGACTTACCCGTTACCGTTATAATGATGTCCCTGCCGACATCAACGGTAAATACATTTACATTAAGGACGGAGACACCATCTGGAATCCCGGATGGCAGCCTACCAAAACAGAGCTTGACTCTTATGAATGTCGTCATGGTATCGGATACAGCCGCTTTACTTCCTCCAAAAATGAGGTACAGGCCTCTGTGCTTACCTTTGTTCCCATGGATGATGCCTGTGAGGTAAGCCAGTTAAAGCTCACAAACAACTCTTCTGCACCCAAGACTCTTTCCATCTTCTCCTATGTGGAATGGTGTCTGTGGAATGCAGACGATGACAGCAGAAATTTCCAGAGAAACTACAGCACCGGTGAGGTTGAAGTTGTGGATTCCACGATCTTCCACAAGACCGAATACAGAGAACGTCGTAATCATTATGCCATTTACTCCGTGAACGCAAAGATCGACGGCTTTGACACCATCCGCGAGTCCTTCTTAGGCTCCTACAGAGGTGCCGGTGAACCTGAAGCCGTTGAAAAGGGTGCATGTACAAACTCTATGGCAAGCGGATGGCAGCCCATTGCTTCCCATCAGATCAATGTTACTTTGCAGCCCGGCGAAACCAAATCCTATGTATTCGTTCTCGGCTACATAGAAAATCCTGAAGATGAAAAATGGGAATCCAAAGGTGTTATTAACAAGAAACGTGCTTACGCAATGCTTGACAAGTATAAAACGGATGCAGATGTGGAGAAGGCCTTTGCAAAGCTGAATGAATACTGGCAGAATCTTCTCTCCAAATACACCATCAAGTCCTCCAACGAAAAGGTTGACCGTATGGTAAATATCTGGAATCAGTATCAGTGTATGGTAACCTTCAACATGTCACGTTCCGCTTCCTATTATGAATCCGGTATCGGCCGCGGCATGGGCTTCCGTGATTCCTGTCAGGATCTTCTCGGTTTTGTCCACCTGATTCCTGACCGTGCAAGAGAGAGAATCATTGATATTGCTTCCACCCAGTTCCAGGATGGTAGCGCTTATCATCAGTATCAGCCTCTTACCAAAAAGGGAAATTCCGATATCGGAAGCGGCTTTAACGATGACCCGTTATGGCTTATCGCCGGTACCAGTGCTTATGTAAGGGAAACCGGAGATGTTTCCATATTGAAGGAAATGGTACCTTTTGATAATGATGAATCCGTTGCACAGCCCCTGATGGAGCACTTAAAGAGATCCTTTGATTATATTGTAAATCACAAAGGTCCTCATGCGCTTCCTCTGATCGGACGTGCAGACTGGAATGACTGTTTGAATTTAAACTGCTTCTCAGAGCATCCCGGCGAATCCTTCCAGACCTTTGGTCCCAGTGAAGGTCCCGTTGCCGAATCCGTATTTATCGGTGGTATGTTCGTCAAGTACGGTGAGGAATACGCACAGCTCTGTGAGCTTCTCGGTGACCAGGCCGAAGCCGACAGAGCACGTGAAGAGGTGAAAACCATGAATGCTGCTGTTCTCAAGGATGGTTGGGACGGCGAATGGTTTGTCCGTGCTTATGATGCATACAGCCAGAAGGTCGGCTCCAAGGAGTGTGAGGAGGGTCAGATCTATATTGAACCTCAGGGCTTTTGCGTACTTGCCGGAATCGGTGTAGAGGAAGGTCTTGCGAAGAAAGCGCTTGACTCCGTTAAGGAAAGACTGGATACCGAGTATGGTGTCATGATCCTGCAGCCTGCCTATACCAGATATCATCTGGAGCTTGGCGAAATCTCCTCTTATCCGCCCGGATATAAGGAAAATGCAGGTATCTTCTGTCACAACAACCCTTGGATCTCCATTGCTGAAACCGTGATCGGACGCGGTGACCGCGCATTTGAGGTTTACAAAAAGACCTGTCCTGCCTACATTGAGGATATCAGTGAAATTCACAGAACAGAGCCCTATGTATACTCCCAGATGGTTGCCGGAAAGGATGCCAAGTTCCACGGCGAAGCCAAGAACAGCTGGCTGACCGGTACCGCAGCATGGACCTTTGTCAATATCTCACAGTACATTCTCGGTGTATATCCTACCCATAAGGGATTAAGCGTAGATCCTTGTATTCCGAAGGGCTTTGGTGATTTTGAGATTACAAGAAAGTTCAGAGAGGGAACCTACAACATTAAGGTGGTTAATCCCGACAACGTTGAAAAGGGGATCAAGAGTATCACCGTTGACGGTACTGCCATCGACGGATGTGTTATCCCTTATGTAGAAGGAAAAGAAAACTACGATGTAGTTGTTACGATGGGTTAATACAAATTATAATGGCCCCGTCCAAACGGACGGGGCTTTATCTTTTATTTTAAAATCGTAAAAGGCCTTTACATTAACGGTGCCACAAGCCTTGACACCCTTCCGATCAGCTTCTGGTGCAACGGAATCCGTTTATAATACTCCTCCGTTACCAGCTGGCATTTTTCCAGTGTCTTTTCAAAATCCTCTTCAACCTTTCCCACTACCTGATTGTCATAAAAATATACACCGCACTCAAAATGATGATAAAAGCTGCGGTAATCCAGATTGACCGTTCCCACCGTAGCACAGCTATCATCTGAAACAAAAACCTTTGCATGGACAAAGCCCGGCGTATACTCATAAACCCTTACTCCCGCCCTGAGAAGCTCCGGATAAAAGGTACGTGCTATATAATAGGCAATTTTTTTATCCGGTATATGCGGCAGGATCATGGAAACCTCCACGCCCCTCTGCGCTGCATATTTCATGGTATCAAGGAATTCTCTGTCCACAATAAAGTAGGGCGTCATGATATGTATATAGCGTGTTGCGCCATTCACAATGGATTCATAAACTGTTTTTCCCACCTCTGTCTTCCTTGTAGGAGTATCTCCATAGGGAATGACAAAGCCGTCTGAACAAAGAGGTTCCTCAAACGCAATATCTTCTAAATAAGCATTGTAATTTTCCTTTTCATTTCCCTTCTCATAGACATTCCACATTTGCAGGAACATCACTGTAAAGCTTCTGACCGCCTCTCCCGTAATTTTAACGGCCACATCCTTCCAGTGTCCAAAACGGACCACCTTATTGATATATTCATCTGCAAGATTTACGCCACCAGTAAATGCAACTTTTCCATCAATAATCAGAATTTTTCGATGATCCCTGTTATTCTGGGTAGTGGAAAGAAAAGGAACAATCGGTGAAAACATTTTTGCCTTGATTCCCAACTTTTTGAGTTCCTTCGGATATCGATAAGGCAGCAGCACCAGCGAGCACATGCCGTCATACATCACTCTGACTTCTACGCCCTCCTGCACCTTTTCCTTCAGAATATCCAGCACCGTATCCCACATCTGTCCATGCTCAATAATGAAATATTCCAGAAAAATGAACTTTTTTGCCTTCTTAAGTTCTATGAGCAGGTCCTCAAACTTATCTTCTCCCAGAGGATAATACCGTGCGCTCGAATTATGGTAGACAGGAAATCCCGCCGTATGTTCCATATAATG
>JAHAYJ010000017.1 GCA_018384375.1 Lachnospiraceae bacterium
GAAATATATAATTGACTAAATATCATAAAAGTAATAAAATATATTTATGCAATGCATAAAGAGGTGGACTATGGAAGCAAAAGATGAATTGAGAAAATTAAGAGAAAGTACCGGTATGAACCGGAAAGAATTTTGTGAGTACTTTGAAATTCCGTATATGACGGAAACTGATTGGGAATTAGGAAATAGAAGAGTTCCGCAGTACCTTTTGCGGTTGATGGCATATAAGATTGAAACAGAGAAGTTGGCTGATAAAAGAAATAAGGATGGCAAAGGCGAGGAAGTAACTAATAGATAATGTATTGGTGATTGTGCAACAGGCTGTGGCACAATTTGTAGGAGGCTGAGTATACAAATGGCAAAAAATAGAATTATTACAGTTCAGAATGTTTCGGTTACTGTATCCACTGAGGAAATGGATGATTATATATGTATTACAGATATGGCAGCTGCCAAATCAGATAATTCGCGTGCTGCGGATGTTATTAAGAACTGGATTAGAAGTAGAAGTACATTGGAGTTCTTAGGAACATGGGAACAAATATATAATCCTAATTTTAAAGTGGTCGAATTCGACCACTTTAAACAAGAGGCCGGATTGCATACATTTACATTAAGTGTGACGGATTGGGTAGAAAATACAAATGCAGTAGGAATTTATGTGAAAAGAGGGCGATACGGTGGTACATATGCACATAAAGATATCGCTTTTGAATTTGCATCTGCAATTAGTCCGGTATTTAAACTGTACCTTATTAAGGAGTTTCAAAGATTAAAAGAGGAAGAAAATGATTTGCAGAAATTGGAATGGGATGCGAAGAGATTTCTTTCGAAAAATAATTATTTGATACAGACAGATGCTGTAAAAAATTATTTGATTCCGGTATGTAATTACCGAGAGGATTTAAAATGGCTTCCTTATGCGGAAGAGGCAGATTTGCTAAATGTAGCATTGTTTGGTTTTACGGCAAAAGCATGGAGAGATGCTAACCCGGAGCTTGCTGGGAAAAGCAATGTTAGAGATTATGCAACTATAAATGAATTGACTGTTTTATCAAATCTTGAATCTCATAACGCTCAAATGATTCGTGAGGGGAAAGGGAAGATGGATAGATTTATGTCATTGAAGGAAATTGCGGAATATCAGCTTCGGGTTTTGAATGAAGCTGAAAAAATCAATAATAGAATAGAGGGACAATAAAGTCTTTAAATTATTTTTGTGGCGCAACGAAAATAGTTAAAAAACGAAAATTAGGAGTGGTTATTTGAAAAAACAACAGAGGTGCTATATCTATACCCGTGTACCCACCTTCATGCAGGTAGATAGCTTAGATGCGCAAAAAGATAAATTGCATAAATACGCCGATTATCAAGACATGATTATTGCTGGAGAATACTCCGACGAAGGTAAATCCGGTAAAAGTGTGGAAGGTCGTCCGCACCCCCAATAAGGTGTCTGTCTGGAAATAAAAAATGCATTCTACGCTACATTTTTTAAAAATATTGTATATAATTAAATAAACATGACATACAGGTGTCATGTTGTGAATGTTAGAATAAATCAGGAAGTGAAAGCGATATGAAAATAGATAGACTTATTGGGATTCTTTCTATTTTATTACAGAAAGAAAAAGTGACTGCCCCGGAATTGGCACAAGTGTTTGAGGTCTCAAAAAGAACAATTAATAGAGATATTGATGATCTTTGCAGAGCTGGAATTCCGATTGTTACATCACAGGGTACCGGTGGTGGAATCAGCATAATGGATGGATACAGAATGGATAGGACGATTCTCTCATCTAAAGATATGCAAATGATCATGGCGGGGTTAAGAAGTCTGGATAGTGTGAGCGGCAGTCACTATTATGGTCAGCTCATGGAGAAAATCAAGGCTGGTTCCACAGAGTTTGTCAGTGGCTCAGAATCAATTCTTATTGACTTATCTTCCTGGAATAAGGATTCTATATCACCTAAAATCGAACTGATACAGGATGCAATTGAACTGGGAAGAACATTGAAATTTGAATATTATGCACCAAAAGGAAACTCTGAAAGAGAGATTGAGCCATACTATCTGGTTTTCAAATGGTCAAGTTGGTATGTGTATGGATACTGCCTGCTTAGAAATGGTTTCAGGTTGTTCAAGCTGAATCGCATGGCAGAAATAGCACACGTAAGAAACTTTGAAAAGAGAAGCGATGTGCCGATGCCGGATTTATCAAATGAGAGAGTATTTCCTTCAAAGGGGAAAGTAAAAGCTATTTTTGATTCATCCATGAAATGGCATCTGATTGAGGAATATGGAATAGAGTCTTTCACAGAACTCCCGGATGGGAAACTCCTATTTGAACACGATTACGCTGATGACGAGAGAGTACTGTCCTGGATGCTTACCATGAGGGATAAGGTTACCATTATTGAACCTGAAGCCATAAGACAGAAACTATTTTGTATCGCTAAAGAACTTACAGAAAAATATAGGAAGGAATAAGTGAAATGAGATTAGATGGATTTGGAATTTTTGTTGATGACATGGCTGTTATGGTCAGATTCTATCGTGATGTTCTGGGGTTTGAGATAAAGGAAGATGAGAATACTTCGAATGTCTTTCTTGAAAAGGATGGAACGCTATTTCTTTTATATCGAAAAAGTGATTTTGAAAAAATGACAAATAGGACATTCTCGTATTGTAAAGGTGTGAATGGACATTACGAGATTGCGCTCAGCGTAGATAACTATGCAGCGGTTGATAAGACTTACGCAGAAGTAATTGCAGCTGGTGCCGAAAGTATTATGGAACCAACTACAGAGCCTTGGGGTCAGAGAACCTGCTATATTGCCGATCCAGAGGGAAACCTTATTGAAATCGGATCATTTAAGGAGGTGTGAGTAAATGAAGAAATGGTATGACGAAGAGTATGTCTTTACGATTGAGGTAACAGGATATCTGCGGGGAAACCACACAGAGCATTTATGCAGAAATGGGGAGGAAATTGGGGATAAATATACCTGTACATACGGTTGCCCTGTTAATGAACAGGGTTATGGAATCTGTCAGAAAATGATGCAACTTCTTTACGGAGATATGCAGGCTGTCAGAAGTGGAGGAAATCTTGCACTGGTAGGTGGGACGGGAAACAATGAAAAGGATTACGTATGTCCGGATGGATGTGTTTGTTTTCATATGACTGCTAAAAAGACTGGTGCTGAGAACTTTTATACCGGCAAGTATTATCAGGAGTAAAGGAGAATCCCAATGAGCAAGGCATTAGTAGTTATTGATATTCAAAATGATATTACAAAGCATTACAGGGATATTATCGACAAAATAAATAATGCAATCTCCTGGGCACAAAGTCAGGGAATGTACGTTGTTTATATTAAGCACAACAATATTACTGACGGAACAAGAACCTTCAAGCCGGATACAAAAGGAGCCGAACTTGTACCGGAGCTTTCGGTGGTATCAGACCATATCTTTGTGAAAACGAAAGCCAATGCATTAACCAGTGAAGATTTCGCCAGGTTTATTGCAGACAGTGAAATCGACGAATTCTTTATATGTGGTGCTGATGCTACTGCCTGTGTGAAGTCAACAAGTTATAATATGGCAAAGGCAGGTTTCAAGGTACATGTGATTTCTGATTGTGTGACAAGCTACGACCTGAAGAAGATTGATGAGATGCTTGAATACTATGAGAAAAAAGGATGTGACGTTAAGCATCTGGATAAGTTTATTTCGGATTGATGAACTACCGGTATCAAAGAAACGGACAAATGGCGTTCTTGTTGACAATTTTTGTGAGTTGTTGTATAAATAAGTTTATATAAATAACTTTATATAAAGGAGGAGGTTTGTGGGAAGAAAAACTCAGATTACGAAAGAAATTATGTTACAGGCTGCATATGAGATATTGAAGGAAGAAGGGTATCCAATGGTGAATATTAAAACCATTGCCGCAAAAGTGGGGTGTTCCACACAACCGATTTCCTGGCAGTTTGGGAATATGCAGGGGATGCGTAAGGAGTTATATAAATATGCATCAGAGCAGGTCTTTGGGGATATAGAACAGAGAATTGCGAATATGAATGCAATGGAAGCTTTTTTTGAATCAGGAAAAATCTATATTTCAAATGCGTGTGAATATCCCAATGTCTTTCGCTTTCTATGCGTAGATGATCCGGGAGATATTGTAGAGAAAAGCAGTAGTGTTGTGGACCTTCTGGGAGATGACTTCATAAAGGAAATGTTAGTAAAAGAGATAGAACTGCCTATGGAAACAATAAATAGGATTACGGCTGATATAGTGGTGTATACACATGGTTTAGCAGTAATGCTTTTGTGGGATGCGTTCAAAATGGATAAGCAGGCTGCATATGGAATGATTTATAATCAGGCATCGCTTGTGTTTGGGCAATACGGAATTGATGTTAAGAAATATGTTTCACTTTAAGTGAGATGGAAATGTCAAACATGAATGATATGAGAGGTATAAGGATGATTTTATTAATTGATACAACCAATGAAGGTATAGGAAAGAAGATAGCTTCCGAACTTGTAAACAGTAGTCGGGGAAAATCATATGAATACATTGATGCTTCAAATATGAATATATCTCATTGTGTTGGGTGTAATTTCTGTTGGCTTAAGACTCCCGGACAGTGTGTGATAAAGGATGAATATGAGCCACTTCTTAAAAAGATGTCAAAGGCAGATCAGGTATGGCTTATTTCAGATACTAAATTTGGATTCGTTTCATACAAAGCAAAAAACATAGTAGACAGAGTTATGCCGATTGTAACAATGAATCTTCATATGGTAGGAAATCAGATGCGCCATATTACCAGATATGATAAGAATCCTAACTGGGGCGTAATATATTCGGGAGATGGAGATAAGGATTATTTATCCTGGTGGTGTGAAAGAGTTGCAATCAACTTTGGAAGCAAATCACTTGGAGTATTTAGCGAGAAAGAGTACAAGGAGGCAATCTCATGCATGTAATAATCATCAATGGCAGTCCCAGAGTGGAAAAATACAGTAATACAGAGAAAATAATAGATGCATTCTCTGAAGGCTTAGCAGAGGCTGGAGTTAGCTTTGAAAGATATGCGATTTCTAACAAGAATAACTGGGATGAAGCAAGAGAAGCATATATTAATAACACAGAAATAATCATTGCTCTTCCTTTGTACGTTGAGAGTGCACCGGGCATTTTGCTTGAATTTCTGGAAACGCTTCCGGTAAAGGATAAGAATACTCGCGTTTCCTTCATCTTACAGAGTGGATTTGCAGAGGCTAGCCAGCTTAGATGTGGAGAGGAATTTTTGAAGAAACTCCCCGAATATCTTGGCGTAAGCTATGGAGGAACCTTAATAAAGGGTGACAATTTCGGTATCAGAGTAGTAAAGGAAGAGGAGGTAAAAAAACTAACCGGACCATATAAAGAAATGGGAAAAACATTTGCAAGTGGGAATGGTTTCTTTTCTGAAGCAGTAAAGAAATTTGCGGGACCGGAGTATTTTTCTCTTCCTATAAGATTGATGCTGCAACTTATGTTCAAGACAATAGCGAAGAAACGGTTTGCAGAGGCGGCAAGAGAATTTGGATGTAATGTTCCGCTTGATTACAGACCATGGGCATAACCCGGAGGTGGTGTTTGGGGGGATAACCCTAGAGGCTGTGGTTTTACTTTCCGAGAAAATGGAGATGAAATAGGCATTTATTAGCACTTGATGATGAAAGGTGAAAATTGATGAACTGGGAACCTTGGACAGGATGCAGCCCTTATAGTGAAGGCTGTAAATATTGTTATTATTATGGACCATATTCAAAACGATATGGTCAGAATGTAGTTGTAAAGACTGATAAATTTGACTGGCCAATAAGGAAAAATGCGAGGGGCGAACTGTGTATTAAGGGTGGAAAAACGGTTGCAACTTGCTTTGCTACTGACTTTTTTATTCCGGAAGCTGACGAATGGAGAAAAGAAGCCTGGGATATGATAAGGCAGCGTCAGGATCTGGATTTCCTGATTCTTACAAAAAGAATAGACCGGTTTATGGAATCACTCCCTGAGGATTGGGGAGATGGATTTGACAATGTTAACCTGGGATGCACGGTGGAAACACAAGAAATTGCTGATTACAGATTACCTTTATTTTTATCCTATCCGATAAAGCGACGCTTTATCGCATGTGGACCTTTACTGGAAAGAATTGACCTTAGTCAGTATTTACATGGAGTAGATCATGTTACGGTTGGAGGGGAAACAGGCAGAGAGGCGCGTGTGTGCGATTATGAGTGGGTTCTTGATATCAGAGAGCAGTGTCAACGTGCAGGAAAGACCTTCTGGTTTAAAGAAACTGGATCTCGTTTCAAGAGGGATGGTGTTGTTTATAAGGTGAATCCCTATAAGCAGCATAGCATGGCAAAGGAGTGTGGAATATCTTTTGGATAAACGATATGTTACGAGTTGACCGTTGGATAATCCAACTGATGTTATATAACGAAACTCGAATAGGCATGAAAGCTGATTTTTGAATTGTACTTTATGTTCATTTGTGTTATACTTTAATAGAAAAGTAGGGGAATTTATAGCAGAATTTACCAAAACTGCCGATGAGGTTTTTCATGTCTGGCAGGAGGGACGGACCAACCGAACGGGGTGAATCTGAATATCATCAGCTTTGATATTTATACATAAAGTACAAACAAGGGCAGTTTCGGGAAACCGCTCTGATATAAGGAGGAAAAGTTTATGAAGAACAAAAAGATGAGTACTGTGATTACATTGACGATTTCTCTGATGATGGCGGCCTGTCTGTTACTGTTGTTCCTGGTGTCCAACCGGAATATGCGTATAACAATGCAGGACTCGGCAATGGATAACATGTCAACTTCGCTTGGAGCAAAGGCGGAGATCGTGGAACAGTATGTGGATCAGGCGGAAAAATTGCTTATCTCTTTCGGCAAAGCTCCGATTGTGGCAGAATTCCTGAAGAATCCGGGTAATGCGGAACTGGAAAAGAAAGCGCAGGCTTACACGGAAAGCTATTTCGCCGGACTTGAAGGTTGGGAAGGAATTTACATTTCGGAATGGAACACCCATGTTATTACTCACTCCAACACAAGTGCAGTGGGAATGGTGATGCGTGAGGGAGAACCCCTTGAAAAGCTGCAGAATTCTATAACGGCAGCAGGTGCTGTGTACAATACGGGGATGTTGATTTCTCCTGCTTCCAAGCAGATGGTATTATCTCTCTATGCCCCGGTTTTTGATAAGGACGGAGCAACAATCCTTGGCTTCGTGGGAGGCGCCCAGCTTGCGGAAACCCTGCAGTCAGTACTGGAAGGGCTACATGTTGAGGGAATGGAAAATGCAAAGAATTATATGATCAATACAGAGACAGGCATGCATATCTTTAATGAAGATGCGTCACTTATGGCGATGCCTATCGAGGATGAAATGTTGCTCTCTGTGATAGATGCCATCAGTGTTCAGTCTGATGACAGTATCGGAAGTCTTGAGTATGTGGACGCAGACGGTGTGAAGAGTGTGGCCATGTACAAGGCGATACCGGAGCGAAACTGGGCGGTAGTGGTTAGTGACAGCAAGGATGAGATATTTGCGAAAGCGGATGCCAGCAGAAATGCTTTCGGTTTGATTTGTATTGGTGTTTATGCTCTTATTCCTATTCTTTGCTGGATTGCCGTAAATCTTTGTGTAAAACCTCTGAAGGTTGTGGAAAAGGCTGTTATCAAGCTCCAGAAACTGGAACTTGAAACACCGGAAGAATTGAAAAAGTATATCGGTGCCCGAAGCGAAGCAGGTCAGATTGCAACAGCATTGGATTCCCTGTATGAAACCTTCCGGAAGATTGTTTCCACCTTGCGTGAATGTACTGCGACCTTGAATGTTTCCACGGATAAAATGAACCATGCATCACATATGCTGATTGAAGGAATGGGAGATAACTCTGCGACGACGGAGGAGCTTGCTGCCAGCATCGCCACTACGAACAGTGCCATTGAACAGGTGGTAAATGAGATCGTGACCATATCCGAACTGGTAGAGAAGGTGGAGGAAAAGGTTAAGGCAGGTGACCAGAAGAGTGAAAATCTGTTGGAGGCTGCACAGAGTATGCGTGAAATGGCAGATACCACTTTGGCAGGAACGGGAGAAAGAATCGAAAAGAACCGGAAGAATGTGGAAGAGGCCATGCTTAATCTGAAATCCCTTACCCGTATCAATGATATGGCAAAGCAGATTCTTAACATTGCGAACAAGACCAACCTGCTTTCCCTGAATGCTTCTATTGAGGCGGCGAGAGCAGGAGAAAACGGAAGAGGATTTGCAGTCGTTGCACAGGAAATCGGAGCCCTGGCTTCCAACTCTTCCGCTACGGCAAAGGAGATTCAGGATATCTGTAAGGATATCAATGTAAATATACAGAATGTACAGGAATGCGTCGATGACATCATGGGATTCATGGAGGGAGATGTATCCGATAAGTTCAAAGAGTTTGCCAATATTGCAAATGAGTACAGCACTTCTGTAGTGGAAATCCGAGATGCGATCGGAGAGATAGAGGATACTTCGAGTGGTGTTGTAAATTCTGTGACGAGTATCCGTGAGAAGATGGATGTGATACACACCGCTTCTTCGGAAAATGAAATCGGTGTCGACGAAATTGTCAATAAGATTGAGCAGACCAACCTGACGGCAGGAGAGCTTGAGAACGTAGGAAAAGCAAATCAGGAAAACGCGCAGGCAATCAGCACAATCGTAGAAAAATTTGGACAATAGGATTGGTAAGTCTATTTTCGGAATGTTATTCCGGCTCGGCAAATTCCCTTCCACTCATAGTATTATGGGTGGAAGGGTTTTCTGTTATGCCGGAGAGTGTTTCGCAACAAAATGATTGATTTGGGAAAAGCAGTTGCTGATTAGGAGAAAAAAGACTATATTTATAAATGATGATTTATCAGTGATGACTACATATAGTGGAGAGTACCTAAATGAAAAACCAGTATAACAAGACGATTACAGCCTGTTTCGTTGGCTACATCGTACAGGCAATCGTAAACAATTTTGTCCCGCTTTTGTTTTTAACCTTTCAGAGAACCTATGAGATTCCGCTTTCGCAGATCACGCTGCTTGTGACCTTTAATTTCGGTGTACAGCTCCTGGTGGATCTGCTTTCGGTCTACTTTGTTGACCGGATCGGATATCGTGCATCTATGGTGCTCGCGCATCTTTTAGCGGCTGCAGGACTGATTCTTCTGACTTTTCTGCCGGAGCTGCTACCCTCACCTTTTGCGGGAATTCTGATCGCAGTGATGGTGTATGCTATCGGCGGCGGTATTCTGGAGGTTCTGGTGAGCCCTGTAGTGGAGGCCTGTCCTTCAGATAATAAGGAAAAGGCAATGAGCATGTTGCACTCCTTCTATTGCTGGGGACATGTAGGGGTAGTATTGATCTCTACGCTTTTTTTCTATGTTTTTGGGATTGAAAATTGGAAGATACTGGCAGCAGCGTGGGCAGTGATCCCGATTTGCAATGCCTTTGTGTTTACCAGAGTCCCGATCGCCAAATTGATTGAGGAGGGTGAGAGCGGACTGCGGCTTAGGGAACTGTTTGGCATTAAGATATTCTGGATCCTGCTGATCATGATGGTCTGTGCAGGTGCCAGTGAGCAGGCTGTGAGTCAGTGGGCATCAACCTTTGCGGAAAAGGGACTGGGTATCTCCAAGACGGCAGGTGATCTGGCAGGTCCCATGGCATTTGCGATCCTCATGGGTGCCTCAAGAGCTTTTTACGGGAAATACGGTGACCGTATTCATCTGGATCGGTTTATGATCTACAGCTGTTGTCTCTGTATTGCTTCTTATCTTGGTATCTCGCTATCACCGAATCCGCTGCTCAGTCTGTTTGCCTGTGCAATCTGCGGCCTTTCGGTTGGAATTATGTGGCCAGGAACCTTCAGCAAGGCTTCCGCAGCTTTGCCAAGGGGCGGGACAGCCATGTTTGCATTTCTGGCTTTGGGCGGTGATCTGGGATGCTCCGGCGGCCCTACGTTGGTCGGGATGGTGTCCAGCAGCCTGGGGGATAATCTGAAAATGGGTGTTCTGGCGGGCGTGATTTTTCCGGTGCTGCTATTGACCGGAATTGTGCTTTGCCGGAAACAGCATTAATTTTTACGTTTAGGGGAGAAAAGCATGAGTATACTTTCTTATTTTGCAATCATTGCCTTTCTGATTGTTCTCATTGGCGTGATAAATGAAAAATGGCTGCATATACAGGGGGATATTGTTTTGATCCTGTTTTCTCTGGGAATCAGTCTGCTGATACTGATCCTTCAGCAGATACCGGGCGCAGCACCTTATACGTCCGAGATCCGGCTGCAGAGCAAATTTAATTTTGCAGCTTATCTTCTTGACGGCGTGTTGTGCTTTATGCTCTTTGCGGGGGCAAGCCGGGTGTCGGTGACTAAATTTTCCCAGAATATACGACCGATCAGTCTGCTGGCACTTCTTGGAACGGTGGTATCCTCCGCAGTGTATGGACTATTATTTTATCTTGCGGCGTCTGTCCTGCATATGGATATGAGCCTGTGGACCTGTATTCTGCTGGGCTGTATCGTATCGCCAACAGATCCGATTGCAGCAACGGGAATTTTGAATAAATTGGGAATGTCCAAAAATGTTACCTCTGTCATAGAATGCGAATCGCTGTTTAATGACGGAACCGGGGTAGCATTGTTTTTGTTTGTGAAGGGAATTCTTTCCCAGAAAAGCGGTGGTAACTTTTTCTACATCATGGGGAAAGAGCTTTTTGGAGCAATTGCAGTGGCAATCATTGTATCGTTTTTGCTTTTTTCGCTTTTGCGCCTTACCAAGGATCCGGTCAAGCATATTTTGATCAGTCTGACAGACGTGATGCTGGTATATGTGATTTGCGAGCATTTAGGCTTTTCGGGAGTGATCGCTTCCGTCGTCTGCGGGATGTGCTTTGCCTACATGAGAAACCGTATTGCGAGACGGCTGGTGGTTCAGGACCCGGAGGAACTGTATGATGATTTCTGGGAAGTGGTGGATGGCATATTAAATGCAGTGCTGTTTATGCTCCTGGGACTGTCTGTGATGAATGCACAGGCAAGCTGCTTCCTGCCGGTGCTGTTCCCTGTGGGAATTGCTGCAGTTATTTTGTCAAGATATGCGGGAGTCAGAAGCTGTACTTTTTTTATGGAAAGGGGAAGGATACCCGGCAACTACAGCAGCAGGGAATTCTCCATGCTGATGACCTGGAGTGCACTGAAGGGTGGTCTGTCACTTGCTTTGGCACTGGGAACCGCGGAGTTTCTGTCGCAGGAGGTATACCTGATCGTGCTGAATACCACTTACATCACGATTTTCTTTACGGTTTTGGTACAGGGGCTGACAACGAAGCGGATTTACCGGCTGATAGAAGAGAAAAAGAATCGCAGAATCAAGGAAGAAAGGAACAGGTAAAATAGATGAAGATCATTATTGTGGGATTGGGGCAGACAGGGAAGAGGCTGGCAGTGGTTGCTTCCAGGGAGCATCATGACGTGGTTGTAGTAGACAGCAGAAGAGAGGCAGTTGAGGAGATCACTGAGAAATATAATGTGAACGGCGTGGTGGGAAGCGGCGGCTCCCGCAGGATCCTGATGCAGGCAGGCGCCCAGAATGCGGATCTTCTTATCGCTCTGACACCCCATGATGAATTGAATATTCTTTCCTGTATGACGGCAAAGAAGCTGGGAACTCGTGATACCTCTGCCAGGATCCAGAAACCGGAATTTGATCAGGACGAAGCCTATATTATGGAGGAATATGGGATAGACAGGCTGTTGAATCCGGACAAAGAAGCGGCAAAGGAGCTGCTCTGGCATATAGAATTGTCCGGAGCTCTTCGGACAGAAGCCTTTTTTGATCGAAAGGCCATGATCGTGGAACTGACGGTGGAGGAAAGCAGCCCGCTTGTGAACATGACGATGCAGCAGGTAAAGGAATTTTTTGATACGGACATGCTTGTGGCAGCAGTCCACCGGAAAAGAGAAATGATCATACCGGATGGAGCGGTACGGATCCAATCCCAGGATAAACTGGAGATCATTGTGTCGGTTAAGTCTGTGAGAGGCATTTTCAGCCGATTACATATGAAGAAAAAGCAGGTAAAGAATGTTCTTATGGTGGGATGCGGAACAGCCGGATACTATCTGGCAAAGGAGCTTGAGCCGTCAGGCTATTCTGTTAAGATTCTGGAGAAAGATAGGGAGAGATGCATTGAGTTGATGAAGCTGTTTCCCCAGGCACAGGTAATCTGCGGGGATGCTGTAGATACCCGGACACTGAAGGAAGAGGGAATCAGGAAGATGGATGCCTGCGTTTCTATGACGGGAGATGACAGAACCAACCTGGCAGTGTCTCTGTTCGCTCATTCGGAGGGAGTTACACAGGTACTTGCGAAGATCAACGAGATGGGCTATGAGCAGCTTTTGAAGGAGACAGATATCAATGTATGTGTGTCTCCCAGCAGTGTTATTGTCGAGAAGCTGTTATCTGTAATCCGCAATCTGGCAAGCAGCGACCGCAGCCGGATTAAGAAGCTGTATCGCATTGCGGATGACAAGGCTGAGGCAATCGCGTTTGAAGTGTCTGACACCTGTGGTAAGATTGGTATTCCGTTCTGTTCACCGGAGTTTAAACTGAAGAAAAGAATTTTAATTGCTGCCATCATCAGGGGACAGGAAATTATCATCCCGAATGGAAGCAGCAGCATACAGACAGGTGATACGGTGGTAGTAGTGACGGATGTGGATAATGTTCTGAATGAACTGGATGACATCTTTATACAATCTTAATGCGAATCTAAATATTCTTAATACAAACTTTAATCGAAAGGGAAGATAATTAAGATAGTATAAAGAGTTATTAAGAAAGCTGGCAGATGTAAATATGAAATACACACAGCATCGAAAGATACGATTGTCTTCTTCCCAGATCATCATAATCGGTTTTTTACTTGTCATTCTGACAGGAAGCATTTTATTAATGCTTCCTGTTTCTACAAGAAGCGGTCAGACGGCTTCTTTTTTTGATGCCCTGTTTACGGCAACTTCAGCAACCTGTGTAACCGGACTTGTGGTACATGATACGGCAACCTACTGGTCCCCTTTTGGACAGGCAGTTATTTTACTGCTGATCCAGATCGGAGGTATGGGAGTAGTTACTTTTGCAGTGGCGCTTGCTGTCATTTCCGGAAGAAAAATCGGTCTGATGCAGAGAAGCACCATGCAGGAGGCAATCGCAGCACCCAGTGTTGGTGGCATTGTGAAATTGACAAGCTTTATTATCAAAGCAACGGTTCTGATTGAGTTGACAGGTGCCTGTCTGCTGCTTCCTGTTTTCTGGAAGGATTTCGGCCCTCTGAGAGGAATCTGGTATGCGCTGTTTCATTCCATATCGGCATTCTGCAATGCGGGCTTTGATTTGATGGGGAGCGCCGGCCCTTTTTCATCTCTGACCGGCTATGTAGCGAGTGGCTGGGTCAACGGCGTTGTGATTGGATTGATTGTAGTAGGCGGGATTGGATTCCTTACCTGGGATGATGTGAAATGTAAGGGGATCCATATCAAAAAATACCGGATGCAGAGCAAGGTGATTCTGGTGATGACGCTTGTTCTGATCCTGATTCCCTTTTTATTCTTCTTTTTTCGGGAATTTGGCGGGCAGGCCTTTAAAGACATGTCAATGGGAGAAAGAATATGGGCATCCTTGTTTCAGGCGATAACGCCAAGAACAGCCGGCTTTAATACGATAGACCTGACACTGCTCAGTGAAGCCGGACAAACGATCATTATCCTCCTGATGCTGACGGGAGGTTCTCCGGGTTCTACAGCAGGAGGAATGAAGACAACTACCCTGGCAGTTCTTTTTATGACTTTGTTTTCGGTGTTCCGGAGAAAAGAAGATACGGAATGCTTTGGAAGAAGAATAGAGGAAGGGGCGATCAAAAACGCGGCCGCTATTTTGTTGATGTATCTTTCCCTATTTTTAGCAGGCGGAATTATTATCAGCTGTATCGAAGGACTACCGGTATTGACCTGTCTGTTTGAAACCGCTTCTGCAATTGGAACAGTAGGGCTTTCGCTGGGGATCACCCCGGGTTTGGGGCAGGTATCAAGGCTGATACTGATCCTTCTGATGTTTCTGGGAAGAGTGGGCGGCCTGACACTGCTGTTTGCGGCCTTCTCAGACAGGACAAGAAATGTGGCAAGACTGCCTAAGGAAAGAATTACGGTCGGCTGAAGAGAAAGGATGGTATCGTCATGAAGACAATTTTACTGATAGGGCTAGGGAGATTTGGAAAGAATGTTGCCATGAAGCTGCACGAACTAAACCATGAGGTGATGGCGATTGATAGGAAGGAGGATCGGGTGGAGGAGGTACTTCCCTACGTGACCAATGCACAGATCGGGGACAGCATGAACGAGTCATTCCTCAGGTCTTTGGGGGTAGGAAACTACGATGTGTGTATAGTTGCCATCGGAAATGATTTTCAAAGCTCTCTGGAAACGACTTCTCTTTTAAAAGAGCTGGGTGCCAGAATGGTCGTGTCGAGAGCAGCCAGAGATATCCAGGCGAAGTTCCTGCTTCGAAACGGCGCGGATGAGATCGTTTATCCGGAAAAGCAGCTTGCAACCTGGACTGCCATTAGGTACAGTTCGGATCATATTTTTGACTATATTGAACTGGATAATGATTACGCAATTTTTGAGGTTGAGGTACCGGCTGACTGGGTGGGCAGAACCGTGGGAGAGATTAATATTCGCAGGAAATATAATATTAACATCATGGCACTAAAAAGAGACGGGAAGATGGAACTGACAATAACGCCGGATACGTGTCTGGCAAGGGGAGAAGCCATGCTGGTTCTTGGAAATAACACAGATATACAGAAATGTTTCCATATATAGAGGAACCCGGAGGTGGTATAATGGAGACAATGATATTACTGGCAGTGCTTATCATAATTGTCATTATAGGTTTCTTTATTATGAAAAGACTGGGTATATTTCTTGATGAAGTAGAGGATGAAAACAAAAAAGATCATGGAAAGAAGTGAGAAGGGAAGAGGACATTTAAAAATCTTTTTTGGATATGCAGCGGGAGTGGGGAAGACCTATGCCATGCTTCTGGCAGCGCTTTCGGCCAAACAGAGAGGAATCGATGTGGTAGCCGGATATGTGGAACCGCATGAAAGTCCAAAAACCATGAAATTACTGCAAGGCCTGGAGCAGATTCCCAGTCTGGTTATTTATGATAATGGAAAAGCGCAGAGGGAATTTGATCTGGATGCTGCTATTAAAAGAAACCCCACATTGATTCTGATTGATGAATTGGCTCATGCCAATGCCAAGGGATGCCGCCATATAAAACGCTATCAGGATGTAGAAGAACTGTTGCAGGCAGGAATTGACGTTTATACCACCGTAAACGTGCAGCATATCGAAAGCCTGAATGATATGGTGGCTGCAATAACCGGAATCATGGTGAAGGAGAGGGTTCCTGACTCCATATTTGACAATGCTTCCCAGGTGGAATTAATTGATATAGAACCGCAGGAATTGCAGGAAAGACTGCAGGCAGGAGATATATACAGCAGGGAACAGACAGAACAGTCAGCGGATAGTTTTTTTCAAATGAAAAATCTGATCGCGCTGAGAGAAATTGCCCTGCGAAGATGTGCAGATCGGATCAGTACGCTTTCACAGGAGGCCCGGATTAAGAGCGGTGGTGATTATCACACCGATGAGCATATTCTGGTCTGCCTGTCACCGGCACCTTCCAATATGAAGATTATCCGTACTGCGGCCCGTATGGCAAAAGCATTTCGGGGATCCTTTACGGCACTGTATGTGGAAACACCTGATTTTACTTCCATGGATGAGGAGGATAAAAAGAGACTTCAAAGTAATATGCATCTTGCCCGGCAGCTGGGTGCAAATATAGAAACGATATACGGAGAGGATGTGCCTTTTCAGATTGCCGAATTTGCCAGGTTATCCGGTGTTTCCAAGGTCGTGATCGGAAGAAACACTGCAACAAGACGGAGTATTTTTGGAAAACCGGCTTTGACAGAAAGGCTGATTGCACAGGCACCGAATCTGGATATTCATATTATTCCTGACAGCACTTCCGAGATGGTTTACCGGGTGAAAAAAGCAAGAAGAAAAGCTGAAAATCTGCTAAATGCAGCAGATGTGATCAAAAGTATCGGAATGATCATGATTGCCACAGGGATCAGCTTTGGCTTTTGGAAGCTGGGGATGAGCGAAGCCAATATTATCATGATGTATATACTGGGAGTACTGGTTACATCAGTTATTACAACGCATCAGATTTATAGTCTGATTGCTTCCGCTGTCAGTGTTATTGTATTTAACTTTCTCTTTACGGAACCCCGGTATACACTCCTTGCATATGAAAAGGATTATCCGGTAACCTTCATCACCATGTTTGTGGCGGCATTTTTGACAGGGTCCCTTGCAATCAGGCTGAAAAGACAGGCGGCGCAGGCTGCCCAAGCAGCTTACCGGACAAAAATACTATTTGACACCAGTCAGCTGCTGGAGGGAATCCGGGAAAAGGAACAGATCATTAATGTGACAGCTACGCAGCTGATCAAGCTGCTGAATCGTGATATGGTGGTTTATCTTACGGAGAAGGAGGAGCTATCAACACCACAATTTTTTGCAGCAAACGCTGAAGCGGAACCGGAAGAATATCTGTCAGATAATGAAAGGGCGGTCGCCGGTTGGGTACTGAAGAATAATAAACATGCAGGGGCAACAACTGATACGCTCTCCGATGCGAAATGTCTGTATTTGTCGATCAGGACAAGCAATGCGGTATATGGCGTTGTGGGGATTGTGATTAAGGATAATCCTTTGGATTCCTTTGAAAACAGTATCCTGCTGTCTATTCTGGGGGAATGCGCACTGGCACTTGAAAACGAAAAAAATGCCAGAGAAAAGGCTGAGGCAGCATTGGTTGCACAAAAGGAGCAGCTGCGGGCAAATCTGCTCAGATCGATTTCTCATGATCTGCGGACCCCCCTGACATCGATATCCGGCAATGCCAGCAATTTATTGTCAAACGCGGACCAGTTTGATGAAGAAACAAAAAGACAGTTGTATTCGGATATTTACGATGACTCCATGTGGCTGATCAAGCTGGTTGAAAATCTGCTTTCCGTGACGAAACTGGAAGAGGGAAAGTTGAACATTCGCCTGCAGGCGGAGCTGCTGGATGAGATTATTACGGAAGCCCTGCAGCACATCAGCAGGCAGAAGACAGAACATAGCATTTCTTTTCAGGCGGCAGAAGAGATGATCCTTGTCAAGGCAGATGCAAGACTGATCATGCAGGTCATTATCAATCTTGTGGACAATGCGATCAAGTATACCGGGAAGGGCTCGGAGATTACAATTGCGACACAGAAGCTGGGAGATAGGGCAGTTGTGTGTGTGGCGGATAACGGTCCCGGAATTCCGGATGATATGAAGCCCCTTGTATTTGAAATGTTCTACAGTGGTGCAAAGGGCATTGCAGACAGCAGAAGAAGCCTGGGTCTGGGATTATTTCTTTGTAAATCAATTATTACAGCCCATGGCGGGAAGCTTGAACTGACAGACAATTCCCCTCATGGCGCGATATTTACGTTTACGTTACCGATAGAGGAGGTTGATCTGCATGAATAAGACATTGATTTTAGTCGTAGAGGATGACAGACCGGTGCAGAATCTGATGATTACGACCTTGAAAGCCCATGATTACAGATATCTGACTGCCATGAGCGGAGAAACAGCGATTCTGGAGGCTTCCTCTCATAATCCGGATATTATTTTGCTCGATCTGGGATTGCCTGACATGGATGGAATTGAAGTGATCAAGAGAATACGTACCTGGTCAAATGTACCAATCATCATTATCAGTGCACGAAGCGAAGATTCTGATAAGGTGGAAGCACTTGATGCCGGAGCCGATGACTATCTGACAAAACCGTTTTCGGTTGAAGAGCTTTTGGCCAGACTTCGTGTTACGGAAAGAAGATTAGTGGCAAATCAGACGGAACAATTACCCTCTGCTGTCTTTGTGAATGGGAAGCTTCGGGTTGATTTCTCTGCAGGCTGTGCTTATCTGGACGAGGAGGAGCTGCATTTGACGCCAATTGAATATAAGCTCCTTTGTCTGCTCTCCAAGAACGTAGGAAAGGTGCTGACGCATACATTCATTACACAGAATATCTGGGGACACAGCTGGGAAAATGATGTGGCTTCTCTGCGGGTATTTATGACAACGCTCCGCAAGAAACTGGAGAAAAATTCCGATTCGGTGCAATACATTCAGACGCATGTGGGTGTGGGCTATCGGATGCTGAAGGTGGAATGAGAAAAAGCGAATATTCATGGGAAACTCCAATATATTGGTATTAACAGTGTATTGGAGTTCTTTTATGGAAGAAAAAAGGAATGTATTAGTGAGTACCTGTAGCTTTCGGGATGTAAAGCCAATTATGATGGATCTGCCCTATCCCCAGCTGCAAGTAAGGGAGAAAAACCGGACTTATGCCAATCTGCTCAGTAATGATTACGCAGGAGCAGTATCTGAGATGACAGCGATCACGCAATATATTAGTGATGAGAGTCGGTTGTTCTGTGAAGACTGCATGCTGGCAAAAACGATTCTCGGGATTGCCATGGCAGAGATGATCCATTTGCAGAAACTGGGAGAGATGATTTTCCTTCTGGGCGGCAATATTGATTTTTCGGCAAGGCAAAGGGATGGAAGAAGCAGAATGTGGACGCCGCAGTACCTGGCTGTCCCGCAAAATGCAAGGGAGATGCTGTTTGCTGATATCGAAGCGGAAAGGGCAGCCATCAATCAGTATCAAGCACATATGAGAATGATAGAAGACAATTACATCAATGCCACGCTGGCAAGAATTATTCAGGATGAAGAATATCATATTATGATTCTGCAGGCGATGGGAAGGGAATAACAGATAAACGGTAATTGACACTGAAACAGCGCCCTGCTATAATCGAATTAAAACATAAATATTCTGACGAAAAAACGTTACTTTGATCTTGAAAGGATAAAAATGAAAGAACAGTTAGATGAAATAATGCAGAACGCAGTGAAAAACGGGGACACGGCAGGAGTAAACCTTCTTGTTTTGAAGGATGGCAGAGAATGGTTTTATGGGGAAGCTGGATATCGTAATCTGGAATATAAAAAGCCTATGACACGAGATACGATTTTCCGGCTCTATTCTCAGACAAAGCCGGTTACGGCAGCAGCTGTGATGCTGCTTGTTTCCCAGGGAAAAGTGGATCTGGCGGGAGAAGTCTCAGATTATCTTCCTGAGTATAAAGATTTGTATGTGAATAGAAAGGGAGTACGTACAAGAGCGGAAAGACCGATGCTGGTGCGTGACTTGATGAATATGACATCAGGTCTTCCGTATCCGGATGCTTCTACAGAAGGAGGCAGACAGAGTGAAAAACTGTTTGAACAGGTCGAACAGAAGCTTTATACGGAGCAGCCGGTTACAACTGCTGAATTTTCAAAGCTGATGTCACAGGTGGATCTGTGTTTTGAACCGGGGGAAAGCTTCATGTATGGAACATCTGCAGACATTCTGGGGGCACTTGTGGAAAAAGTTTCCGGTCTTTCTTTTGGCGAATTTCTATATCAACATTTCTTTGCTCCGCTTCAGATGAAGGATACTGCTTTTTATGTGCCGGAAGAAAAACAGGATAGGCTGGCAAGAGTATACGACTATTCAGAGAATGGTCTGGTGGAGGTAAGAACAGATCATTTGGGATTACGATATCTGCGTGAGATTCCACCGGCGTTCGAGTCAGGAGGTGCAGGACTCTGCTCTACGCTGGATGATTACAGTCACTTTGGGACAATGCTCCTGAATGGTGGCATATATGAAGGAAAACGTATCATGCCGGAATGCGCAGTCAGATATATGACTGCCGGTGGACTCACGAAGGAGCAGATACCTCAATTGCAGGAGGGATGGGCATGGATGAGAGGATATACCTACGGAAGTCTGATGCGGGTATGCCGGGATGAGAGCCAGGTAACGCTGTTTTCATCCAGGGGAGAATACGGATGGGACGGATGGCTTGGAACATTTTTCTCCAATGAGCCGGAACATGGCATCACCCTGCTTATGGGGGTTCAGCAGGTGGAAATCGGTAGAACGGGAACCCTTGTCAGAAAATTAAAGAATTTGGTGATGAGTGAAATCGGAGACTGAAGCAGGAAAAGTATTTATCGGAAATAATTGGAAATTGTTCTTGACAGAAGATTTATTGTAGGATACAATTTACATACCGTCGGTATGTAAATTAATTCATTTCGAAATGGAGACAGACATGGCTAGAAACAAATATCCGGAAGAAACACATCAGTTGATTTTGGATGTTTCAACAAAGCTCTTTTTTGAGAAGGGATATGATCAGACATCACTGCAGGACATTATTGACAGACTTGGAGGACTGACAAAGGGTGCCATTTATCACCACTTTCGCTCCAAGGAGGAAATCCTGATCGCTGTAGTTGAGCGCCTGAGCGAAGAAAACAACAGGGAAATGGCAGAGGTGCGGGATGACCCTTCCCTGACAGGGAAGGAAAAGCTGGAAAAAATGTTTTCCAGGTCCCTGACGAATCCGAAGCAGAAGGAAATGTTTGCGGTAACGCCGAATCTGCTTGAGAACCCCAAGCTTCTGGTCTATTATTTGAAAATGATTGCTTACACGGTCGTGCCGGACTATATCGTGCCGGTGATCAGACAGGGAGCAGCGGATGGTTCGATTAACACGCCGTATCCTGAGGAACTTGCTGATGCAATCATGCTTTTGACGGATGTCTGGGTAAATCCGATCATATATCCTATGACGGACAGTCAGATGACCAATCGGATTTTGCTGGTCAATGAATTGTTGAAGCCTATGGGAATTGAACTGATTAAGCAGGATATGATTGACTTTATGAATGAATGTCGAAGGGCACAGGCCGGCAATAGCGGGTCTGAACAGAAAAAGAATAGTTAAAAACAGAAATGCTTTAATTTGGTCAGGAAAGCCTGACCAAAAAAATAACCCAAATACATACCGTTGGTATGTAAAATGATGGAGGAGAGAGAAAATGAGAAATCGAAATTTTATTATGGTAGTATTAGGGCAGATTGTGTCCCTGTTCGGCAATGCAATTTTACGATTTGCACTGCCTCTTTATCTGCTCAGTGAGACAGGATCGGCAGCGCTTTTTGGGATAGTCAGTGCCTGTGCATTTATTCCCATGATTGTGCTTGCTCCCGTAGGTGGAATCTTTGCAGATCGGGTGAATAAAAGAAACATTATGGTAATACTGGATTTTTCTACAGCATTGTTGGTGCTTGGCATTATTTTGCTGTTAGGGAAGATGAATCTGGTGGTACTCTTATTCGGCGCCCTGTTTCTGCTTTACGGTATCCAGGGGGCTTACCAGCCCGCAGTGCAGGCAAGCATACCTGCTTTGCTTTCTGGCGAACAGATCATGCAGGGAAATGCGGTGATTAATTTAGTCAGTTCCTTTTCCGGTCTGATCGGTCCGGCGATAGGGGGAGCATTGTTTGGTTTTTTCGGAATCATGCCGATTCTGTATGTGAGTACAGGATGCTTTCTGCTCTCCGCAGTGATGGAAATTTTTATCAGAATCCCCTTTGAAAAGAAGCCGGTTCAGGGAAATGTTTTTGCCATCGGCCTTTCTGATTTAAAAGAAAGCTTTCAGTATATGCGACATGAGCAGCCGATCATTATGCAGTTTTCCCTGGCAGTTGCTGCAATCAACATGATATTGAGCGCATTGATGATCATCGGACTCCCGGTAATTGTGACGCAGCTTCTGGATCTTGACAGTGAAACGGCAAACAGATTGTACGGATATGCTCAGGGAGTTATGGCGGCAGGTTCCCTGTGCGGTGGAATGGGAGCAGGGGTACTTGCAGGAAAGCTGAAGGCAAAAAGCGGCTATCTGCTACTACTCTATGATGCGTTGACACTGATACCGATTGGAATCGCCATTATGCTTCCCCTGCCGGTCATGGTTTCTTATGGTATCATTATGGTCAGCTGCTTTGTCATGATGTTTCTTGCCACTTTATTTTCTATACAGATTATGTCCTATCTGCAGATGATCGTTCCGGGCAGCCTGATCGGGAAGGTGATTTCCTGCGCAATGTGCATCGGTATGTGTGCATCACCGATTGGGCAGGCAATTTACGGGAGTCTGTTTGAGATCATGGGTGATAAAGTTTTTACTGTGTTCTTTGTGGCAACAGTGCTGACAGTGCTTCTTGCACTTGGACTGAGAGGAGCCTTCAAAAAGCTGGAAAGCTGCCTTATTTCAAAATAGGACTGTAATTTATTCTCCGCTTATAGTAAAATAGCAGCGTAGCGGGGTGTGATTTTGAATGAAAGCGGAAAAGCTGTGTCTTCAAAAAGAAAATATAAAGATAACCATTAACATGGCATGGCCGGCCATTATTGAATCCTTCTTTACAGCCTTTGCGGGATTGGTTGATTCATTGATGGTAAGCGCTCTGGGAGCCGAAGCTGTGGCAGCGGTTGGCTTAACAACGCAGCCTAAATTTGTCGGATTGTCCTTGTTTTTTGCACTTAATGTGGCAGTATCTGCATTGGTTGCAAGAAGACGCGGGGAGAACAGGCAGGAAGAAGCAAACCGCATTTTGTATACAACCGTCATTTTTATAATTGCAGCAGCGGTGATACTGAGTATCGCTTTTGTACTGCTGGCAAGTCCGATTATTTCTTTATGTGGCTCTGCGCCGGAAACTCATGATGGCGCAGTGGCTTATTTCCAGATCATTATGGGTGGCATGATTTTTAACTGTATTCAGATGGGAATCAATTCGGCGCAGCGTGGGGCAGGAAATACGAAAATTACCATGCGGACCAATGTCACCTCCAATACAATTAATATTATTGCAAACTATCTGCTGATTGGCGGACATTTCGGCTTCCCGGCATTAGGTATCCGGGGAGCAGCGCTCGCCACGGTTCTCGGAACAGTGGTTGCAAGTATTATGAGTATTCTGTCTATCTGTAAGCCCCAGGGCTTTATCAGCATTCCCTATATTTATAAGAATAAAATTAAGCCTGCATTTTCTACTTTTCGTAACCTCATAAGAGTTGGTTACAGTGTTTTTTTTGAGCAGCTTCTGATGAGAATCGGATTTATGATGACTTCACTGATGGCAGCTGATCAGGGAACGGCGGCAATGGCGGCACATCAGGTGGGAATGAATATCATGAGTTTGTCTTTTTCCTTCGGGGATGGTCTGCAGGCTACGGCAGTGGCGCTGATCGGGAGAAGCCTGGGAGCAGGAAAGCAAAAGCTTGCAAGAGAGTATGGAAAAATATGCCGGATGATAGGCGGGGTGATCTCTGTTTGTCTCGCAGTCATCTATTTTACAGGAGCAAGGGCGCTTTACTCTCTTTTCTTCCGGGAAGAGGCCATTGTGGAGATCGGCGTCGGCATTATGCATGTGATCATTCTGGTTGTTGTTTTCCAGATCTGTCAGGTAATCTATATGGGCTGTTTGCGGGGAGCCGGAGATACCCTCTATACTGCAGTTGCCTCTACCGTCAGTGTCACCATAATCAGAACCGGGGTATCCTATCTTTGCGGGTATGTCTTAGGAGGAGGAATCATCGGAATCTGGCTTGGCGTATTGGGAGATCAGCTTTCCCGTTTTATTTTTGCATCCACAAGATTTAAAGCCGGAAAATGGACACAGATTAAAATCTGATTTTTGATGAATAATCTTTAAGGGAGGAGAAAAATGCTTATTTTAGGAACCCATATGTCTATTGCTGAAGGAATTGCAAAGACGGCAGAAAATGTAGTGAAAATGAATGCAAATACCATGCAGATTTTCAGTCGTAATCCCAGAGGCTCCAGTTATAAAAATTACAGCAAGGAGGAAGTGGAGTGTTTTCAGAAAATACGAAGGGAGAATCAATTTGGACCTTTGCTTGCCCATGCGCCCTATACCATGAACCTTGCAAGTGCGGACGAACGCGTTTATGAGTTTGCCTGTATGGTTATCCGGGAGGATATTGCCAGAATGGATGCCCTTCAAATAGAAAATATTGTTTTCCATCCGGGGAGCCATACCGGGATCGGTACAGAGGCAGGAATCAGGAATATTGTGGCAGGACTTGACCAGGCGATCACGGGAGAGGAAAGCATTATGATTCTTCTTGAAACCATGTCGGGTAAAGGTACAGAGATTGGTGTAAGCTTTGAAGAACTGAAGGAGATCAGGGATGGGGTGAAGCATCCCGAGAGAATCGGTGTGTGCCTTGATACCTGCCATGTGTTTGCTGCAGGGTATGATATTGTCAATGATCTGGATAAGGTTCTTGAGGAATTTGATCGTGTCCTGGGACTTGATCTGCTTCGGGCAATTCATCTCAATGACAGTATGATGCCTTTTGGCTCTCATAAGGACCGGCATGCGGCAATAGGAGAAGGAGAAATTGGGTTGGAGGCGTTGCTTCGTGTGCTGGAGCATCCGCTTTTGCGAAAACTGCCCTTTTACCTGGAAACGCCCTTTGATGATGTAGGGCATAAGAAAGAAATGGAAATGATCAAGAGGAAGCTGGAGGAAAGATGAAGATCACTTATCATGATGTAGCACAGAATGAGACGATTAAGACCTATATCAGAAAGGCGGATGAGACTCTGATTTCGCTTGGCTATACGGAGCACAGTTTTGCCCATGTGACAAAGGTTGCAAAGCTGGCAGGAGAGATCCTGCTGGAAGCCGGATATAGTGAGCGGGAGGCTGAGCTAGCAAGAATAGCGGGATATCTGCATGATATCGGAAATGTGATAAACCGTATCGATCATGCCCAGTCAGGAGCAGTTATGGCATTCCGTATTCTGGATCAAATGGGCGCAGAGCCTGAGGATATTGCGACGATAATCACTGCCATCGGGAATCATGATGAATCTACTGCATTTCCGGTAAATCCGGTGGCAGCAGCCCTGATCCTGGCTGACAAGACTGACGTGCGATATACCAGGGTGCGTAATCAGGATTTTGCAAGCTTTGATATCCATGACAGGGTCAATTACTCTGTTAAGGAAAGCAAGGTTGTGATTGAAAGGGATTCACACATTGAGCTTCAGATCCGAATAGAGACGAAAATGTGCAGTGTTATGGATTACTTTGAAATCTTTTTGGGACGTATGATCCTGTGCCGGAAGGCAGCAGAAAAGCTGGGCCTTGAATTTCGACTCAATGTGAATGGACAGAGGCTTGTCTAGTAGGACGCAAAGGGATCTGCTGCATTTGACTTTGAGATTGGAAATCATTATAATAACAGACGTATACTTGGAACCGGCGTATGCCTATTGAAAGAAAGAAGGAATAGAGATGACTAAAATTGATGTTGTATCCGGATTTTTAGGAGCGGGGAAAACAACTTTGATCAAAAAGCTTCTTGGAGAAGCATTGAGTGATACGAAGGTGGTTCTGATTGAAAATGAATTTGGAGAGATCGGAATTGATGGCGGTTTCTTAAAGGAGGCCGGTATTGAAATTAAGGAGATGAACTCGGGCTGTATCTGCTGTTCCCTTGTGGGAGACTTCGGCACTTCATTAAAGGAGGTAATGAACACTTATGCCCCCGAAAGAATTCTGATCGAGCCTTCAGGAGTCGGCAAGCTCTCTGATGTCATGAAGGCAGTACAGGATGTCATTGATACCAAGGATGTTGTTTTAAACAGTGCAGTGGCAGTGGTTGACGCTTCTAAGTGTAAAATGTATATTAAAAACTTTGGCGAGTTCTTTATTAACCAGATTGAACATGCAGGTACCATTATTTTAAGCCGTACCGGCAATATTTCAGAAGAAAAACTGAATAAATGTATTGAATTGATCAGAGAACATAATGAAAAGGCGACAATCATTACAACTCCCTGGGATAAAATTGACGGAAAGGATATTCTGGCAACCATTGAGGGAGCAAAAGATCTTGAAGCTGAACTGATGGCAGAGCTTCAAGCTCACAGACATGAAGAAGATGAGCACCATCACCATCACGACCATGACTATGAAGGGCATGAGCACCATCATGAACACGACCACGATCATGAAGAGCATGAGCACCATCACGATCATGATCATGGACCGGATTGTACCTGTGGCTGTCACGATCACGAGCATGGACACCACCATGCAGATGAAGTGTTTACCAGTTGGGGAATGGAAACTCCTGTGGCATATAGCAAAGAAGAGATTGAGCATATTTTGGACGAGCTTGAAGATGAAGGTGAATACGGTTTTGTACTTCGCGCGAAGGGAATGGTTCCCGGAAGTCAGGGAGGATGGGTATATTTTGATTATGTTCCCGGAGAAAGCAATGTACGCGAGGGCAAGCCGGATGTGACAGGGAAATTCTGTGTTATTGGCTCTCAGTTGAACGAAGAAAAGCTGAATATGCTTTTTGCAAAATAGGAAAGAAGGGAAATCATGAAACCGGTTTATATTATCAATGGCTTTCTGGAAAGCGGAAAGACAGAATTTATCTGCTATACGCTGGATCAGCCTTATTTTCAGATTAAGGGAAGAACACTTCTGCTCGTCTGTGAGGAGGGTGAAAACGAATATGAGGAAAAGCTCTTAAAAAAGAGTCGTACGGATATCGAATATATTGAGGAAGAGGAGGATTTCAATCCCCCTCATCTGATTGAACTGGAAAAGAAGTATAAACCGGAGCGTATCATTATAGAATATAATGGTATGTGGAACTTCAAGAATATAAAGCTTCCCTTTCATTGGACGGTGGAGCAGCAGATCACAACAATTGATGCATCTACCTTCCCCATGTATTATACCAATATGAAATCCCTTTTAGCGGAAATGCTGCGGAAATCGGAAATGATTATATTTAATCGTTGCGATGATGTGGTAGAGGAACTGAGCAATTATAAGAGAAACGTGAAGGCAATCAACCAGAAGGCTGATATTATTTTTGAAGATGCACAGGGAGAGATCAACCAGATCTTTGAGGATGATCTTCCTTACAGTCTGGATGCTCCTATTATTGAACTGGATAATGAAGGCTATGGAATCTGGTATCTGGACAGTCTGGATAATCTGGACAGATATATCGGAAAGACGATCCAATTTGTTGCGATGGTATTGAAGCCGGAAGAATTCCCCAAAAACTATTTTGTACCGGGGCGCATGGCGATGACTTGTTGTGCTGAGGATATGGCATTCTTAGGCTTTGCTTGTGAATATGATAAGGCCGATAAGCTTAGAGATAAGCAGTGGGTTAAGGTCACTGCCAAAGTGGCAAAGGAATACTTTGCGGATTATGGCGGGGAAGGACCGGTGCTTAAGGCAGTCAGCGTGGAGCAGACAAAAGAGCCGAAGGAGAGAATTATCAGCTTTACGTAGGAAATTTTAAAGGAAAGGAATTTGTCAATGTATCATTATACCCTCATACAGTGGTTGTTTTTCTTTTACTTTTACTGCTTCTTCGGATGGGTGTTTGAGTCCACCTATGTGTCAGTGAAAAGCAGAAAATTTGTAAACAGAGGCTTCATGCGTGGACCGTTTCTTCCAATCTACGGGAGCGGAGCAATCATGATGCTGGTAGTTTCCATGCCGTTTCAGGATAATTTAATTCTTACTTACCTGGCAGGCTGTGTGGGGGCGACTGTTCTGGAATTTGTCACGGGAACCGTTATGGAAGCATTATTCAAGGTACGTTACTGGGATTATTCCAATCAAAAGTTTAACTATAAAGGGCATATCTGCCTGGGATCTACCCTTGCGTGGGGATTCCTGACAATTTTCATGACAGAAATTTTACATAAGGGAGTAGAAAGGCTTGTATTCTCTATTCCTCACTTTATTATTTCAGTTACGACAATCCTTTTGACAGCCGTTATCCTGGTGGATTTTACACTTTCCTTCAAGGCTGCACTGGATCTGAGGGATGTTTTGATTGGCCTGGAAAAAGCAAAGGCGGAGATGGAGAGAATTCAGAAGCGTCTGGATGTGATTGTTGCTGTTGCCAGTGATGAACTGGAAACACGCAGACAGGAGCGTAGACAGGAATACAGTATGCGTATGGATGAGCTGATGGATGACATTGAAGAAAGATTCAATTCCATCAAGGAGCGCATTAAGGTGGAGCCGCCCGAATTCCTTGAAGATGTGCGTGAGGAGCTCCTTGAATTGAAGGCAAAATTCTTGGTGGAAAAGGAGCATCATATCCAGTTTAAGAAATTAAAGGATTTCTACCAGAGATCTATGATCAAGGGCAATCCGACCATGCATTCCCAGAGGTTTGAGGAAGCACTGGATGATTTGAAAAAGGCAGTGGAGAAGTACAAGAAAAAGTAAGGAAGCGAATCTGGATACAGGAGAAAATGATACGATGGATAAGGTGGATTACTTTATTGAAGAACTCTGTCGCTTTGCCGGCGAGGATGAAACTTATGCATGTAATTTCAAAGATGCACTGAAGGCAGATGAGGAAATTTATCAGGAATTTTTATACTATATGGAGCATCAGAATTTTGCCTGCAAGGCTAAGGTTTGCGGATATACGGTAGTGGATGTGCTGATCTGGCAAATCGATCATTTCAGAGCATGGCTGGATCGTGATACTTCGGGGACGAAGGAGAACGGGGACAGAATGGTTCTGCTTGCCTTTGATACCATGCTCAAGATGCGCAAGAATCCACAGGAGTATCTGGAAAGAATGCAGGGAGAAACCGGTACGGATTTTCAAATTAAGTAAAAAGATTTTAGAGTGTTAGTGAACAATCTGATTTTTTCCGTGCTTCTTACCATAATACAGCTTCCGGTCAGCCTCATCGATCAGTTCCTGGATCATTACATCCTCGTGATATTCTGCAATTCCCATTGTGACGGTAATCTTTACATTCCCCTCTTTCGCTTCTACGACAGAGCTTAAGATATCTTCCCGAATCCTTCCTGCTATTTTCCGTGCATGGCTTAAATCTGTCATAAGCAAAATCAATATTTCTTCCCCACCCCAGCGGCAAACATAATCCACATCACGAACATTCCTTGATATGATATTAGATATCAAAACCAACACCTGATCCCCGATCACATGACCATAGGTATCATTGACAATCTTAAAGTCATCGATATCAGCCATGATTACACAGAAGGGTTCTTTATTTAGCTGGGCTTTTTCGTATGTTCTTCTTAAGTATAATGTCATGCTTCGACGGTTCAGAAGCTTGGTCAATGGATCATAATTTGCAATTTCCTCAAGCATAATATTCTCTGCCTCTAATTGATATTGCATATTACGAACCTCCAGAGCAAACAGCATGGAGAAGAGTAGCAGAAAGATAAAAGCCAGCATTGTATTAAAGTAATAAAGCAGCAAAACCAGCCAAGGACTAAATTCTGTGGAATAAACAGGTGTGATATACCGCATTTGAATATCCATTGCCATATAGCAGGCGGTTACTGTTACGGATGTAATCATCGGCACTGCCATTCGACGTTCCATATGCGGCATGGTATAAGATAAATAAAAGGAAATGGGAACCAATGCAACCGTATAAACCATAAATCCCCAGTCCCAGCCGACCAGTAAGGTTGCAAGCACTGAGTGGAGCAAAATTTCCGAAAAGGTTAACACATAAATTTCCATGTAGCGTTCCCGCCCAGTCAAAACCAATGACAAATATAAATAAAATAACACTACAATTACATTGTAGATACCAAGCGGTAAAACATGAATGGATAAAAAGGTAATAGCAAAAAGGCCATGTATGGCAGCAGCACCACAACCCAAAATCTTATATTTCCGTTTGTTATCTATCAGACGAGCACCACTTATTATCTGTCTTATCAGGTGTGTCATATTTGTCATAATCGATGAACCTTCCCATTGACTTGATCACGCTGAGCGTATTTGTGAAATGGTTAAGCATACTTTTTCACATTTATAAAAAACTTCAATTTCATTATGACATTTTGGAGGGAGAATTGCAAGGACAATAATATGGATACCTCAATGATTGGTGGGTAAAAAAGTAAAAAAGGGTATTGACTAATTACTATTCAAATGGTATTATATCATTCGTGGCGTGAGTCAAGCGGAAGTGTCGGAACTGGCAGACGAGCAAGACTAAGGATCTTGTGAGCATTGCGCTCGTGTGGGTTCAAGTCCCATCTTCCGCATTAACCTTTTAAGAAAAAGCCTTGAAAATTCAAGGCTTTTTTCTTTTTGTCCTTATGAAATTTTTTGTTACACTTTGTTACACCGCCTTTGGCTTGAAAACTTTGGCAAATACATCTGCTTTATCTGTAAGTGGTGTAACAGAATGAATATAATATTTCTGCGTGGTTGAAATATCTTTATGACCTGCAAAGTCAGAAATCATTCTGGCTGGTAAAAGTTGGCTATCATGTAATTCCGAGATACATGTTTTTCTAATTGCATGGTTTCCGCTGGGCTTACCAGAGATAATAAAGCGGTCTTTTTCGTTTCTTACGCCGTTACATCTACGAAGTACATTATTCACAGCATACTCATGCATTCTTTCGCCAGACTTACTAAGAAAAATATAATCTTCATCACTTCGCCCGTTGGCTTTGTTTTCATCAAGTGCCATTTTAATATATTTTTTGGCGTCTGGTGTTAAAACCAAGGTTCTAATGCCTGCATCGGTTTTGGGGTGTTGTGTAACTTTGTAGCCATTGCGGACAATTTTACCATTTTCATCTTTGGTGTAGTTTTTGACCTCATCTCTGCTAATATGAATAGTATCTCCGTCAATATCACTTTCGCGAAGTGCCACAAGTTCGCCAATACGCAGAGCAAGATTGAAATTTAAACAGATTGCTAAATAAGCGGTGTTTTTTGTTTTTTCAAATTGTGCAAGTGCTTCTTGGATAACGTCGCTTTTGGTGGTGCTGGAATAAATAATTTCTTCTTCTGGCTTTGCTTTTGCTTCAAAGAAAACATTTTTTGAAGGCATAGCAATTTGGCGTGGTAGATTTATCTGCACTATATTGTGACTAATACAATAATCATAGAGTTGGTTCATCAAACCTTTGACTTCTACATATTTCTTTTTGGTAAGGTTTCGTTTTGCTATTAGTTCTAAAAGCCAATCTGATAAATCGCCAACTGTCATTTTAGAAAGTTCTACTTTGATAATGGAGCTGTCTTTAAAATAGGTGTTCCAAACCCACTGCAATTTATTGGCTGTGCCTTTTTCCGAAGATAAATACTTATATTCAAGAAAGTTAGGGTAAATAGTTGCCATTGTTATCTTGTCTGTTTCTTCCTTTGCTTTGTAAAAATCAACTATGAAATTTTCAAGGTTCTCTTTTGTGGCTCTGGCTACTAACTTTCCGTATTTGCTACCGTCTGGAATTTTGGTTTTCCATCGTCCATCGTCAGCAAGCCAGATTTTGTATTTTTCAGTATGCTTTAAAAGAATTTCTTTTCTTCTCATAAGTTCTAATTCTTTCAGCACATCATTCTTACTAAGCATAGCTCTCTTTGTTGCTTCTAGCAACTCTTCTTTCGTGCATTTAACACCATCGATATTACAATTCATATTTACTTTTCATTATATCAGCCTCCTTTTTAAATGATATGTTGATAAAAGAAAAAGCACACCAAAAAAGTGTGCTATGCTATCTATTTTTTATTTAATCTTTCCTTTTTCTTATCTGTGTATTTCTGAAGTTTTAATGCTATCTTTATTCCATCAATTAACCATCCTACTCCAAACACCCCAAATGTAAACATGTATAATATTCCCATTCCAATTTTTTTTCTGATAAAACTTATGAATTCCAAACCATCCTCCAAAAAAGACACACAAATATTCTATTTTTGCTTGCCTATAATATTTTTCATCTTCATTTGTCCAATTAAGATTTTTAGTATTTTGTAATATTGGGGTATCTTTTTTTAGATAAGTAGTCTCTTTTTTTATTTGCTCAACTTCATTTTCTATATTATCTTTGATAAATTCCTCTATAAATTCCAAATTCTCACATTTATCAAGCCAATCAACTAATTCTTTTTTCCCCCAAAGTCTTACTCCTATTTGTTCTGCTAAACTTATTGCACTTTTTGTAAATGTTCCATTACACATAACAACAGCAATATCACACTGGTAAAATTCAGCTCCACTACTAACTTCTTGAACAGCCTTTAAATTTATACTTTTGCTGTACCTCTTGCATTGTATTCCATAAATTCTATTATGATATCTAGCCGTAATATCTATCCCAAAATCACCACTTCCCTTAGTAACTTTCACATCTCTAAACTCACAATTTTCTAATAATTTAGCACAGAATTTTTCAAACTCATGCCCATTCATATTATCAATTATTTCTAATTCTCTTTCATACATTTGAATTTTATCTATTTCCATGCGCTTCCCCATATAGTTCATACTTTCATAAATTATATCCTTTGGGTAATTCTCCGTCAATAAAATAAAGCATACCATTAAGGCATACTCTATGATGTTTCCAGAATGTTTCCAAATCGAAATGAGGTGCGAAAAAGCTCCTTTCTATGCGGTTTCCAAATGCGGAATCTAGTTCAAGTCCCATCTTCCGCATTACATTGAGTAACGTAAAAATGGAGAGGTACAGAAATGATTGCTTGCAAGCAACTTTCTGTACCTCTCCATTTTTATCAGACAAGCCCGTAAAACCCCTAGTTTTAACTATGGGGATATAAGGGCCTTTTGAATGTTCAGAAATATATTGTATTAGATATAAAGGAATAGTATAATACAAACATGAATACAACATATAAATCCAACAGCAATATCGTCTATTCTTGCAAGTACCATGTAGTATGGTGTCCAAAATATAGACGAAAAATATTAACTAATGGCGTAGATGTACGGTTAAAGGAACTACTTCAAGAGTATGCTACAAATCTATCTGTAGACATTCTGGAAATGGAAATCATGTCAGACCATGTTCACATACTGATGGAAGTAGACCCACAATTCGGCATCCACAAAGCTGTAAAGACCTTAAAAGGCTATACATCCAAGGTTTTAAGGCAAGAGTTTCCTTTTTTACGGACTAAAATGCCGACTCTTTGGACAAACAGCTATTTTGTATCTACAGTGGGTGGTGCTCCACTGGAAGTAATTAAACAATATATTGAAAATCAGAAAACATCGCAAAGGCAAAAGGATAAACTGGGCTAATGCAAAAAGGTATCAAATTTAGAATCTATCCGAACCGGGAACAACAAAAATTAATCAATCAGACCCTTGGTTGTTGCAGACTCATCTACAACAAAGGACTTGCCATGCGTAATGATGCCTATGAGAATGGCAATAAAATCGGCTATTCTCAGACTTCTGCAATGCTAACTGAGCTTAAGAAGTGTGAAGATTTTGCGTTTCTGAAAGCGGTAGACTCTATTGCATTACAACAGTCTTTGCGTGACCTCGACAGAGGTTTTGTAAACTTTTTCCAGAAACGTGCTGCACACCCAACATTCAAGAGCAAGCATAACCGCCACCAGTCGTACAGAACTGTAAACCAAGGGGATAATATACGCATTGTGGGAAGATATATCAAACTCCCAAAGCTTGGCTTTGTCAAAATACGTCAGTCAATGGAAGCAGGGAAAATCAACAATGTAACGATTGAACATACTCCTACAGGCAAGTATTTTGTAGTTCTTAATGTGGAATTTGAGCCACAGCCAAGAGCAAACAATGGTGGCTTAATTGGTATTGATGTTGGTATTAAGGAGTTTTACTCCGACAGCAATGGAAATGCTGTGCCAAATCCGAAATATCTTGAAAAGTCAATGCGTAAACTCATTCGTGAACAGCGTAAGCTTTCAAGAAAACAGAAAGGTTCTAATAACCGCAATAAGCAGCGTATCAAAGTAGCATTAGTGCACGAAAAGATTACCAATCAAAGAAATGATTTCTTGCAAAAGCAGTCAACTATGCTGGTGCGTGAAAACCAAACAATCTGCATAGAAGACTTAAATGTAAAAAGTATGATTCGCAATCACAAACTGGCACAGCACATTGCTTCTGCATCGTGGTCTAAATTCTTTGATATGCTTTCATACAAAGCTGCTTGGTATGGGAACGACATAATCAAAGTGCCAACCAAGTATCCAAGCAGCCAGACCTGTTCCTGTTGTGGGTATAAGAATCCTCTGGTGAAAAATCTTGCAGTTCGTGTATGGGAATGTCCAAAATGCCATACAGTACATAACAGGGATACCAATGCAAGCATAAATATCTTAAACAGAGGACTGCAAATGCAGTCAGCGTAAACATGCAATAAACTGCACCGTAGGGCATACGGGAACAGTATAATCTAGCTTGTGGACACTGTGTAAGTCATTGTAATACCGTAAGGTATCAGCCAATGCAGTAGTGGAAGAAACAAGAATCCCCTTGCTTTAGCTATGGGGAGAGTCAAGCTGCGAAAGTTGCGAGAATGAGAATTTCCGAAGGAAATTCGAGTGCCGCAGCTTTCGAGTTACTCAATGTAATGAGAAGCATCCCTTGAATCCAGGGGATTAATGTCAGCGATAGGTCTATTCAGAAATAGGCTAGTATGATAAAATCGAAAAAGTCAGATATGTCAGTTTCACCAATCCCAATTTATAGAACTGAACTAATCTCGGTATTTGGCATGCTCTTTCAGCATGGTATGACCCAATTAAGTTACATAGCCTGCAGTTCTTGATACATGTGGGGCACAGGAGAGGAGAAGTGCCCCAAAAGCCACGCGGTGAAAGAGTGTGGCGTGGCGTAGGAGCAAGAAATGCTACAAAAAGCCACGCGGGACGGGGCGAAGGAGAGGAAAAGCGATGAAAAGGTCACGCGTCCGAGAACGGGGCGGGGCAAATATGCAAGGAAATGTGATATATACCCCGCAGTCAGGAATAGGCAAGGTGTAGAAGTTGAAAACTGTCATATATGACTGATCTGGTATGTCATCCGTTGAGAGAGTAAATATTGAAAAAGGAGTTCCAAGGGAAGTCACTATGATTATGTAATAACACAGAGGAGAGCATAATGAAAAACAAGATATTAACATTATTTTTACTAACAGGTTTTACTATTTCCATGTTGGCAGGTTGCGGAAAGACAGAAACCGCAAGCACAGCAGATACACAGGCAACAGAAAGTGCAACACAACCAGAAGCAACGGAAGAATCGACAGCAATACAAGAACCAACAGAAGAATCACATACTCACAACTACACCGAAGTAATTACAATGCAAGCAAGTTGTGAAGCAGATGGCGTAAAGACCTTTACTTGTGAATGTGGAGACACTTATACAGAGCCAATTTCTGCTACCGGTCATGTATATGAAAATTATATTTTTAATAATGATGCTACATACACCACAGACGGAACAGAAACCGCTACTTGTGTTTGCGGTTTGACAGATACAAGAACCGCAGAAGGAAGCAAATTAGAAGTCACTTGTACAGACATGCAAGCAACCCTGTATGCACAGCAAACCGTTAATGTAAGAGATTTGCCCAGTACAGACGGGAATAAGGTAGGTAGTCTTTCAACTAATGATGAAGTTAAGGTTACAGGACAAGTAGACAATGGTTGGTACAGAATTGAATATAATGGCGGTGTTTCGTATGTTTCTAATAGTTATCTGGGAGAAAATAAAGTAGAGGTGGCACAGGCAGTCAGCTCCGCTGCTTCTTCCGGGAATTGGTATGACGGTTATGAAATGAATGTATGGTATGATATGGGACTTTATATGTATAAGTTTATACCGGAATCAGAGCATTCGAGCTACTATACGATAGGAAAAGAAGCACAAGATATGCTTAATGCACGATATCCGGATAGAGTTGCAATTAGTGGTGGAGCTGCCCCTGCTACAGTGCCAGCGGGGACAGTATGTGTAGTTGTATCTTCCTTACAAAAAAGTCCGAGTCAATTTGCAGACCGTGAAGAGGGTGGTAGGATATGGGGTGAAATGCCATATATCTGGAAATAAAAGGTAATGAAATCTATAAACAAAATGGATTGCAGAAGATATTTTTGTTACACTTTAAAATGATGATAGATGAAGTGGCGACAATAATATTTGGATATTATGATGAAATAATTACAAAACAGAAGAACGAAAGAAAATAACAGCAATAAAAAGTAATACCGCAAATATTCCCATTAATAGTGCAATTCCGGAACATATGATACCGGCCCAGGCAAAAATATTGTTTGTTTTTTTGTTATACAATGCAAATATGCTAAGAGCAAGAGAAAGACCGCTAAAAAGAAATGAAAAAAAAGGAATACATGAAAAGCATAAGGAAAGGAGCCCCATAACCATTGAAGCAATACTGAGTGGTTGTGCAGTATCATCCGGCATGTTGCTATCCAAATCTCCAGGACAAGAAATATATGGATTATTTGATTGGAAATATACCTTGCAAGGCTTACCATCCATTTTGGTATGGGTATATCTGTTGTATCCCACTTTGGAAGTGCCATAATAGGTCTTTCCATTTACCTCAAAGCGATAAGATAGGAATGGACGTTTGGCATTTTGAGTACCTATTGATATATATATTTTTCTTGTGTTTTTCTGAAGCTCCCAATATTCCTCTATAGACATACCTTCCTGCATTTTGTTGATAAAGTTAACCCGGTCGATTATGTAGTATTTGGTATATTGTCCTATGCATTGTGCATCGTAGTTACTCATAGCTCATCCCCCTTTTCAAAATACATTATACAATAGACATTTGGAATTGGTAAAGGATAGATTTGGGCATAAATATGGAGTAAAGACCGGATAAACATTGAACCGGATCCTATAAATAGAGTAAAGTTTTAGTTGGTTGTTAAAAAAATAAAAGTGAGAGTATCCACATTCTTTGATACAATGGTTTCGACGAAAAAATCATTCAACAAGAAGGAGTACTCTCACATGAACATTATATCACTTTTTGACACTTTATTAACATCTATTTTTGATGCAGAACAAAGATTTTTTGAAAATCCCAAGAACTTCAGCGAACTTGAAGCATCAGTCAAGTCATCAACAGATGCATTTGCAGCAGGTTTTTTAGGAGCCATACTGTCTGAAATGGATCAGGCAATACGTAACACTTCCTGGCGTAATGGACGCTACACCATTCACCGAAATGACACAAGAACACTGATAAGCTCTGTGGGTGACATTTCCTTTGACTGTACGTACTATAAATCAAAGACAGAAAAGAATACATTTACGCATCTTCTTGCGGATTTGATTGGCCTTGAGAAGAATGAAAGATTTACCGAAGTGGCTGAATCATTAATGCTTTGCGAAGCTCTTAAGACCAGTTATGCTGAGGCAGCAAAGGTACTCCCATCAAAACAGGAGATAACCAAAACCACAGTCATGAACAAAGTACATTCCATAGCGGATGAAATACCGGACAAAATATATGATAAACCAAGAACGGTACCATATCTTCACATCGAGGCTGATGAAGATCATGTAGCCGAACAACATGGCCGTTATGGAGAAGATGAGAATGCCAGCTTTATATCCAAGCTTGTATATCTGTATGAGTACAGGCAGGAATCAGCTAATGCTGAGGGACGTTATGAACTTGTTAATAAATACTATTTCAGCGGCCTTTATCCGGGAGAGGAGGGCAATAAACAGCTCTGGTCCAGGGTTAACTCTTTCATAGAGACGAACTATGATACGGAGTCACTAAAAAGAGTGTTCATAAGTGGCGATGGAGCCAGGTGGATTAAATCCGGAGTTACGTATGTTGATAACTCCGTATTCTGCGCTGATAAATATCATCTGATGAAGTATGTTAATACTGCAGCAGCCCAAATGCTTGATGAAAAAGACGATGTCAAAAAGGAACTTTGGCATCTATTGTATTCCAAGCAGAAAAATGCACGAAAAAATTTCGATACGTATACTGCAGCCATGATGAACTCAGCTAAAAAACCGGAAAAGATTGAAGAACTTAGAAAGTATGTACTGGGTAACTGGTCAGCAGTAAGAAGAACCCTCCGTAATAAGCTTGTTAATGGCTGTAGTGCAGAAAGTCACGTCAGTCATGTATTATCAGACCGCCTTAGTTCCCGTCCAATGGGCTGGAGCCAGACCGGAGCAGACAGAATGAGCAAACTGAGATGCTATGACAGAAACAATGGCAGGGCTGCAATAATAGATCTCGTTAAATACAGCAGCGAGCACAGACATCTGGAAGCAACAGGAACGGATGGTATAGCGCCACAGAACCTGCAGTTAAGAAATATACTTGCGGAACACTATAACCAGGCTGAAAGTTACATTGAACGTATGCAGGCACATATCCCATATGGAACAGTAAGAAAGACACTGACAATCAGGGAAAAGCTGTATTTGTTATAAATGCACAACAGCGCATCATAATCCTTACTCTGCCTGACTAACAGTGTATCTGTCATTATTAATTTTATTAATGTTTTGACAAATGGTAGTTACCAAATGTAAAATGTTGGAAATAAATTAAATCATTGTATTCATGGAACAGCTCTTTAAGGGGTATCTTACTTATTTCCAACCAACAACAACTTTACACTATCGGATCCTATGCTAGCGTAAAGTTTTTGTAGGAAAATAAAAAGGCAAAAGAAGAAAGCACCAACTTTGTGTTAAGATTAAGTTGACTAGACAAAATCCATACAAAGGAAGGTGCTTTCTATGATTAAGAGTATACAACAGTTTCAGGCAGAAGGGATAAAAAAATTAGAAAAAGTTATGGTGGATTATTCTGCTGACATGACAAAGATAGCCGAAATGGTGCAGGGAGTGACAAAAGGTGTGGTCGACCTTGGACTTTCCATGATTGCGGAAGAATGGGAGTCCTATGACGAAATACTGCGTGCCAGAAACGATCTGCGTCCGGACTGGTATATTGTGAGAAGGGATGAAACTACATTGCTTACCAGTCTCGGCAGTGTTACTTATCATAAGACTTTATTTAAGAATAAGTTTACCGGTGAGCATGAATATCTGCTGGATCGGATAATGGAAATAGAGAAACATGCCAGAATGACGGAGGATGCAGAAGCAAAACTACTGGAAGAAGCAGTACAGACCAGTTACCGCAAGGGTGGGGAAAGCGCATCCATTTCCAGTGATGTTGTAAGCAAGGAAACCGTGATGAATAAGATCCATACCCTGAATTTCCCTCGTGTGGAGCCCCAGATGGAAAAGAAAGTAGTAAAATATCTTTATATTGATGCTGATGAAGACCATGTATCGTTACAGTATATCAATAAAAAGGGTGATATTAAGAAACCACGGACAAACACCATTATGCCCAAACTGATCTATGTGTATGAGGGAATCACCAATGAAAATGGACGAAATAAACTGATAAACAAAAAGCATTTTGGGGGTGTATATGAAGGAGGCAAGGAAATAGAACAATTATGGAAAGAGGTAGAGGAATATATAGAAGCTGCTTATGATACAGAGGAATTGATAAAAATATATATCAATGGAGACGGAGCGGCATGGATTAAGAGCGGACAGAGAATCCTAACCAAGGCAAAGTTTGTGCTGGACCGTTTTCATATGCATAAATATATCATCGGAGCCACATCCCATCTGTTGGACAGTGTGGAGGATGCAAGGAGTGAAATCTACCGGGCAGTTTATAAAAAGAAAAAATACAAGGCAGAAGAAGTCTTCGAAAAGATAATTACCATAACAGAAAGTGAAAGCAAAAGAAAGACAGTAGAAGCTGCAAAGGAGTATATATTGGGAAACTGGGCTGGTATCATGCAATGGGTGAAAGATAAGAATGAAGAAGTACAATGCAGTGCAGAAGGACATATCAGCCATGTGTTTGCAGACAGGATGAGTTCCAGACCCCTGGGATGGAGCCGAATTGGAGCAGATAAAATGTCGCGCCTGCGGATATACGAAAAGAATGGCGGGAATATGCTGGATTTAGTGCGTTATCAGAAGAAAGAGCTACCATTAGCGGCGGGCTGTGAAGAAGTAATATATAGCAGCAATCAGATGTTTTTAGCGGAGAGGAAGAACCGTGAAGCCCTTGGAGTGTTGGCAGATATGCCGGTTTACAGCATCGCTTATCCACAGATAAGGAAGATAGCGGCACTTAAGAATCATATTTGGGGATTGTAAAAAACAAAAAAATTGATATAGTAAAGACAGTGAACCTAATCTGAAACACACCTCAGGTGTAGTTTGTCTTTTATTTTCCTACAGTAAATTTACGCTATCGGATCCTATAAAATTCTTTGACATATTCATTGCATAGTGCTAATATGATTACAAGAAGGGTGCTACCGATAGACGGTTAGTCCGAGTAAATTTGTAAGACAAAAATTGCCGCTTAGTTTACCAGACTGGGGCGGCTATTTTTGTGTCTTGTGGCTTCCGATGGTAAGCCTAAGTCCGAAATAGGTCAGGCATAAGCTGATAACTGCAATCAGACCTTCAATAGTCAACATTAGCATCCCTCCTTTAACAAGATTTCCGTCAGACAAGCTGGGGATTTCTATGTAAACAGAGGGTCACAGTCCCCCCCCTGGTGAAGGACTAACCGCCTACCGTGAATGGTAGCACCCATAGAAATAGTGTAGCAAAAGAAATTAAAATATACAACAGAAAAAGAAAAAATACACAAAATAACGATAAATAAATCCTCTTATATAGGGGCTATTCTATGAACACTTGAAAAATTCATTAAAGTCGCATTCGAATATTTCAGTAAGTGCAATGATAATTTCTACAGATGGGTTGTTACGGCCATGTTCAATCTTACTAAAAATCCCTGTGGTAACATAAATACCTTTCAATTGTAGTTTGGCTATAACATCAATTGCTTTAAGATTTCGCTCTTTTCTTAGGCGAACAATATTGGTACCGATTATTGGATTTTTATGCTGATTTATTCTTTCTGCCATTTTGCACTTCCTTTTTTAAAAAAGTATTGTCCAAAATAGAAGTTTTTAGTGTCCAAAATGGAAGTTTTGTGTTATTATGATAAGAAGAACGTTTACTTTGAGGAGGAAAAAGCATGAAATGTCCAAACTGTGGAGCTGAAATAAAGGAGGGCACAAAAGTATGTGATTTTTGTGGATCAGGGATTACCATTGATATGCAAAGAGAACAGGAGCAACTCAAGAAAAAAGGATGTCCAAGCTGCGGCAGCACGAACATATCTTTTAGCCGAGAAAAACAAGGTGAGGTTAAGGGGAAGAAGGGTACAGCTGTTGTACGAGCGACTGTAGGAGTTTGTAAAGATTGTGGATACACATGGCAGATATCTGGCTCTGAACCAGCCAAGAAAAGTAATAAGATGGTTTGGTGGGTATTGGGGTGGTTATTTTTCTTCCCGGCGCCTGTAATGGTATTGATATGGAGGAAAAAATGTAAGTGGGACATTAAGGTTAAGATTGGCGTCACAGTAGCATTTTGGTTATTGATTTTTATTATTGGTGGTACTGATAATTCAAGTGAAAAATCAGAGAACAGTGAAGAGCAGATAGCAGTCGAACAGACAACAGATAGCAAGGGGGAGGATGTTGCCAAAGCAGAGCCGGAAAAAATCAAAGAATCAGCAACAGCTACTATTAAGCCTAATGTAAATAATGAAGATGGTACAGTTTTGTTTGGTGTAACTGCTGATCTTCCGGAAGATACAAAGTTAACATTGACCCTTACCAATGATAATGGATATAGTGCGAAGCAGACGGTAACCATACTTAATACCGGAGTGGGATACACATCTGAATTTGATGACAATGGTTCTGGTTTAGTTGGGAAATACACTGTTACTGTTACAGATTCAAATGATGTCGTTATTGCCACTCAAGATTTCATATTTGGAGATAAATCAGAAACTGTTGAGAATTCTGAATTCAATATTAATGAATTGCCAGTTATGAACGGTACTAAGACTGAAAGAATTGGTACATATTCAATGTGTTATATGCTTTCTGCAGACTGTACGGATGAGGTAATTGCTAAATGGTATCGAGAAGTAAAAGATAAAAACTATAATTGGAGTATTATTCGTTATGCAGATGTAGATGATAAGGGTATCTATACTAATAATGGAATCATTGAGAAAGATGTACAATTTGATGAAGACGGAGCACTAATAAGCAGTGAAGGAGAAACAATCTTCACCGTTAATGAAGATGGAACAATAAGTCTATTGGAATAAGAGAAAGATAGTACTTGGATAAGATTAGTGTATTGCACCGGAATATAGAATCATATAAAATAGGAATCGAGGAAAGGAGGTACTTGCTTATGAAAAATACCTCGACTGTCCGGGAAACGGGCAACTAACCTCGATAAGCGCATACCCATAATTGGTCACTGCGCATACTATATAGCAGACCCAATTCAGATTTTTCCTGGATTGGGTCACTTCCTTTTCCATACAAACCTGGCAAAACCGGAAACACCCTATGTGCTTGCAGATGCCGTTCGTATCCGGGAAGTGCTGGTAAATATTCTGGGCAATGCTGTGAAATTTACCGATGATGGTGGCACCATCACCTTTGAAGCCAGCTACCATCCCGGCGTGGATGCGCAGCATATCGTGGTGCGATACCGTGTGTCGGATACAGGTGAAGGTTCGACCTTTACCGTGGAATTACCTCTGGAGCTGACTGATGAGAGCAAGATTCAGAAACAGGATCATCCTGTTGCAAATGTAGACTTGACGGGTGTGAAGATCCTTTTGGCGGAGGATAATGATCTGAATGCGGAGATCGCAATGGTTCAGCTGGAGGAACAGGGAATCCGGGTTACCAGAGCCTCTGATGGCAAGGAAGCAATGAAAACCTTCACAGAAAATCCGCCGGACACCTTCGACATGATCTTTATGGATATTATGATGCCGGAAATGAATGGTTATGAAGTCACAGAAACCATCCGCTCTATTCCGGATCGTCCGGATGCCCATAGGATTCCCATCATTGCCATGACAGCCAATGCCTTTGCTGAGGATGTTCAGGCATCCTTAGATGCAGGTATGAACGGTCATTTGTCAAAGCCGATTGTCATGGAAGAGGTTGTAAAGGCCATTGCACGAAATTTGAATAGGTAAGTAGAAGCCGCCTCCTGTGATTGTACTAAAAAGAAACAGTAAGCTGCATTTTAAATTGTTCTTCACCATATACCGCATGGGGCACGTCCTTTGGCATAATAAGAGTTTCTCCCTCATTCAAAATAAACTCTTCTCCGCCTACTGTAAACTTGCCTGTGCCTTCCAGTACCGTAACCATGGCATCACCGCCGGATGCATGGGTCGATATTTCTTCGCCTTTATCAAAGGAAAAAATCGTCATACTGACTTGCTCATTCTGGACAAGTGTTTTACTGACTACCTGTCCCTCCTGATAATTTACTAAATCTTTTAGTTTCAGAGTAACTTGCTTTTCAATATTCTTATACATTTTATACCTCCGTTCCATATTATTATTGTATATTATTTGGCATAGAAACAAAAGCTATTTCAAAATTTTCGCTAAGTCTTGCTCCGGTGTTGTGATTGGATGAATTTGAAATCATTAACACCACTGTTCCTTCTGTCTGCTTCAGCAATAACTGAAGGTCTCTTAGATCATGTCCGGAAATAACGATAAACGAACCTTTTTCTACGGCAAGAGATACCTCTGTAGGAACGGGATGCCCATAGGTTTCTGTGTTCGCCTTATCCAGAAATGCCATACACTTTAGGTTGATTTCGCCTACTTTCATTACGGTAGGCAAAAGTTGTTCCCTATCAAGATCTTCATCTACAGCAAACAATCCTTTCTGCCACAAGGAGATGAACAGGAACTGCATCCGGGAATGAGAACTTCCGTTTCCTGTCTGACTGTCTCTATTTGCGATCGAATCGTTTCCTCATTAAAATAACGTTTGTTAAGGTCGTAAACAACCCTTCAATCATAGTTAATTTCCTTGTTGTTACGAGCTTATTCTATTCTTCTGTGGGATAAATGTCTGTTGGAATTCAAACAAAAGAAATATTTATGCGAAAAATGATGAAAGCCCTTTTGGGTTATGGCAGGAATTGAGGATAAATGGTAAAATGATGAAAGGGTTAGAGGAAAGGATGATAAGATTGGACAGTAAGAGAGCGGAACAATCAGTACAGTATATTAAGATGACACGTACGCCAATTCCCCAGCTTGTGTTGTGTCTGGGGCTTCCGACAACGATCAGTATGCTTGTGACCAATGTCTACAACGTGGCAGATACCTATTTTGTCAGTCAATTGGGAACCAGTGCCAGCGGTGCTGTCGGAATCATATTCGGGCTGATGTCAATTATTCAGGCATTTGGATTTATGCTGGGGCAGGGCTCAGGAAGTATCCTTTCAAGAAGCCTTGGGGCAAAGGATGTGGAAAAAGCGTCAAGAATTGCGTCAAAGGGCTTTTTTTCTGCACTGGCGGCAGGAATTCTGATCTCTGCCCTGGGATTGTTGTTTTTAGATCCGTTGATGAGGCTGTTGGGAAGCACAGAGACTATCTTACCTTATGCCAGAACCTATGCTTTCTATATTCTTCTGGCGGCACCCTTTATGACAGCCAGTTTTACAATGAACAATATCATTCGATATGAAGGACGGGCTTCTTATGCCATGATAGGGCTGATGACGGGAGGAATTTTAAATATTTGCGGTGACTGGTTTCTCATGCAGATCTGCCATATGGGAATTGCGGGCGCGGGGATTTCCACAGCGGTATCTCAGCTGATCAGCTTCAGTATCTTGTTGTTTATGTTCCTGTCAGGAAGAACACAGTGCAGGCTCTCCATTCGCCGCTGTATGCAGTGCATGAAGGAAAAGGAACTTCCCGCAATTTTGGGAACCGGTTTTCCCAGTATGGTCCGCCAGGGAATGTCCAGTGTGGCAACAATGCTGCTCAATGGGCAGGCAGCTGTTTATGGCGATGCTGCGGTGGCCGCTATGTCAATTGTAAGCAGAATCTGTTTTTTTGCATTTGCAGTGGGACTCGGAATCGGACAGGGCTTTCAGCCGGTATCTGCCTATAATTATGGCGCAGGGAAGTTTTCCCGTGTGCGAAAGGCTTTTTTCTTTACAATTATTGTGGGTGAATTATTTTTAAGTATAATGATTGTATTTGGTATGGTATTTTCCCGGGAAATCATAAGTATATTCCGGGATGATGCAGATGTGCTTGCAATTGCTATGGTTGCGTTGCGTGCACAGCTGCTGACATTATTTTTACTCCCTATGACCTCCTGCACCAATATGCTGTTCCAAAGCGTCGGTAGAAACAGGGAGGCTACCCTGTTATCATCGCTTCGGAATGGTCTGGCATTTATTCCGGTTTTACTGGTTCTGTCAATGCTTATGGGGCTTACGGGAATTGAAATATCCCAGTCAATTGCAGATATCATTACATGGTTGGTGACAGTGCCTTTGGCAATCAGATTTATCAGGAAACTTCCTTCAGATAGGGAAGATGTAGTATAATTGAACAGTAAGATATAGAAAGAAAGGGATTATCCTATGCATAACGAACTTTTTTCAATCGGACCAATTACCATTTATGGCTATGGACTTATGATCGGGATAGGGATATTTGCCGCCTATCTGAATACAGAGCGCCTGGCACGAAAGTACGGCCTTGATCCGGAGCCTGTGATTAACATATTGATTGTTGGTGTAGGATTTGGAATTGTGGGTGCAAAGCTCTTGTACTATATAACAATTCTGGATGAAATCATCAAGAATCCAAGGCTTCTTCTGGATTTTGCCAATGGATTTGTTGTGTATGGAGGTGTTATTGCCGGAATCATCTCGGCAGCGATTTATTGTAAAAGGAAGGGGCTTCCTTTTCTGAGATATTTGGATTGTGCGGCACCTTCGATTGCATTGGCACAGGGCTTTGGGCGCATCGGCTGCTTTCTTGCGGGCTGTTGCTATGGTGTTCCGATGAAATCACCTATATCAATTACCTTTACGGATTCCGCATATGCACCTAACCATGTACCGCTGTTTCCATCCCAGCTTGTTTCCAGCGCATTTGATTTTCTTCATTTTGGAGTCTTATGCCTGCTGCTTCGGCGTAATAAAAAGCCGGGAAAGATCGGTGCCTTTTATCTGGTGTTTTATAGCATCGGTCGCTTTATCATTGAATTCTTCAGAGGTGATCTGGAGAGGGGAAGTGTCGGCACCCTGTCGACTTCACAGTTTATCTCCGTGTTTGTGGCGATTGCCGGTATAGCGCTGGCCCTATGGTTGGGGAGAAAAGAAAAAGCAGATAAGCAGGAACAGAAGGACTGAAATAGAAGAAAGAGCAGGAGGGCAGGCAATACCTCCTGCTTTTTTGATGTGACTGCACTGATATGGAAAAGCGAGATATTTGTCAACTTGATGCGGTGAGACGTTTGTATATAATAAAATTATCACTTGGTATGAAATGGCAGGCAAAAGAGGAATCAGCTATGAAGAACATTCGAATCAGAATGATTGCCATTCTGGCAATTTATAACTTTATTTTTCTTGGTGCAGAGTATTGGTTTGACAATATGATGGCCTATTCAACCGACGCGTATGGTGTGGTGCTTGCACAAAGCTATATTCTGGGCGCAAGTGCCATCGGCTTTTTCCTGTTTCCGTTATTTCGAAGGAAAATGCAAACGTCGGCAGGTTATATTGGGTGCCTTGTAACAATAACAACTGTCATTATATGCCTTTTTGTTATATCACAGCACATCTCACATGTGGCAACAATGGTTTCCGGCTGTATGGCATTTCTTTTGCTGGGGATTGCAGGAAGTGCAGTTCATTACCTGGTGGCTTGCACATTTGCAAGGGATGACAGACTTGCGAGAACCGCAGGGGCTGCTTATGCGGCAGGACTTCTTCTTCAATTCATTAATAATAATTTTGTATCAGATGAAACAATTGAACCGGTGATCCTTTCCGTTTTTCTGGTGGCAGGGGGGATGCTGCTGATGGGCTTAGGTCAAAACAGTTTCTCAGTGCAGCCCCGGGAGGAACAATCGGAGGGGCGTATTCTGATTGGCAGACCGGGAGCTGCCGGCGGGATATTACTGGTCAATGTGGTACTGATGACCTGCATTTTTGCTACATTGGATAATGCGGTGACCTTGGTTCATGCATCCGGACATGCTGATATCGGACAGTGGCCGCGGCTTTTGCTGGCTCTGAGCGGACTGGCTGCAGGTGTTCTGTTCGATTGGAAGAATCGGCGTTTCATGAATATTCTTATGTACTGTGTGACACTTCTGTCAACAATTTGTGTGGTGATCATAGAACTGGGAGGTCCGTTCCTGGCAGGACTGATTGTGTTTTATCTTTCAGCAGGCTTTTTTGTGGTATTTTTTACGACAAGCTTTATTGAACTGTCTGTTCATATGAAAACACCGGAGCTTTGGGCGGGGCTTGGACGTACGACAAACAATTTGTGTGCTGTTCTTACAAGTGCCGGATCCCTGGCATTACTTAGGTCAGGCAACGGCATGCTGATCAGCGTCGTGGCGCTTGTCTTTTTTGCCCTGATCAGTGTAACCTCCTTCCTGTATTCCGGCAGATTTGCGGAGAAACGGGATGAGATACCAAAGAAGGGGCAAACAGGGGACGTCGGACAGGAAGAAGACGGTGAGAAATTTGACAGTTTCTGTGAAAGGTTTTCCCTGACGAAACGGGAACAGGAGGTTTTGTCTCTGCTGCTGCAATCGGACGGCAGTGCGCAGGAGCTTGCAGATACCCTGTTTATCTCCAGGGCTGCATTGTATCGTCATATGGCGTCGTTGAATGAGAAGACGAAAACAAAATCAAGAATCGGTCTGATTCAGTTTTATTATGCATGGAAGAATACAAATTAGTTAATTTGAGACAAATGTAGACTTGTAAATATCGTTTTTTATGGGGAATAATGTTGTTGCGTAGAAGGGTTTTTATAAAAAGCAATGAGAAAAGGGGAGAAAAGAAAGGGAGGATGCTTTTGAAACGAGTACAAAAGTACCTGATGACTTTGAGCCTGTTCTGTATACTGTGCCTGACAGCAGGCTGCCATAAAGGAGTCGATGCAGCAGTAGACGGCAGCACGGAGGCAGCAACATCCGAAGAAACAACGATATCGGAAGAAGCTACAGCGTCCCCGGAAACGTCAGAACCACAAGTAACTAAAACACCGGAAAAGACGACAGAACCGAAAGCAACGAAAACGCCTGAAAAAACGACGGAACCGGATAGCGCTACAGCGGATGCTGCAAAGACAGATGCGGTGACGACATCACCAACTGAAAAGCCTGAGGAGCAGAAGGCAGAGGTGGCGGCGACAAATGCATGTCCCGACTGCAAGGGGACAGGGATTGTCTGCAGTGAATGTGGCGGGACAACCATTGTAAAATGTAAAGCATGCAATCAGACCGGTTACGAAGCCTGTGGCGTTTGTAAAGGAACAGCTGTTATTGCATGTCATCACTGTGGAGGCGCCGGCGTGGTCTCAGTAGCATCGGCGGCACAGGCAGATTCTGCATCAGCAAATACAGGCGAGGCATCAAACCCTGCCAATCCACCGGCACCGGCGACACCGGAAGCTTGCAAGTTTTGCAATGGTACCGGACAGCAGACATGCGATGCGTGTAACGGTGCACCTGCCAAGCTTTGCACACATTGTCAGGGCAAGCTGACGCATTTGTGCCCGGTCTGCAACGGGAACAAAAATTGTACGACCTGCGGTGGAACGGGAACTGTGAACTAAAGACGATATGAGGAGAGTTGTGAGGCAAATGTAGAATTGGCAGAATATTCTATTGATGATTAGCAGGCTGCGTCTTTTTGACGCAGCTTGTTTGCGTTGCTTGAGTGTACCTTCATCGGTCAAATTTAGACAATGATACATTTTGCGCCCGATCGGAATGGGCTGGCAGTTTACAAAAAATGGAAAATGTTGTAATATTAAAGTAATAATATTTTAAATTGTTGGGATGCATTGGGTCAGATTGCGGCACAATATCATATTGGGAAGCTGATCATGCAGTTTGCAGTTCCGGCCTCCGTGTATACCAAGGGCGGGGACAAGCGGGAGGATATTCTGTTTCAGGCTGACGGGGATGTGGAGGAAATTCCGGGATATTGCAGGGAATTTCAAACCGGAGAAGGAGGAAACGTGAAATTCCTTCTTTACTGCACACAGGGCTCAGAGGCTTACTCGGAAGAAGAAAAGAAGGAACTGGATGTTTTTGTTGAAATTCTGTTTTTCCACTGTGGCAGATGGCGGCTGATTAATCATGTTAAGAAGCTCAGCCTGACAGATGGGTTAACCGGCCTTCCCAATTCGGGTGGATTTCTGACCTATGTTGATATATTACTGAGTAAGAAGGAGCTTACCAGATACAATGCCTACTATTTCAATCTGACAAGATTCAGTCTGGTGAATAAGCGCTTTGGAGCGAAGGAGACGGACACCATTATTGTCAGGTATTCGGAAGAACTGTCAAAGACTCTGGTAAAGGGTGAATGCATTGGCAGGCTTGGCGGAGATAATTTTGTAGCCTTGATTTTAAAGGAACGCACGGATGAATTTCTGAAGCTTCTTTCCGGTGTGAAGACCTATGGTATACTTGGAAATCAAAGGATTCCGTTAGAGATCAGTGCTGTGGCGGGAGTTTTTGAGATCGATGAAAATGTTGTTCACTGCGGAATGGTGATTGGGGAGTGCGCAACTGCCCTGAATATTGCCAAACATATTGAAAAGAAACCATATGTTTTTGCTTCTGAGGACATCCGGCAGCGCATGTTTAAGGAAAAGCAGGTGGCGTCCGGCTTTGTGGAAGCGCTTCATAGAGGAGAATTTAAAGCCTATTACCAGCCGAAGGTGGAGACCGAAACCTATCGGATCGTGGGGGCAGAAGCACTTGCCCGTTGGGAGCATGATGGAAGACTGGTTCCGCCTGTTGAGTTTGTACCGGTTTTGGAGCAAAGCGGAATGATCTGTATGCTTGATTTTTACATTCTGGAGCAGGTATGCAAGGATATCAGGGAATGGATCCAAAAGGGAATAGAGCCTGTCAGAGTTTCAGTGAATCTGTCAAGAAAGCATCTGGCAAATACGAATTTGTCAGCAGATATTATGAAGATCCTCGATAGATATGAGCTGGAAAGCAAATACATAGAGGTGGAGCTGACAGAGACGGTTGACGAGGCGGAGTCTGCACAGCTCGTTGATTTCATGGAAAAGATGAAGAAGGAGGATGTGGCCTTGTCCATAGATGATTTCGGTACGGGATACTCCTCCTTGAATATGCTTCGTTCCTTCCCTGTGGATGTACTTAAGCTTGACAGGACTTTCCTGAATAGTCTGGAAAAAAGCGACAGAATCGTATTGTCCAATATTATTCGGATGGCATCGGAGCTGAACATGGATGTTGTGGCAGAGGGCGTGGAGAACTGGCAGCAGGTGGATTTTCTGCAGGGTATGGCCTGCAAGGTGGTACAGGGCTTTCTGTTTGACAAGCCTATGCCGAGAGAAGAGTTTGAGGAAAAGCTGAGAGTCGGAAAATATAAAGTGAATACATTGAAATCCTGATTAGAAAATGACAGAAAAACATCGGAGGGAAATCCTTCCGATGTTTTTTAAATTTCTCTTGCAATATATAAATTAAAGTGATATCATAATGATATCAACTTGATGTAGGAGGAAATGAGTGATGGAAGAAAAGGTATTATCAGGAAAAAAGAATGGGATGTTGGTCCTGGTTCTGAGTATTTTGCTTTTTGTGTTAGCTGTGATTGCCTGCATAGCAGGAGGATTTCTTGTTGAAAGAACCGGGAATCCGGTGCTTTTGATCGGGGCAATCCTTGTTTTGTGCACGGAATGGATCCTCTGGTGTGGACTGAAGGTTTTAAAGCCGCAGGAGGCGTTGGTACTCACTTTGTTTGGTAAATATATCGGAACGCTTAAGGGAGAGGGATTTTACTTTGTAAATCCTTTTTGCACCAGTGTTAATCCGGCAGCGAAGACCAAACTGAATCAGAGCGGAGATGTACATACACAGTCTGAACTCTTGGCCGGAGCAGTTTCGGCAGGATCGTCCACGGAGAGCGTAAGCAAAAAGATATCTCTTAAGGTGATGACTTTAAATAACAGCAGACAGAAGATCAATGACTGTCTGGGAAATCCGGTGGAGATTGGAATTGCTGTCACCTGGCGAATTGTGGATACTGCCAAAGCGGTGTTTAATGTGGATAATTATAAAGAATTTTTGTCTCTGCAATGCGACAGTGCACTGAGGAATATTGTACGTTTGTATCCGTATGATGTGGCACCGAACGTAGATACCACCGGTGACGGTGTTGCTGATGAGGGAAGCCTGAGAGGCTCCAGTGAAATTGTGGCGGAGAGAATTCGCGATGAGATTCAGAAGAGAGTTTCGGAAGCGGGAATTGAAATCATCGAAGCGCGTATCACTTATCTCGCCTATGCAACAGAAATTGCGGCTGTTATGCTGCAACGCCAGCAGGCATCTGCAATTATTGATGCGAGAAAGATGATTGTGGACGGCGCAGTGGGAATGGTGGAGATGGCACTTGAACGACTTAATGAGAACAATGTCGTACAGTTGGATGAGGAACGCAAGGCGGCAATGGTATCCAATTTACTGGTTGTTCTTTGCGGTAACCGGGATGCACAGCCCATTGTTAATTCAGGAAGTCTGTACTGATGGCTGACTCCAATAAGAAGCAGGTGCCGCTCAGACTTTCCGAAAAGCTGTACAATGCCATTGCTGCCTGGGCGGAGGATGATTTCCGGTCCGTGAACGGACAAATTGAATATTTATTGACAGAGTGTGTGCGTCAGCGTAAGAAGAATGGAAAGTATGTTTCTGATGAGATTGATGTGCCACCGGAGCTTGATATCGAGTGAGAGAGGGCGGCTGCCTAAAAGTGCAGCCGCCTTCTTACTGCTTCGCGAAGCCTTCTGGTACAAAGCACTGTGATCAAAAGTATGATGATTACACTACAGACAGTGAGTACAATGGCAGACCAGACCAGATGAAGAGGCGCACCTGTATAGCGGTCGATCAAGAGCTCTAGTCCAATGCAGAAAAGAGCTGCTTCCGCAAAAAAATACAGCGCGGTAGTGATAAAGGATATAGGAAATGTTTTGAGCAGAAGCGTAAAAATTTCTACCAGAATAGTGATCAGGACCACGATGGGAAGTGCAAGCTCGCGGAACCATCTGTTATTTGCAGTATTAAAGGAGATCATATAGAGATAGATACCCACTGCGATGCCGTCGAACAGCAGACAGATATAGATTGGCAGCTTGGTATAGATGACTGCCGGAATGATCAGCACGAATAAAATCAGACAGGCACCGATGATGAACAGTGACCAGGGACTTCCCGAAAAAACAAACAGATTCAGTAAAAAACAGCTGATGGCAGTGGCGGATAACACAATGCTGGCAAAGAGCCCAAGATCCTTCCGCTTCACCACATCCACCTGACCTGTCCTGGCCGGGTAAGGTGATGGAGATTTCTTCTTTTGCAGTTCGTTCGGATTTATGACGGGCGTATGGCAAAGGGGGCAACTTTCTAAGGAAGCATCCAGCTCTACCCCGCAGTTAACACAATAGGACATAAGACCTCTTTTCTGTGCACTCAGGCACGATTGCTTTCTATTTTTACATGAATACCATCCTTTACCAGCTTACGGAAAAAGAGTCGTTCTACATCGGATTCGATGATACTGCTGGCAAAATTGATGGTGAGAGTATCCTCAAAGCTGATGATGGCGCAGTTGGTCCGGGAGGAAAAGGGCTGCCCCATGTAGATATCGAAGCGTTCAATATAAGGCTTCATATCCTCCGGAACCTTCAGGGCTCCCATGTTGGTAAGCCCTGCGGAGGAATTTTTATCCTGTACCTTGGTGTAAAACATGCGAACCACAAAATCTTTGACAAAGAGCGGAACGATGCGGATCAAAGGGTTTCGCTGGGTACTGGCATTGGTAGTGATATCCCCCCGTAAAAATTTTTCGTTAATATAGTAGCGCATGTAATGATGCACCTGCGTGATGATCTCTTCAAAGGTATAATCACCAAGCCGTGGATCGATACCGGGATAGATCATGGTAATGAAATTGCGCAGTGTCTTTGAAGGAAAGAAACGCCGCAGGTTTACCGGCATGGCTATTTTGACAGGCCGGAGCCTGAAATGCCATTCGGATTGCTGTTTTTGAAGCAGAGCATACAGAAGAACCGCGTTCAGGTATTCGGTGATACTGGCATGGTAGCTCTTGGCAACCTGCATCACTTCACTGACAGACATGATGCCGTCGATGACGTTAAAGGTATAGAAGGGTTCCTTTGTACCCCTGACACGATAGGTCTTCTCTCCCGGCCGGGCAGGACATACCTTGGCGTTGGCATAGCGCATATAGGCATCCTCCAGTTCTTCCGGATCAGGCGCTTCGTTGATATCCATGACAAAATATTCGTTTGAGACAGAGTGCCCAAGAAGCCTTAGGTAGACAGCTGTAATCGTCTGAAGGACTGCCATCCCTCCGGTACCGTCACCGAGGCAATGATGCGCTTCCAGAGAAATCCGGCAGCCATGATAATAGATTCGCAAGAGGTACCGGTTCCCTGCCTTGAAGGGCATGGGCATACAGAAATTGCGGATATCCTCCTGAACAAAGGGGCCGGGCCTTGTGTTAGGCTCCAGATATCTCCAGAAAAGTCCCTTCCTGATTGCAGTCTTATAGGTAGGAAAGCGTTTCAGGGCGACATCAACAGCCTGTTGCAGAATATCCGGTCTGATCGGCTCCTTTAAGAGCACGGATAGCCGGTAAACAGAGGAAAAATCACGCCTTTGCAGAGTGGGATAGACGATGGCGGACAGATCCAGCTTATACCAGGTTTTGTGTCCGGATTCGGTCTTTTTGGAGTTGATCTTTCCGGAACCGGTTGTTTTTTCAGTTGTATGAAGATCCTTTTTCTTTTCCAAAATAATTCCCTTTCCGTATATAGATAAGAGTATACCACAAATAGAGGGGGATGTGTTACAATAATAAACACAAAAGGAAAACAGGGCGACGCCGCGGGAGAACCGGACGGCGCTGATTTTATGGAGGAACTATGGCAATCAGAACCAAAAAGCTTTTAAAAAAGCCATCCCCTGAGGCGAGAAACCAGAATATGATGACATTGATCAGGAAGGTTCACGGGATGATCGATAATCCGGACATTGAGAAGCACCGCCATTCGCAGGATCAGGTGGGGGCCCTTCTGGGTACCGGAAAGGATATTCTGATCCGTGAGGTGAAAATTCAGGATATGGATGGTGAATGGGTATCTGTTGACAGGGCCCATATGAAGAAATATGTGATTTTGTACTGCCATGGAGGTGGCTATTCCACCGGGAGCAGTATCTATGCAAGAACACTGACGACCAAGCTGGCAGCGAGCACTTCCATGGATGTGCTTTCTTTTGACTATCGTCTGGCGCCTGAACATCCCTATCCGGCAGCTCTGGAGGATGCCATGAAGGCATGGGATTATCTGATGCTTTTGGGGTATGGGGCAAGAGATGTCATTGTGGCAGGAGATTCGGCGGGCGGAAATATGGCGCTTTCCCTGGTGTTGAAACTTAAGAAGCAGAACAGGATCCTGCCAAGAGGCCTGGTACTCATGTCACCATGGACGGATCTGACCTCATCCGGGAAATCGCATCTTACAAGAGCAGAGGTGGATCCGGTTTTAAATGAGGAATATTTAAAAAGCATGATCGAAAACTATGCTTCGGGACAGGCACTTGACGATCCGTTGATCTCTCCCCTGTTTGGTGACTTTGAAGGCTTTCCGCCTACTTATATCCAGGTAGGAGATAATGAGGTGCTTCTTGCGGATGCCACCATGCTTCATAAGAAAATGATCCAGGCAAATGTCTCGGCAAAACTGGATGTGTTTAAGGGAATGTGGCATGTGTTTCAAATGTCACCGCTTAAGACTGCTTACGAGGCAATGGAGAAAAATGCAGAATTTATTTTTGATATTTGCCGGTAGAAAAATAAAAGGATTTTCCGGCTCGGTGCAGAATAATAATATTGAAGAGTCTTTTATGCAGAGATTTGGGAGCTGTCAATGAACATACGAGAAAGTCTGGAAAAGCTGGAAATCGAATATTTAAGTCCTTATGCGGCACACAGCGCTGCTTCGAAGGGCAGGCTCCGGGAGGAGGAACAGTGTGATATCCGTCCGGTCTATCAGAGAGACCGGGACAGGATTCTGCATTCCAAATCCTTTCGCAGGCTGAAGGATAAAACCCAGGTGTTTCTTTCCCCTGAGGGAGATCATTATCGAACCAGACTTACCCATACGCTGGAGGTTTCCCAGAATGCAAGAACGATTGCCAAGGCGCTCCGGATGAATGAGGATCTGGTGGAGGCAATCGCGCTTGGTCATGATCTGGGGCATACCCCCTTTGGGCATGCCGGGGAAAGGGCATTGAATGCGGTCTGCCCTTATGGCTTCAGACACAGTGAGCAGAGCGTGAGAACCGTGGATATCCTGGAAAAGAACGGCCAGGGACTGAATCTTACAATTGAGGTCCGGGACGGTATATTAAATCACCAGACCAAGGGAATGCCACAGACACTGGAGGGAAAAATTGTCCGGTTTTCGGATAAGATTGCCTATATTCATCACGATATGGATGATGCGATACGCGCGGGGATCCTGAAGGAGTCGGATGTGCCGAAGGAGATCGCAGAGGTGATCGGGTCTACCACGGGGGAGCGGCTTGACCACTTCATTCATGATATTGTCAGTACCAGTTATGGCAAGAATGATATCATGATGTCGGAGCCGGTGGCTGAGGCAATGAAGAAATTACGTCAGTTCATGTTTGAGAGGGTTTATCAGAATAAGGAAGCAAAGAGTGAGGAAGGAAAAGCGGAAATGCTGATACAGACACTGTACAGCTATTACCGTCATCACCTGGAGCTTTTGCCCGATGATCTGATTGGACTGATAAGAGACGGCGAGCCAGAAGAAATGATTGTCTGTGACTATATCGGTGCAATGACAGACCGGTTTGCCGTTGCAAAATATGAGGAGATCTATATTCCCAAATCCTGGCACGGATAAAGAGAGAAACGGAGACAGAATGTATTATCCTGATGAATTAATTGAAGAAGTACGAATGAAAAATGATATAGTGGATGTCATTTCAGGATATGTGAGAATTCAGAAAAAGGGAAGCAGCTATTTTGGGCTTTGTCCCTTCCACAACGAAAAATCCCCTTCCTTTTCTGTATCTCCGAGTAAGCAGATGTTTTACTGCTTTGGCTGCGGGGCAGGTGGGAATGTTTTCACCTTTGTCATGCAGTATGAAAATTATTCCTTTCAGGAGGCGGTGAAGCTTCTTGCAGATCGGGCAGGGGTGAATCTTCCGGAGATGGAATACGGGGAGGAAGTAAAGAAGCGGGAATCCCAAAGGGCAAGACTTCTGGAGGTCAATAAGGAGGCTGCAAAATATTTTTATTATCAGCTCCGCAGTGAGAGAGGACAGGCAGGCTATCAATATTTACGCAGGCGTGAGCTTTCCGATGAGACCATCAAGAAATTTGGGCTGGGCTTTGCCAATGTGACCAGTGATGATCTGGTAAAGTATTTAAAAAGCAAGGGATATGAGGACAAGCTTCTTACAGAAGCCGGGCTTGCCAGCTTTGATGAAAAATACGGAATGCATGATAAATTCTGGAATCGTGTGATGTTTCCGATTCAGGACAGTAATCACCGGGTGATCGGGTTTGGCGGAAGAGTGATGGGCGATGCCAAGCCCAAGTACCTGAATTCTCCCGAAACCATGATTTTTGATAAGAGTCGTAATCTGTACGGCTTGAATTTTGCAAGGACTTCAAGAGCAGGAAACATTATTCTCTGTGAGGGTTACATGGATGTGATCGCCATGCATCAGGCAGGCTTTACACAGGCGGTGGCATCTTTGGGAACTGCCTTTACGGCAGGACAGGCAAATCTGCTGCGAAGGTATGCACAGGAAGTGATTCTTGCCTATGACAGTGATGGGGCAGGTGTGACGGCAGCACTTCGTGCCATCGGAATTTTGAAGGAAGTGGGACTTACCGGTAAGGTATTGAATTTAGAGCCCTACAAGGATCCGGATGAATTTATCAAAAATCTTGGAAGAGAAGCCTTCGAGGAACGAATTCGGAAAGCGGAGAACAGCTTTTTCTTTGAGCTTCGGATGCTGCAACGGGATTTTGACTTAAACGATCCGGAATCCAAGACCCGTTTTCACAGAGAAATTGCAAAGAAGCTATGTGGTTTTTCGGAGGAAGTGGAGCGGGAGAATTACATTGAGGCAGTAGCTGAGAAATATCACATTGGCTTTGAGAATCTCCGCAAGCTGGTTCTTGGCTATGCAGCCCAGACGGGACTTGCTGTGCCTGCAGCCAGGCCGAAATCCGGCATTCAGAAAAAGAATGATCCGGAAGAAAACAAAAGAAAACCGCAGAAGCTTCTTCTTACATGGTTGGTGGAGGAACCGGCGGTTTATCAGAAAATTAAGAAATATATATCCCCCGGTGATTTCACCGAGGATTTATATAAAAAAGTAGCCGAAAAGCTTTTTGCGGATCTGGATGGAGGGTGCTTAAACCCGGCTGCCATTATCAGTCTGTTTACCGACGAGGAGGAACAGCGTGAGGTGGCTGGTCTGTTTAACACAAAACTCATGGAGCTTGAATCACGTGCAGATCGCGAAAAGGCATTTCATGATATAGTTTTAGCGGTTAAGCGCAACAGTCTTGATTATTTTTCCAGCCAGCTTGGTGCAGATGTATCTGCGATCAATCAGGTGATCGAAGGCAAAAAGGCGCTGGAAGAACTTAGCAAAACGCATATTTCACTGGATTAAGGCTAATAATGGTAATGTTTAGAATGTCAGGAAGGATGGAAAGCCGAAGATGGATGAAAACACACAGGCAAAATTTGATGAGAAGCTTGCGCAGCTCTTAGCAATTGCCAAGAAGAAGAAAAATGTATTAGAGTATCAGGAAATTACGGATTTTTTTGCTGATATGGCATTGGGAGAGGAACAGTTTGATAAGATCATCGAGACCCTGGAGCAGAACAATATTGATATCCTGCGTATCACAGAGGGGGATGATGTGGATGATGAGGAAATCATACTGACAGAGGAGGATGAGGTTGATGTTGAAAATATCGACCTTTCTGTGCCGGATGGAATCAGTATTGAGGATCCCGTCAGAATGTATTTAAAGGAAATCGGTAAGGTGCCGCTACTTAGCGCCGAGGAGGAGATTGAGCTTGCCCAGAAGATGGAGATTGGAGATCAGGAGGCAAAGAAGCGCCTTGCGGAGGCAAATCTTCGTCTGGTGGTCAGCATTGCTAAGCGCTATGTGGGACGCGGAATGCTGTTCCTTGATCTGATCCAGGAGGGAAATCTGGGTCTTATTAAGGCTGTGGAGAAATTTGATTATCGTAAGGGATATAAATTTTCTACCTATGCGACATGGTGGATTCGTCAGGCAATTACAAGAGCGATTGCCGATCAGGCAAGAACCATCCGTATTCCCGTGCATATGGTAGAAACAATCAATAAACTGATCCGTGTGAGCAGACAGCTGCTTCAGGAGCTTGGACGGGAACCTACCCCGGAGGAGATTGCGGAGGAAATGAATCTGCCGGTAGAGCGGGTGCGTGAGATCCTGAAGATTTCACAGGAGCCTGTTTCTCTGGAAACTCCGATCGGTGAGGAGGAAGATTCTCATCTGGGAGATTTTATACAGGATGACAATGTGCCGGTGCCTGCTGATGCAGCAGCCTTTACACTGCTCAAGGAACAGCTGGTGGAGGTACTTGGAACGCTTACCGAAAGAGAGCAGAAGGTTTTAAGGCTGCGCTTTGGTCTTGATGATGGGCGTGCAAGGACGCTGGAAGAGGTTGGTAAGGAATTTAATGTTACCAGAGAGCGTATCAGACAGATCGAGGCAAAGGCGCTCCGCAAGCTCCGTCATCCCAGCAGAAGCAGAAAGCTGAAGGATTATCTTGACTGATGAACAGACAAGTGATTTTATCGGCAAGGATGCAGGCGGTGGCAGATCTGGTGACAGCAGGAAACCGGGTCTGTGATGTGGGATGTGATCACGGTTATATATCCATTTACCTGGTTCAGAGTAGAAAAGCACCCTGTGTGCTTGCTATGGATGTAAATAGAGGACCGCTTCAGCGGGCATCAGAGCACGTTAAGGCTGCCGGGCTGGAGAAATACATAACGCTGCGCCTCTCGGATGGACTTCTGGCATTCCGGAAGGGAGAGGCAGATACGCTTGTGTGTGCGGGAATGGGAGGAAGACTGATGCAGCGGATCCTGGAAAGAGAACCGGATAAAACCTTTTCTTTTCGGGAACTGATTCTGCAGCCACAGTCGGAAATCGGTACATTCCGCAGGTTTTTGGAAAAAATGGGATATTCCATTGAAGATGAAGATATGATATTGGAGGAAGGTAAATTCTATCCGGTAATTAGAGCGGTCAGAGGGAAGGCAGAACGGCCGATGACACAGGTACAGGCCCGGTTTGGTCCGGTTCTCCTTGAAAAAAAGCATCCCGTTCTGATGAAATTCCTGAAAAAGGAATGGAACAGCTGCCTCGCAATCAGAGCGGAGCTGGCTCATGCCGAGGAAGGCGGACGGATGGAAAAAAGAAGGAAGGAGCTTGAACAGGATATGGGGTATCTGCGTCAGGCTGCCGGATTAATGGGGATGGAGGAAATTTATGGTTACGATTACAATTGACGGGGTAAAAAAGCAATATCCGAAGGGAACGCGTTTTGAAGAGATCGCCCGGGAATATCAGCCAAAGTATACGGATATGATCGCACTGGTTCTTGAAAACGGAAAAATCAGAGAACTGATGAAAACGGCTGAAAAGGACTGCACACTTTCCTTTTTGACGATTCGCGATGCGATTGGGCATAAGACCTATGTCCGGACAGCACTTATGACGTTGGTGAAGGCAGTGTATGATGTCCTGGGAACGGATCAGGTAAAACGGGTTAAGGTAGAATTTGCCATTGGACAGGGATACTATTGCAGTATTAAGATGGATGAGAAGCTGACTTTGGAGCAGGTAAAGCAGATAGGCTCCAGAATGCAGGAGCTTGTACAGGCAGATTTGCCGATCACAAAGAAATCCTATCCCATCGATGAGGCAATGGAGATCTTCCGCCAGCATAATATGAAGGATAAGGAAAAGCTGTTCCGTTACCGCCGAAGCTCATTCGTCAATATTTATTGTCTCGATGGCTTTTATGATTACTATTACGGCTATATGCTGCCGAGTACCGGTTATTTAAAATATTTTGATGTGATGCTGTATGAAGGAGGAATTCTTCTTCTGATCCCAAGTAGTAACGAGCCTACCAAAATTGATTATTTTGAGCCAAAGGAAAAGTTTTTCCACACCCTGATGACCTCCACACAGTGGGGCGAGATGATGGGAATCGATACGGTGGGTGACTTGAACAATGCGATCCGCGACGGGCAGCTGAATGATATGATACTGGTACAGGAAGCATTGCAGGAAAGAAGAATCGGCGAGATTGCCCGGGAAATTGTGGATCGGGGGAATGTCAAATTCGTATTGATTGCCGGTCCGTCTTCCTCCGGTAAGACGACCTTTTCCCACAGACTTTCCATTCAGCTTCGCACCTATGGTATGGTACCGCATCCGATAGCGCTGGATGATTACTTTGTGAACAGGGAAGATACTCCAAGGGATGAAAATGGTGATTACAATTTTGAATGTCTGGAAGCAATTGATGTAAATCAGTTTAATTCGGACATGAACAGACTGCTTGCGGGAGAGACGGTGGAGCTTCCCACGTTTAATTTCAAAACCGGTAAGAGGGAATATCGTGGAAACTTTAAGAAACTGGGACCGGAGGATATTCTGGTAATTGAGGGAATTCATGGACTGAATCCCAAGACGACTGCATCCATGCCGGATGAGAGCAAATTCAAGATCTATATCAGTGCTCTCACCAGTCTTAATGTTGATGAGCATAACAGGATTCCGACTACGGACGGAAGACTGCTGCGCCGTATGGTGCGGGATGCCCGGACCAGAGGTGCCAGTGCAAGAAGAACCATTGAGATGTGGCCTTCGGTAAGAAGAGGAGAGGAGACTTACATTTTCCCCTTCCAGGAAAGCGCAGACGAAATGTTTAATTCAGCTTTAATATATGAGCTGGCAGTTCTCAAGCAGTATGCGGAACCGCTCCTTTTCGGAATTGAGAAGGATGCGCCGGAATACTACGAGGCGAAGCGCCTGCTGAAGTTCATGGAATATTTCCTCGGAATTGACAGCAGGAATGTTCCTGACAATTCAATCTGCCGAGAGTTTATCGGTGGAAGCTATTTTAATGTGTAATTATATTGTGTAATATAGATAAGAGAAATCAAGTAGGACAAATGATCGCGGCTGCCTTTGGCAGGTGAGGAAAGTCCGGGCTTCATAGGGCAGGATGCCGGATAACATCCGGTGGAGGTGACTCCAAGGCCAGTGCAACAGAAATATACCGCCCCATATACAGTTTTTGGACTGTATAGGAAAACAGCTATGCTGTCTTCTTTGGGGTAAGGGTGGAAGGGCAGTGTAAGAGACTACCGCCTGCACGGTAACGGGCAGGGCACATGTAAACCCCATCCGAAGCAAGACCAAACAGAAAGCGCTTAAGCTTGCCCGGCGAGCTTTCAGGTAGGTCGCTTGAGGCTGCTGGTAACAGCAGTCCTAGATAGATGATCATTCACGACATAACCCGGCTTATCGTCCTGCTTGATTTACAGGAACTGAAACATGGAATGGAAAAAGAAAAGCTGCCAGATTTTTGCGGTGTTGATAATAACGTGTGTTATGACTGCGCTGGCAGCAACCTATGACGAGCATAATGAAGTCATATCTGAAACAGAGACTTTTGATCCCTGGAGTGTTCAGACAGAGTGTGTACGCATTCAGGCAGAAGGACACTATGGAAGCGGAAGTATTCTGAAGATATCTGATCAGGAAGCGGTGATTGTAACGAACAGGCACGTATTGCTGTACTGGAGTGAGGACAGCTACGTGACTTTTTTTCATGGCGCATCCTGCGGAGGGGAAATATTGTGGATGTCTGAAAAAGAAGACGTGGGATTTCTGAAGGCGGATCTGCGGACACTTACTGAAGAAGAGAAGTTGGAATTACAGGCAGTAGAGCTGGTGGATGAAGAACCGCAGAAGGGCGACTATTTTTTTATGATCGATATGGCATCGGATGTATGGAAGAAAGAAATCTATGAAGGACAGATTCTGGAACCTCTGATGTACCTGGAGGAATTTGGGACGGAAATGCTTTATGGGGAATCCTGCTTTGAGCCAGGAATGTCAGGCTGCGGTGTCTATGATATGCAGGGAAGATACATTGGAATGCTGACCGGTGGAACACAGCAGAACGAGATTGCAGCGGTGCCGGCGGAAAGTATAAAAAAATATTTCATTACAGAATGAACAAATGGCATAAGAAGCGTATCCTTGAAAAAGTATTGACAGCTAGCGTTTGCTAGCTTATACTTTTTCAAGAGAGGCTAGTAAACACTAGCCAATGAAATACAAAGGAGAAGCAGATGAAAACATTTAATTTAGAAGAATATTTGAGTAACGGTATTGAGAGAATTGTGAAAGAGATTATGAAGGCATCCCTGGAGAATCCGCAGGAAAGTCTGTTCCTGATGCAATATGCCAGGGAGAGCAGAAAGGCAAGAGCACTCCGCAGGCAAAAGGAGATAGAAGGGAAGCATATCCCGCCGTTCTTGATCGCCAGTATTACCAATCAGTGTAATCTTCACTGCAAAGGCTGTTATGCCAGGGCAAATAACAGCTGTCATGATTGCTCGTCGGATCAGGACAAAGCATTGATGAATGAGGACTGGAAACGTATTTTTGGACAGGCGGCTGAGCTTGGTGTCAGTTTTATTCTGTTGGCCGGTGGAGAGCCATTTATGAGAAAGGATGTGCTGAATGAAGCCGCAAAGCAGAAAAAAATATTATTTCCGATCTTTACAAACGGAACCCTGATACAGGAGGATTCTATTCATTTACTTTCAAAAAACAGAAATCTGATTCCGATACTCAGTATAGAAGGACAGAAGCTTACAACCGATAAGCGCAGAGGTGCCGGCGTTTATGAAAAATTATGTGATACAATGGAAACATTACACAGACAGGGGATTTTATTTGGTGCCTCTGTAACGATAAGCATGGAAAACCGGGATGAAGTGCTGTCAGAGCAGTTTGTACAGAATCTGGCATCGCGTGGTTGCAAAGGGATTGTTTTTGTGGAATATGTACCGGCAGATCCGGCAACAAAGAATCTGGCACTTACTGATGAGGCCAGAGCAGTTGTACTAAGGAGGATCAATGAACTGAGGAAGGACAGACAGGAAATGGTGTTTATCGCCTTTCCGGGAGATGAAAAGAGCTCCGGTGGTTGCCTGGCGGCAGGTCGGGGATTCTTTCATATCAATGCACATGGCGGTGCGGAACCGTGTCCTTTTTCTCCTTATTCTGATACAAGCTTAAAGGAGGTTTCTCTGGAGGAGGCACTTGACTCCCCTCTGTTCAGGCACTTACAGGAAAACGGGAATCTCGAAAAGGAACATATTGGAGGCTGTGTTCTGTTTGAACAGAGAGATCTGGTACAAAAATTGTTGAGAGGAGAATGCTGATGACAACGAAGGAAAGAATTGTGGAGGAAGCGTTGACGCTGTTTTCCGTGAAGGGCTACAAGGGAACCAGTGTGAAGGATATTGCGGGGGCAGTCGGAATTAAGGACAGCTCCATCTATAAGCATTTCACCGGTAAGCAGGAGATTCTGGATGCAATCGTCAGACAGATGGGAATCTGTATGGAAAGACTGTCCGTTTCGATAGGACTTCCGGATGAGCAGGAGGCGGCAAAGTATTATGGGGAATTATCTCTGCAGCAATTGCAGGAGTTGAGCCGGAAGGTATTTCTGTTTTATCTGCAGGATGAATTTGCATCCCGGTTTTGGAGACTGGCTATCATGGAGCAGTTTCGGAATGCAGAATTTTATGAGAAATATCGCCGTATCTTTATGGAGGAAAGCATTGCGTATCTGACGGGCATCTTTACTGAAATGATACGGCAAAAATCATTCCGTGAAACAGATCCGGAGGTTCTTGCAATGAACTTCTATGCCCCCATTTTTTTCCTTCTCAGTAAATATAGCGGAAGACCGGAAAAAGGGCAGGAGGCATTGGAAATTCTGGATAAGCAGGTGGCCGAGTTTCACAGATGCTACAGTCAGCAATAGAAAAAACCCACTCACATGACGGTATGAGCGGGTTTTACTATGTCCATTTATTCTAAAATGAATAGAAATTAAGCCATCTTGTTTACAGCCTGAGCTAAACGTGATACTTTTCTGGAAGCAGTGTTTTTGTGATAAACACCCTTTGTAGCTGCTTTGTCGATAGTAGCTGTAGCAGCAACTAAAGCTTCTGCAGCAGCAGCCTTATCATTTGCTTCGATAGCAGCGTTTACTTTCTTAACAGCTGTCTTAACGCCAGACTTGATTGCTTTATTTCTTTCAGCTTTGGTTCTGTTTACTAAAATTCTCTTCTTTGCAGATTTAATGTTAGCCACGATGTACACCTCCTATTAAAATCATCAGTTCCTTGAGATGTTTCATTAAAGCCGGAGACACGGACGTCTTAATGTAAACACACGCATATTATTTTAGCGGTAAAAGCAGGTCCTGTCAATACATAATTAGCAAAAGTTTGGAAAATACTGTACATAAATGAAGAAGACATCAAAGAGTCTTCTTGAAAACGAAGAATTGCGCAGGAGGAATCATGAGCAGTTACAAGGTAAGGACAGATTTAGCCCTGGAAGCAAAAGAAAATATGGAAGAGAATGCTGAAGGGTGCAGAGGTGTTTCTGTGGAAGAAGAATATGATGAGGAAAAGGAAATTAAGCTTACCAGAGTAGTTATTGAGACCAAAAACGGTTCCAGGGCCATGGGAAAGCCCATAGGTACTTACGTTACGCTGGAAGCACCGGCAATGGCACTTCCGGATGAGAACTATCATGAGGAGATCTCCGAGGAACTTGCAAAACAGCTGAAGGCGATTATTCCCGGCATTGATAAGGAATTGTCTGTAATGGTAGTGGGACTTGGAAACCGGGATGTGACGGCGGACGCATTGGGGCCTAACGTGGTGGACAATCTGACCATTACCCGTCATATGGTCAGGGAATATGGTAAGGCCGCGTATAACCAAAGCCGTATCCATATGATCAGTGGATTAATACCGGGTGTTATGGCAAAGACAGGAATGGAATCACAGGAAATTATCAGAGGTGTGGTGGAAATGACCCATCCTGATGTAGTGATTATCATTGATGCTCTTGCTGCACGATCTACCAAGAGATTAAATCGCACGATTCAGGTGACCAATACCGGAATTCATCCGGGATCGGGTGTGGGAAATCACAGAAATGCAATCACGGAAGAAAGCCTTGGAGTCCCGGTGATCGCCATTGGAGTACCTACGGTGGTGGATGCCGCAACAATTGTAAGTGATGCCTTCGAAAAAATGCTGCAGCTTGCAGGGGAAGAGCCACTTGAAGTGCAGGATGAATTATTTGTGGGTTTAGGAGAGCTTTACAATATGTATGTGACGGGAAAGGATGTAGACTATGAGATCAAGCAGATTAGTCATATTATCTGTAATGCGATCAACAGTGCTCTTGAAATTTGAATGAATGTCCGGGGATAAGCATATACTTCCGTAGTGAGGTGCGTGCAGTGAGAGGTAAGCATAGGGATCGGATGATCAGAAAATGGGGCATCACAGGATTGGTTCTGGCCTGCATCCTTTGCAGCTGCATTAATTTTATGCGCAGCAGAGAGGTCGGGAGTGATGAACAGTCTGCATTGCAAAAAAATACAGCTGTATTTTTAAGAGGACAGATGGAGAGAGCCTATTTTCAGTTACCGGCATTTCTGGAGGAGAAGGGGACAGGCGGGAATTTGGCAGAAACTATGGAAAACTGTATGTGGAGAGAATTCCCCCTGTACCATTACGCCTCTTTTATAGAAGAGGAGCAGCCACTGAGAGAAGATATGGAGACTGCCAGACGAATTCTGCAAAATGAAGGAGTGGACGAGGATTACAAAAATATTGAAGAAGAAAAGCTGGATTATGAGGAGAATGCACTTCATATAGAAGGAAGTGTGTTGGATGAAATGGAAAGAGAAAATGGTTTACATAATTCTAATGCTGAGGCAATGGAGGAACTACCTGGGCAGATACAGCAGTCGACAGATGATATGACTGATGGGGAAACAGACTACCAGCCTGCAGGTTTTGAGACCCTTGACTATCCTTCCTATACATATGACTGGTCTGAGGAGTGGAATTATGAAGCACTTGTGTCTAATTTTTATGCAATAGACAGTTCTACCTTACTAAAAGAAGAATATCTGAATCTTGACAAATTATTATATCAGGATTTAGCAGTGGATCGTACGACGGATGGTCCGCAGATTCTGCTCTATCATACTCATGCCAGTGAGAACTTTGCTGATTCTGTGGAGGGTGATCCTTCTACGACAATTGTGGGGGCAGGGGAAAAGCTTGCAGGACTCCTGGAGGAGAAATACGGTTTCCGGGTGCTTCACCACACAGAGGTATATGATGCTGTCCGGGAGGATGCCTATGCCAATGCGCTGCCGGAGATTGAAAAGCTTTTGGAAGAGAATCCTACCATAGAGGTGGTGATCGATCTGCATCGGGATGCGGTGTCCGGCGATCGGAAGCTGGTGATGGACCTACAGGGACGTCCCACAGCCAGATTTATGTTTTTTAACGGACTGAGCTGTATTCGCAAGAGCGGGGACATTGCTTATCTGGGAAATCCTTACATACAGGATAATCTGGCCTTTTCCTTTCAGGCCCAGGTGGCGGCAAATGAATATTACCCCGGCATTGCCCGAAAAATCTATTTGAAGGCATATCGGTACAATCTGCATTTAAAGCCAAAAAGCATGCTGATCGAGCTGGGAGCACAGAACAATACTGTGGAGGAAATTATGAATGCCTGTGATCCACTGGCACATATCCTTGCCATTGTGCTTGACGGAGTTTTGTGATAAACTGTACAAGGAGTTGTGGGCCTTGGAGCCCATGACATAGCTTGACGGAGGTATCTATGGCACACATCGACCAAAGCAAAATCAGAAATTTCTGTATTGTTGCACATATTGATCACGGTAAATCAACACTGGCAGACAGAATTATTGAAAGAACAGGGCTTCTTACCAGCAGAGAAATGCAGGCACAGGTCCTTGATAATATGGACCTTGAACGTGAAAGAGGAATCACGATCAAGGCGCAGACGGTTCGCACGATTTATAAGGCAAAGGACGGAGAGGAATACATTTTTAACCTGATAGATACGCCGGGACATGTGGATTTCAATTATGAGGTCAGCAGAAGCCTTGCGGCCTGCGACGGGGCAATTCTTGTGGTGGATGCGGCTCAGGGAATTGAAGCGCAGACACTGGCAAATGTATATCTGGCACTGGATCATGATCTCGAGGTTTTTCCTGTGATCAACAAGATCGATCTGCCAAGTGCAGATCCGGAAAGGGTTAAAAACGAGATTGAGGATGTGATTGGAATTGAAGCCCAGGACGCACCGTTGATTTCCGCAAAAAATGGGATCGGGATCGATGACGTATTGGAGGCAATTGTAGAAAAAATTCCAGCGCCGGGCGGAAGTCCGGATCATCCCCTACAGGCATTGATCTTTGACTCCGTGTATGATTCCTATAAAGGAGTTATCATTTTCTGTCGTATTATGGAGGGCAGGGTTTCCAAGGGAACCAATATTCGCATGATGGCGACGGGAGCAAGCGCTGATGTTGTGGAGGTAGGCTATTTTGGTGCAGGACAGTTCATTCCCTGTGAGGAGCTTTCTGCCGGAATGGTAGGGTATATCACAGCCTCTATTAAGAATGTGAAGGACACTGCGGTGGGAGATACCGTCACGGACGCGGCAAATCCCTGCAAAGAACCACTTCCCGGTTATAAGAAAGTGAATTCTATGGTATATTGTGGCGTTTATCCGGCAGATGGCGCAAAGTACCCGGATCTTCGGGATGCGCTGGAAAAGCTTCAGCTCAATGATGCCTCCCTGCGTTATGAGCCGGAAACCTCTATTGCGCTTGGCTTTGGATTCCGCTGTGGCTTCCTGGGATTGCTGCATCTTGAAATTATCCAGGAACGTTTGGAAAGAGAGTATAATCTGGATCTGGTCACAACCGCACCGGGTGTTATTTATAAGGTACACAAGACAGATGGAGAGGTGATTTCCCTGACCAATCCTTCCAATCTGCCGGATCCTTCCGAAATAGAATACATGGAAGAGCCTGTGGTGTCGGCAGAAATTATGGTGACAACGGAATTTATCGGTTCTATCATGGAACTCTGTCAGCAAAGGCGCGGAAAGTATCTTGGAATGGAATATATTGAAGAGACGAGGGCTCTTCTCAAATATGAACTTCCTCTCAATGAAATTATCTATGATTTCTTTGATGCATTAAAATCACGATCCAGAGGATATGCTTCTTTTGACTATGAGCTCAAGGGCTATGAGCAGTCAGAGCTTGTCAAGCTGGACATCCTGATCAATAAGGAAGAGGTGGATGCTCTTTCCTTTATCGTGCATAAGGACAGTGCCTACGAACGCGGAAGAAAGATGTGTGAGAAGCTTAAGGATGAGATTCCAAGACATCTGTTTGAAATTCCGATTCAGGCAGCTGTCGGCGGTAAGGTTATTGCAAGAGAGACGGTGAAAGCGATGCGCAAGGATGTCCTTGCCAAGTGCTATGGTGGCGATATCACACGAAAGAAAAAGCTTCTGGAAAAACAGAAGGAGGGTAAGAAGCGTATGCGTCAGATCGGTAACGTGGAGATCCCTCAAAAGGCATTTATGAGTGTCCTGAAGCTGGATGACAAGTAAGATGAAGAAGCTTGCTATCTATATTCATATTCCTTTTTGTGTCAGGAAATGCCTGTATTGTGACTTCCTTTCAGCACCGGCCTCTGACGAAACAAGGGAGCAGTATGTGCAGGCATTGTGCCGGGAAATCAGGGAAGAGAGAAAAAGTTATGTAAACTACAAGATAGAGACGATCTTTCTGGGAGGAGGAACGCCTTCCTTGCTTTCCGGAGAGCAGCTTGACCGGATTCTTGGAACTGTGTTTGACGCTTATCAGGTGGCGGATGACTGTGAGATTTCCATGGAAGTGAATCCCGGAACGGTTACAAAAGAGAAGCTGAAAGCTTATAAGAGGGCAGGGGTAAACCGCCTGAGCATTGGCATGCAGTCTGCTGTGGAGGAAGAACTGCAAAGCCTTGGAAGGATTCACAGCAGTGAGGATGCTTTTGATACTTACGAACTTGCGATTAAAACAGGATTTAACAATATTAATATCGACCTGATGTCAGCGATTCCGGGGCAGACAATAGAAAGCTGGAAAGAGAGTCTGAAACGTATTTTGGACTTAGAACCGGCACCGGCACATGTTTCGGCGTATAGCCTGATAATTGAGGAGGGGACGCCCTTTTTTGAAAAGACACCTACACTTCCGGATGAGGATACAGAACGGGAAATGTATAAAATAACAAATGATATATTAAGCGAGGCCGGTTATCTGCGGTATGAAATTTCCAATTATGCAAAGCCGGGCTTTGCATGCAGGCATAACTGTACTTACTGGGAGAGAGGCAGTTATGCGGGTTTTGGAATCGGTGCGGCATCGCTGGTGGAACAGGTTCGTTTTTCCAATACCCGTAATCTGAAGGATTATCTGGGGAAATATCTGAAAAATGCGACAGTGGCCATAAAAGAGAACAGGCAGGAACTGTCTGTGGAGGAGCAGATGGAGGAATTTATGTTTCTCGGACTCCGCATGATGAGAGGAGTCAGTGCCGGTAAGTTCAGTGATCTTTTTGGGAAAACCATTGAACAGGTTTATCCGGGAATTGTAGAAAAATATTGTAGGCAGGGATTACTGCAGAAAATACCGGAACAAGGTTCTGGTGAAGTTAGAATTGCACTGACAGAGCGTGGGATTGATGTGAGCAATGTCATTATGGCAGATTTTTTGCTGACATAATAATATAACGGTTGTTATCCGTTGCTGACATTCGTATAATATTGTATAATAAGTTTATTTGGAAAGGCACTAGGTCACCTGAGGAGTCATAGAATAATAAAAATGACTTTGGGGGCGCCCTTTTGAAAACCTTCAGGCAACCTTTATCAGCAGCGGAGGAAGCTCATTATATACAGGCGCTGCATAGCGAGGACAGTGACGAAGCTGCTGCGGCCAGAGAAATCCTGATAGAGAGGAACTTGCGTCTGGTGGCCCACATTGCCAAAAAATATCAGAATGTTGATGAAGATATGGAGGATCTGATCTCCATTGGGACGATCGGACTGATCAAGGCAGTATCCTCGTTTGATGCCGGAAAGGGGAAACTGAGCACCTACGCTTCCAGATGTATTGACAATGAATTGCTGATGCTGCTTCGAACCAAAAAAAAGAGCTCTAGAGAGGTATCTTTGTTTGAGCCTATCGGAACAGATAAAGAAGGAAATGAGATTAATCTGCTGGATATCATTGAGCATGAGCAGGAGGATATCACAGAGCAGATGGAGCTTTATGAAAATACCAAAAAGCTGATTGGCCTTCTTGACAAGCTGCTTACAGCGCGGGAAAAGGAAATCATTTTTTTGAGATACGGGCTTGCTTGTGGCAGAGAAGTGACACAGCGTGAAATCGGAGAAATGCTTCATATTTCACGAAGCTATGTATCGCGGATAGAGAAAAGGGCTTTGCAAAAATTAAGGGAAGGCTTTGCAAACTAACAGGGGGATGAAAACATGCAATTTAAGAGAACAGAAGAATTAAGAGTTGGGATGCGTCTTGCACGTCCGATTTATAACAAGAACGGCGTGCTTTTGTTTGAACGCGCTTCCAAACTGACGGATCAGGGAATTGCAAGTATTAAGAATGTCGGACTGATCGGTATCTTTATTTTGGAACCGGCAGAGCCGGTGCCGCCAATGTCCGAGGAAGATATTGAATTTGAACGTTTCCAGACCATTAATGTTTATGCCATTATGGAGGAACTGGAAAGGATCATGAATACCGGGAGAACCTCAAGGCTTCAGATTATCGTTTCGGATATTATCAAGAACTATGGACATCTGGAGAAGAAGATCAATTTTATCCAGAATCTCCGCAGTGTGGAAGACTATAAATATAAGCATGCGTTGAATGTTGCAATACTGTGTGCCATGATGAGCAATCAGATGAATCTGAAAGTGGAAGACAGACTGGATCTGGTGACCGCTGCTCTCCTGCATGGGCTTGGGGACTATGATCTGATTGAAAAGCTTTGCTCCTCTGATCCCAATGTAAAACGTTTCTGTGTTCAGGCTGATAAGATCAGCGAAAGCGCGGAGGCTGGAAAAATTGATTCTGCAATTAAGCTTATGGAAGGCTCTATGATCCTTGCGGTAGCGGAGGTTTTTGACAACATGACTGCCATGAGCTTTGAACGTCCGCCGGAATCGGAGGTTGCTGCGATCAAGTACCTGATGAATCATGAGGTTTACCCCAGAAAAGCGGTAGATGCTCTGGTCAATTCCGTAAATATTCTTTCACAGGGTGTCTGTGTGGAGTTGAATACCGGTGATAAGGCACTTGTTCTTTCGGAAAATCCTATGGATATTCTCAGCCCTATGGTACTTTGCTTTGGGGATAATTCCATTATTGATCTGAGCAACAAGGATGCCTATGGGGATATCGAGATCACGGATATTATGAAAACCATGGATAACCGTCATGAAATGGATACAGAAATGCTTGCAAAATATGGATTCGGGAAGTAAGTTAGCTTGTTCGGGAGAGGAAGGATAGGACGGCATAGATGGCTACAATAGAAGAAATGCTGAGAACTGCAAAGGAAGCGGGAGCGTCGGATGTGCACATCACAGTCGGCGTACCACCTAAAATGCGTGTGAACGGACATTTGATCACAATGGATTATCCCAGGCTGCTGCCTGATGATACCAAGGCACTCCTGGATGAGATTATGAGTGAACAGCAGAGGGCACGGTTTGAGGAAGTGGGAGAGCATGATATGTCATTTTCCATTCCCAATATGGGGAGATATCGTGTCAATGCCTATAAACAGAGAGGATCCGTAGCGATTGCACTCCGCCTTGTGGGAACGCAGGTTCCTTCTGCAGAGGAGCTGGGTATCCCGGATTCGGTCATCGAGCTTTATCAGCGTAAAAGAGGATTGGTATTGGTCACGGGACCTACCGGGAGCGGGAAGTCAACGACGCTTGCGGCAATTATTGATAAGATAAACAATAATCGGGAAAGTCATGTGATCACATTGGAGGATCCCATCGAATATCTACATCAGCACAAGCTGTCAATGGTCAATCAGAGAGAGATCGGACTGGATTCCCAAAGTTACGCAAATGCACTTCGTGCGGCGCTCCGGGAAGACCCGGATGTGATTCTGGTTGGAGAAATGAGAGACTTTGAGACGATCAGTGTTGCAATCACGGCAGCGGAGACCGGACACCTGGTATTATCTACCTTACATACGATCGGTGCTGCCAGCACGGTGGATCGTGTTATCGATGTGTTTCCGCCACATCAGCAGCAACAGGTGAGGGTACAGCTTGCAAATGTATTGGAGGCTGTGGTTTCCCAGCAGCTGATTCCAAAGGCTGATGAGAGTGGACGGGTGGCAGCCTTTGAAGTGCTCCATGCAAATCATGCGGTGCGAAATCTGATTCGTGAGGGAAAAACACACCAGCTCATGAGCGTTATGCAGACGAACCGAAAGCTTGGAATGATATCTATGGATGAGGCAATCGTGCAGTTATATCGGGACGGCAGGATCAGTAAAGAGATGGCGGTCCAGTTTGCACAGGATCCCGATAGTATGATAAATAAGTTAGCGGTTTGATTTTTGCAAAATATATTTGATTTTTGAATGAAATTCCTGTACAGTAGACATATCCGACAATCGGATATGTCTATTTTTTATTCTTTTGCTGCAGCACTGCAGTATGCCCGGAATTTCAGTTCCGGTCAGTTTCCCTTATAGAGAGAAGGAGATTTTGGGAAAAGGAGGTATTTTTGTTCAGTAAAATTTTATCAGGGACTATTTATGGAATGGATTGTCATCTTGTCCATGTGGAGGCGGATCTGTCTAAGGGACTGCCCTGTTTTGTTATGGTAGGAAACCTGGGAAGCGAGGTAAAGGAGGCAGGAGAAAGAGTGCGGATTGCCCTTAAAAATTCCGGTATTATCCTTCCCCCTATGCATATCGCCGTGAATATTTCGCCGGGGAATATTCGAAAGGAAGGAACCGGCTTTGATCTTCCTATCGCGATAGCGGTGCTAAGTGCAATGGGAAAGCTCCCTATGGATGCCGCAAATGGATTTTTGCTTTTAGGTGAGCTTAGCCTGGACGGACATTTAAAACCGGTCAGAGGGATGTTGCCCATTTCAAACCGGGCTGTAAAAGCCGGTATCAGTCGCTGCATTGTGGCACGGGACAATGCCCGGGAGGCTGCTGCCATTACACAGATGGAGGCGATAGGAGCTGACAGCCTGCAGCAGGTGGTGGAATATTTATGCCTTGGAGAAAACGGGAGAAGGGAATTTTTGCCTGCCTGTCCGAATTGTGCTCCGGGAGCAGAGACAAAGAAGGAGACGGTTGACTTTGAAGAAGTGCGAGGGCAGGAGAGTGTGAAGAGAGGAGCACTGATTGCTGCAGCAGGCTTTCACCATATGCTGATTGCGGGACCTCCGGGGGCCGGAAAGACAATGATTGCCCGCAGACTCCCAACGATTCTTCCACCTCTTTCCGAGGAGGAAAGTCTGGAGGTGTCTTCGATATATAGCATTTCGGGACAACTGCCGGCAGACAAGCCGCTGATGACCAGGCGGCCTTTTCTCAGCCCCCATCACACCGTATCTCCCCAGGCGTTGGCAGGCGGAGGAAAGGTTCCGAAGCCGGGGGTCATCAGTCTTGCCCATAGAGGTGTGCTGTTTCTGGATGAACTGCCTGAGTTTAAGAGACAGACGCTGGATCTGCTTAGGCAGCCCCTGGAGGATAGGACGATCCAGATTTCCAGAAGCAGCGGAACATTCTGCTATCCGGCAGATATCATGCTGTGCGCGGCCATGAACCCGTGTCCCTGCGGATACTATCCTGACAGAAATAAGTGCAGATGTACCCCTTTTGAGATCCATACCTATCTGAGCCATATTTCCGGGCCGATTCTTGACCGGATGGATATCTGTGTCATGGCGCCCAGAATAGAGCTCTCTCAGTTGCAAAACGGCAGAAAGGGGGAAAGCAGTGCCTCCATGAGGGATAAGGTCATTAAGGCGCGCAAAATGCAAAAGACACGGTATCGGGGAACGGCGATCCGTTTTAATTCCGAACTCGGGGCAGGAGAAATAGAGAAGTACTGCAGTCTGGGATCGGAGGAGAGAAAGATGATGGAACAATTGTTCCGGAGTATGAAGCTCAGTGCCAGAGCTTATCATAGGCTGCTGAAGGTGGCAAGAACCATTGCCGATCTAGACGCCAGTGAACAGATCAGGAAGGAACATCTTGCCCAGGCTGCCTGTTATCGGACCCTGGAGATTTTTGACAGATAAGGAAAAGGCGGAAAAACAGATATGGAGAGAAAACAGAAGCTTTATCAATTCTGGCTTCACAACCTGCCGGATGTAGGAGATGCTGCGATTCGCAGGCTTCTTGCGGCGTTTGGAGATGCAAAAAGCGTATACGGTGCATCTGAGAAGCAACTTTCACAGATCCTAAAAAAGGAAACAGCGGAAAAGATCAAAGTATTTTCCGGTTGGTGGAACATGGAAAAGGCATATGAGAATATGCGAAAAAAGAAAATTGCCTTTCTGACGGTTGATGATAAAGGTTACCCGGAACGATTGCGGAGACTGGACAAGCCACCCTATGCAATTTATTGCATGGGGAAACTGCCCGGCGAGGAGAAGCCGGCGGTTGCGGTGATTGGTGCAAGAGAATGCTCGGAATACGGAAAATATGTGGCAGAAAGCTTTGCGGGACGGTTGGCAGAGGCAGGAGTTGCAGTGGTGAGCGGAATGGCAAGAGGGATTGACGGGATTGCACAGCAGGCAGCCCTGGAGCGCGGAGGAAAGACTTATGCGGTGCTGGGATGTGGGGTGGATGTGTGCTATCCGTCATCTAACAGACTGCTTTATGACAGCATTCTGGAAACAGGCGGTGGTATTTTATCTATCTTTCCGCCCGGCACACAGCCGATGAAAAGGATGTTTCCTGAGAGAAACCGCATTGTGGCAGGTCTTTCGGATATTCTGTTGGTAGTGGAGGCCAGGCAGAAAAGCGGAACCTGGATCACTGTGGACATGGCATTGGAGCAGGGAAAAAATGTTTATGCGGTACCGGGCCGCCTGACAGACAGACTAAGTGACGGATGCAATCTTCTGATCCGGCAGGGAGCGGGCATCGCATTGAGCCCGGAGGACATCCTGGCAGAGTTGAAAGTGCTGGAAAATCGAAGAGAAATTGCAATGCCGGAGAGGGAGACGGAGGGGATCCTTTCTGTTCTTGATTTTACGCCGAAATCGGTGGATCAGATTTTAGCAGAACTCCGGTATAGGGGGAAAGAGGCAGAACTTGGGACTGCAATGGAGGAACTCATCAGATTGTGCCTGGAGGGAAAAGCCATACAGACAGCCGGGAGTTTTATGAGATCCATGGATGGCATTGCAGGAGATAAAGAGAGGGGGAATTGAAAAGAAGCGTAAAATACGATATACTGTAAGTACTTTTTGCGGAAAGGATAAATCTTTAAAAAATGTACATGAAGAGAAAAAACGGCAAAAATAGAGGCGGTTCCCTGATAGAGATCGTTCTGGTAGTGGCAGCATTGGCATTTCTGGTTGCCGTGCTGACCCCGCAAATTCTTGAACAGGTAGAGCAGACAAAGGTTTCTGCGGATACACAGCTTGCGGATTCTGTGATGAAGGCGGTTATGCTTGCACTGGCAGATCCGGCGGTGGTGGAAGCGGATGAGCCGGGACTGCCCAAACCCGGAGCGGTGCTGCGGCTTGACAATGCAGATGATTTTTCCGGCGCGTTTGGAAAAGCGGTAACGGAGCAGCTTGGTTATGACAGTACGGCACTTATGGTACATGCGCAGAACGGTATTGTATCGGAACTGAAATCCAAAGGGGCCTGCGGTATGACTGTGACGATTGATCGCTTCGGCGACTGCGTTTCGGCTGCTGTGGTAGATAAAGACGGAAGTGAGCTGATTGTAATTGAATAAAAAAAAGTATTTGATAATGGGGCTGGTCAATATTGCTCTTGATTTCTGGATCCTTGCGGTAAGGGGCGTCAGCCTTGAGAGCATTCTCTATTGCCTGTGTACATCAGCATTGCTCGTGGTGGGTGTGACAGACTGGCAGACCTATGAGATCCCGATGGGGTGCAATCTTTTTATCGGAGCGCTTGGACTGATCAGACTGCTGACAGATTTGACCAATCTGAAAGAGTATCTGCTGGGATTTGTTCTTGTGAGCGGTATCCTTTTGCTTGTATATTTCCTTACCAAAGGGGAAGGAATCGGCGGAGGTGACATCAAGCTGATGGCAGCAGCGGGACTGCTGCTGGGCGGTCCCGGAATTCTGCTTGCTTTTCTGCTCGGCTCCATAGCGGGTTCCGTGATTCATTTAAGCCTGATGAAGCTGAAGGGAAAGGGACGAAAGCTTGCATTTGGCCCGTACCTTGCGTTTGGCATATTCTGCGCAATGCTTTATGGGGAAAACATCATAGACTGGTATCTGGCCTTTTGCGGCTTCTAGTGAATAAGACATAAATAAGGTATATATAATAAGAAGAAGCTGCTACATTAATCATTTTGTACTGTCTGGATGAAAGGAAAAGCCGGTGACGGTATATATGTGTGATGCGCACATATATACTGTCACCGGCTTTTTTGAATCAGTTAATAAATTTTTTACTTGCAAGTGTAAAAAAAGTGGTGTATAGTTTAGCACGTTATCAATTTAAAGATAGGGGAATGATTATGGCAAAGAACCTGGTAATTGTGGAATCACCTGCCAAAGTTAAGACAATCAAGAAGTTTTTGGGATCGAATTATGAAGTGACAGCCAGTAACGGACATGTTCGTGATCTGCCTAAGAGTCAGCTGGGCGTCGATGTAGAGAATGACTATGAGCCGAAATATATTACGATCCGTGGCAAGGGCGATATATTAGCGAATTTGAGAAAGGAAGTAAAGAAGGCAGATAAAATTTATCTGGCTACCGACCCTGACCGTGAGGGAGAAGCGATTTCCTGGCATCTTCTGAAAGCACTCAAGCTGGAAGATAAGAAGGTATATCGTATTACTTTTAACGAAATCACCAAAAATGCAGTGAAAGAATCTCTTAAAAACGCAAGAGAGATCAACATGGATCTGGTGAATGCACAGCAGACAAGGCGTATTCTTGACAGAATGGTAGGATACCGGATCTCGCCGGTGCTCTGGGCTAAGGTAAAAAGGGGACTCAGCGCGGGACGTGTACAGTCTGTGGCACTTCGCATTATCTGCGACAGGGAAGAAGAGATCAACAGCTTTATTCCCGAGGAATATTGGACGCTGGATGCTTCCTTCCGGGTTCCGGGAGAGAAAAAGCCTCTTGTGGCAAAATATTATGGAACGAAGGGACAGAAGGCGGCAATTTCATCTAAAGAACAGCTGGATACGATTTTAGCTGAGGTTCGAAACTCCGCTTTTCAGATGAGTGAGGTCAAGAAGGGCGAAAGGGCGAAGAAGGCACCGCTTCCGTTTACTACCTCCACACTGCAACAGGAAGCAAGCAAGGTTCTCAATTTTTCCACGCAGAAGACTATGCGCCTTGCGCAGCAGCTCTATGAAGGAATTGAAATCAAAGGCAGTGGTACCGTAGGTATCATCACCTATTTGCGTACGGACTCCACGAGAGTATCTGCGGAAGCGGAAGCGATGGCGGAGGAGTATATTAAAAAGAATTACGGTGAAAAGTATGCGGCGGGGAAGAGCCAGGCGGCAAAGAGTGATAAGAAGATCCAGGATGCCCATGAGGCGATCCGCCCTACTGATATAGCAAGAACACCGATAGAGCTAAAGGAATCTCTGTCCAGAGATCAGTTCCGGCTTTATCAGTTGATCTGGAAGCGCTTTACGGCAAGCAGAATGCAGGCGGCTAAATATGAAACCACCTCCATTAAGATTGATGCGGGAGAGCATCGCTTTACCGTCTCTGCATCAAAGCTTCTGTTTGATGGATTTATGAGTGTTTATATTGACGAGGATGATAAGGAAGAAGAAAATGTACTGGTAAAGGGCGTGGATGCGGGAACGGCACTTGCTCTGGAAAATCTGGAAGGAAAGCAGCATTTTACTCAGCCCGCACCTCATTATACCGAAGCCTCGCTGGTTCGTGCACTGGAGGAACTGGGGATCGGACGTCCCAGTACCTATGCACCTACGATCACTACGATTCTGGCAAGAAGATATGTGGTAAAGGAAAACAGAAATCTTTATGTGACGGAGCTTGGCGAGGTTGTCAACAACATGATGAAGGATGCCTTCCCAAGTATTGTTGATGTGAATTTTACGGCAAATATGGAAGCACTTCTCGATGGTGTTGAAGAGGGGAGCGTAAACTGGAAGACGGTAGTGTCCAATTTCTACCCGGATCTGGATGAAGCAGTTAAAAAAGCGGAGAAGGATTTGAAGGAGGTAGCTATTGCGGATGAGGTATCGGATGAGGTCTGCGAGCTTTGCGGAAGAAACATGGTGATTAAATACGGACCTCATGGAAGATTTCTGGCCTGCCCCGGATTCCCGGAATGCCGCAACACGAAGCCGTATTTCGAAAAAATTGGAGTAGAATGTCCCAAATGCGGTAAGGATATTGTGCTGAAGAAGACCAAGAAGGGTAGAAAGTATTACGGCTGTATCGGAAATCCGGAATGCGATTTTATGGTATGGCAAAAGCCTGCCAAAGAAAAATGCCCCAGATGCGGCGGCTTATTGTTTTATAAGGGAAATAAGCTTGCCTGCGGGGATGAGAACTGTGGCTATGTGACAAAGATTCAGGAATAAAATGAATAATTCAGAAAATTTAATAGATTTGATGAAATTATATGGAAATTATCCTCTGAGTCATTGAATTTACTCATTTTGCGTGATATAATAGGAGTAACATGGTTCCGGGGAGGTACGGTATGAGCAGTGTACAGCTATTAGATAAAACCAGAAAAATTGGTAAGCTTCTTCACAATAATAATTCCAGCAAGGTTGTTTTTAATGATATCTGTTCTGTTTTGTGTGAGATACTGGCATCCAATGTACTTGTGATTAGCAAAAAGGGGAAGGTGCTCGGCGTGGGAGATGCCAGAGGCGTGGACTCTATCACGGAGTTGATCGTTGAACAGGTTGGCGGTTTTATTGATGCGATGCTGAATGAAAGACTTCTTGCTGTACTTTCAACGAAGGAGAATGTGAATCTTGAAACACTTGGCTTTGAAGAGGGAGAAGTAAAGAAATTCCGGGCGATTATCACTCCCATTGAAATTGCAGGTGAGAGACTGGGTACTTTGTTTATTTACAAATGTGAGCAGCAATATGATATTGATGATATTATTTTATGCGAATACGGCACTACGGTAGTGGGACTTGAGATGCTTCGTGCAGTGAATGAGGAGAATGCGGAGGAGAGTCGTAAGCTGGCTGTGATCAAATCGGCAATCAATACCCTGTCTTACTCAGAAATGGAGGCAGTGGTACATATCTTTGAGGAGCTCGACGGAATGGAGGGTATTCTGGTGGCAAGTAAAATTGCGGACAGAGTGGGAATTACCCGTTCCGTGATTGTCAATGCACTTCGTAAGTTTGAAAGCGCCGGTGTGATTGAATCCAGATCATCCGGCATGAAGGGAACCTATATTAAGGTGCTGAATGATATGGTTTTTGATGAAGTGGAAAAACTAAAAAAAGAAAATTTGAAATAAATTTTTTGAAAAATTTTTAAAAATCAGAGACAAACTGAATATGTTGAAATAACGGATTATTTCAGAGATAAAAGGATTTATGAAGAGGTTCATAGGTCCTTTTTGGAGTCATAAATTGTAAAAAAAACTTGAGTTTTCATGCAAATAAACTATAATAGAATAAGGTGGGAGAATTATGCCCAGATTGAGACGATTATGTGTGGGCAGCCTGTAGCGGAAAGGAGCCGTGAAATGATTAACAGTAATGTATTTGATTATGTTGATGTGCTGGGAAAAGCAGCAGATGCATCATGGAAGAGAAATGATATTCTTGCCAATAATATAGCCAATGTGGATACCCCCGGATATAAGAGGCAGGATATTGATTTTGAATCACAGCTTCGCCGTGCACTCGGAAACAGCAGATATGAATCAGTAGATGCCAAGGTATCACATGTGACCAGTACTGAGCTTGATGCAAGGGTATATACGGATGCTGCAAATTTCTCTTACCGCCTGGATGGGAATAATGTAGATATAGATACAGAGGGCGTGGAGCTTGCCGCCAATCAGATTAAATATAACGGACTGATCTCAAGCATTAATCAGGAGTTTACCAATCTGAAACTGGTTATGAAATAGGAGGTAGCCGAAGATGAGCATTTTTAACGCATTTAATATCAATGCATCCGGTATGACGGCGGAACGCTATCGGATGGATATCATATCAGAAAATGTAGCAAACGCGAATACCACGAGGACGGAGGATGGAACTCCTTACCGCCGTAAGGTGGTGACCTTTGAAGAACGCGGGGAAAGAGCGGGCTCCTTCAGCAGTTATCTGAGCAGCGCCAGTGAAAGCTATCAGGGGAAGGGAGTCAGGGTCGGCAAGGTCATGGAGGATGACTGGACACAGATGAACATGGTTTATGATCCTTCTCATCCTGATGCGGATGAGAACGGCTATGTCCTTTATCCCAATGTAAATATCGTTACGGAAATGACTAACTTGATTGATGCAAGCCGCTCTTATGAAGCAAATGCCACAGCGTTCAATGCAAGCAAGAGCATTGCAATGAAGGGCCTGGAAATGGGACAGTCATAATAGGTATGGACTTAGGTAATACATAAGAAAGGCAGGATACATAAGTGGACATCTCATCATTTTATAATATATCATCAGGCGTAATAAAGGAGGCGGCAGAGAACTCTCTTGTCGCTGGAAAAACAGAGTCTACCGGGGAATTTGCTAGCCTTTTTGACAAGGCGGTAGAAAGCCTGAATACGACCAATTCCTATCTATCCGATGCAGAAAATGAAGAGCTGCGCTGGGCTCTGGGGGAAACAGAAAACACTCACGAGCTTACGATCGCACTTCAGAAGGCTTCAACAGCATTGCAGTATACGGTAGCGGTACGCGATAAGTTCCTGGAAGCATACCGTGAAATAATGCAGATGCAGATTTGAGGCGTAAGATAGGGGTTAGAACAGGAAGAGGGGTATACAATGGCAGATAAAGCGAAGGAGCTTTTGAATAAAGTCCTTGAATGGTGGAATAAATTTTCCACAAAACAAAAGACATTTATCATATCTGCGGGAGCGGGAATCGTGCTCGCTCTTGCTATCTTAATCACCGTATTGACACGTCCTCAGTATATTGTACTCCTGAACTGCGAGAGTACCAAGGAAGCAGCGGAGGTTTCAGACCTGCTTGAGGGAGAAGGACTTGACTTCAAAGTGTCCGATGACGGATATCAGATTAAAATCAATCAGAAGCAGCAGTCAGAGGCAAGCCTTTTACTGGGTGCCAATGACATTCAGTCTTATCAATACACCATCGACAATGTTACAGAGGGTGGCTTCAGCGTCACAGAGGCTGACCGTGAAAGAAGATATGAACTGTATCTTGAAAGCCGTATGGCAAATGATATCCTGACAATGTTTAAACAGGTCAAGACTGCAGTGGTAGATTATTATATACCGGAGCAGGACGGAACTCTGATTGCAAGCAAGGAGGATTCCTCTGTATGGATTTTGCTTGAATTGGAAGAGGAAATGACACCTGAGACAGCGGCAGGAATTGCAAAGGCGGCTTCCGTTGCCATGGGAAATGATACTCCGCAGAACGTGGTGATCATGGATACGGAAGGAAATACGCTTTACACAGGAGATGACAGCTACAGTGCTTCCGGCACTGCCAGCTCCCAGCTGAGTGTTAAATCCCAATGGGAAACAAAGGTGAAAAATGAGGTCCGTCAGGTACTTTTGGGGACCAATGAATTTGACAAGGTGGAGGTGGCTGTCAACCTTGATGTTGATTTCTCATCTTCCAAAATGACCGATCATGAATATTACGTTCCGGACGGAAATACGCAGGGGTATTTGTCCTCCAACAGGATCTATGAGTCAGAGAGTACAAACGGAAGCGGAGAGGTGCCGGGAACCGATTCGAATGGAAATCAGGAATACGTTTATCAGGATAACAATGAAAGCTCTTCCTCGGTAACAGAGGAGGAAAATAATTATCTGCCCTCAGAGAGGATTACAGATAAGGATATTCCACCCGGAACGATCAATTATGCAGAATCCTCTATCTCCCTTGCGGCAACTACGCTGAATGTGGTCAGGGAAGAGGATGTCCGTGCGCAGGGACTGCTCGACGGAATCTCCTGGGATGAGTATAAGCTCGCGAACGCAGGACAGACCCAGATAGAGGTATCGGAAGAGCTTTATGACGTTGTCGCGAAGGCAACCGGATTCCCGGTTGAGAACATTGCTATTGTAGCCTATTCGGAGAACATGTTCTTTGACGAAGAGGGCTTGAATATTTCAGGTTCCGATATTCTTCAGATTGTGTTGATCGTAATTATTCTGGCGCTTCTGGCATTTGTGGTGCTGAGAAGTATGCGGGGAGAAAAGCAGACGGAGCAGCCGGAGGAACTTTCGGTTGAAGATCTGCTTCAGTCCCAGCCGGATGTGGAACTGGAGGACATCGGTACGGAACAGATTTCAGAGACCAGAAGACTGGTTGAAAAATTTGTGGATGAAAATCCGGAAGCTGTTGCAAACCTTTTACGCAACTGGCTGAATGAAGAGTGGGGATAAGAGAAAGACCCTATCAGGGGAGGACAAACGGGAATGGCTAAGCATAGCGAGGATAAAATCAGCGGAGTTCAGAAAGCAGCAATTCTGCTCATTACGCTTGGACCGGAAAAGTCGGCAAATATATTTAAGCATTTGAAGGAAGAGGAAATAGAAGAACTGACTCTGGAGATTGCAAATACCAGAAGTGTGACTCCTCAGGTAAAGGAGGAGGTCATTGAGGAATTTTATCAGATCTGTCTTGCACAGCAATATATTGCTGAAGGCGGAATTAATTATGCAAAGGAACTTCTGGAGAAGGCACTTGGTTCGGAAAAGGCAATGGATGTTATCGGCAAACTGACGGCATCACTGCAGGTAAAGCCTTTCGAATTTGTGCGTAAAACAGATGCGGCACAGCTGCTTAATTTTATTCAGGATGAACATCCTCAGACAATAGCATTGATTCTTTCTTATCTTTCACCGTCACAGTCGGCGGCAATTATTTCGTCACTGCCGCCGGACAGGCAGGCTGACGTTGCAAAGCGTATTGCCGTAATGGATAGAACAAGCCCGGATGTGATCAAGGAAGTGGAAAAAGTGCTGGAATCCAAGCTGGCATCCCTGGTAAATCAGGATTACACCATCATCGGCGGTGTGGATGCCGTTGTAGATATCTTAAATACGGTGGACCGCGGTACGGAAAAACACATTATGGAAACGTTGGAAATCGAAGAGCCGGAACTCGCAGACGAAATCAGAAAGAAGATGTTCGTGTTCGAGGATATACTGCTTCTCGACGACCGTGCAATTCAGAGAGTGCTGCGTGATGTGGATAACAATGACCTTGCTCTTGCACTGAAAGGCGGTAATGAACAGGTTCAGGCTGCAGTCTTCAACAATATGTCCAAGCGTCTTGCTGTCATGATCAAGGAGGACATGGAATTCATGGGACCTGTACGTATGAAGGACGTAGAGGAAGCACAACAGAAGATTGTGAATATTATCAGAAAACTGGAAGATTCAGGAGAGATTGTCATTTCCAGAGGTGGAGGTGACGAGATTATTGTCTAGTAATCTTTTTAAGGCTAATTGGGTGGTGCTGACGGATGATACCCGTGTGATCGATACCAATGAGCTTGCGGCGCAGAAGCTTCAGCAGGCGGCATTGATACGCAGCAGCGAACCGGTTCGGGAACAGACAGAGGACTTTCAGACAGGATTGGATGCGGAAAATGTTGAATTGCTTTTGGACACAGAAAGCGAGGATGCTGTTCATAAGAGTGCATCTGCCGAAGAACTCAGTATGGTGAGAAGGGAACTGGAAGAGGCGAGGGCTGACCTTGAGCAGGTGAGGAAACAGGCCGATAAGCTTCTGGCGGATGCACAGAATGAAGCGGAAGCCATGAAATTGAAGCTGATACGGGAGTTCCAGGAACAGGGTTATCAAGAGGGCTATGAACAGGGAAAGAAGGAGGCATTGGCTCTCAAGCAGGAATATCTTACAAAACAGCAGGAACTTGAGCAGGATTATCTTCAGAAAATCGAAGCGTTGGAGCCTGAGTTTGTCGAAAACCTGACGAGCATTTATGAACATATTTTTAAGGTGGATTTGTGTGATTACAGGGGCTTGGTAGTAAATCTCCTGACCGATGCCATGCAGAAGACGGAAGGAACCGGAAATTACATTGTGCATGTGGCAAGAGAGGATTTTCCGCAGGTGAGTGCGGCGAAAGAAGAAATTCTGGAACAAACAGGGACACCGGCAGAGAGACTTGAAATTGTGTCTGATATGACGTTGTCTCCTGCACAGTGCATGATAGAGACAGAGGGAGGCGTTTACGACTGCTCTCTGGGAACAGAACTGAAGGAACTGAAAAGGAAGCTGATGCTCCTTTCCTATAAGGGTGGTAAGTAGGTTGTTGACACCGGAAATTGAGTTTTCAAAATATAAAAGTATAGTAAATGACAATCTTTTCAAGGTAAAGGGAAAGGTTGTGAACGTAATCGGTCTTACGATTGAATCGGCGGGGCCCGATGCAAAGCTGGGCGATATCTGCATGATTTATCCGGGAGGCGGCGAAGCCGGTAGCAGGCCCACACCTGCAGAGGTTGTAGGATTTAAGGAGGGGAAAACGCTGCTTATGCCTTATCAGGAGGTAGAAGGGATTGGCCCTGGAAGCAGTGTCGAAAATACAGGAATGCCTCTCAAGGTAACGGTAGATGACAGCCTTCTTGGAAAAACACTGGATGGATTGGGAAGAGCCGGGGAGAATGTTTCGATATCCTGTCAGGAATATTCTGTAGAGGCAAAGCCACCGGATCCTATGAGCCGGAAGATCATTGACGAGGTTCTTCCTTTGGGTGTAAAGGCAGTGGACGGGCTGATCACGGTTGGAAAGGGACAGAGAATCGGTATTTTTGCAGGTTCCGGCGTGGGCAAATCCACGCTGATGGGAATGTTTGCACGAAACACCAAGGCAGATATCAATGTGATTGCTCTGATCGGCGAGCGTGGCAGAGAGGTGCGCGAGTTTATTGAAAGAGACCTGGGACCGGAGGGGATGAAGCGTTCCGTAGTGGTTGTTGCTACCTCTGACAAGCCTGCTTTGGAACGAAAGAAGGCGGCGCAGACTGCGACGGCAATAGCAGAGTATTTCAGGGATCAGGGAAAAGATGTGCTTCTGATGATGGACTCTTTGACCCGTTTTTCCATGGCACAGAGAGAAATCGGACTTGCCAGTGGTGAGCCGCCGGTGTCAAGAGGGTATCCTCCCAGTGTTTACTCTGAGATGCCGAAACTGCTGGAGCGTGCCGGGCGTTCTGACAAAGGATCAATCACCGGATTGTATACTGTTCTGGTGGATGGAGATGATTTTAACGAGCCGATTACGGATACTGCAAGAAGTATCCTGGATGGACATATTATGCTGAGCAGAAAGCTGGCGCATAAAAACCATTATCCTGCGATCGATGTACTGCAGAGCATATCCAGATGCATGAGCCAGATTGCGCAGCGGGAACATAAGGCATATGCAGGAAAGTTAAAGAATGTTCTTGCTACCTATAACGAGGCTGAGGATTTGATCAATATCGGAGCCTATAAGGCGGGAAGCAATCCCGGAATCGATTATGCGATTGAGAAGATCGAGGCTGTCAATCAGTTTTTGATGCAGGATGTGGGAGATAAATTTACTTTTGAAGAGTCTGTGGAACTTTTGAAAGGAATTTTTGAAGAACCTTCCGCCGGCTGATGAATGATGGGATGTTAAATGGCAAAATTTATCTATCGTATGCAGAGTATTCTTGATATCAAGACCAAAATGGAGGAGCAGGCAAAAATGGAATTTGCTGCTGCAAAAATGCGTCTTGATGAGGAAGAGGAAAAGCTGCAGGTTCTTCAGGACAGAAAGGCAGCCTATGAGGAGAGGGGAAGAACCCTTCGAAAGGATAGCCTGAAGGTCCCTGAAATTATAGAAAATCGAGATGCTATAGCGATGATGGAAGAATTCATCGAAATACAGAAGGGCTGTGTGGAGAGCGCGGAGCGACAGCTGGAGGAGGCAAGACTGAAGCTGCAAAATGCCATGCAGGAAAGTAAAACGCAGGAAAAGTTGAAGGAAAAGGCATTTGAAGAATTTGTACATGAGGAAAATGCCAGGGAAGCAAAGGAAATAGATGAGCTTACCAGCTATACCCATGGCAGGAAAGCATGATCGTTGGAGTGATAATATGCCGGTACTAGAAGAAGTGACACAGCAGGACGCGAAGCAGGAGAGGCAGCGCCTGAAAGAAGAAAAGAAAAAACTGAAAAAGGAAGAAAAGGAGCAGCGAAAGGCGGTCAGGGCGAGGGCGAAGGAAATCGCGAGCCGTGAGGCGGATCTTGAAGATGATGAGGAAACAGGATCAGGTTCTGTTTTTTTGGTAACCTTTGTCATAGTGCTGATCTGGATTGCAATTTTGTGCCTGATCGTAAAACTTGATTTTGGAGGCTTCGGAAGCAATGTACTTACTCCGATTCTCAAAGATGTTCCTGTCTTAAATCTGATTTTACCGTCAAGCAGTGAAGTGGTTGTTGATGAGTCACAGAGTGAGGCATATGGTGGTTACAACGATCTGCGGGAGGCGGTGGACTATATTAAGGAGCTGGAACTGGAGTTGGAGCGCGCCCAGTCCGCAAACACGGATTCCTCTGATGAAGTGGCGCGATTAAAGGCAGAAGTTGAGCGCCTTAAAACCTTTGAGGACAGCCAGGTGGAATTCCAACGTATCAAGACGGAGTTCTATGAGGAAGTGGTCTATGCAGATAAGGGACCCGGCATAGAGGAATACAGAAAATATTATGAGGAAATGGACCCCGCAACTGCTGAATATTTGTACAAACAGGTAGTAAAGGAAACCGAGGAAAGCGATGAGATCGTTGACTATGCCAAGGCATATGCGGCTATGAAGCCAAAAGAAGCGGCGGCAATTTTTGAAGCAATGACAGATAATCTCGATCTGGCAGCCAGGATACTGGGTGTAATGGAGGCAGATGACAGAGGCAAGATCATGGGTGTTATGGACCCTGAAATTGCCGCAAAGCTCACGAAGATCATGGATCCTGAGTCTTAAGAAATCTGCGCCTTAAACCGATATAAAAAATGTACCTTGAAAAAAAGTCTGTCATACAGACTTATAAAGATTGGAGGGATGTGAATGACGAGCGCACCTGTAAAGGGAGTGGATACTCTGATGAATTTTGTCGGAGGAAAGAACTCCACACAGACAGGCGGTACGGAATCAGTAAGCAGCTTTGGAGATGTTATGAGCAGGACGCAGAGTGGCGTGTCAAATTCTGATACCCAGAAGCAGTCTGCTGAAGTCAAAGGTACCAGAGAAACATCTGTGAGGGATGCTTACAAAAAGAGCAGCGAGGCAGTGAAGGAAACAAAAACTGCTGGCGAAGCGGAAAAAACCGGCAAACAGACCAAAGAAGTGAAGGAAGCGGTGGAAAAAGCAGGAAAGGAACTTGTAAAAGACATCGCAAAGGAGCTTGGCGTTTCGGAAGAAGAAGTAGTGAGGGCTATGGAAGAACTTGGCTTTTCCATGTTTTCTCTTTTTGATCCGACAAGTTTGATGCAGCTGGTGCTTACACTGACAGGAAATGAGGATGCGTCCATACTTCTCACAGATGAAGGACTCTTCGGAAAGGTTCAGGAGCTGTTACAGCTCGCAACAGATGTTAAGGATGATCTGGTGCAGGAACTGGACCTTGAGCCGGATGAAATGAAGTCGATGCTGGAAGAACTGCAGAAAGCAGACGCACAACAGCCGGACATGGAAGAACCGCTACAGACGAAGGAACTGGCTCCTCAGATAACGGTAGAGGTTCATACAGGAGGAGAAACAGTCAAGCTTGCTGCTGATGAAAATGGAAATGTTGTTAAAACACTGGAAACCGTATCGCAGGAAGAAAGCAAAACAGCTGTCGTAAGACAGGAAGATGGACAAAAGGGCGGTAAGGAAGAAAAAGGCCAGAGCCAGCCCGATGGTAATTCCAATACCGGAAATGCGTTGCTTGATGCATTAACACAGGATAAGACACCGGTGCAGAATGTGCAGACGGAGCAGGCAAATGCATTTTTTGGCAGCCAGACACAGGATATTATGAATCAGATCATGGATTATATGAAGATTCAGTTAAGACCTGGTATGGATCAGTTGGAAATGCAGCTACACCCCGAAAGCCTTGGAACGGTACATGTACAGCTTGTGAATAAAGGCGGAGAAATTACCGCACAATTCCGGGTACAGAATGAAACCGTCAGGGCGGCTATAGAAAGTCAGGTTGTGGAACTTAAAGAAAACCTGAAGGATCAAGGGGTAAAGGTGGAAGCAGTGGAGGTCACTGTTGAAAGCCACGGATTTGAGAGTAATCTCTGGCAGGGACAGGGAAGGGAAGAAAATGCTTCCTCTCGGAACGGAAAGAAAACACCCAGAAAAATTAACCTGAATGAACTGGATGCACTTTTTGAAGAGAGGGCAAGCGAGGAAGAACTTCTGAGTGCCAGGATGATGGAAATGAACGGAAATACAGTAGACTATACCGCATAAACAGTTATGCAGAAAGGAGAAAAAATGGCAGTAGATGCAATTGTGCAGGACGGTAAAATCTTAGAGACTGCAAGTGAAAGCTCTGTTAAAAAGACTACCTCCAACAGTGGAATGGACAAGGATGCGTTCCTCCAGCTATTGGTAGCACAGATGAAGTATCAGGATCCATTAGAGCCTACTTCCAATACGGAGTACATCTCACAGTATGCAACCTTCTCGCAGGTAGAGCAGCTGCAGAACATGGCAGCAACCATGGAACTGTCAAGAGCATCATCAATGGTAGGAAAGCTTGTTGAGATACAAAGCACGAACTCTAATGGCGAAACCAAGAGCATTCAGGGCAAAGTGGAATATGTCACCTATGAAAACAACAAAGCTTATGTATCCATTGACGGTTCTCTCTATTCACTGGAGGATGTGACGGCTGTGGTTGATGAAACCTATCAGAGTGCATATGATCTGGCGGTATCCTTTATTTCGGCCATGAATAAGCTGCCCAATCTTGCAAATCTGACAGCAGACGACAAGGAGACGATTGATGCCCTTCAGAACGGCTTCAACAGTATGACAGAATATCAGCAGTCCTTTATTGCAAACCAGTATGTTGAGATGCTTCAGAAATATGTGGAGAGAATGGCAGCACTGACAAGCAGTCAGGGTGAAAGTGAAAACACGGAAGAAACTGATAGCACAGAAGATATTGAAGAGGTTGAGAGCACTACAGGAACAGCGGATGCCGACAAGACCGGAAGTGAGGAAGCAACAGAAGGAACAGGCGAAGCGGAGAGTACAGACAGCGAAGCAGGTGAATCCGTTTAAAGCAGGATGCGGGAGGAACCACTCAGGGAGGAGAGGAATATGAAGATTCAAGATAACAGATTCCTTTCGATTGAACAGCTCCAGGATCAGTACCTGAACCAGAATAAGAGCAGCACGCCCGTAAGAACTGCGGAAGGAAAAAGCTTTCAGGAAATTCTGGAAAGCAGCAGACGGAATGCAGCGGGAGAGGTGAAATTTTCCAAGCATGCGGCAGGAAGGTTGGCAGACCGGAATATTGAGCTTACGGAAAGCCAGATGGACAGGCTCACAGAGGGTACGAAGAAAGCGGGAGAGAAAGGAATAAAGGAATCGCTGGTGATTGTAGATCAGCTGGCATTTATCGTGAATGTTCCCAATAACACGGTAGTGACGGCCATGAATCAGCAGGACGCAGCGGAAAATGTTTTTACCAATATTGACGGAGCCGTAATTATTTAGCCGGACCTTATGGAGGCTAAGAGTTCCCGACTGACAGACGGAACTTAGAACGGCTTAACAGCTTAAGGAGGTCATTTCATTATGATGAGATCATTGTATTCTGGTGTAGCAGGTCTTAAGACGCACCAGACAAGAATGGACGTTATCGGTAACAATATTGCTAACGTTAACACCACATCTTACAAATCACAGTCCATGACATTCAGTGATTTGATGTATCAGACAACACAGGCAGCATCCGGAGCCAATCCTACCACAGGTGTAGGTGGAACAAACGCCAGACAGATTGGTCTTGGCTCCAAGACAGGGGCAATCAAGACGGCAATCACAACACAGGGTGCAGCACAGTCCACAAACGATCCCTTTGATATCATGATTACGGGAGATGCGTTCTTTATCGTGAGCAACGGCTCAGAGAACTTCTTCACAAGAGACGGGTCCTTCTATGTGGACGGCGCAGGAAATCTGGCCATGACCAGTACCGGCTACAATGTTATGGGCTGGCAGGTGGATCCCGCCAATCCTAATGCGGTGAGAAAGGATACCGTATCTGCACTGCGCGTCATGAATGCGGAAAATCTCACTTATCCGCCGGAGGCAACTTCAGATGCAACCGTATCCGGCATTATTGATAAATATGATACCGACATCAACAGCAAGGATGGACGTATCATGAATCTGGAATTTTATGACAATCAGGGGTATAAATATACGGCCCGTTTGAGTGTTCATGCAGTTAACGGCGATAAGGGTGACTTTTATGTGAAACTGGATGATATTCTGGATTCCGAAGGAAAGTCTATTATGTATGAGACTGATGGTGTGACTCTTACAGATGTTGGAACAAAAGTTAAATTTGGATATGACACCATTAAAGATTCGGACGGAAATACGGTGCAATATGATGATGGAGGTACTCCGAAGGATGTAGAAGGGGCAGCAATTCTGAAATATGTGGAGGGAAAAGGAACCTTTTCGTTCGCCGGACAGGATGCCGCAGGAACAGGCGGAAGCACATTGACTCTGGGGTTAAGCACTATTCCGAATTTCCACGATATTACCATTGATTTCTCCGCAACTTCAAACTACAACGCAAACGGAACCTCAACGCTGGATGCCCTCAGAGGAGATGCGAAGGGTCTTGGCGCAGGACGTAAAATCGGTGAGATGAGCGGTATCAGTATTCAGAAGGACGGTATGATCTACGCATCCTACGATAACGGTCAGAAACGTTTGTTAGGACAGATTGCGGTAGCAACCTTCCCCAATGCCTCCGGTCTTGAAAAAGCAGGTGACAACCTCTATTCAGCAACCATGAACTCCGGTGAGTTTAACGGTATCGGTGAAGATATCACCGTGGGCGGCGGTTACATGAATTCCGGTGTGTTGGAAATGAGTAATGTGGATCTTTCCGCTGAGTTTACGGAGATGATCACGACCCAGAGAGGCTTCCAGGCCAACAGCCGTATCATTACAGTTTCCGATACACTGCTTGAGGAACTGACAAATCTTAAGAGATAAGCTTAAGTTTTAGCAATTACATACAACAGAAGAGGGAACCGGTCATTTTGAGCGGTTCCCTTTCCTTTCGAAAGGTACTGAATAAAGTATCGTTTTAAAAACGGGGGAATTTTATGATAGAACTTACAAGAATAAACGGGACCAAGGTATTGGTGAATCCGGACCTGATGGAACTTGTGGAAGAAACACCGGATACGGTTGTTGCTTTTACTACGGGAAGGAAAATAATTGTAAAAGAAAGTAGACAAGAGATAAAAAATCTTGTAAAATCGTATAGAAAGGATATTTTTGCGGTTTGACGCAAAAAAAGGTGAGAATTGTGGATTTGGCGTCAATTTTGGGCCTAGTGCTCTGCTTCGCAATGTGTGCGTATGGTATCATTGATAATGCCGGTATACAGAATATTAACCGCTATCTGGATCCCCCTTCGGCGATCATCACTTTTGGTGGTGCTTTTTTTGCTATTCTGGCATCTTATAGCCTTTCGGATTATATAGCCGGCCTGAAGAGCTTTCTTTTGGTATTTAAAGCTCCTGTAGCTGATGTAAAGGCGATGATTCAGCAGATTATCGATCTGTCAAATATTGCCAGAAAGGAAGGACTTCTTTCTCTGGAGGAAGCAGCCGGTAATCTTGATGATGAGTTTATGAAAAAAGGAATTCTTCTTATCGTGGATGGTACGGACCCAGAGCTGGTAAGAGGAATCATGGAGACTGAGCTGATCAGTATTGAAGACAGACATAAAAAGAAAATAAGCTTCTGGGAGGATCTGGGTTCCATGGGACCTGCCTGGGGTATGATCGGTACGCTGGTCGGCCTTGTTAACATGCTTTATGAGATGGAAAATCCTTCCACGATCGGACCGTCCATGGCGGTGGCACTGATTACAACCTTGTATGGTTCCCTGCTTGCCAACTGGATCTGTACGCCTGTTGCCAGTAAGCTGAAGTCAAATAATGCAAGTGAAATCATGATAAAGGAAATTATGATCGAGGGTCTTTTGTCAATTCAGGCAGGAGAGAACCCCCGTGTAATAGAAGAAAAACTGAAATCATTCTTGGCACCGAAGGATCGGGTAAGCCAGACTGACGGAGGTGAAGCAGAGAATGGCTAAGAGAAAACCGGAAGAACCCCCTAAGGGTGCCCCGGCATGGCAGACTACATTTGCTGACTTGATGAACTTGCTTCTTTGCTTTTTTGTCATGTTGTTTTCTATGTCATCTGTAGATGCACAGAAGTTTGAACTTTTGGCTGCTTCATTTAATCAGACCTTCAGTATTTTTTCAGCAGGCGCGACTGCAATCGGTGACGGTGTCCTGATCAGTAACGGTGTGAGCCAGCTCAATGAGCTGGATCAGTACATTAACAGTACCGGAAGAGAGGCTGAGGGGGAATTGATTCCTGAGAACCTGGAATCTGCAGCTGAGATAATGGAAGAGGCAAAGCTTCAGGAATCAGAGGAACTGGCAGAGAAGATCGAGGAAGCCTTGGAGGAAAAAAAGCTTGATAAAGAAGTGGATATTGAGTTTACGGCTCAATATGTTCAGCTTACCTTAAACGGTGCATTACTTTTTGATTCGGGAAGTGTTGAGATCAAGGAGGAAGCGCTGCCGCTGATGAATCAGCTTGGCATCATTCTTCAAAGGTTCAGCGAGGGTACAATAGAAATAGAAGGACATACGGACAATGTCCCCATGTCCGGTTCTAAATATTCCAACAATGATGAACTCAGCAGCGGACGTGCGCTTTCTGTATTCTATTATCTGGAAAAAAACACAACGCTGGATATGGGCAGAATCAAGCATGCCGGAAGAGGCGAATATGTGCCTATCGCGGATAATTCCACAGAAGAGGGAAGGGCAAAGAACAGACGGGTTGAGATTAAAATATACAATGCGTTGAGTTCCTATTAAAACAAGGGTTAGGAAGGTTAAGGGTTATGAAGAAAAATCTGATTTCAATTGTGATATTGGCGCTCTTGATCGTCAATATCGTCTTAACCGCCATTATGATGTTCAGTGTGACGAGCACAAACAAGAAGACGGCGGCGTTGGTTACAGATATTGCATCAGCAATTAGTCTGGATCTTGGCAGCAATGAGGTGGAGGAAGAGGTAGAGGCTGTTCCGATGGAAAACATTGTTCCCTATACCATTGCTGATATGACAATACCACTTCGAAAGGGTGAAGATGAGAAGGATCATTACGCACTTCTTTCAGTTACCCTGTCTATGAACAGCAAGCACAGTGATTATAAGACTTATGGAGATCTGACTACCAGAGAGGATCTGATCAAAGGACAGATTAATGAGGCAGTCAGTCAATATACGCTGGAGGAGGCAAATGCAAATCCTCAGGCAATCAAGGACGATATCCTTGCAAGAATTCAGAAGCTTTTTGGGTCTGACTTTATATTTGATGTTACTTTGAGCAGCACGCTTTACCAGTAAACACCATAAGGCGCCTGACATAAGAGAAAGGCAGCAATAAAGGAGGTGAGGGTTCGTGGGCGAGGTATTGTCTCAAAGTGAGATTGATAATCTGCTTGCAGCATTGAGCAGTGGCGAGCTGGATGTTGATCAGATGCAGGATCCGTCGGATAAACAGGTGAAGGATTACGATTTTAAACGGCCTGCAAAGTTCTCGAAAGAACATCTCAGAACACTTGAAATTATATATGAACATTACGGACGACTGATTTCCACTAACCTTCCGGTTTATTTGAGAAAGAATGTTCAGGTTTCGGTTGCCAGTTCGGAAACCGTTACCTTTTCGGAATTTACCAATGCGCTCTCCAATCCGGTTATTCTGGGTATTGTGGACTTTAATCCACTTAACGGAAATGCCATCATTGAGCTTTCCTCCAATCTGGGATTTGCGATGATCGACCGAATGCTGGGTGGACAGGGAGTACCGCTTGAGAAAAGCAGAGATTTTTCAGATATTGAGATGACGATCCTGCAGAAGCTGATGGTCATATGTATGCAGCTTATGCGTGAGCCCTGGCGGAATGTGGCGGAAATTAATCCCATGATGGAGAGAATTGAAACAAATGCACAGTTTGCACAGGTGATCGCTCCCAGTGATATGGTGGCAATTATTTCCTTGAGTGTTAAGATTGGGGAAGCCGAAGGGTTTATGAACATATGTCTTCCATATTTTACACTGGAAGATGTCATGGACAAGTTGAATACCAAGTATTGGTATTCAACGATGCAAAAAAATGATAACGAGAATTACGAGGAGCACCTTGAAGTGCTTATTAAGAAAATAGATGTACCGGTTAAGGCTATTTTAGGAAGAAGCCAGGTGTCTGTAAATGATTTCCTGAACCTTCAGGTAGGAGATATTATCAGACTGGATTCCAGAGTGGATTCGGAAATGGATGTGTTTGTAGGAAACATCCAGAAGTTCAAGGCTCTTCCGGGATCCAGCAAAGACAATTACGCGGTACGAATAACATCAGTAATCAGAGAGGGGGAGTAAGGTATGGACGGTATGCTTTCACAGGATGAGATAAATGCATTGCTTAGTGGCATGGATTTGTCTGCAAATCCGGACACACCAGAGCCGGAAACTGCAGCACAGGATGCAGCACCCGCACCGGAAATAGATGAAAGCCTTTTGACAGAAGACGAAAGAGATGCGATTGGAGAAATAGCCAATATCAGTATGGGCTCTTCTGCAACAACCTTATATTCACTGGTCAATCGTAAGGTTAACATTACAACACCTACGGTATCGCTTGCTAATTGGCAGGCCGTGGTCGGAGACTATGAAAAGCCATGTGTCTTCATTCAGATCCGTTATACAGCCGGACTTGATGGCTCCAACATTATGGTATTGAAGGAACATGATGTAAAGGTGATCACCGATCTAATGATGGGCGGTGACGGAAGCAACACAGATGGCGAGTTTGGCGAACTGCATCTGAGTGCTATTTCGGAAGCAATGAATCAGATGATGGGAGCAGCTGCAACCTCCATGTCGACCATGCTTGACAAGATGATTGATATCAGCCCGCCGGAAGCCAGCCTTGTACATTTGAATGAATTCAAAAAAGGTGGGGATATTGCTACTTTTCTGGAAGGAACCTTTGTAAAAATTGCTTTCAGAATGCAGATCGATGATCTGGTTGACAGTACCATCATGCAGCTGTATCCGATCGACTTTGCAAAAACGCTGTATGACACCTTTATTGGTACGCAATCAGCAGAAATAGAAGCATCCGCACCTGCACCGGAGCCTTATATACCACCTACGGTGGAAGCGCAGCCTGCACAGATGGATATGTCCCAGATGGGAGGAATGCAGGGAATGCCGCAAATGGGTATGGGAATGCCCCAGATGAACATGGGCATGCCGCAGATGAACATGGGAATGCCGCAAATGGGCATGGGAATGCCTCAGATGAACATGGGCATGCCACAGGGAATGCCACAAATGGGCATGGGAATGCCCCAGATGAATGTGCAGCCCGCTCAGTTCCAGAATTTCAATAATGATATGAGTGCAATGGTTGGTCAGGAAAATATCGGACTGATCAAGGATGTTCCTCTGGAAGTGACGGTTGAGCTGGGAAGAACCAAAAAATCGATTGCAGAAATTCTGGACTTTGCACCTGGAACGATTATTGAACTTGACAAGATAGCAGGTGAACCGATAGATGTACTTGTGAACGGCAAGTTTGTCGCAAAGGGCGAGGTTGTAGTAATTGAAGAAAGTTTTGGTATCCGTGTAACTGAAATCATTAAATAAAAAGTTAGGAGAAAAAGATATGGCAAAAAATATTTTAATTGTTGATGACGCTGCTTTCATGCGAATGATGATTAAGGATATCCTTACCAAGAATGGATATAACGTGATCGGAGAAGCTGAGAATGGTGCAAAGGCTTTTGAAAAATATAACGAGCTTAAGCCCGATCTTGTGCTGATGGATATCACGATGCCTGAGGTAGACGGAATTGCAGCACTTAAGAAGATTAAGGGAGCTGATCCCAATGCGCTGATCATCATGTGTTCGGCAATGGGACAACAGGCAATGGTTATCGAAGCGATTCAGGGTGGCGCGAAGGACTTTATCGTAAAACCCTTCCAGCCTGATCGTGTTCTGGAAGCGGTTAAGAAGGTTATCGGCTAATATGCTTCTTGCTATTACAACGAAAACAGACAGTTATATTCAGTTTATGACAGTGCTCATTCTTTTTGTTCTGGTTTTGGGAATTGCTTATGCGGTTACCAGGTGGATTGCAAAAACACAGCAGGGAAGAGTCACGGCTGGAAATCTTGAAGTAATAGAAACCTGCAGGATCACATCCAATAAGTATGTTCAGATTATCCGGGCAGGTGATAAGTATCTGGTGATTGCTGTTGGCAAGGATGAAATACATATGCTTGCACAGCTCTCGGAAGATGAGCTTGTGCTGCGAAGCAACGGGCATAGTGAAAATCCGGATTTTGCCAGCGTGCTTGACAGAGTCCGTAAACTGAAGGATAAAGAAAAGACTAAGGGATAAGGCAATATGGAGAAGAAGTTTGCCGGAGAAAAAATCATAAAGCGAATATGCCTGCTGCTTGCGGTGGGCATATTGTGTATTATACCGCGTATGGATGCGAGGGCAACGACTGTTGACTCCAATTTGACCGGTGAGACGGAAACCCGTACCAATATTGAAGAGCCGGGAAGTGCACAGACGGCGGAGGATCTTCAGGAGCTTAATATCGCAAACAGCCTGACAATTACGCATAGTGGTGATAATGGTCAGGTGAATGGAACCCTGAAAATTCTGATCACGCTGACATTGATTGCATTGGCACCGACGTTGCTGATCATGATGACGTCGTTTACCAGGGTAATTATTGTCCTGCATTTTACAAGGGCTGCATTAAACACCCAAACAGCGCCGCCAAATCAGGTGCTGATTGGGTTAGCTTTGTTTTTAACCTTTTTCATTATGAGACCTACTCTTACAGAAGTTTATAATGAAGCGGTGGTTCCCTTTGAGGAAGGAACGATTACGCAGGATGAATTTTTCGAAGCCGGCATCAAACCTTTCAGGCAATTTATGTATGGTCAGACACAGACATCTGATGTGCGGCTGTTTATTGAAATCAGTGGGGAAGAGTGGGATGGCACACTCGATGGTATTCCTCTTACAGTTCTGGTTCCTGCGTTTATTATTGGGGAATTGCGGCAGGCCTTTATCATGGGATTTGTGATTTACATTCCTTTTATTGTCATTGATATGGTGGTGGCTTCCACGCTGATGAGTATGGGTATGATGATGCTGCCACCTACAACAATTTCAATGCCATTTAAGATCCTGCTGTTTGTATTGGCAGATGGGTGGAATCTGATTATCGGAAATCTGGTCAAAACCTTCTACTGACAGTGAAGGTCAGAGAAAGCAGTTTATGAATGATTATTGGTTATAGAAGAGTGAATGGAGTGGAAAAATGACAGTTGATGAGGTTACAGCCATTGCCAGTTCGGCTTTATATCTGGTTATTAAAGTATCAGCACCCGTGCTCCTTGTGTCCTTGATCGTCGGATTGATTATCAGTATTTTTCAAACCGTGACTTCCATTCAGGAACAGACACTTACCTTTGTCCCCAAGATCATAGCAGTATTTCTTGCGTTGATCGTGCTGGGAAACTGGATGCTTGGAGAACTTTCCGGCTTTATGGAAACATTGTGGTCTGACTTTAGTCGTTATGTAAGGTAAAGAACATGCTGGAATATGCGTTTACATATGCGGATCTGGAATATTTTCTGCTGATACTGGTCAGGGTTTCATGCTTTATCTACATTGCTCCCTTTTTCAGCATGAGCAATACACCCAGGCGCATCCGGGTGGCTTTAAGCGTGTTTATCGCAATTCTGTTGTATCAGGCAATGCCTCATGATCCGCTTGCATACAATACAATTTTAGGATATTTTATGATCGTCATGAAGGAAGCACTCACGGGACTGCTCATTGGTTTTTCGGCAAATCTCTGCGGAACAGTGGTTTCCTTTGCGGGGCATATTGCAGATATGGAGATGGGCCTTTCCATGGCGAGCCTTATGGATCCTGCAACGAAGGAAACATCAACTATTTCAGGTATTTACTATAACTATATGGTCCTTTTGATGCTGATGATTTCGGGGATGCATCGCTATCTGATCAAGGCATTTGCCGAGACCTATATACTGATTCCGGTTAACGGTGCTATCTTTGACAGCGAGGCGCTTCTTCGTTCAATGACAGAATTCATGGCGAACTATATCATCATCGGCTTTCGCATTTGTCTGCCGATCTTCGCAGTTATGATTATTTTAAACGCAGTACTTGGAATTCTTGCCAAGGTTTCTCCGCAGCTTAACATGTTTGCGGTTGGTATTCAGATGAAGGTGCTGGTAGGTCTCAGCATTTTGTTCCTGTCCACAGCAATGCTGCCGGGGGCGGCAAATTTTATTTATACGCAGATGAAACATATGGTTGCTACCTTTGTGGAAGCAATGATGTGATGAAGCATGCAGACGGAAGGAGCAAGCTGCATGATGGAAAGGGAAGAAAATCTTTTATTGAAATATAATTTGCAGTTTTTTGCAAAAGACGGTCCCGGCGGTGAAAAGACGGAGGAGCCCACGGCAAAGAAGCTGGAGGATGCCAGAAAGGAAGGGCAGGTAGCTAAGAGTAAGGAGATAGCCAATGCCTTTGGGATACTGGCGCTTTTCGTGATACTGAAGGTTTATCTGGGAACCATGGGAACCCGTTTTATTGCGCTTTTTTCTGCAGTATATAACCAGCTTCCGGATGTGACAAAGATGTATAATGGAGACCTTCCGGTGGCAGCTTTGCAGACCATCATCCGTGGAATGATGGTCCAGCTGATCATTATTGTAGCACCTGTTTTTCTTGTCGGTTTTCTTGTGGCGTTCGTATGTGATGTGGCACAGGTGAAATGGAAGCCGACGGGTAAGCCGTTACAGCCGAAATTCAGTAAACTGAATCCGATAAAAGGCTTTGGTAGAATTTTTTCTTCCAATTCACTGATGGAACTGCTGAAATCGGCTTTGAAGCTCATTTTGATCGGCTATATGGTTTATTCCTACCTGAAAGGAAGGGTGGATCAGATCTATCTTCTCTATGGCATATCCCTCAAGCAGGCAATTGGTCTGATCGGAGAAATTGTTGTAGATCTCGGGATCAGGATTGCCGCCGTTTATATGGTGATTGCACTGCTTGATTTTGCATATCAGAAATGGAAGTTTAAAGAAGATATGAAGATGACCAAGCAGGAAGTTAAGGATGAATACAAGAACCAGGAAGGTGATCCGCAGGTCAAAAGCAAGCAGAAGCAACGGATGCGGGAAGCATCCATGCGGCGTATGATGCAGCAGCTGCCGGAGGCCGATGTAGTCATTACCAACCCGACGCACTATGCAGTGGCTATCAAGTATGATCCTGATAAATATGATGCTCCTTATGTACTTGCAAAGGGCGAAAATTATCTGGCACAGAGAATTAAGGACGTGGCAAGGGAGCATGATATTGAGATTGTTGAAAATAAGCCGTTGGCACGAATGCTGTATGCCAACGTGGAAATCGGGGAGCTGATACCCCCGGAGCTTTACCAGGCGGTAGCGGAGGTACTGGCCTTTGTATATCACCTGAAAGGAAAAGTGTAAAAATACCTGAGAAGAAAGGAGGATGGGCATGAAAAAGGCAGATGTTGGTGTAGCGGCATATATACTTGCAGCATTTATTATGTTGATCGTGCCCATTCCAAGCTGGCTTCTTGATGTTCTGCTGGCATGTAATATTGCAATTGCCTTTACCATTCTTTTTGGAACGATGTTTTCCAAAGAGGTATTGGATATGTCGTTTTTCCCGACCATGCTGTTGTTCACGACCATATTCAGGATTGCGCTTAATATATCTTCCACAAGATTGATTCTTACCACGGGTGATCCGGGACAGGTGGTCTCAACCTTCGGAAATTATGTGGGCGGGGGAGACTTAATTGTAGGGGCAATTGTTTTCATCATCCTGATCCTGGTACAGTTTATGGTGATTAATAAGGGCTCTGAAAGAGTTGCAGAGGTAACAGCCAGATTTACCCTGGATGCAATGCCCGGAAAACAGATGGCAATCGATGCGGATCTGAATACCGGTGCCATTACGGATGCAGAAGCCAAAAGACGCAGAGACAAAATCCAGGAGGAAGCAAATTTCTTTGGTTCCATGGACGGTGCCGTAAAGTATGTTAAGGGAGATGCTACGGCAGGCCTTGTCATTACGGCAGTCAATATTGTGGGCGGTATTGCCATGGGTGTTTTGCGGCAGAATCTGGATTTCAACGCTGCACTCAATAAATATGTGATCCTTACCATTGGTGACGGACTTGTCAGCCAGATTCCCTCTCTTCTGATTTCCCTATCTACAGGTATTCTGGTAACGAAGGGCTCCAAGGATGCGGATTTCGGTACGGTTCTGATCAGTCAGCTGTTTGGAATTCCCAAGGTGCTCTATCTGGTAGGCGCAATCATAGCAGGACTTGGAATTGTCACCCCCCTGCCCGATGTGGTATTTCTGGCACTGGGTCTTATCTTTATCGTGACAGGGAGAATTATTGCAGGAACAATAGAAACGGCACAGATTGAGGACGAGGTGAATGCGGATGAGGCCGCGGCGGAGGAAATCAGGCAGCCTGAAAATGTCAACAGCCTTCTTCAGGTAGATCCGATTGAATTGGAGTTCGGATATGGGATTATCCCGCTGGCAGATGTAAATCAGGGTGGTGATCTTCTGGATCGTGTCGTTATGATCAGAAGACAGATTGCATTGGAACTCGGAACGGTAGTGCCGATCATTCGTCTGCGGGATAACATACAGCTGAATCCTAATCAATATATTATTAAGATCAAGGGTATTCAGGTCAGTGAGGGAGAAATTCTCTTTGATCATTATATGGCAATGAATCCCGGATATGTGGAGGAAGAAATCACGGGAATCCCGACCTTTGAACCGTCCTTCCATCTGCCGGCAATCTGGATCACGGAGGGACAGAGAGAAAGGGCCGAGAGCCTGGGATATACGGTGGTAGATCCACCATCCATTATTGCAACACATCTGACAGAAATTATCAGACAATATATTTCAGAGCTTCTTACAAGACAGGATGTACAGAATCTGGTGAACAATTTGAAGGAAACCAACCCATCCCTTGTGGAGGAGCTTGTACCGAAGCAGCTTGGTCTTGGTGAGATCCAGAAGGTTCTTCAGAATCTGCTTAAGGAGGGAATCTCCATCAGAGATCTGCTTACTATTTTTGAAACACTTGCAGATTATGCTTCTACGACAAGAGATACGGATATTCTCACAGAATATGTAAGACAGAGTCTGAAACGGGCAATTTCCAGTAAGTTCTTTCCGGCGAATGAGACAACCAGTGTTGTCACGCTGGATCCGAAGCTGGAACAGGAAATCATGGCGAGTGTAAAGCAGACAGAGACCGGGGCTTATCTGACGCTTGATCCGGAAAAGACCAAGGCAATCATGAAATCGGTGGGAACAGAAACCGCCAAGCTGGAAAATCTTGGAAAAAACCCCATCGTAATCACATCCCCTATTGTACGGATGTATTTTAAACGTCTGACGGAAGAGTATTACAAGGATTTAATAGTAGTTTCTTATAATGAGATTGAGAGTAATATTGAATTACAGTCTGTAGGAATGGTGACAGCATGATAATTAAAAAATTTCAGGGAAAAACAGAAGCGGAAGCGGTGGAAAGCGCTAAAAAGGAATTGGGCAACGGTGTGGTGATTATGAATGTCAGAAATGTCAAGCGGAAGGGAATCTTTAGTTTTCTGATGCCGCAGCTGACAGAGGTCACGGTAGCACTTGAGGAGGAGCCGATGCGTGTCCCGCCGGCAGTGGCTGCAGCCAAGGAAGAAATAAAGCAGCAGCCTCTCGTCAATGCGATTGCGAAAGGAGCACGTGAGGTATCACCGGATTCGGCAAGTGTCGTGCCGGGGCAGACAGTGAGTGAGGATGTAAAACAGGAAAGCAGTGCCATTGCGGAAAAACTTGACAGTCTGCACAGCCTCCTGGAACAGCAGCTTCAAAAGCCTGACAGGGAAGAGGAGAGCAAGGCGGATGAGAAGGAAGAGACCAGTGAACTGGAACGCTTTATGAAGCTTCTTTACAATACCATGCTGGATAATGAAGTGAATGAACAGTATGCAAATCAGATCATTGATGAGATTGAGAAGATCAATAAGCCGAACATGCCGTTTGATTATGCATTGGCTAATACTTATCAGAGGATGATTTTAAAATTTGGAAATCCTGCCGGTATTGCGCCAGCACAGAAAGGGCCTAAGGTGGTGTTCTTTGTCGGACCGACAGGCGTGGGAAAGACGACCACCATTGCGAAGATCGCATCGAAATTCAGTGTAGAGGGTGGCAAAAAGGTGGCACTTCTGACCGCCGATACCTATCGGATCGCGGCAGCGGAGCAGCTGCGCACCTATGCCAATATTCTGGAAGTACCGTTCCATGTTATTTATTCCACAGAGGAAATGGAACAGGCCTTAAAGGATTTCCGGGATTACGACTATATTCTCGTCGATACGGCGGGGCATTCGCATCATAATGAAGCGCAGAAGGAGGTCATGAATGCATTTCTGCATTCCGTGGATGGATTGGCAGAAAAGGAGGTATTTCTTGTTCTGAGTGCTACCACGAAATACCGGGATCTTTTGAGCATTGCCGATACCTATTCTGCGATGACGGAATACAAATTGATTTTTACCAAATTGGACGAAACAACTACCCTGGGGAATCTTCTGAATCTTAAGCTTCATACCGGAGCGGCGCTTTCCTATGTGACATGCGGACAGAATGTACCGGATGATATTGAGGTTTTCAATCCGCAGAGAACAGTAAAGCAGCTTCTTGGCGGTGGGAAGAATTAGACAGACAAGCGAGGAATGTAAATGGATCAGGCACAACAATTAAGAAACATTATTAAGGCGGGAGCCTTTTCGTACAACAGACCGCTGGCAAGAGTGATTGCCGTGACAAGCGGAAAAGGGGGCGTGGGGAAGTCTAATGTTGCAATCAATCTGGCAATCCAGTTTAAGAAAATGGGACAGAGAGTCATTATTCTGGATGCAGATTTCGGACTGGCAAATATAGAGATCATGTTTGGAGCAGTTCCCCAGCATAATCTGTGCGATTTGATTTATCAGGGGAAAAATATCAAGGATATTATTACCTGGGGGCCCATGGAGGTCGGCTTTATCTCCGGGGGTTCGGGGATCGCGGGATTATCTAATCTGAGCAGAGATTATCTCGTGCATATTATTCAGAACCTGAAGGAACTGGATTCCATTGCAGATATTATTATTGTGGATACGGGAGCGGGTATTTCCGATGCAGTGTTGGAATTTCTGGTGGCAAGCGGTGAAATCCTCCTGGTGACTACACCCGAGCCCACCTCCATTACAGATTCCTATTCCCTTTTGAAGGCACTTAACAGACATCCGCGTTTTTCAAGTGAGACTTCACAGATTAAGATGATTGCCAATAAAGTGGAGGCAAAGGGAGAAGGACAGAACTTGTTTAATAAATTGAATGCGGTAGTAAGTCTTTATCTGGAACTGCCTATCACCTACCTGGGTGAGATCCCGGAGGATGTACAGCTCTCCAAAGCCGTTATGCAGCAGATGCCGGTGTCCTTACAGACGCCGCAGGCAAAGTCCGCACAGGCATTTGAGGCGATTGCAGCGAAGCTGATGGACAAGGAGATAGAGGGAGAGGTTAAGAAGCGGGGAATGGCAGCGTTCTTTTCCCATATTGCAGCAATGAGAAAAATCAATCTTTAAGGAGGAATCAGGATGCTTTCAAAGTATGTTGTACCGGGAAATAAAGTGGAAATACAGGCGGTGGAAAGGGCAAAATACATTGATGACCTGGAAAAAAAGAAGGTTTATCAGTCGCAGGTATATGATATCCTATCTGAAGACCGGTTGGAAATCATCATGCCGGTAGATAAGACCAAACTGATTCTTTTGCCGGTAAATGCGGAATATGATTTATATTTTTATACGCCTTCCGGGCTGTTTCAATGCTTTGCCACTGTGATAGACCGTTATAAGACGGATAATCATTTTATTCTCCTGATGGAACTGAATAGTAATTTGAGAAAATTCCAGCGAAGAGAATATTACCGCTTGAGCTGTGCTCTGGAAATGGATTCCAGACCCTTGGAAAAGGAAGAGGTTGAGGCAGTAGAAAAGAGGGATAACTATCTGGTGCCGGGGCTGCCCCTAAAGCGCAGCGTTATTGTAGATATCAGCGGTGGCGGTATCCGCTTTGTCGGCAATTATGCCTATGAGCCGGAAAGTCTGATCTGCTGTAAATATAACCTGGCTACAGACGGAAGAGTAAAGGAATATACACTGGTGGCGAAAATCCTGACAGTAAGGGAATTGGAAGACAGACCTGGCATATATGAACACCGGGCACAATATATCAATATTGACACTGCCGACAGAGAAGAGATCATCCGGTTTATCTTTGAGGAGGAAAGAAAATACAGAAAGCGAGAAAAAGGTCTGTAAAATGATTACTATGCACTCATGTGAAGTCCACATTGTGTTATAATGAACCATACATAAAATTTTGGATTGTGAGAAGACGCAATTATGATGAAGACAGAAGAGCATAAGGCCGGAAGAAAAGTTGTAGCAATAGCCAGTTCCACCGGTGGACCTAAGGCATTGCAAAATCTGATTCCTCTGTTGCCGTCTAATCTAAATGCACCTGTACTGATTGTGCAGCATATGCCGGCCGGCTTTACGGAAGCACTGGCGGAAAGAATCAATAATCTGAGTCAGCTTTCGGTCAAAGAAGCGCAGGAGGGGGATGTTTTAGTTCCGGGACAGGCTCTGCTGGCAAGGGGCGGAAGGCATATGAATGTGGTTAAGAGCGGAGCGAAACACGTGATTCATTATTCGGATGAACCGCCCCGCGAGGGTGTCAGGCCGTGTGCAAACTATATGTATGAATCCCTGGCAGGTTGTGGATATGAAGAAGTGATCTGCGCTGTCCTTACGGGAATGGGAGCAGACGGAACTGTAGGAATCAAACATCTCAAAGAAAAGAAAAAGGTAACAGTGTTTGCGCAGAGCGAGGAAACCTGTGCGGTATACGGGATGCCAAGAAGCATTGTGCTTTCCGGACTTACCGGGCAGGGGATTTCTTTAGAACAAATTGCGCAGGAAATCATAAGAAACGTGGGGGTAAATTAATATGGATGTAAATCAGTATCTCGAAATCTTTCTTGATGAAACAAAGGAACATCTGGAAAATCTGAATGCCCAGATCTTAAAGCTGGAGCAGGAGCCGGAAGATGTAGATACCATCAATGAGATCTTCCGTGCAGCACATTCCCTGAAGGGTATGGCAGGAACCATGGGGTATAAGCGTATGCAGGCACTTACCCATGATATGGAGAATGTTTTCTCCGAAATCAGAAATGGTACCATGAAGGTAAATTCCAACCTGATCGATACCCTGTTCCAATGTCTGGATGCACTGGAAGAGTATAACAACAATATTCAGGAAACAGCTGATGAGGGAACGAATGATAATCAGCAGCTGATTGCACAACTGAATGAGTTTTTGAAATCTGCCGGAAAGGAAGAGCCTGCAGCGGCAAAGGAGGCAGCGCCTGCGGCAAAGCCGGAGAACGATGAGGCAAATGAAAAGTGGAAGGAGATTAAGCTGGGCGATTCCGAACGCACAGTCCTTTCCACAGCGAAACAGAAGGGGAAGAACATCTATGGTCTCACCGTGTATGTGCAGGAATCCTGTCTCTTGAAGGCAGCCAGAGCGTTTCTTGTTTACAAGGCAGTGGAGGAAAAGGCAGAGATTATGGTTTGTAATCCTCCCGCACAGGATATCGAGGATGAAAAATTTGACCTGGATTTCAGTCTGATCGTTATTTCAGACTGCTCCCTTGATGATATTCTTCAGTCAGCCAAAAATGTTTCTGAAATTGAAAAAGTAGTCGGTGCAGTTTATGAGTTCGAAGAGGTTGCAGTGGCAGAAGGCAGTACAGCCGTACAGCCCGGAGAGACTAAGACAGAGACGGCCGGGGCGGCTCAGGGACCGAATACAGCTGCAAAGACAAATGACAAAAAGGCTGCAGGAAAACCGGTAGTCAACAGAACAGTGCGTGTCGATATTGAGAAGCTGGATGTTTTGATGAATCTGGTCAGCGAGCTGATTATTGCAAAAAACTCACTGGTATCCGCTTCCGCAGCAGAGGGTGTTGTGAATGCAGGAGTCAATGAGCAGATAGAGTACCTTGAGAGTGTAACGACCAATTTGCATGAATCTGTCATGAAGGTTCGAATGGTTCCTATTGAGAGTGTAGTGAGCAAATTCCCCAGAATGATCAGAGATCTTTCTAAGAAGCTGAACAAGAAGATGGAGCTTTATATGTCCGGTGAGGAGACAGAGCTTGACAGAACTGTGGTAGATGAAATCGGTGATCCTCTGATGCATCTGCTTCGAAATGCAGCGGATCATGGTCTGGAATCGGCAGAGCTCCGCGCACAGCGAGGTAAGCCTGAGGTAGGTTCTATCTTCCTGGATGCATACCAGGATGGTAATAATGTTGTCATAGAAGTCCGGGATGACGGAAACGGTATTGACGCTGAGAATGTCAAGAAAAAAGCAATTGAGCGCGGTGTAATTACTCCTGAACAAGGCGAGAGCATGAGTGAAAAGGACATCATCAACCTATTGTTCCACGCCGGATTCTCAACTGCCAAACAGATCAGTGATATTTCAGGACGTGGTGTTGGACTGGATGTGGTGAAATCCAAGATCGAATCCTTAAGCGGCGAGGTGGAAGTGAAGTCTGTTCTCGGAGAGGGAAGCACCTGGATCATCAGGCTGCCGCTTACTCTGGCAATTATTCAGGCACTTATGGTTACGGTGGGCGGAGAGAAATATGCAATTTCCCTGGGAAGCATTCAGACCATCGAGGATATCAGACCTGATGAAATTAAGTTTGTTCAGAACAGAGAGGTCATTAATCTTCGCGGTTCTGTTATTCCGATCATCAGACTGAGCAATGAACTGGATATTGAAAGCAGCAAGTCCCCGGATGAAAATTTGGTTGTTGTCATTGTCAAGAAGGGTGAAAAACTGGCCGGTCTTGTCGTTGATGAATTGATCGGACAGCAGGAAATTGTTATTAAGTCACTGGGCAAATATATCACCAAATGTAAGATCATCAGCGGTGCAACGATACTCGGCGATGGCGAAGTGGCACTGATTCTGGATGCAAATGCATTGATTTAGGATAGGGGGAAAAACACATGGAAGAACTTAGAACTTCTGAAATTAAACTGCCTGGAGAGAAAAGCGAAAGCGAAACTTTTCAATATATTGTAATTAAGCTGGGAAATGAGCAGTATGGCATTGACATCAGATACATAGATAACATTGTACGTATGCAGCATATCACAAGAGTTCCGAAGGTTGCCGGATATTTGAAGGGCGTTATTAATCTTCGTGGGGAAGTGATCCCGGTTATGAGTCTCCGGATCAAAATGGATCTGCCGGCTGATGAAATTACAAAGGCAACGCGTATCATTATCCTGAAACTGGAACAACATGGTACGATTGGTGTGATTGTAGATGAAGTAAAGGAAGTTGTTACGTTGAGTACAGATGAAATCGAGAAGGTTACTTATGATGCTAAGGAGGAAAGGAACAGCTTCCTGAGCGGTGTTGGCAAACATGAGAATGAACTGATTTCTATTCTGGATCTTAGTGCTGTGGCAATGGAGAAATAGCAAAGCATGAAAGTATAGAGCAGGGTATAGGAGGGACTATGAAGGACCTTAATATGGAAGAGTTAACAAGTCAATATTTTGATGTGTTAAAGGAACTTGGAAACATCGGGGCAGGCAATGCAACTACAGCGCTTGCCCAGATGATCGGCTGCAAGGTAGATATGTCCGTTCCCCAAGTCAGACTTTTGGAATTTAAGGAAGTAGGAGAAATTGTAGGCGGGGAAGAGCAGATCATGGTCAGCATTTATCTTCAGGTAGAAGGTGATGTTGAAGGAAGTATTATGTTCATGCTCAATAAGGCTGCGGCCGCTCACATGGTGAATAAACTGATGGGTGGCATGCTTGGTATTGATGAGACGAATGCAGCCGAATATGAATTTGGAGAGATGGAATGTTCGGCGATTAAGGAAGTGGGAAATATCATTACCGGGGCATATCTGAATGCTTTATCGGGTTTGACAAACCTGAAAATATATCCTTCCGTACCGCAGCTTGGTATTGATATGGCAGGGGCACTTCTCAGTGTACCCGCAGTAGAATTTGGTGTTATGGGAGACAATATCCTGTTGATCCAGACCAAATTTTCTGATGACGTAGAACTGGATGGGTATTTCATTCTGATTCCGGATATGGAATCTTACGAGAGAATATTGATGTCTCTGGGTGTTATGTAGGCTGCAAAAGAATTTTAAACGGGAGACCTGAGGAATATGGGTGAAGTTATTAAGGTTGGTATGGCCGATTTGAAAACATGCAGTGGTGAGGATGCAGTCACAACGCTGGGACTGGGCTCTTGTGTTGGGATTGCGATCCGGGATCCGGCAACAGGTATCGGCGGACTGGCACATATTATGCTGCCGGACAGTACCGAAATCAGAAATAATTCAAACAGACCTAAATTTGCGGATACGGGAATAGAAGATTTGGTTAGTGAAATTGTTAAGTTAGGCGGCAACCGCAGCAGACTGGTTGCTAAAATCGCGGGCGGAGCACAGATGTTTGCTTTTGGAAGTAAAAGCGATATGATACGCGTTGGGGAGAGAAACGTCATTGCCAGTAAGCAAAAGCTGAGTGATATGAAAATTCCTCTTCTTGCTGAGGATACAGGTAAGACCTATGGTCGGACTGTGGTATTTTATCCCAAAAACGGAGAGTTTTATATCCGCTCGGTGGGAATGCCGGAGAAAGTGATATGAAAAAGTTGAAATTATTTGCACCGTTTTTGATGCTTCTTTCAGGCGCAATCGCAAGTATTATGATGTTTTACTTTCAATATCCGGTAGAACAGATGCTTCCGAGACTGTTGATTGTGCTGATTGTGTTTTATATAGCGGGATGCTTTATCCAGAAAAAGATCATCTCCTTTGTAGAACAGATTAAGGAAGAAGAAGAAAAAGAAGGGGAAGTTATCGAGAAAGAAATTCCGGACGAGAGCGGAGAAGAGATCGATGCAGAAAGCAGCGAATTAAGGGAAACACAGGAGAAGGCTTGATAGCAGGCCGCGGAGGTTGCAATGGACGAGGCTGGCAGAAACAGGCTTTGGGAGGAATACTCGAAATCCAAACTGCCTGAAACAAGGGAAAAACTTATATTGGAATATGCGCCTCTCGTTAAGCTTGTAGCGGGAAGGCTGAGCATGTACCTGGGATATAATGTGGAATATGATGATCTGGTGAGTTACGGAATATTTGGACTGATTGATGCAATTGATAAGTTTGACAGTATGAAGGCGGTAAAGTTTGAAACTTACGCCAGCCTTCGTATTCGTGGAGCGATTCTTGACCAGATCAGGAAGATGGACTGGATTCCGCGTACCATCAGACAGAAGCAGAAGAAAATTGATGCGGCTATGAAGGAGATCGAGCTGAGTAAGGGACGAGCAGCCACTGATGAAGAGATTGCGGAAAACCTTGGGATTTCCAATGAGGATTATCTTGACTGGCAGTCCCAGATGAAAATCACAGGCATTGTCTCTCTGAATGAATTCATGGAGTCTGGCAGCGAGGTGCCGGCAGAACAGAGTAATCAGCATCGGTTTGAAGGACCGGAGGAGGTCGTTGAGAAGGAAGAACTGAAAAAGGTATTGGAGCAGGCACTGGAGCTTTTGACAGAGAAGGAAAAAAAGGTAATCCTTTTATATTATTATGAAGAGCTGACATTGAAGGAAATCAGCAATGTCCTGGAGGTTTCAGAGTCCAGAGTATCCCAGCTTCATACAAGAGCGTTACAAAAGATGAAAACAAAAATGGGTAATTATATGGGGTTTTTGGCAACATAAGATATGGGGGTGTGCAATGAAGAACGGTTATTTTCAGGTGGTATGTAGTAGCAATGGTACTGCGCTGAAGATTTTTAACCCTGCAGATGGGGGAGCAGCGGTCAGTACCAAAGAAATTATGGAATATTTAACCCGGTTTGGGATAAATTATGATCTCCATATGCTGAATAAGGGGGTTCAGGATGCCTTAAGTTCGCAGGTTGGAGAGTATTTTTTTGCATTGAATAAGGATCCCATCATGGAACTGAGAGAGAGCTATCAGCTTTTTGTCAGCCAGGATAGAATGCTGGTATCGGCCAGATTTTATCCTCCGTCTGTGAAGGGGGAAAGAATGTCCTATCAGGAGTTTATCAATGATCTGGGAGTGAAGAACATTAAATTTGGTGTAAAGACGCAGGATCTGATAAAATTTTTTGAAGCTCCTGATTATTGTACAAACATTGTTGTGGCAAAGGGGCAGCCGCCAAGGCAGGGAGAGGATGCCAGAATTGAGTACTATTTTGAGACAGACCTCCGTGCAAAGCCAACACTCCTCGAGGATGGCAGCGTGGACTTCTTCCATTTGAATACGGTAAGTCATTGTAAAAAGGGAGATGTTCTTGCGAAGTTGTTCCCGGAGGATCCGGGAGAATATGGAACTAGTGTGTTCGATGAAAAAATCAAACCACGTGATGTTAAGCGGACGTCCCTGAAGTATGGCAGGAATATTACCCTTTCAGAAGACAGAAGAATTTTGACTTCTGATGTGGATGGACATGTCACATTGGTGGATGATAAGGTCTTTGTTTCCGATGTGCTGGAAGTAGAAAATGTTGATAATGCTACGGGAAATATTGATTACGAAGGCAGTGTTAAGATAAACGGGAATGTATGCACCAATTTCTCTGTGAAGGCAAAGGGAAATATTGAAGTAAAAGGTGTTGTGGAGGGAGCTTATCTGGAAGCAGAAGGAAATATCATTATTGCCAGGGGCATGAATGGCATGGTGAAGGGAACGCTGAAGGCAGGCGGTAACGTGATTGCCAAGTTCATTGAAAATGCCAAGGTGTCTGCCGGTGGGTATGTCTCCACAGAATCGATTCTGCACAGTGAAGTGATGGCAGGAACAGAAATCCAGGTCAGTGGGAAAAAGGGATTTATCACGGGGGGAAGGGTGTGTGCCACCAATTTGATCCAGGTGAAAACACTTGGTTCTCCTATGGGAGCGGATACCACTGTTGAGGTGGGAGCGGACCCTGAAGTAAAAAGCAGGATGCAGCAGCTACAGAAGCTGATGATCGAAAATAAAAAGACAATGGATACCATATCTCCGGTCTTGACCTCCACAGCGCAAAAGCTTTCTCAGGGAGTGAAGCTGAAACCGGAACAGGTGAAATATTTCCAGGAACTGCTTCAGACACATAAGTCAAAACAGCAGGAACAGGAGACTTGCATGAAGGAGATGCAGTCACTCCAGACAATTTTGGATGAAAGTGCAAATGCCAGAGTGGAAGTCACCGGAGAGGTTTTCAGTGGTACTAGAATCTGTATTGCAGATGTTTCGATGGTGGTAAAGAACAGTATGTCCTATTGTAAATTTGTTAAATCACAGGGTGATGTAAAAATGACAGCATTATAGGATATAAAGGAAACAAAGACTGATGAAAGGAGATTTTTATGACAATCAGCAGAGTGGAACTTCAGGGGCAGGTAACAAGAGCACAGGATTTTACGACAATCAAGCAGAATGAAGATAACAAGGGCGTGGTTGATCAGACAAATTTCCAACGTCAGTTTGATAAAACGGTCGATAACAGATTAAGACAGGTACATCAGGGAGATCGCGCCGAAAATGAAGGAAAGAAGTACGACGCGAAAGAAAAAGGAAACGGCAGTTACTCCGGTGATGGCGGGAAAAATCGGAAAAGAGAAGAAAAGGAAAAGGATGGAAGGGTGTTCCTGAAAGGTCAGGGCGGCTTTGACATCAAAATCTGATTGGTATACGGGTGAAAATATGGGAGTAATGGAAATTGTTCTTATTGTGCTGGGAATTATCGTTTTTATTGGGAGCTTTCTGCTTCCTGCCGGAAAGGGGAACGATACTGCACAGAGTGAAAAAGTTGATGAAGAAGCTATCAGAGAACTGGTAGACAGGGAAGTGGAGGAAGCAAAGTCAAAAATAGGCGATATCGTTGATGAGACGATCACGTATGCCATGGAAAAGACCGAACGGTCTATGGATCGACTTACCAATGAAAAGATGCTTGCGGTCAACGAGTATTCGGATACAGTCCTTGAAGAAATCAATAAAAATCACAAGGAGGTTGTGTTCCTGTATGACATGCTGAATGATAAGCATGAAAATCTAAAGTCCACAGTGACGGAAGCTTCCAAAAAGGTCAGTGAAGTAAAGCAGACCGTGAAGGATGTCGAGGCAGTTGCAAGGGAGGCCGAGACGGCAGTAAGAGAGGTTGAAGCGGTTGCTAAGGAGACGGAAGAAATTGTTACAAAGGAAAAAGAGAAACAGCCTTTAAACGCAGAAGAATCGGCAGAAGCAGCAGATTTTGTCCCGATCAAGGCAAGGAAGGTGGAGGTGATCTACCAGCCCCCGGAGGAGAGTAATGCAGGGAAGACGGAGACAGAATTGCCTCAGAAAAAGTCTGCAGGAAGACCCAGAGCGGCAAAAGCAGTGAAGGTGACAGAGGAAACCGACAAGGAGCCACAGACAAAAGCTGCAGAAGCTGAGGTTGAGGTAACTTTAAATGCGTCAGGAAGGACCGGCGGGCGAAACAGCAATGACCGAATTTTAGAGCTTCATAAAAAAGGAAAATCCAACATGGCGATTGCCAAGGAGCTTGGACTTGGAATCGGAGAGGTAAAGCTGGTCATTGATCTGTTCGAGGGACAATAGAATCACACGATTGCAGCATTTGGGAATAGAGGAAAAAGAATGAACCTGAAATACTATCTGAGAGGACTCGGAGTCGGCATTGTGGTGACTGCGCTCATTATGGGAGTTTCTTTGGGCGGAAAAAAGGAGTCCTTAAGTGACAAAGAAATAAAAGCACGGGCAAGTGAACTCGGCATGGTGGAGGCGGGCACGACACTGAAAGAAAACCTCCCGGAAAAGGAGGAACAGCAGGAGAAGGATGAACCTGTATCAGATGTGCAGGAGACATCCAAACCGGTGCCGCAGGAGGAAAATCAGTCCCCGGAACCGGATCAGTCACCCGAAATGAATCAGCCCCAGTCGGCAGAGGATACGCAGGAGGCCAAGGAACAGGAAACAATGAGTCTTGAGGAGAATCTTCGGGAAGCAGATGCTTCAGAGGAGGAGGCTTCCGATCAGAATACATTAAGTGAAAATGTAGCTGCGACTGAAACGGAACCGGTATCCACAGCAAATAAGGAAAGCATTACCATAGAAGTGAGAAAAGGAGATGGTTCCTATACCGTCTGCAAGCGCCTTGAGGAAGCGGGGCTGATCGCATCCGCTACAAGCTTTGACACTTTCCTGTGTGAAAACGGATACGATAAGCGCATCCGGTCAGGCTCCTTTGAGATACCGGCGGATGCCGATCCGGAGCAGATTGCAAGAATCCTGAATGGGGTGGAGTGAGTTCCTTGCAGAATGCAATTTTGTTATTTTTAAATTTCACGCACGTCATTGATTTTTTGTTTGCAGTAATGTACAATATTATTGAAATGAAGAACATATGATAAAAACAGATAATGGTGTTGATGTTACACCATCGAAGCGGTAGGAACAAATTTAAGTATGTGAGTTGTTAAAAGTAGGGTAAAGGGGAAGAAGTATGAATATGAAAAGGATTTTGAAACTGGCATTACCACCGGTACTGGCAGTGATACTGATTTTGGGGTACGGAAGCGGTACCATTGAGGCAATGGCAAGAACCGTGGCAACGTGGGTGACTACGATTACGGTGACAGAGACAAATGTGCCAACGAAGACAGTTCAGATGACAAGAGCCGGCGAAGAAGACAGTCTTGAAAGTGAAGGGTGGAAATGGGTTGACGGTGGAACAGGATGGAGTGACTGGGAACGTACTACATCGACAGTAACTGCTACCGAAACTGAAGTTACGACTCAGGTGTTTACGGAAGTTACGGTGCCTGATGAACCCCAGGTTTCTGACAAGGTTGTGCCGGAGGAGAAACCCAAGGAGGAGAAACCTCGGGAGGAGCGAAGTGAGGAACCGGAGGAGCCGCAGACTGCGGAAAACAATTATATCGTTTTCCATGATACAGTGAAAAAAATGATCAAAGATGCTGCAGCCGGTCAGGGAACTGCAGCCGGTCAGGGAACGATCACGATTGACACCAAAAACTGGATCAGCTTCAGGGGAGATGTGTATCAGGAGCTGCAGAACAGCGGACGTCCTGTGCAGATTACCTTTACCTATCGCGGGAATCGGTATCGTGTTGACATACCTGCAGGGGCAGATTTGATGTCGTTGGTGGATGAGAACGGTTACTGTGGGTTCTTAAACTTGATGGCACATTTTGGAGGAACCAAATTATAGAAGTCAGATACAAGTCAGGCCTTTTGACCTGACTTTTCTGTATCTGTGGAATTTGATGAGAGAGTAAAGATAAAATGCTTTCAATGTATCTGGTATTGGGATTTATAATTATATTTTCTGGAATTGGCTTTCTGGTATTTCATCGCGACAGCTTTATTCAGAATAAAAGCGGGCAGATGGCGGCAAAAGTGCTTCTTTTTCTGCTGGCTTTCTTTGTGAGTATTTACGGAATCGGTTTATCCTGTTTTATCAGTGTCAGCCAAAAAGAAATTTCAGGGACGGTCAGGATACTATCCTGCTTTTTATTCACCTGTACGATTCTTTGGGGACTGAAAGCCTCAATCTGTTTTTTTTACAAAAATGAGAATATGGAAACTGTGAAAGCGGATTTGAAGGAATGTTTCAGTGCCTTGCGAAAGATTGGAGCAAGGAAAAAGGATGGTGGGGAGAAAGAAGCGGAGGATACGCCGGCATTTCCAAGACTTGCGGGAAAAGACCGGCTCTTTATGGGGATGCTCACACTGGCAGGTACATTTCTTATTTTCTTCCGGCTGGGAAGCTTTTCTGTGCCGGAAAGCTTTATGGTACTGGATGCTTCCATGGAACGGGGAGATGAAATTGTGCTGGACTTTGGGGAAGAGATAGAAGTTCAGGAGCTTTGCCTGTTTCTGGGACATATGGAAGAGAGGATCATTGCAGTTTCCTATTTTGATGAGGCGCAAGAGGAATGGAAGGTCATTCAGGAAGATTCCATGGCAGAGAGTGTCTATAATTGGGGAACCATTGAGATTGATAAGAAGCTTCGTTATCTGGGGCTGGTTGCCAGAGATCAACAGGCAATCTTCAACGAGCTGGTCATTCTTGATAAGGATGGTGAAAAGGTATTGCCGGTCAATGCCGCCAGATATCCGGAGCTGTTTGATGAACAGGAACTGTATCCGGAGCACAACTCTTATTATTATGGAACCATGTTTGATGAGGTTTATTATGCCCGCAGCGCCTATGAATTGTTGCAGGGGATGGATACCTACGAGTGGACACATCCGCCTCTTTCCAAGATTTTTATGGCGGCAGGAGTGTACCTGTTTGGGGTGACACCTTTTGGGTGGCGTTGTATCTGCGCACTGGCAGGGGTATTATTGCTTCCGGTCATGTATCTGTGGCTGTTCAGAATGACGGGAAAGACCAAATATGCCGGGCTTGCGACAGCACTGGTATTGCTTGATTTTATGCATCTGACCTTATCTCGGATTGCTACCATTGACAGTATTGTAGCTCTTTTTATCATGCTGATGTTTACCCTCATGTATTCTCAGCTTTCCCGATGGAAGCAGCAGATCCGGCTAAAGAAGGGCAGGATTTCAGGAAAAGAGCTGCTTGATATTCTGGCAGGGGCTGTTGTGACCGGAATAGCATGTGCCTGCAAATGGACGGGCTTTTATGGGGCGGCAGGAATCGCAGTTTTATTTTTAGTTTCTTCCATTCGGGTGCTTTACAGATATAGAGGAAATAAGGAAATCATCACCGGTGCATGGAAACGGGTTGCAGTGACGGGAGGCAGTTATCTGACCGGTTTAGTGTCCGTTTATGTGATGTCGTATATTCCCATGGCGAGAGCTAAGGGCGTCTCTGCCTGGCAGGCTGCAGTGAACAATTCCCTTGAGATGTTCCGGTTTCACAGTGTAATTACCTTTGACCATCCTTATGATTCTCCATGGTACAGCTGGCTCTTTGACTGGGTTCCGCTTGTGGATGCAGGTTCGTATAACGATGTGCGGGAGAAGGTCAGTATTGTGGTTACCATGGGAAATCCCATCATCTGGTGGTGTGGTCTGATCGCCCTTGTATATGTACTGTATCGGGCATGTTTTTATGGAGATAAGAAGGCAGGATATCTTTCCTTTGCCTATTTTTCCATGTTGGTGCCATGGATGTTTATCACAAGAACGGTTTTTATCTACCAGTATTATACCTGTGCCCTGATTCTTGCAGGAATCCTTGCTTACACATTGCAGTATCTGGAGCAAAGCTGGAAAAGTGCGCATACAGTGCTTCTGGAGGCATCATTGGTCTGCTTTATTCTCTTTTATCCGCTTATCTCCGGAATAGAGATAAATGCAGAGACCATAGTTGCATTTATGGAGTGGCTCCCCAGATGGCGTTTTTTTGGAAAATAAGAAAGAGGATGTAAAATGGGATTTTATGATAATACATTGGCTGTCAAAGTGGGGATGCTGTTTTTTCTTCTTTTGGGAGCAGCAATCTTTAGCATAAGATATGGTGCAGGGAAAGGATCAGTCAAGGAGACATGCAGATGGATTATTTTTATGGGCTGTGTCATGCGGATCGGATACCTTCTTTATACACCCTGTACCATGAGAGGACATGACTTATGGGAATTGACACCGGACGCATGCGGAAAAGCAGGGTATGTGCTTCAGATTGCTGTGAATGGTCAGCTGCCGCCCGGTTATGAACTGCAATATTATCAGCAGCCTTTATTTTTTATTCTTGGAGGACTTTGGGCAAAGGGTGTGAATGTACTGCTGACCTTACGGGGGCAATCAGACTTCTTAGTCCTGGCAGATGTGAGCAGGTGGGTAGCCTGTGTGGCATCCTGTCTGATTCTTCCGGTTGCAAGCCGACTTTTTGACCTGTTTGAAATCAGGGATTATGGAAAATGCTTTGGGATGATGCTGGTCAGCTTTAGCCCGGTATTTTATCTTATGGGAGGATGGATTGGGGAGGACAGCCTTCTGGTTCTGTTTATGGCACTGGCACTGCTTGTTACGGGGTATTATGAAAAACAACCTTCCTATAAAAATATCATACTGCTTGCTCTTATTTATGGCTTTGGAATGATGACTAAAATCTCCATGGCAGTTCCGGCATTGTATACTGCATATGTGTTTGGAAAGATGCTTTGGAAAGAAATGCATAAGGGGAAGCTGCTGAAGCAATTTGCACTGTTTGCGGTAATCAGTCTCCCACTTGGGCTATGGTTTAATGTCCGCAATCTGATTCTCTATGGACAGCCTCTTTTCTATGTATTAAAGCAGGATGTGGAAGGATCATTGTATACAGGAGGTTCTTCTTACATTGCAAGATTTCTTTTGCCGGATATAGGAAATCTGCTGCGGACACCCTATGCAAATCCACTGGATGATTATAATTTAGTTTCCTATCTGCTGAAGTCGGAGCTGTTTGGAGAGTTTACTTATCAGGTTCCTGCATGGATTCCGGTAATATTATTGTTCCTCCATGTTATGATTAATTTATGTATTATATGGTATCTTATAAAAATCTGGAGAAAAAGAGAGAGGTGGGAATATAGCAGAAAGCTGCTGATCTGGTATGCAGGCATATTGGTATTCAGCGCGTTTTCCTATTTGACGAATCCCTTTGGATGCACTATGGATTATCGCTATTATGCGGTTTTGAGTGTTGTGAAGGGTCTTTTATGGGGGCAGTTTTTAGAGCAGAGGGAAGAAAAAAAGAGCTGGTTTTCCCGGATTGGCGTATCTTTTCCGGCTTTTTGGAAGACAGTTACAGTGTTGTTTTCAGGATTCTCAATGCTTATGTATCTGATGGTATAGAAAAAGTATAGAAAAAATCGTTTAGCTGCTGGAAAAATCCCTTGCAAGAGGGATTTTTCTATGCTATAATCTTCACGTTGCGGTATTGCGCAATGAAACGATAAATCACGCGTGTTTTAAGTCTGTCGGTGCTTCTTAACGCGGAAGTTGGCAGAAGAGTGAAATACGCGGAAGCACAACCAAATGGAGGTAGAAACATGAGCGTTATTTCAATGAAGCAGTTACTTGAAGCAGGTGTTCATTTCGGACATCAGACAAGAAGATGGAACCCTAAGATGGCTCCTTACATCTTCACAGAGAGAAATGGTATCCACATCATCGACTTACAGAAGTCTGTAGGAAAGGTTGATGAGGCTTACAGAGCAGTATTTGAGATCGCTGCACAGGGCGGAACCATTCTTTTCGTTGGTACCAAGAAGCAGGCACAGGATGCTGTTAAGACAGAGGCTGAGCGTTGCGGCATGTACTATGTAAATGAAAGATGGTTAGGTGGTATGCTCACCAACTTCAAGACCATCCAGAGCAGAATTGAAAGATTGAGAGCAATCGAGACAATGGCAGAGGACGGAACCTTTGATGTCCTTCCCAAGAAGGAAGTTATCGCATTAAAGAAGGAATGGGAAAAGCTTGAGAAGAACCTTGGCGGTATCAAGAATATGACCAGAATTCCCGATGCTATTTTTGTAGTAGACCCTAAGAAGGAAAGAATCTGTGTACAGGAAGCACATGCACTTGGAATTACCCTGATCGGTATCGGTGATACAAACTGTGATCCTGAAGAACTTGACTTCATTATCCCCGGCAATGATGATGCCATCAGAGCCGTAAAGCTGATTGTTGCCAAGATGGCAGATGCTGTAATCGAAGCAAATCAGGGTGAGGAAGCTATCACTGCTGAGGATGCAGGTGTAACAGAGGAAGCAGAAGCTGAAGATATCGAAGAAGTTGCAGCAGCAGATGCTGAGTAATCACATCAACAGTTTGAATGGAGGAAAAGAAAATGGCTAATATTACAGCAGGCATGGTAAAAGAATTAAGAGAGATGACCGGCGCAGGCATGATGGACTGTAAGAAGGCACTTGCCGAGACCGATGGCGATATGGATGCAGCTGTTGAATTCCTTAGAAAGAACGGTCAGGCAAAGGCAGAGAAGAAGGCAGGAAGAATTGCGGCAGAAGGTCTTTGCAAGGTTATCGTTAAGGATGACAAGACAGCAGCAGTTGTTGAAGTGAACTCTGAGACAGACTTTGTAGCTAAGAACGAGGAATTCCAGAATTTTGTGGCAGCTGTTGCACAGCAGGCTGTTGATTCCAATGCAGCAGATATGGATGCATTTCTTGCTGAGAATTGGAATCTGGATGCTTCCAAGACAGTTAAGGATGCACTGGTTGAGAAGGTTGCAAAGATCGGTGAGAACTTAAATATCAGAAGATTTGAAAAGGTTGTAGCTGAAAACGGATGTGTTGTTTCTTATACACACGGCGGCGGAAGAATCGGCGTTATCGTTGAAGCTGACACCGATGTGGTAAATGATGCTGTAAAGGAAGCACTGAACAATATTGCAATGCAGGTTGCAGCACTTTCACCCAAGTATGTATCTACAGCTGATGTATCCGAAGAATACAAGGCACATGAGAAGGAAATCCTGATGGCACAGATCGCTAACGATCCGAAGATGGCAGGAAAGCCTGAAAAGGTAATCGAGGGAGCCGTTGTTGGCCGTCTGAATAAGGAATTAAAGGAAGTATGTCTGTTAGAGCAGGCATATGTCAAGGCAGAAGATGGTAAGCAGACAGTAGCACAGTATGTAGCCCAGGTTGCCAAGGAAACCGGTGCAAACCTTTCCATCAAGAGATTTGTTCGTTTTGAGACGGGAGAAGGTCTTGAGAAGAAGGTTGATGATTTTGCAGCAGAGGTTGCAGCTCAGGCAGGACTGTAAAATCGTTGCTCGAATAGCGTAAGATTAGAAAGGACTGATTCAAGTTTACTTGAAAATCAGTCCTTTTTCTGTTAAAGTTTATTTGAATAACAGTTAAAGGAAGATAGTCGCATGGTATGCAAAAACTGTGGCGCTGAATATGATAAAAGCAGTATCAGCTGCCCTTATTGCGGAACAGAAAACGCACAAACGGCCGGAAAACAGAAAAAAGAGATCCTTCAGGGCTATGACAGGGAGGCGGCAAAAATCAGGAAGGAGGCGGAAACCTTTCCGCAGAAAACAGCAAACAGATTGACCAAAAGGATTGTTTTTGCTGTGGGAATTCTTGCATTGATTGGGATTTCGTTCACCATCCTGTTTATTTTTTATGGAAAGCTCTCGGTACGTGCCAAGTACAGGCAGGAACAGATTTACCTTGAGAAGCTTGAAGCATTGTATCAGGAGGGCCGTTATGAGGAAATGGAAGCGTACAGCAGAAAGAAGGATCTGTATGGAAGAGCTTATCAGAAATATGCACAGGTAATGGAAATAAACAGATACTATGAGCGCATGGAAAGCAGTATAGATGAGATACGATTGATCGAAGCAGGAAACTCCAGCACAGAGCAAAAGAAAGAGCTTTCTGATTACTGGATGCAGGATGCATTGCTTCAGGCTTCAAATGTATTGCAGAAATGCAGAGAGTATGCAGAAGATGATGCTTTCCTTGGCAATGAACAGGTAATGGAGGAATTCTATCATAACTGTGTCAGACGATTGCAGGAATTTGGCTATACAGAGGAAGAGATTCTTGCCATTGAGGGGGTGAATGGATCATGAAGTGTCCGTATTGCGGAGGAGAGGTTTCCTCGCAAAGCCCGAATTGCCCCTATTGTGGTGCTGTAAATCCTGAGGGAGTGGCATTTCAGGAAGAAATTCAAAAAAGAATTGAAAGAAACAAGCTGCTGAAGCCCTTTCTGATCAAGCAGAAGACTCCGGAGCTGAAGCAGAGGATGCTGAGTAGAATTCTTCTCATCCTTGTGGGAGTGAATGTTCTGCTGTTTGTCTTTTCGGTGGGAATTTATATCTGGGAGGAACGGGAACAGGAGAGGACTGCAGCACAGGGCAGTCAGGCTCAGCGATATGAAACAATTTTTCCGGAAGTACAGAATTATTATTATGATAAATTCGTTGATGATATGAATGAAATGATCGATCTTATGGAGGAAGGTCAGGTTCCTGATAGGGAAGATATTCTGACTTTTCTTGATCATTGCTATGATATGTTTTATTACATGCAATCCGAGCCGGAGGAGCTGAAGGAGGAAGCTTATTTTACCATGAAGGCTTTCTTTATGGGGTATGTGGGGTTGACCAAGGAGGAGGCAGCCTGTTTTGAACCGAAAGAGGACGGAAGCTATGATCGATTTATCGACGATGGGGCAGCAGAGCAGATAGCACTCATCATGGAAGAAAGGATGAAGGAGGCTGTGAAATGACGGGAGTTATTTTTATGCTGGCAGGGATTGCCGCCTTTTATCTTTTGGTTTATCGGAAGTGGAATTACTCCAATAAGTTTACCTTTAATACGATTTCAGTTTACCTTTTACTTGGAGTAACGGTAATTATGCTTTGGGCAGCTGTTGTCACAGTAAGTGGAGTGGCAGAAAATGAACAGTACAAAATGCTGGAACGCAGGCTTACAACGGCGGAGGATACGGCAAGGCGCAGGGATTACAACTGGCTAATAGATTTTCTTAGGATAGATAAGGATTACGAAGAGGAATTTGAATATCTCTGGGAGAGGGTTACCATGTATTCAGCTTGTAACCGGTATCTGATATTTGAAGCGGCAGACCGTGCCGGGCTTGGCGAAGCCTATGGAAAGAAGGCACAGGAATACGAAGAACTGCTTCGCAAAATCGGGGAGAATCCTTCCTATGAGGAAAATGTTCCCTACGGAAAAGCATTCATGGAAAAAGCAGGACTTGACCGGGATTAGAGCTACATGACAGATGCAGGACGAAACAAGGAGAGCAGCGATATGACAAAAAAGCAGAGACGACTTACGGTGGGCGTACTGGTAAGCGGCATTATGGATGAATTCACGGAGGCAGTATGCAGGGGAGTGATGCAGGCAGCAAAGACACTTGATGTGAATGTCGTAGTCCTGCCCGGAAAATATCTTGACAGGGATTTGTGTGATAATCCGGAGCTGATGTATGAATATCAGTATAATACGATCTTTTCTTATGTTAAAAAGGAAAATGTGGATGCCATTATTGTGGCAGCAGGAAGTATTGGCTGTCATACCAGCAAGGAACGTATGGAGGAAATGCTGGCACAGTACAAGGGCATTCCCTGTGTGCTGGTTGCTTCCAAGCTGGATGGATATGTGGATGTTGCTTATGATAATTACAATGGTATCAGAGAAGGTCTGGAATATCTGATCAATCAGGTGAAATGTCGAAAGCTTGGAATGATCGGGGGGCCGATGTCCAGCTCAGATGCGGTAGAACGTAAGCAGGCATTCATAGAGACTTTGCAGGAACTCGGAGTGGAAACGCCGGATAGTCTGTATGTGGAGGGTGATTATTCCAGGCGGTGTAGGGAAGCCTTCTGTATGCTTCTTGACAGGAATCCGGATATAGAAGCGGTGTTTTGTGTTAATGATGAGACTGCTCTTGGCTTCTATGATGAGTTGAAAAAAAGAAATCTGGTTCCTGGTAAGGATATTTCTGTATTTGGTTATGATGATACGATCACGGCCGCAAAGACTCAGCCGTCCCTTTCCTCAGTCAAGGCAGATCCCGCAGAGCTTGGCGAAAATGCGCTGAAGATGGTACTTCGTATGGCATATGGAGAAAAAGTGGAAAGCAAGGTGATGCCTACCAAGTTTGTTTTGCGTGAGTCCTTCTGCAAGGCAGCGGACCAGGAGGAGGAATTTGCTACCAGGATGCTTGAGAACAGTATTGACGGATACTTTGATGATATCTTCTACCGCTATAAGCATGAGGAGATCAGGGAAGAAATGGAGGAGCTTCACAGAAACTTTAAAGAGCTGCTTCAAAAAATCATGATGCTTTATGAGCAGAGTGATGAGAAAACAGAATTATATATGGATATTCAAAGTGTACTGGACACCTTTTTGAGGAATGGTGCTGTGGAGTATGCTGACATGGGAAATCTTCTGGTAGTTTTTGAAAAGATTTATCATGCACTTCAGAAGAGGCAGACAGATTATGAGGACAAATTTGAACTAAGAGATCTTTTTTCCATTATTTATCGTAAGATCATCAAGGCTATGGATTATCGGTTTGGCTTGATGAAGGAAGCAGAAGAGAAAAATAATTACTCCATGAAGCTGTTTATCCGGGATATGCTTCAGTTTGAAAAGGGAAATGATCAAAGCTATGCGTCAAGACTGAATAATCTGGAGTGGTTGAACATTAGAAATGCTTTTATCTATGTATTTGAAAAGCCAATCATGCATTTGTATCGGGAAAAATTTGCTCCGCCGCATACTTTGTATTTGAAGGCTATCTTGAAGGAGGGAAAGGTAATCTCAGTTCCTGCCATTTCCCAGAAATACAGTATCAAAGATATTTTTCAGAATCATGGGGTTGAGACAGAGGAGAGAACCTCAATGGTACTTCTTCCGTTATTTTCCAACGAATTGCTGTACGGATTACTACTTTGCGATCTGTCACCGGAGCTGTTTGTAAACGGTGAATTTCTGGTTAACCAGATGAGCTCCGCCATGAAAATGATTGCGCTGTTGAAATCAAATGAGGAGATTCAGCAGCAGCTGGAGGAAAGTCTGGCAACTCTGAAGGAAAACAATATTGTGTTGGATAATCTTTCCCGTTCCGACAGTCTTACCGGTATTTTAAATCGAAGAGGCTTCTATGACGCGGCAGGAGAACTCCTTGAAGAGAACCGGAATACCGGCAGACGGACACTGGTTATCTATGTGGATATGAATAATCTAAAGATCATCAATGACAGATATGGGCATGAAGAAGGAGATTATTCGTTGCAGCTGATCGGTGAAATCCTTGCACAGAGCATGGCAGGAAAGGGGCTTGCAGGAAGAATCGGCGGAGATGAGTTTGCCTGCATTATGGAATATGAGACAGCCGGAGAGGGTACCGAAGTACTGACGGACATCTATAAAAGGTTTGATGAGAGTAATCTGGCAAGTGAGAAGCCCTATAATGTGACAGTCTGTGCAGGTGCCTGTGTGTTAAGCAGTACGGATACACTCACTTTGCAGGAAGCAATGACCCAGGCAGATGAAAAGCTGTATGAGATTAAGAAACTCAGGCCGAAGGAAGTTGCGAAAAAGACTTTTCCGTAAAAGCATCTTGTGGTACAATGTAATAGCGCGAAGGAAAACCAAGCGACGCCGAAGGCGGCATTTGGTTTTGGAGCGCTATTAGCGAGCAAACGGTCTGCGAAGCAGACAAGGAGCACCGCAGGTGCGGGTTTGCGAGAGA
>JAHAYJ010000020.1 GCA_018384375.1 Lachnospiraceae bacterium
ACATAAACCTCAGACTTATGCAGTTTGTGGCGGAATTATCGTTATTATTTTGCTTTTATTGCTTTGTATTCCCAAAAAAGACAATAATGCGAATAATTCTAATACAGTTACAGAAACTGTTACAGATACAGCAAATGCTGGACCTGATGCAATAAATGTTTCTACTATTGAAAAAGAAACAAAAGATGAAAATAAGATAAATGATGAAGATATAACAACAGAAATAGTTGAAACAAAACATAATGAATATAATTCTGAAAGTACTGTTGTTACAAATACTTCTGAATTAAAAGATGATAATGTTGCTGAAGTAAATAATGATAATGAAATTTCTACCTCAACAAATAATGGAAATGTATCTACATCTACAGGTGGAACATATCCATCAGGACTTAGAAAACCAGGAGTTACACCTATTGACCCTTCTATTGGAAACTATCATGGCTATGATGGCAGTCCATTGCTTACTGAAGATGAGTTAAAAAATGCTGCATATGGAAAAGAGAATTATACAGGATATAAACATATTACATGGACAGCATCAAACGGGGTTGTATTATGGCTTGTGGATGACTGTTATTTAAGTGATGGACAAATACTTAGGCATCAGTCATCTATTTATGATACCCCTTCTACAGAACCTGGAACACCTGAAAGAGATGCTGTAGAAGAATTTTGTTTTGGTGATACTATAGGTTACAGCGATATATTAGAGCATAAAAACGATGTAAATATTTTACCAGAGACATCTGTTAGAAGTGGATGGGCAAATGCTTCAGAATGTATGGAAGCATATAATTCAGAAGAGATGATGAATTACAGGAGAGTCTCTGGCAAGGCACAAGCTGCTGAAAGAGGAAAAACAGCCGTTGTTAATAATGAAGATTCGGTATGGGCTATATTTGATATAGAAACAAATGGATATGATACTTTTTGGCAAACAGAAATTTTAAATGCAAAAGCATGGCAGCTTCGTTGGTGGGAAGATGATGGAACAGGAACAAGCAGTTGGCAAATACAAATTTATCAAAATTTAAGTGCTGTTGAATGGAAAGCATTAGAAACAATGCTTAAAACATGTGTTGTTGGTCCAGCATATAACGATATTTATAACAGAATTTATAATGATTTTTATATTGGTCCTTCTAAAAGTGGAATTGAAGGATATAATACTCAATATACTTTTAATGGATACAATATATCTAGAGAATATATAGAACCAGAATATGGATATATTGAATATTGGATTTGGCCATAAGATTACTTAGACTTATGTATCAGAATGGACAGGCAACGAAAATGGGCAGAGAGTATTATGCAAAAGAACATGATATATCAGAGTTCGTGATGACTTATAAGGGTAAGGCGTTGGCTATGTAAAGGTGATAGTTGGGTGATAATTCACGAGGTTCTTATTTTCAAGCCTAGGAAGTAATCGATAATATATATTGATTAATCGGTTATTGATATGTTGAGTGGGTCGAGAAATATCACTTTTAAATATCACTTTGAAAATATAGAAGTCTGTAATGCCTATAAATACTGGGAAAAATGACGTGACTTTGGTAAAATCGTTAATGCGTAATGGATTTAGAAATTGTTAATAATTAACAAAAGAAAATACCTCTGAAAGGGTATAAAACAAAGGGTTTGTTGGTGATTATCACGATACAAACCCTTTTTGATTGCACAAGCTTATCCTCTTTTGTTGTATTTGATGTAGATATTATGCTATAATAAAGCATATGGGAAACCATAGCAAGGAATGTGAAGAATTCTGTTCATGTACATAAAGAATCATGTACATAAAGAATCATGAACGTAGAAATATGGGAGGCATTCATCCGATGGACAACAAACTGTATCTGGTTATTCCATGCTATAATGAAGAGGAAGTTCTTCCTGAGACGGCTAAGCGTTTAAAGGATAAGCTTAGTACACTTGTACAGGCAGGGAAAATCAACCCTGACAGTCGTATTGTCTTTGTGAATGATGGCTCCGGAGACAGAACATGGGAGATTATACAGGAACTCCATAAAGAGGATATTGTATTCAGCGGGATTAATCTAAGCCGGAACAGAGGACACCAGAATGCGTTGCTTGCAGGTCTTATGACCGTAAAGGATCATGCGGATATGGTGATATCCATGGACGCAGATCTTCAGGATGATATCAACGCTATTGATGCAATGGTGGATAAATACTTAGAAGGCATTGACATTGTATATGGAGTCAGAAGCAGCAGGGCGAAGGATACCTTTTTTAAAAAGGCAACGGCAGAGGGCTTCTACAAGCTGATGAATGCTATGGGTGCCAACACGGTGTTTAATCATGCGGACTATCGACTGATGAGCAGGCGTGCCCTTGAGGGGCTGGCAGAGTATGGGGAAGTGAATCTTTTCCTTCGTGGAATTGTCCCGATGATCGGCTATCCCTGGGATGTAGTCTATTATGAGCGGGGAGAGCGCTTTGCAGGGGAAAGCAAATATCCTCTGGGAAAAATGCTTTCGTTTGCTATTGAAGGAATCACTTCCTTGAGCACGAAACCAATCAGATTAATCACAGGACTTGGCTTTTTTATCTTTATTGTCAGCATTGGCATGCTGATTTACAGTATCGTAAGACATTTCATGGGGGCAACGATCGTCGGTTGGACCACCCTGATGGTTTCTGTATGGGCAATCGGAGGTCTGATTTTGTTATCCCTAGGCGTGGTGGGAGAGTATATCGGCAAGATCTATCTTGAGACGAAGGCGAGACCGCGATTCATTATCGAGCAGTTTTTGCATGAAGATGCTTGACAGAAAAGTAATTTACAGATATACTTTAGAAGTTCGTGTAAAAAGACAGCACTTTTCATTACGAAGTGATGTCTTTTTTGCTTCATAAGGAATTGATTAAAAGAGGTATTTATGGAACAGGAAATTGTACAGACAAAACAGAAGATGAAATATACAGATGCTGATATTGATGCAAGAATTCTCCGCGCAGTGGAGGAAATGGGATTTGAAACGATGACACCGATCCAGGAACAGGCAATTCCTGTACTTTTGGAAGGAAGGGATGTGATTGGGCAGGCGCAGACAGGAACCGGGAAGACAGCTGCCTTTGCCATTCCCATGATTCAGCGGATCAATGCAGATATCAGAAAACCACAGGGAATCATTCTTTGTCCGACCAGAGAGCTTGCCATGCAGGCGGCGGAGGAGATCCGAAAGCTTACCAGATATATGCATGGTGTGAAAGTGCTTCCTGTATACGGTGGGCAGGATATCGGAAGACAGATCCGGGCACTCAGCCAGGGCGTTCAGATCATCGTTGGTACACCAGGCAGAGTGATGGATCATTTGAGACGCCATACCATTAAGACAAATGAAATTAAGATGATTGTTCTTGACGAAGCAGATGAGATGTTGAATATGGGCTTTCGAGAGGATATAGAGACGGTGCTGAAGGATATGCCCCCGGAACATCAGATGGCACTTTTCTCAGCTACTATGCCACAGGCAATTCTGGATATTACGGGCACTTATCAGAAGGATGCGGTTTATGTAAAGGTAACGCCCAAGGAGGTTACTGTTGCAGCAATCAAACAGGCATACTACAGGGTGGCGAAGAAGGATAAGTTTGAAGCATTGTGCAGACTGATTGATTATTATCAGCCTGCCAAAAGTCTTATTTTTTGTAATACAAAACGAATGGTGGATGAGATTACCGGCATGTTAAAGGACAGAGGCTATGAGGCAGAAGGGCTTCACGGTGATCTGACACAGAATCAGAGAGATACGGTGATGAATCTGTTTAGGGGCGGAAGATGCCGTATTCTTTCCGCAACCGATGTGGCAGCAAGAGGAATCGATGTCAGTGGAGTGGATGCTGTCTTTAATTATGATGTTCCGGAAGACATTGAGTATTATGTACACAGGATCGGAAGGACGGGAAGAGCCGGCAAGGCAGGTCGTTCCTTCACCCTGATTTCAGGGAGAGAAATTTTTAAGATTAGGGATATTGAAAGAGTCTGCCACACAACCATTAAGGAAAGAAAGATACCTTCTGCCAAGGATATCGTAAAGGTGAAATCCGGAAAGCTCATTGCAGATGCGATGGAGGTAATGGAACAGAAGGAGCTTGATGAGATCAAAGAAAGGATTTTGCTTGCCACAGAAGAAAACGGATTTTCCGTTCTTGATCTTGCTGCTGCTTTCATGCGGATGAATATGGGGGAAGAACTGGTGGATATCCAGGAAGAAAAGCCCTTCTTCGAGAGAAGCAGAGGAAAAAAGCATTCTGCGGACAGCAACAGAGGAAGAAAGCATTCTGCAGACAACAGACATACAGGAAAAAAGCCTGCGCGAAAAGGGAAAGGCTTTTGGAAAAAGCAGTAAAATTTGTTTGTCATGGATTCTTTTCTATGTTACTATGAGAAGTAGTGCATAAGTACCAGAAATATATGAGACGGGGTAAGGAACATTTCAATGGAAGATAAGGAAGTCAGAAGAAAAGAGGCAAAAACAGCTGCGAGAGAGCGCAGGCGTAAGCATAGAAAAAGAGTGGTATTGGCAGAAAAAATTGTATTGGTACTGATAGGAATAGTGATTCTGGCGGGAGGAGCTGCCATTGTATATAACCTGCTACCTGGGATTCAGGTGGACAGACAGCTGGAGGCAGCTGACGAATATGTGGAAACACAGGCTTATGAGGAAGCAATTGCTTCCTGTGAGGAAGCGCTGAAGATCGATTCTAAATCGGTGAAAGCATATCGGGCTATGGCCGGTGTTTATCTGACGCAGGAGGATCGTGAATCGGCAGAGCAGGTGCTGTACAAAGGGTGGGAGACTACACAGGATGAAAGTCTCTTGCAGGAATATTGTGTGCACCTTCTGAATGATGCCGTTGCTGATATTAATGCCGGAAACTGTAATTTGGATGCATTGGACAAAACTGTGCTGGCCATTGAGAATAATCCATTGAGCGAAGATGGAATCAAGCTTCTGGATGCCTGCTATGAGCGGTTGTTCATGACGGAGGAGACAGAGATTTTTTGTAATACAGAAGACGGTTTCGAAAGATACCTTACGATTATGAATCGGTTGATTCAGGTCTGCGAGGAGACGCAAAACGAGACGCTGAAGGCTGAGGTGGTCAAGTTTGCGGTCCCGGAAAATGAGACGGTCTGGCTTCCGGTAGAACACCTTAAAGATTATAAGGACCTTCTTGAAAGGGTTATGACGTTGGAGAGTACGGAAGAACTTGAGGAGCTTGCTGCCTGCATTGCAAAAGCAAAGGAGGCACAGGATATCTTTGCGGAAGCATTTACCATTTTTGATTCCGGTGATTTTGAAGCCATTAAGGATTTTATACAGTCGGAAACCTATATCGCTATCAGAGATCAATTTATAGACGGCACGATGGAGTATTGGAAGGGTAAAACCTACATCCCGGTGAGCAGGGAAAAGCTGAAACTGGTGAGGGAAGACGGAAAGCCCGGATTTAGCTTTGCTGATTTTGATGAATGTCCGGATACGGCAGGCGTGATCAAGGTATGGGGAGCAAAACAGGAGGATGCCGGTGTACAACGGCTTTGCATTTCCTATGAACCGGCTTCTGAAAATGGCGAATATTATCCCCATAAAACCTATGAATTTGTATATCTCTACAGCAATGTGACGATTGATGGGGAATATGTTCCGCAGATGAATTATCGTTTCGAAACCAGAATAGCAACACCGGAGGGAACGACCTCAACGCTGATCGGCGACTGGGGCGGAGAGCATGAATGGAATATTGAGTACTAAAAAGCAGCCTCATCAATCAGATGAGGCTGTCATTAGTTGAGCAGTATGGAGCCTGTAATAGGCTCCTTTTTTAGCAATTAGTTCCGGAGCAGTGCCTTCTTCTATAATACCACCCTGATCGATCACAAAAATGCGGTCTGCCTTCTGGATGGTCGAGAGACGGTGAGCTATAACGAAAGAAGTACGGCCCTTGAGCAGCGCTTCAATGCCATCCTGGACAAGCAGTTCTGTCTGTGTGTCAATGCTTGAGGTGGCCTCATCCAGAATCAGGATATTCGGGTTGGAAACCATGGTTCGGGCAAAGGCAAGCAATTGCTTCTGACCTACGGAAAGGCCGCCTCCGCGTTCGGAAAGAACCGTGTCATAGCCGTCACTTAATTTACAGATAAAATCATGTGCATGAACGGCCTTAGCGGCCTTAATAATTTCTTCATCAGTGGCAGTAAGCTTTCCGTACCGGATATTGTCCCGGATGGTTCCGGTGAACAGAAAGTTATCCTGCGTCATAATACCCATCTGGCTTCTGAGACTTTCGATAGAAACCTTTTTGACATCATATCCGTCAATGAGAATTGTACCCTCCTGCACATCATAAAACCGGCTGATCAGATTTACGATCGTTGATTTCCCGGCCCCGGTAGGCCCTACAAGGGCAATGGTCTCACCGGGTTTTATCGTAAAGCTTACATCATTTAACACCTTTGTATGGTCATCGTAGGAAAAACCAACATGATCAAAGTTGACACATCCCCGGATCGGGGGAATTGCAATCACGTCTTCGGAATCGCTGATTTGTGCCTCGGTGTCTAAAATTTCAAAAATTCGTTCTGCAGCAGCGATATTGGTGATAAGCTGCGTATAAAAATTGCTCAGATTCATGATGGGATTCCAGAACATGCCAATATAATTGCCAAAGGCAACAAAGGTACCCACTGAAACGTTCCCGAGACCGAGAATTCTGATTCCCACAAAGTAGAGTGCAGTAATTCCGATGCCCCAGCTGAAATCAATACTGGATCCCATTGCGTCGTTTACGCGTACAGCCTTGATAAAGGAATGGCGGTGTGCATTTAGCAGTTCGTCGAAGGTATCGCTTGTCTCATCCTCCGCATGAAAACTCTGGATAATACGCATACCGGACATGTCCTCATGGATAAAGGCGTTCAGGTTGGAGGATTTTTTTCGGAAATCCTGCCATTTTTTATGAGAGTAAACCTGAATAAACCAGATGCTTACCAGCATAAGCGGAAGACTGCACAGGGAAGCGGCAGCCAAAGCCGGATTCTTGAGGAACATGATAACAGCTACTGCGACAACTGTAGTAAAGTCCGGCAGTAGGGTAGTCACAAAGTTATTCAGAACCTCTTTCAGAGAGTTGATGTCTCCGATGATACGGGCAAGGATTTTGCCTGTGGGGCGGCTGTCAAAAAACTGCAGATCCAGCGTCTGAATATGGGAATAGAGCTCCTGGCGTATGTTCACAAGAATGCTGTTACACACCTTAGCCATGATATACATACGAAGCTTAATTCCGCCAATCATGAGAAGATTTATGACCAGTGCAAACAGGATCAGTCGGGTGAGTCCTTTCAGATCTCCCACGGAGATATAGTTATCAATCGCCGCTTCAATGAGCAGGGGATTGATCAATGATACTGCAACGCAGAATGCCATGATCAGCAGAACAAAAATAACTTCTTTTTTATAGGATAAAAGGTAGGAGAACAGACGCAGCAGCGTATGTAGCTTGCTTACCTGCGCAGTCTGCTCATCTTCCCTATAGGAATTGATACTCATGCTGTAATTTCCTCCTTGGGTGTTCCATACTGTGCCACATAGGTTCGGTAATAAAGTCCCTTTTGGGCAAGCAGTGATTTATGGTCTCCCCGCTCTGCAATCCTTCCGTTATCCAGAATGATAATTTCATCCGCGTGGCAGACTGCACTGATACGGTGACCGATAATGATTTTCGTAGTGTCCGGTAGGGTTCGTAAGGTTTCATGAATAAACTGCTCTGTCTCCATATCAAGAGCGGAAGTGGAGTCATCCAGAACCAATACCGGTGCTTTCTTTGCCAGTGCTCTGGCAATGGTAATACGTTGTTTCTGACCGCCGGAAAGACCGATCCCTCTCTCCCCGATGACGGTGTCGTACTTTTTGTCCATTTTTTCAATAAAGCTTTTGGCCTGGGCACGATCAGCAGCTTCCATGACCGAAGAAAGCGTAAGCTTCTTTTTCTGTCCAAGCTTCACGTTTTCCAGAATGGTATCGGAAAACAGAAAAACATCCTGCATTACCAGTGAAATGGAGCTGCGAAGCTGCTTTAAGGATAAATCCTTAATGTTGACATCATCCAGATAGATTGCGCCGTCTGTGGTGTCGTAGAGCCTTTGAAGAAGATAGATCAGAGAGCTTTTACCGGCACCGGTAGCACCCATGATTCCGATTGTTTTCCCCGGTTCCACGGTAAAGGATATGTCATGAAGGATCTCGTGAAGATCCGCCTTGTGAAAGGAGACATTTGAAAAAGTGATTTTCCCTTTTACTTTCGGAAGAATAACCGGGTTTTCAGGCTCGGTAATGGAAGGCTTTTGCGCATACACCTTTTTAATCCTGCGGTTTGAGGCAAGTGCTGCAGAAAAACTGTTTGTCAGCCAGCCCAGCATTTCCATTGGCCACACAATATTCATGGAATAATCAATAAATGCGCTTAAATCCCCAAGAGTCATTTCCTTCTGATTCACAAGGAATCCGCCTATAAACAGGACACTGAGAGGAAGGATCCTGGTGATCAGAGAAATATACGGATGGTACTTTACAAACAGCTTTGATTGCTGCATATTCAGGTCATAGTAGCGCTGATTGTGAGAGAGAAATTTGGAAATTTCATGCTTTTCTCTCGCAAAAGCCTTAACAGTTCTGACACCGGCCAGGTTTTCCTCGGCAACTGTATTTAAGGATGCATTTTCCTCGCTGATTTCCTCATAGACAACATCCAGCTTTCGTTCCATATAAATTGCAATAAACGCAGAAACAGCCATTCCGATTGTAGGAAGAATCGCAAGCTTCCAGTTTAACCGATACATGCAGAACAATACGATTGTGGTATGAATGAAAACCTCGATGAGGAGCATTCCCACAAAGGTAAGACCGTCCCAGATTCTGTCAACATCATCCTTGACTCTGGACATCAGTTCTCCGGTTCCGGTTCGGTCAAAAAAGTCAGCACTTAAGGACTGAATGTGCAGGAAAAGGTCCTTCCGTATTTGGGCTGAAATTTTGGAGCCCACAGCGTCAAAGGTATACTCCTTGGTATACTGAAAAATGCATCTTCCGATTCCGATGCCGAGAATACCAAGTAGAAGCGGTGTGAGCTTTTGAATTTGGGCGTTGATAATTACATCATCAACAATATGCTTGGTAAGCTGTGGAGAGAGCATATCAAGGCTGATGCTGATCACCATGGAAAGAATGGCAAAAGCAAAGGCAAATTTATGCTCCCAGATGTAAGTAGATATTTTTTTCATAATTCCCCCCTAAATATCATTTATTAATGCAAAAAAACAGCCATGGAAATTACCATGGCTGCAAAAAGCATTCTGATTTTATGTACGATTGATCTGAAGTGACACTCTTGTAAATAATGGAAATCATCAATTCAGATAAATATGAAATAAATCAGAAGGTAATTTCGTCTTCATCAATATGGTATGCATTTTATTCATTCGCAGTTTAAATATATTGGTCATCAAAATTACCTCCTTTCTGAAATCTTTAACATTGGTTGCTATCCTGCATGAAACGTCTGAAATGACGAACATACATTAACAATACGCCTTAAGAAGTTTTTTGTCAACAGTTTTTTTAGTAAGCCTCAAAGGCAGAAATTAATTCCCCGGCTGTATCAATGCTTGCATCGGAATAAGTAACAAAAACAGTAGCAATCTTATCACCCATAAAGCGTAAGAAATAGCTCTGGTACAATTCGGCACCGTTATAGGTAGCCGTGAAGCTTACAGAACGAAAGATATAGGAGCCCAAAGGTACTTCATCCTTATCTGAAAGAACCTTATAGGAGATATCGGAATCACTGCTGATTTCTTTCTCAAACTGGTCAACATACTGTGCAACTGTCTGAAAACCGGCAGGAAGATCTTCGATGATAATGCCGATATTTGCAGTTTGATCATCATTCTGACAGAACATTTCATAAGTAGAATCATCCTGCATGATCATGCTTGTTCCCTCAGGTGCTGTAAAGCGCAGACCGAGCCATTCACTTTCATATCCGGTTTCGGTAAGAGTGCCGGGAACATATTCCGAGATTTCTTTTGTGATTGCTTCTGAGGTTTCCTCCATAGGAGCGTTAGCAGCGGAAACAACATCTTCCTTCTCGTCGGAAGCAGTGTCGGTTCCCTGTGAATCGGAAATTTGTTCTGAGGCTGAGGAATCAGTCTTGGTTTCCTTAGCAGCAGAATTACCGCATGCAGTGAAAGTAAATAGTAGTGCAATTCCTAATGACAATAATATGTATTTTTTCTTTATCATAAATAATCCCCGTTTCTGCGTTGAAAAAATCTGATTGAAAGAGCAGCATCAACGCATACCGCATCTGATTTAATTAAACTATATTTTCCCTGTTTTGGCAATGAAAACCTGAAAATCTGCTGTGGAATAAAGGAAAATAATTGTAAAAAGCAGCAAAATAGAATAAAATAATTGAAAGGTCAAAAAATATGAGGTAATGGTTATGATCAGCATTTTGTCGCGAATTTTTATTAAGAACAGCAAGGATACCAAGAATCCTGTAGTGCGTCAGGCATATGGGATGCTTTGCGGTGCTCTTGGTATAGCCTTGAACATTTTTCTTTTTATGGTGAAATTTCTTGCAGGCCAGCTTTCCGGTTCAATTGCAATAACAGCGGATGCATTCAATAACCTTTCTGATGCCGGTTCCTCCGTGATCACGTTGTTTGGGTTTAAGATGGCAGGACAGAAGCCGGACAGTGACCATCCCTTTGGACATGGCAGGATTGAATATATATCGGGACTTTTGGTGTCGATCATTATTTTGATTATGGCATTTGAATTGTTTAAGTCCTCTGTCGATAAAATTTTGCATCCGCAGGCGGTGGAGGCCAGCACACTTGTTCTTGTGATCCTGATCCTCTCGATCTGTGTAAAGGTATATATGTATCTGTATAACCGAAGCGTGAGCAGAAAGATAGACAGTGCTGCCATGATGGCAACGGCAAAGGACAGTATCAGTGACAGCATTGCAACGGTCGTGGTACTTCTGACAACGCTTCTTGCAAATCTGACAGAGATTCAGGCAGACGGCTGGTGCGGTCTGCTGGTAGCAGCGTTTGTCTTTTATGCTGGATTTAGCGCGGCAAAGGATACCATAAGCCCCCTCCTCGGACAGCCTCCGGAACCGGAATTTGTGAAAAGAATCGAAGAGATCATTATGGAATATAAGGATCAGGGCGTAATCGGAATTCACGACCTTGTTGTACATAATTATGGACCCGGAAGGGTAATGCTTTCCGTTCATGTGGAGGTACCCTCAACAGGAGATATTCTGGTGCTTCATGATATGATTGATTTGATAGAGCACAGACTCGGAAACGAGTTGGGCTGCAGTGCGGTCATTCATATGGATCCCATTTGCCTGGATGATGAGAAAACTAATGAAATGAAGCAGAAGGTGGCAGGTATTGTCAGCGGAATGGAAGGAAATGTCTCTTTTCACGATTTCAGAATTGTGCAGGGTCCTACCCACACCAATCTGATTTTTGATGTGGTGGTACCGTTTGATTATAAAATGACGGACTCGGAGGTGATGAAGTATCTTCAGGATAAGATTTCAGAACTGGATGAGAACTATTTTGCAGTGATAGAAGTGGATAAGGCATACTGCTGAGCCGGCATGCCGAAGAGAAGGAAGCAAAAGCTTTATGAGAGGGAGAGAGAATGGAAGAAAAACAGATTGACAAACATATTGCCGTATTGGACGGCCTGCGGGTAATTTCACTTATTATTATTGTATGGCTTCATTTTTGGGAGCAGACCTGGCTTACGCCGTATATTAATTTTAACAATCGATTTACAAGATACTTTGGAATTACAGAAAGTCATTTGCAGATATTTGTCAGATTTGGTGCAGTGTTCACGGACTTCTTTATTTTGCTAAGCGCAATTTGTAATTTTTGGCCCTATGCCCGTGCAATAGTTTTGAAAGAGGAATGGCCGGACACAAAAACCTTTTTTAAGAAAAGAGCAATTCGGATTTTACCTTCTTATTATTTGAATGTCATTGTGATGTTTATTTTGGCACTGGTACAGCACAAATATACAAGTAAGACGTTTATGTTCAAGGATCTGATTATGAATTTAACCTTTACAAGTATATGGAGTGACAATGTATATGTAAATACAGTGCTGAACGGTGTATTGTGGACGGTTCAGGTGGAAGTTTGGTTTTATCTGCTGATTCCGCTTCTTGCAAAATTGTTTAAGAAGTTTTCCGGGCTTACCTGTGTCGGTCTGTGGCTGTGTGGAATTATCACGTCAAATGTAGTGATATATAATTTTTCCGATAATATAAGAGGATGGGCAAATCATCCGTTGATGTATACCGGTTTTTATGCCAATGGTATGCTGATCTGTCTTTGTTATGCAACAATTAAGAAAAAAGGTGGAGAGAATAAATACACATATACTCTTGCCGCAATGTTCGCGTTTGCAAGTATTGTGGGATTAACAAGGCTGCTGCAGACTTTTGAAGGGCAAGATAAGGATTATATGAAAGTTGCAACTAGATTTGAGTTTATGATGCTTTTCTCGCTGCTTACAATGGCGTTAATGCTTGCCGGACCGGTTGTGTCCCGGATGATGTCAAACAGGTTCTTTCACTTTATCAACGTAATATCATATAATTTGTATATCTGGCATCAGGTAATAGCATTTCAATGTAAAGAGAACAGAATTCCGTACTGGGAAGGTGATATGTCACCCAATATGCTCGGCGATACTGTTTGGGCAAGACAATATCAGGTTATCATTTTAATAATCACATTAATAGTAGCTGTATTGGTAACGTATGGATTTGAAAAACCGATTACGAAATATTTTCAAAAAAGGTTAAAATAAAAGACGGGGAATTTATATGAATAAAGAAAGATGGGAATATTTGGAATATGGATTATTAACAGTGGTATCGTTGCTATGCTATTTGTTTGTATTGCAATTATTGACCGGGCAATATTTATGGGAACATAATACATATAATACTTACGCATTGCAGGCTGATTCATGGAGACAGGGAAGACTTGATCTTGGCGAGAATTACAGCTGGCTGGAAATTGCGGAATACAATGGAAAGTATTATTGTAGCTTTCCGCCGTTTCCTTCTTATGTATTATTTCCGTTAACTTTGATTTTCGGAAGCAATACACCGGATGGCCTGGTTTTACTATTTTTTGATGTGATGGCAGTTGTTTTTCTCTATAAGATTGCGATAACGCTGAAGCTTTCACCAAGAGCAGCGGCATTGAGTGCATTGTTTTTTTCTATTTGTACCAATATGACTTTTGTGTTTTTTGTTCCTTCTGTCTGGTTTTTTGCCCAGACATTGAGTTATAGTCTGGCAACGGCTGCTATTTACTATGCCTTGAAGGGAAAGGGGAGTTTATCCCTGTTTCTCTGGAGCTGCGGAGTGGGATGTAGGCCAATGCAGGCATTTTTTGTTCCTGTGTTACTGTTGATTCTTTATCAAAAGGAGAGAGAAAAGCATCCGGAAGAAAAATGGTACATGCTTATCCTGAATAAGGCCGATTGGGGGCTGCCGGCACTAGGCGTTGCCATCTCCTATATGGTTTTGAATTATCTGAGATTTGGTAACATTGTAGAATTCGGTCATAATTATCTGCCGGAATTTGTGTATGAACATAAGCAGTTTTCAACCGATTATCTTGCTAACAATTTTAAGATGCTGATGAATCTTCCTGATTTTACGGAAGAAGGAAGGATGCTGATAGATCATTTTGGAAATTTGAATTTTTTGTGGGTAAATCCGCCGATTTTGATTGCTGTTTTCGGGATTATTTTTGCCTGTATAAAAAAAGAAAAAAAGGCTGCTTTGCTTGGAGGAGTAACAATTTTATTATCGGTGGTTTATCTGATCGTCACCATGATGCACGCGACCATGGGAGGGTGGCATTTTGGAAATCGCTATACAAATGACATCCTGCCGTGGCTGTTTGTCTGCTTTATGCTGGTTCTTGCAAAGCATAACAGACTGGTAAAATGGCAGATACCCTTTGCAATATGGGGAATTTTGTTTAATGTGGTTGGAACCATCATTGTTTATAACGGACTCGGCTAAGTCTTGGAAATAATATGAAAATACCGTGTGGGGGATGAAAATGGTAATTGAACTGTATGATGTTTGGAAATGGCTGAAGGAGAAAATCTATAAGTACAGAGTGCTACTTATTTTAATGGCAGAAATCATTTTTTTGGCCGGTTATTGTTGGGGGATTGCAAAAAAAGCCACGGTAGATGTTTCTTTTGCAGAGAGCGGAATTTATGCGGATACGCCGGAGGGAGTTGTATACACAAATGTCTTGAAGGAAAATACTGCTGAAACGATACAGAGACTTCACACAGAGGGGATTTTATTAGAGAGAGGTATCTATGATATTTCAGTAAAGTATAAGGCTACAAATGGCGGAATAGCAGAAGTGTTTGGACAAACACGGAATAATCAAAGCATTTGGTACGATACAATAACGCTTGCTCAGGAAAAGACGGAAACCTCTTTTCAGGTATGGGTTAATGATAAAACTGACGGATGTGGTGTTTCTATCAGTTCTAATGGAGGAGAACTGAAAGTTGAGCAAATCCGGATAAAGACGGCATGGAACTCTGTATGGTATCTGATTATCTGTGCTCTTTCAAAAATATGCTTTCTGGATCTTGTCTTACTTGCGATCATATTCCGCGATAGATTACAAAAATATTCTGTAATTATTTGTGGGATTATTGGAATTACATTTATTTGTTCTCTTGGAATCTTTACACGGTATTTGCTGATGGGGCATGATGCTATGTTCCACATGAACCGGATTGAAGGGTTGAAGGATGGACTTCTGTCCGGTGCATTTCCGGTCCGGATACAACCTACCTGGAACAACGGCTGGGGATATGCGGTATCGATCATGTATGGAGATCTGATTCTGATTTTCCCTGCGCTGATGCGGATATGTGGGTTTACCGTACAGACAACCTGGAAAACATTCCTCGTAACAGTAAATCTAACTACGGCAATAGTAGCATTTTATTCCTTTCACAAAATATGTAAGGATAAATATAAAGCTTTATTTGCAACTCTTTTATATTGTACAGGACTGTATCGTCTGGCATGCATTTATGTCAGAGCAGCAGTGGGAGAATTCGGAGTTATGATTTTTCTTCCGTTGGTTATTCTTGGCTTCTGGTATGCCCTTGGGGAGGATGTATCGGAGGAGGGATACGGGAAAAAACTGATTGCACCTGTGATTGGATTTACAGGGATGCTACAGACCCATATATTGACCTGTGAGATAGCTGCATTGTTTATTATTTTGCTTTGCATCATAATGATCCGGAAGGTTCTTCAGAAAAAGACATTCATTTATCTTGCCAAGATAGTTATTGCCACTGTTTTAGTGAATTTGTGGTTTTTGGTTCCATTTTTTGATTTTTTGGGAGAGAATCTTGTTATTTCCAAGATGTCTGAAATGCGGAGCGATTTCCAGACGTGGGGATTAAGTGTTGCAGAACTTTTTGCAACGTCTGCTTCACAGGCCTATTACTTTACATTTGGTGAAAATGTGTCACTGGCAGATAAATGTACGCTTACAGTGGGATTTGCATTATGGGCAAGTGCTGCCCTGACACTGTTCCTTTTATGGAATAAAAAAATAGAAAAGCCGAAAGCATCCACAATTCTGCTTTTGTTTGGTATTATTTCGGCCTGCATGGCAACAAACCTGTTTCCCTATGATTTTGTGAGGGAATACCTTCCGCTTTTGGCTAAGGTTTTGTCTAAAATTCAATTTTCATACCGCTTTTTGGGAATGACCGGTTTGTTCTTTACACTTGCATCGCTCTTTGCAATGATGGGATTTAGGAATGAAAAACAAAGCAGTCACATATCTGCTTTGATTATAGTAATAGCAGTGCTGGCTATCTATCAGGGAATGAATTATCAGTATCAGGTTTTGTTTATCGGAAAATGTGAAAATAAGTATTGCGCATCGAGTCTGGATACTACTGATGTAGTAACGGGTGAGTATTTATATGAATATTCTTATGTGGATATCACTAACACGGACAGACAGGTTGCCGGAAATGGAGTGGAAATACTTGAAACAAAGAAAAAATATTTGAATACTGATATTACGTGCAGTACAGATCAAAGGGATGCATATATAGAGGTCCCTACCTTCTATTATCCGGGATATGTTGCGGTTGATGATTCCGGAAAGAATTACAAGCTTATCAGAAGTGATAATAACAATCGAATCCGTGTAGAACTTCCGGAAGGGTTTAGCGGAACAATACATGTTTCCTATAAGGAACCGCTGTATTTTAGAATTTGTGAGGTGATATCTCTGCTTGCATTTATAGGATTACTGTTGCACAGAGGAATATCAGAAACCGGAAAACAATTATTGGCAGGATGTCAGCAGCCAAAGAGGATTAAAAATATACCGGCTGAGCAGGAGAATCATAATGGATGATAAAAACCAGGATATCTTGAGACTTACATGGAAGGGAAAGAATGTCAATTTCCTTTTGCCGATCTTTAATATTTTGTTTTTTTCCGTGGCATTGGCATTATATGCATATAAAAAATGGAATGATACCT
>JAHAYJ010000022.1 GCA_018384375.1 Lachnospiraceae bacterium
GCAGACGAGCATTTTTATGAGTGTGGTTTGCTGCGTTTAGATTTGCGTAGTGATTATGAAGATGCTGGACAGATTGCAGATATCATTTCACTTATTAAAGATAATGCATACGATTTGTTTCATTGCAATATCATTGCAACCAAAGCGGTTCCGGAGGCTAGAGAAAGACTGAAAGCATTACAAGGGTTGGGTTTTGTTGCTTCTGACAAGATAATTGTTGGCCAAGATGGAACGAAGTATGGAGATTATTATATTCTTAGAAAATCATTAGAATGAAATTAATAACTTATTGCATAAATTCGTTTTTCTGAAAATAACAATAGTGTAAACAAGTTTACAGTGGGCTGGTCGGAAGACCCAGGTACAACCTATTCGGCGGGGAGACTCCCCGCCGTTTTCTATTTTAGAGGTATTTGAAGGTTTTTTGAGATCATTCCATGTCCCGAAGATGACATTTTGAAAAATGAAAGGAAAGTATGCCCGAGGTATGTTTCCTGTATAATTCAAATCAATATGGATGATAGCTGGGTATCAGATCCGCCATATCTGCACGTGTTTGACGGGCTGGAAGGGGTACATCATCAGATGGAAGAACAGGCATTGGAAAAAGCAATGTCTGAAATCGATTATCATGCTTACGGATGCCTTTACGGTGATGGTGTCCTATGCGGTCTACCTTAAGAGAGGAGTTCTTCGTGAGGCAGGGTGATTTGAATTTGTTGCGCAGATCGGTTTGCTTCGTTGACGAAGATATGGGTTTGGCGGTAAAATGAAAAAAAGGAGGGCGTATGAGTACAGCTATTTTGACAATTGATGATATTGCATCCGGCAATACACCTGCGATTGTGGATTACTTAAATTCTAAGGGAATCACTGCAGTGATGTTTGCAGTTGGTGTAAATGTTGAAAAGTTTTATGAGGAAGCAATTTATGCACTTCGGAATGGAATGATTGTGGGCAACCACAGTTATTCCCCCCCGGCGTTTTCAAAACTGACTCTTAAGGAGGCTATCGCGGATATTGAAAGGAATGAAAAAGTGCTGAATATGCTTTATCGGGATGCTGGGGTTGAGCGCGTTTTCAGACCTTTTCGTTTCCCGTACGGTGATAAGGGCGGAGAGATTGCGAAAGAACTCCAAAAATATTTGGCAGAAAAGGGCTTTAACAAGCTTGATGACACGAAGGTTCCTTTTGAGTGGTGGAAGAGAGACAGTCATACGAAGTTTATCGATACTTTTTGGACCTATGATGTGGAGGAGTACAGACTCCCTCTTGAACCGGGTTTTACGGTAGAGGATGTATGGAAAAAGATGAAGGACCCAAATCCCCCACATGCGACTGCACTCCTTGGGGAAAATAAACATCACATTATCCTCTTGCATGCGCATGATGAAACAGAGGCGATTGAGCCTATGTACTATAAGAAGTTCATCGATTTTATGCTTGAAAATGGTATATCCTTCGAGAAGCCGGCTTTCTTTCAGCCACAGCAGTTCGGTGATTAACGGAGGCAGAAGGATACTTGTGAATCATTTGTTTTAGGAGGGGATTATGGAGCTGTTGATTGCGTTTCTTCAGCTGCTGCCTGAAGGAAGTTTACAGGAAAATTTGAACAAGGGTGTCGCGGCCTGTCGTGAGGCGAAAGAGAGAGGCGCTGATATTGCATTGTTTCCGGAAATGTGGAGTACAGGTTATCGTTTCCCACATGATATGAAAGCATTGCACGAACTGGCCATTTCAGAGGAAAGCATGTTTATTAAAAGATTTTCGGAGACTGCTGCTAAGCTGGATATGGCAATTGCAATCACTTTTCTGGAAGAACACAAACCAAAGCCAAGAAATACAGTCTGTCTTTTTGACAGACATGGAAAGCTTGTCTATCGCTATTCAAAGGTTCATATCTGTGATTTCGGAGAGGAGGATGACGAAGGCGTTTTGGATGCCGGAGAAGTATTTCTGACAAGGGAGCTGGACACCCGAAAAGGAAGCATCAAGGTGGGTTCGATGATCTGTTATGATCGGGAGTTCCCTGAGAGTGCAAGGATCCTGATGCTTCAGGGGGCGGAACTGGTTCTTGTTCCCAATGCCTGCCCGATGGAAATCAACCGTCTGTCTCAATTGCGGGGCAGAGCATATGAGAACATGCTCGCCATTGCTACCTGTAACTATCCATCCCCGCACCCTGACTGCAACGGACACTCTACATTGTTTGACGGTGTCATTTATTTGCCGGGTATGCCGGGATCCAGGGACATGTGTGTCTTTGAGGCGGGAAGCGAAGAAGGAATCTATATCGCAAAGCTGGATGTCGATATGCTTCGGGCCTATCGAAAACTGGAAGTATGGGGACGCAACCATCGCAGGCCGGAGTTGTACGGTCCTATAGCCGACAAAAATGCGAAGCACGAATAATTTGATCGGAATGCGCAGTGCAGCAGGGAGAGATGTTCTTTTTTGCGGCAGTATAAAAGGATTTTTATGTAGCCTTTTTGAGATGCTTATAGTATAATATTGCGTAACATATTTTGGATGTCGATGATGATTTGATACCATTACGTTGCAGATTGGAAATGGCTATGAGAAAGCGGATATACGAAATAATTGAGGTCGCCAAAGATAATGACAGATGGAGTCAGGCGTATGACTTTTTTATGATTTTTGTGATTTTTATCAGCCTGGTTCCGCTGACGGTGAAAGAGCAGACTGCGTTTCTTACGATGGTGGATAAGGTCACTGCCTGTGTTTTCATCGTCGATTATGCGCTCCGATTGATGACGGCAGATTTCAAGCTGAAGAAGGGGAAATGGTCTTTCATCAGATATCCCTTTACCTTTATGGCGATTGTGGATCTGGTGTCCATTCTTCCCTCTGTTACGTTTATCAACAGTGGGTTTCGTGTGTTTAAGGTGTCCCGTTTATTTCGCTCCCTCAGAGTATTTCGGATCTTCAAGTCCTTCCGGTATTCGAAAAACGTTGCGCTGATCGTCAGGGTGTTTTCGAAGCAGAAGGATTCCCTGATGGTGGTCATCTGGTTTGCGTTAGGGTACGTTTTCATTTCAGCGCTCGTAATATTCAATGTGGAGCCTGAGACATTCAGTTCATTCTTTGATGCGCTTTATTGGGCAACTGTATCCTTAACGACCATGGGCTATGGTGATATTTATCCGGTATCGACGTTTGGACGGATCGTGACGATGCTGTCTTCCTTTATCGGGATCGCGATCGTGGCATTGCCGGCAGGTATTATTACTGCGGGCTATATGGAGGAATTGGAGGAGAAGAAATAATCGATGGAAGAGAGAAGAATTGAAGGTCTTTGGGATTGTGTCTCTTGTGGGACAAAGGGAATAAAAGCCCGGTATGATGCGTGTGTGTCCTGTGGAAAGCCGCGTGGAATGGAGACAGTGTTCTACCTTCCGGATGATTTGGCTGCGGCCACTCTGACGGAGGAAGAAAAAGCAAAGACCACCAATGCTCCTGATTGGCTGTGTGAGTATTGCGGTGCGTACAACCGGTCGGATCGTTCCGTTTGTTCCAAGTGCGGCGGGGACAGATCCGATTCCCTTCACAATTACGGAAGGCTTCACGAGCTGACAGGAATGTTATTTGGCAGAAAAAAGTAATGGGGAAGAGCTATGGCAATACAGTTGATTGCGGATTTGTACGGATGTTCGCAGGTGATTGACGATGAAGAAGCGATAAAGGAGGCCGCGCACAAGGCGATCGCATATGTGGGGGCACAGATCGTGGAAGAGTGTATACATAAATTTGAACCCATCGGCGTAACTTATTTTGCAGTAATCTCGACTTCACATTTTTCTATCCACACATGGCCGGAGTACGGTTATGCAGCGGTGGATATTTTCTCCTGTCATGACCGGGTGGTGGATGGAATCTCACAGATGCTGAAGGAATTATTTGAAGCTGAGGAAATCCAATTTCGTTCAATAGAGCGGGATATTGGTATAAAAATGAAAGAAAGAATAGAAGAAAAGGGGGTAAAGCATGAGTTATCGGGTTGGCACGATGCTGCGGATCAATGATATAGAAGGAAAAGTGATCGGCTATATCAAATATGCGAATCCGCAGGATGATAACAAGACCTGGGTGGAATACCGACTGAGAACAAAAACCGGGGAATGCTGGCTTTCGGTGGATGATTTCTATTCGGAGTATTCCGTGTCCTGGCCGGCGAATGATGTCCGGGGACAGATCGGTCCGGAGTGGCACAAGGTGGATGACGGCACGCAGGTCGTACAGGACTACGGAGGGGATGTGGATGTAGATCCCGGAGAGCGTGCAATGTTTGTGGAATACGAGGATGAAGCAGAAGAAAGAACGCTCTCGGTTGAAATCTGGACGGACGGCGCTGAGTATTCCAAAGGAAAATATATCGAACGAGGAGATATTGTTGAGATAGGATATGTCTCGACTCCCACCAATCAGCAGCAAAACACCCTGATAAAAGTATTGATCGTTGCGACAATTGCCATCTTTGTATTGACTTCCCTGAGTTCTGTTTTTTCCAACAGGAAGAAAAGTATCAGTAAGTATCTGGATGCGTCGTCTTCATTTACCTATGTCACTTCCATTTCCGGAAATGAAAAACAGAAGGCGACGGTTTATTCCTACAAATCGGGAGCTGCAAGTACAACGGATGATGTGGCCAAGATCATTATCAGCGGAATTGAGGGAGACACGGAATCGGTTACGCAGAAGGATGACATATCGAACCAGGAGATTGCGATCCTGACAGAGAAAGAGTACTGTCTGATCTATCATCCGGAAACCAGTGAGGATGAGGTGTTTGTCCAGGTATCCAGCAGAAAATACAACTACACCTCGGATAATGCTCCCTATCGGAGTTCCTCCTCTGACACGACCTGGTATCGCAGTCACTATTACAGCAGCGGATATTCTGCTGACTCTGCGTCCTATAAGAGCACACCGTCTGCTTATACCATGTACAATGGTTCAACAGTTCATAACATCGGAAACGGTTATTTTGATTCCTATTCCAATTCCGTCAGACAGTCGAGTGTCAATAACAGGAGTACATCCAGCGGCGGAATCAGCAGTGGAAAATAATTTGGGGTGAAAAGGAGAAAAAAGTATGTTGACAATGATTCTTGAAACAGTGGTTTATCTTTGCATCGGACTGATTATGATGATGTTGGGTTACTGGGTGATTGATTTGTTTATCCCGGTGGATTTCCCGCAGGAAATCAGAGAGGGCAATAAATCCGTGGGCTGGGTCTCCGCCGGCATCTATGCAGGCTTGGGTTTTGTGATTCGTTCCGCAATCATTTCAATCTCTACCGGAGGCGCACAGGAACTTCTGCAGGGGGCGATCGATACAGTGGTTTTTTCCGTGATCGGAATCCTTGCCTTTGTGATTGCCTACTTCCTCGTTGATCTGGTGAACAGAAAGTTCAACTTTAATGAGGCACTCAAAGAAAAAAATGAAGCAGCCGGTATTATGGTTTTTGGTATTTTCGTTGGTATCGCATTTATCGTAAGCGGTGTTATCCAGTAATCTTGGACGAAAAGGGAAATCCGGATTTGATTGCGGTAAGAAAATAGAAAAGGTATTTCATGAGTAAAAAGTACAGACTTTTGATGCTGACAACCCTGATTATTTCGGGCTGTTCCATGTGTTATGAGCTGATTATCAGTGCAGTCAGTTCTTATCTGTTGGGAAACAGTACGCTGCAGTATTCCATTACCATCGGCTTATACATGGCTGCCCTGGGTTTCGGCTCATACATATCGAAATTTTTTAAAAAGAATCTGTTTAATATCTTTGTTACAATCGAATTGTGTATCGGCATAGTTGGGGGCGTAAGCTCCCTTCTGCTTTTCCTGTCCAATATCTACATTTCCAATTATGCGGTGGTGATGTATTTGGAGATCATCTTGATCGGAACACTTGCCGGTGCGGAAATACCGATTATGACGAGGATCATTGAAGCGGATGAAAATGATCTGTCAGTCACATTGTCGTCGATTTTCAGCTTTGATTATATCGGAGGACTGCTGGGCGCCATTGCATTTCCGCTCCTTCTTTTACCCAAGCTTGGCTACTTTGCAACCTCATTTCTCTGCGGACTGCTGAATATTGTTGCGGCCATGCTCATTTTGTGGCGATTTGGAGAGCGTGTCCGAAAAATCGGATTGTATCGTCTGCTGGCGGCTGGTATCGCGCTTCTTATGATCTTGGGAATGATATTTGCAGATACGATTTCGGAAAACATAGAAGGCGGGTTGTACCGAGATCATATCATTTATATGGAGCAGACGGAATATCAGAAAATCGTTGTGACCAAGCACAGAGATGATGTTCGTCTCTATATTGATGGGAACTGTCAGTTTTCGACAGCCGATGAGTATCGCTATCATGAGGCGCTGGTGCATATTCCGATGAGTGAGCTGGACAATCGGTCCAAGATCCTGATATTAGGTGGCGGTGACGGACTGGCTGTCCGTGAGGTCTTAAAGTATGAGGAAGTGCAGCAAATTGATCTGGTGGATCTGGATGCGGAGATGATCCGTGTCTGTTCCACCAATGAAAATATCACTTCCGTCAATCAGGACAGTCTCAAGTCGGAGAAGCTTACTGTGTATAATGAGGATGCCTATGAGTATCTGGAAGCCTGTAATGAGCAGTATGACCTGATCATCGTGGATCTGCCGGATCCAAACTGTGAATCACTCAACAAACTGTACTCCAATGTTTTCTACAGAATGTGCGGCGGTTGTCTGAAGGATGACGGCGTCATGGTGATTCAGTCCACCAGCCCATATTATGCCACGAAGGCTTTCTGGTGTATCAACAAAACAATCGAAAGCGAAGGCTTTTATGTGAAACCCTATCACCTGCAGGTTCCGGCATTTGGGGATTGGGGATTCAATATGGCCGGAAAGAAGGAACTCAAAACGGAGCTTTCCTTTGATGTGGAAACCAGGTATCTGACACCGGAAAATGTTTCGGCTCTCTTTTTGTTCGGAAAGGATGAGATAGCCAAGGATGTAGAGATCAATCAGCTCACCAAGCCGGTACTGATGGATTATTATAACAAGGCAGTAGAAGAGTGGAATTAGGAAGATGCCCTTATTTTGCGGCAGTGTAAAAGGATTTTGACACTGTTTCCTGAAATTGTAAAAGCAGATTGATAGAAAAAGATTCTATGGTTTTGTATGATGAGTATGCTTCATAGGGAAGCAAGAGAAATGAGGTGAAGGGCAAGATGGAGATTGGAAGCAAACTCAAAGATGCACGCAAAAAATCCGGAATCACACAAGAACAAGCGGCCGAGTTACTTGGTGTTAGCAGACAGACAATTTCGAATTGGGAGAATAATAAGTCTTTTCCGGATATTATCAGCGTCATCAAAATGAGTGATATCTTTTCAGTCAGTCTTGACCACCTGTTGAAGGAGGACAAAACTATGAATCAGACGTATCAGGAATTTTTGGAAGAAAGCACAAACACGGTGAAGGCAAAGAAGAATCTGAGCAAGATCATAATGCTATCCACCTATTTTTTGGTTTGGATGCTTGCGGTGATTTTCTTCTGGTATGTATCCCGGAACCATCTCGGGATAGATACCACCGGAGCGAATACTGTTCTCAAGGGAATTGTTTTACCCTTGCTGCTGATGATGGGAACAATCATTGTGGCAAAGAATGATTATTGGGGAAGAGGAAAATGGTTGTGTATCGCAGGAGCAGCAAT
>JAHAYJ010000027.1 GCA_018384375.1 Lachnospiraceae bacterium
GATATCATTAAAAATCTTGGCTGGGATAAGCCAAAAGGCGGAGGAATCCGTGACGTGGATGTGGATCAGATTGACTGGTATCTGGAGCGTACCTATGGACTTAAGAATTATAAAGCGATAGGAAAGGCTCTGAATATTATTGCCAGTCAGAATCATTTTCACCCTGTAAAGGAACGCCTGGAATCACTTGAATGGGATGGTGTCAGCCGTATTGCTGATGTGCTTCCGAAATATCTTGGAGCAGATCAATGTGAGTATACCACAGAGGTAATGCTGTTACTCATGCAGGCGGCAATCCACAGAATTTATGATCCCGGATGCAAGTTTGAAATAATGGTATGTCTGGTCGGCGGACAGGGAGCCGGAAAATCTTCTTTTTTCAAATTGCTGGCACTTGATGATGAATGGTTCTCGGATGATCTGAGTAAACTTGGCGATGACAATATTTATAGAAAGCTGCAGGGCCACTGGATCATAGAAATGCCTGAAATGCTTGCCACAGTAAATGCAAAAACGGTAGAAGAGATTAAAGCTTTCTTAAGCAGACCTAAGGATAATTATAAGATTCCTTATGAAACACATCCTGAGGATAGACCAAGACAATGTGTTTTTGTTGGAACAAGCAATACGCTTGATTTTCTTCCGTTGGACAGAACCGGGAATCGAAGATTTGCTCCCATTATGGTTCATCCGGAACGGGTGGAAAAGCACATTCTTGAAAATGAGAAGGAATCCCGTGAGTACATCAAACAGCTTTGGGCAGAGATGATGGATTTCTATTATAAACATAAGAACTACAAGCTGAAACTCTCGAAGAATATGGAGGAATACCTGAAAGTAATGCAGAAGGAATTCATGCCTGAGGATACCAAAGTGGGACAGATTCAGGAGTGGCTTGATTATTGCTCTGAAGATTATGTGTGTACACTTATGATTTACAGGGAAGCACTGAAGCATGAATTTGATGATCCGAAACAATGGGAATTGCGAGAGATCGGAGATATTCTGAACAACAGCATCGAAGGATGGAGCAAGGGACCACAGCACCGATTTGAAAAATATGGTCCGCAGAGAAGCTGGAAAAGAAATGAACCAAGTGGTGGTTTTATAAAAGTACCGGATGATACAGAACTGCCATTTCAGTAAAAAAAGTTTTTTAAGCCTGTTTACAAATTTCGTTTACAGGCCGGTGTAAACATGACCGTAAACGCATCTGTTTACAGAAGAATGTTGATTTTTAGCGGCTTTCAGGCTTTGTAAACAAAGTAAACAGGAAAAAATCAAAAGACAAAAAGTGGAAAATATTGTAAACGCGCTCTGTAAACAGGCGCAGATTTTTAAGGAAGAAAGTGTGAAAAAACCATATATGGTAGTTTTTTCACACAGCAAATTTGTGCAAAGCACAAATTCGCAGAATTTAAAGAAAGGCATGGTAATTATATGGAAGGATTTAACATTAACGGAAAAATATTAATTGGAATTGATCACGGATATGGAAATATGAAAACCCGTCACACTGTATTCAAGAGTGGAGTTAAGTGTTATGCATCAGAGCCGGCAATCGCATCTAATGTACTGGAGTATGATGGTAAGTTTTATGTGATTGGAGAGAGCCATAAGGTATTTATTGCTAATAAAAATGAGGATGATGATTATTATATTCTTACCCTGGCTGCAATAGCAAAGGAACTTGCTTTTAGAAATATCAGCACTGCGGACGTGCTTCTTGCAGTCGGTCTTCCTCTGAACTGGCTTTCTAACCAGAGACAGGATTTCAAAGATTATCTGATGAGAAATTCCGAGGTGGATTTCAAATTCTGCAATAAAAGCTATCATATCAGAATATGTGATGTGGCTGTCTACCCTCAGGGATATGCCGGTATCGTTGCTTCGATGCCATCATATAAAGGAGTACATATGCTTGCTGATATCGGCAACGGCACGATGAATACACTGGTCATTACAAACGGCAGAGCGATGTCAGACCGGATGTATACGGACAAGCTTGGTGTGCATCAGTGTGTAAAGCGTATTTATAACGCTGTACAGGCTGAATGCGGAAAGCTGCCGGATGAGAGCCTGATTGAAGATTTCCTTAGAAACGGAACAGCCGATACATCCAATCGTATCTTATCAGTGATGCAGACTGAGGCAGAAAAATACACTGTAGAAATTTTTGATAAGCTCAGTGAATATGAGTATGATCCAGAGATGGTCAAGCTTCACATCATTGGTGGGGGAGGATGTCTTATCAGAAATTTTGGAGTCTATGATACAGAAAGTGTGGAAATCATTTCAGATATATGTGCTACTGCGAAAGGATATGAGAGCTTATATATGACACAGGCAAGAGTGAGAAAGGGAGCGTGAGCTCTCTTTTCTGCATTATAGGTAAATGCTTATGAAGGATAAAAGAATAAGCCTCAGATTCCGGGCTGACAACGAAAGGGATATGGAAGCATGGAAAATGCTTGAAGAAATGGCGCAAAAGAAAAATGCATCGAAGAACTCAGTTGCTATTGAACTGATTTTATCAGGTTCAACGAAACGGGATGCTGATGATGTATTTGCGGAGCGTATTGCTGAGCTGGTTGCAAATAAGCTTAAAGATCAGCTGTCAATGCCGACAGGCAGTAGCGTATCAAATGGAGCTATTGTTTCAGGTGATGGAAGGGACGAGGATCATGATGAAACAAAGTCCCAATCAGACGAACCGGAATTGCTCGGTGAGGATGCACTCGATTTCCTTGATCTATTCGGATAGGCATCACAATGATGCCAGACAGATACATGTGGCATAAAAATGATGCCACATTTCAAGGAAAGCGAGGCTGGTCATATCGAAGCGGATGTACTTCTGTAAGATATGGCCTGTATATCTGCCAACAGCTTTTATCGTTGGCAGGAAGCCCTCCGCAGGAGTCCCTCGGAAGAGCGACTTATGTTTTGATGCGAAGTGTCAAAACTAATAAGGAGTTACTCTTGGAAAGAGTAACAGAACCCCGGCGGTATGCGCCGGGAACCCGCTTAGGC
>JAHAYJ010000033.1 GCA_018384375.1 Lachnospiraceae bacterium
CGGCAACACCTACAGCAACACCTACGGCAACACCTACAGCGACACCGACGGCAACACCTACGGCAACACCTACGGCAACGCCTACAGCGACACCGACGGCAACACCTACAGCAACGCCGACAGCGACACCGACGGCAACACCTACGGCAACACCTACGGCAACGCCTACGGCAACACCGGAAGAGACACCGACTCCTACGCCTTCTGAGACACCGGATACAACACCGACTCCTACACCTGGAGAAACTCCGGCACCTACACCTGGCGAGACACCGGCTCCTACACCCGGCGAGACACCGGCTCCTACACCTGGAGAAACTCCGGCACCTACACCTGGTGGAACAGCAGCACCTACCATTACACCTACTGGCGAGGTAAGAGGAGCTAGAAGAATTGAACAGGGTGGTACGGATGCAGCAGTTCTGGGAGCAAGACGTGGATCTGATTTTGCAGTCCTCGGTAAGAGAAGAAGACCTGCAACCGGTGATAGTGTAGCAATGCTTGTATGGATTATGGCATTAGCAGCTGCAATAGGAGGAGCAATAACTTCAACAATTGCATTGCGTCATAATAAAAAGAAATAATAGTTAAAAAATAATGAGTCAGCAGTGGATTCGTCCACTGCTGATTCTGGTAATTAAATAACAGACAGATGGGAGTATTAAGATGCAAAGAAAAATCATTGCATTGCTTATGGTAGCAATGCTTATGACAATAGTTGGTTGTGGAAATAAGGAGAATAACGCACAGGCAGAAATTGAAAAAGAGGATGAAGTTTCTGATTCTGAAACGGAGATAATAGAAGAGACTTTACCCAATCTTGAAGGAACAGAAGAAGGGGAAGAGGAAGAGGAAAGCATTTTTTTCTCGGATGCAGATTTATTATGGACTTTGCCAAAAGGATTTAAGGAATTAAAAGGTGAAGAAGGCGTGTATGTGCATAAAAGCTATCCGAAGGACACTTCGACAGTCACCTATGTAATATCTGAGAGCAATACAGATTTTTCGGATATTTCTAAGGAAGAATTTCAAAAATTGCTTGAGGATGATTTCTATAATGCTTATGGAGATGAAGTGGCAATTAACATAAGCAAATATGAAAAGAGCAAGGTGAATGATCGGACAGCTCTTCGCATTGATTTTGAATATTTGTTTAAGGGAACTGATTATTTACAGACAGAAATAATGATCTTTAATGGGGATGAGACTCACATTATCAATTATACCCAGGAGAAGGATGGCAAATGGTCGGAGGAATTTGAAAAGAGTATCGCTTCCTTTTCATTTGCAGAGTAAGCGCCCGGTAGTATATTGAAATGGAGGGTGAAATGAAAGAAAGAACCATAGACAGAATCATGTTTAACAAGATCAAAATCGGTAAAATCACTTTTCAGGTAGTTGATCTTGCATTTATTCTTTGCCTGTTTTTTTTCGGCTTTATGATAAGATGGAAGCTGATGCCGATTGAATCGGCAGATTATTGGGGTTTTTTAGAGGATTGGATGCGGCAGATCAGAGAAGGAGGCGGATATCGATCTTTAGGGCATCAGATATCAAATTATACATCTCCTTACATGTATATCATGTGCTTCTTGTCCTATATTACAGATAATGATCTATATGCACTAAAGCTGGTGTCGGTATGCTTTGATTATGCAGCTTCAATCGCGATCTTTCTGCTTATCTTTCAAATGACAGAAAACGTGAAAAAATCAATACTTGGTATGGCTGTACTATTACTTTCACCGACTGTAATTATAGACAGTGCTTATTGGTGCCAATGCGACATTATTTATACGACGTTTATCCTTTATGCATTATATAATTTCTTTAAAAATAACAGCAAATGGTGTCTGATATTTATAGGAATTTCTTTTGCATTCAAGCAACAGGTATTGTTTATTGTTCCGTTTTTGATGATTATGTGGCTGAAAAAAAGAACGATCAGGCTTGTGCATTTCCTTTGGGTACCGGTAATCTATGTAATCAGTACATTACCCGCTTGGATGATGGGACGGGATTTTAAGGAATTGCTGTTGATCTATTTTGACCAGTCCGAAACCTATCCCTGGGGAACGTTGGAATATCCCAACATTTATGCACTTCTCGGAGAAGCAATGCCGGATATGCGTCACGCAGATGAAGTGAGTGGGGCAGGCATATTTATGACGATTATTTTGCTTGGCTGTCTGGCGTATTACTTCTATACAAAAGATATCAATATGACAGACGAGCTTATTATGACTTTAGCGCTCTTCACAGTTGGAGTGATTGTATATTGCCTGCCTCATATGCATGACCGATACGGTTTTTTGATTGATATTCTGGCAATTGTTTACGGCGTGATCAATATTAAGAAGCTTCCTATTACATTTGGTTTCTTTATTGTTTCGATTTTGAGCTTTATGCCGTATCTGATTGCGGTACATATTGTACCGATTCAGTATGTTGCCATAATTCAGCTGGGCTTAATTGCGTATGTAGGCTATGATCTATATAAGCAGATTAAGGCAAACAGCTTACAAAACCAATATCCAATCTTTTAACCATCTAAGCCGCAGGCCCCATTCTTTATAGATGGGGAAGCCGGAGACGACAGGATAGAATAGGAAGAAACAGACTATGGCTATTACCAGATATGTGGTGATAGCCTTTTTCCCCCATTGAAATCGTTCCTTAATGTGCTGCATGGTGTAACCCATCATTAGCATAACAAACAGAATAGAAGGAAAATAGTGATAGATAAAGGTAATACGACCAACGGACATCCATGGTACATATTGTGCAAGGTAGGCTATACATAAAAAGCCTGCCTTTTTTTCTTTCTTAATGATCCAACGGAAAAAGACATAAAGAACACAAGGAATACCGATCCACCAGATGGCCGGATTCCCCATACAGCTGACAGCACTGACGTCGGTTGCGTTTACAGCATCATTGGCATAAAGAAGCGGCATCCAGATGACAGGCCATTCATAGAATGGGGAGCTGTAGTAATGCTCTGCTACCAGCGTGGAATGATAATTTACCATATATTGGGTTCCCTCGATGACCTTGGCGAGAAAACTGGAATAAGGAGTATATCCGACAACAGGTATGAAGCATATTGAATACAAAAACAGTGGAATTGCAATGAAGAACAAGCAACAGAACCCAAAAAGCTTTTTAACCTGCTTCTTGGGGAAATGGGTAATGTTGTACCAGACAAAGAGAACTGCAAGCCCAAGTCCGGCGTAGATACCCGTAAATTTAGTTGCAACACCAAAGGCCATACTGATACCGGAAAGCGCCAACGGGATATAGACATTTTTCGGAAGAAAACTGTCCTTGAGAGCAGCTTTCGTAGTACGGTATTCAGAATCCTGTACCAGATACTGATACATATAGTAATACATCAATATAATAAAGAAACCAATAAAGATATCAATGGTTGCAATTCTTGACAAAGTAAAATGCATACAATCAAAGACCAAAAGCGCTGTAACCGCTGTTGCAATATAGGTATTTTTAAAGAGCCGTTTTGCGAACAGATACATAAGAGGAACAAGCAAAATACCAAAAATCGCGGACATAAAGCGCCAGCCAAAGGGGTTCATTCCGAATATCAGAACACCGAGGGCGATAAGAATTTTCCCTAAATGCGGATGAGTTGTCTCGTAGGTTGTAAGGCCATGAAGAAATTCATAGGCAGTACGTCCGTGATAGACTTCATCAAACATGGTACTGTTCATATAGGTCTTGACTTCGGGAAACATATCCTGCTCATCAAATAGCTCCGGATATTCGTTTGCATTAACAGGAAGAATGACACTGCCATCGGGAGCCTGAAATACAAGTTCATTCAATACAGCTTTGTCATCGGTGAAAACAAGACCGATGTAACGGAGGCGATAGTTTAAATCGAGCTTATTCCATGCAAAAACAGATTCGATCGCAGCGTCTCCATTAAAGATTTCCCATTCACCCGTAACTTCATTAAATGCCGAAATGGATATGTGCCTGGTGTTTAAATTTCCAAGGAAAACTGACATGGAAGAAATTTCTGTATACTCCCCGAAATCCAGAACGATATCCCGGTTATCACTTGTGGTTGTGTAGGAGGTTTCCGGCGCATAAGTGTTTCCGAGCCTAAAAAATACGAGTATTGTAAAAACAGCAGTCAGAATCCCCATGCAAATATAGTCCTTACGATCCAAAAGAACTGAATTTTGAAGTTTATCTTTTATATAGGCAATTGGGTGGAAAGAATTTTTCTTATTCATGATGAGTACTCCTTGCTACACCTTTATAGGAATATAGTTTAATTAATTATACTAAAAGTAGTATATCAATTTATGAAAGAGGACACAATACTTATAGAATTTTTTTGCCGCAGGAGGACGAATACATGAAGACATATATGCAGATTACCAATATTCATGGAAGGGAAATTCTTGATTCGAGAGGGAATCCGACCGTGGAAGCAGAGATTACTTTGACAGATAATCTAACAGGAAAACGATATGCGGGAAAGGCAGCGGTCCCGTCGGGGGCAAGCACCGGTAAATTTGAGGCAGTTGAATTGAGGGATGGAGAGACACGCTATTTTGGACTTGGAGTCAGAAAAGCGGTATCCAATATCAATACGAAAATCAAAGAAGCAATTTATGGAAAGAATGGATTGAACCAGATTGAAATTGACCGAATCCTGATGGAAACCGATGGAACAGATAACAAGGGAAACCTGGGTGCAAATGCAACTCTTGCTGTTTCTATGGCAGTTGCAAGAGCAGCGGCAGCATCACTTCAGATTCCTCTATATCAGTATTTGGGAGGCGCTTATACGAGGCTGATGCCAGTTCCGATGATGAACATTTTAAATGGAGGAAAACACGCTGCTAACACAGTGGATTTTCAGGAATTTATGATCATGCCTGTCCAGGCGGAAAGCTTTGCGGATGGACTGCGCATCTGCGCTGAAATTTATCATTTTTTGAAAAAAATTCTGGAGGAAAAGCACCTTGCCACCAGTGTTGGCGATGAAGGGGGATTTGCACCAGATCTTCCGGATGCAGAAGCAGTGCTGGATCTCATTGTCGCGGCAATTGAGAAAAGTAAATATTTACCAGGTCAGGATATCAAAATTGCCCTTGACGTTGCTTCCAGTGAATTATACAATGAAAAGACAGGTATGTATCATTTCCCGGGAGAGAGCTCTCTTAAGGGAAAAGAAATTGTGCGTGATACTTCTGAAATGATTGCTTATTATGAAGATTTGATTTCACGATATCCAATCCTTTCTATTGAAGATGGACTTGCCGAGGATGATTGGGATGGCTGGAAGGCATTGACTGATCGGATAGGGGATAAGATCCAGCTGGTTGGTGATGACCTTTTTGTCACTAATGCTAAGAGACTGGATGCCGGAATTAAACTTCATGTCGCAAATGCAATTCTTGTTAAGGTCAACCAGATCGGTACGGTATCAGAAGCCATGGAAGCGATTGAAATGGCACAGAAAAATGGATATAAAGCTGTGATTTCCCATCGATCCGGGGAAACAGAGGACACCTTTATTGCGGATCTGGCTGTTGCTGTAAATGCAGGTCAGATCAAAACGGGAGCCCCTTGTAGAAGCGACCGCGTGGCAAAATATAATCAGCTGCTTCGAATCGAAGAGGAACTTGGAAAAGTGGCTGCGTATAAGGAGCCGTTTAACAAGATATAGGAAGTGCGTACAGAAGAATTAGGGAAAGACAGTAAGGGAAAAGGGAAGAAGAGAGGACAAGAAACGAATGATGAAAAGATTTGGATTATGGGCAAGGAAAGCCTGCGCAGCACTGATGGCTGTGGCTATACTTGGAATTCTGCCCTGTGAAAATGCACAGGCAGTTAGCGCAAATGGAGCAATAGCCAAAGGGGTTGATGTGTCCAAATATAATGGGGCAGTAAACTGGCAACAGGTTGCGGCATCCGGAATGAAATTTACTTTTGTTAAGGTCGGTAGTACAAAAAGCGGTATTGACCCCCAATTTGCTGCAAACATTACAGGTGCACAGGCTGCAGGGTTGAAGACAGGTGTCTATATCTATTCTTATGCAACAACACCTGAACAGGCGATAAATGAAGCAAATCTGGTACTACAGTGGATTGAACCTTATACGGTGAATTACCCAATTGTTTTTGATATTGAAGATAATTGCCACAAAAGCCTCTCTGCGCAGCAGATGATTGATATAATTAATGCCTTCTGCACAACGATCGATGCGGCAGGATACTACCCTATGGTGTATTCCTATAAGAATTTGTTTGATAGTAAGCTGAGTATTGCGGGCTGGGATCGTTGGGTTGCACAGTATAATGACACCTGTGGGACCAATAATAATGTTTGTTTCTGGCAGTACTCCAGCAAGGGCAGAGTGAATGGGATTAGTGGAAATGTTGATCTGAATTATCAATATAAGGATTATAGTCAATTGATCATTCCGGAGGGCTTTATTGAGCATAACGGGAATGTGCGCTTTTATCAGAATTGGCGGATGCAGAGAGGATGGATCGGCTATAATGATACAAGATATTATCTTGATGGTGCAGGAAACCTTGTGAGAGGCTGGTTTACGGATACAACAGGGACATACTATCTATCTCCTGTTGACGGAAGTATTGCAAGGGGACAGTGCAATGTTGACGGATCAGACTATTATTTTACCGCTGAAGGAATCAAGACGAGCGGCTGGGTTGTTTTAAATGATCTGAAATATTTCTATGAGCCTGCCAATGATGGAATTATGAAACGGGAATGGCTCAGCGATGAGAAGGGAAATTTCTATTATTTTGATAAGACAGACGGTCATATGCTTACAGGCGCGCAGGTGATTGAAGGCGCAAACTACTTTTTCAGCCCTGAGGGCATAAGAATGACAGGGATGCTGTCAAGGGAAGATGGATGCTATTATTATGATCCGTCTACCGGACAGATGGTAGTAGGCTGGTTCGCTGCAGAAAATGAAACTTATTATGCGGATGAACTTGGTCATATTGTGACAGGCGTGTATGAAATTAATAAGCAGCCGTATTACTTTACCGAAACAGGAACACTTCTTCGCAACGGAACTATAGAAGTGGAAGGCGTTACTTACAATACCACACCGGAGGGCGTGATGGTGCAGGTAGAGGCTGCAATGGCTGGTGGAGAAGAGGCAGAAGCAGCCGCAGGCACAAGCGCAGCTGATGGTACAGCTACAGGAGAAAAAGCGAAATAAATAAAATACTTGAAATCTGCTGGTTTATATGTTAAACTTACTTTTGCTTGGCATTAGGAGGTATAACACATGGAAGCATTGAGAATCGTAATTCAGATTATTTTCATATTAATATGTATCGCACTTACAGTGCTGGTACTGATGCAAGAAGGTAAGTCAGCAGGATTGGGAGCCATAAGCGGTGCCGCTGAGACATACTGGGGTAAGAACAAGGGGCGTTCCATGGAAGGGAAACTTGTTAAGATTACCAAGTATCTGGCAATTGGTTTTATGGTGATCACCATTATATTAAATCTAAATGTATTTTAGGACTTAAGGCATTCTTGCAAAAGAATGCCTTTTTTGTGCTTTGTGGGATTTTAGTAGATGAGGAATAGATATGACAGCTCGGGATAGAAGAAAAAACATCATATGTGAGCTTGTGGAGGATTCATGTTATGTTCCTATGAAGGAGAAGGAGCTTGCGATTTTTATGCAGGTGAATCCTGAGGAAAGAGAAGAACTGAAAAGTATCCTAAAGGAGCTTGTGGAAGAGGGAAAGCTGGAATTGACTAAACGTGGAAAATACGTGAAAGGAAGCGGAAGACCGGCAAATCTTACCGGCACCTTTATCAGCAATGCCAAAGGCTTTGGGTTCGTGGAGATAGAGGGACAGGAGCAGGATCTTTTTATTCCGGAGGAGGAAGTGAACGGAGCGTTCCATAAGGACATAGTTACTGTAGAACTCTTAAAAGGAAAGAGCGGTAAACGTCAGGAGGCCAGAATAACTGCTGTTCTATCTCATGGAATTACGAGCCTGGTGGGAACCTTTGATAAAGCAGGAAATTTTGGATTTGTCATTCCGGACAATGAAAAAATTGCTTCTGACATTTTTGTACCGAAGGAGAGGTCTAAAGGAGCGGTAACGGGGCATAAGGTAGTTGTAGAGCTGACTGATTACGGTGACAGTAAGCATAAGCCTGAGGGTAAGATTGTCGAGATATTAGGACATGTAAATGATCCCGGGGTAGATATTCTATCAATTATAAAAGGCTTTGATTTGCCGGTGGATTTTCCGGAGCGGGTTTTGAATCAGGCACAGCGTGTGGCTAAGGATGTTTCCGATGCCGATCGGGAAGGCAGAAAGGATCTTCGGCATGTTCAGATGGTCACGATTGACGGAGAAGATGCTAAGGATCTGGATGATGCAGTCAGCCTTGAGAAGAAGGATGGAAACTATTATCTTGGGGTACACATTGCAGATGTGACCAATTATGTGCAGGAAAATTCAGCCCTTGACAGGGAGGCACTTGAGCGTGGAACAAGCGTGTATCTGGTAGATCGGGTGATTCCGATGCTTCCCCATACACTTTCCAACGGAATTTGTTCCTTAAATATGGGAGAGGACAGACTGGCACTTAGCTGCCTGATGACTCTTGATGAAAAGGGAACGGTTACAGGCTATGAGATTGCAGAGACTGTGATCAATGTGAATCAGAGAATGTCCTACACGGATGTGAATAAGATTTTAGATGGTGATCCGGAAACAATAAAGCGCTATGAACCTCTGGTACCCATGTTCCGTTTGATGAAGGAGCTTGCTGATATAGTCAGGGAAAAGCGCAAGAAGCGTGGCTCCATTGATTTTGATTTCCCGGAAAGCAAGATCATTCTTGATCGGGATGGAAAACCATTATCGATTAAGCCTTACGAGCGAAACGCCGCAACGAAGATTATCGAGGATTTTATGCTCCTTGCCAATGAGACAGTAGCACAGCATTTTTACTGGCTGGAAGCCCCCTTTATCTATCGTACTCATGATAATCCGGATCCCGAAAAGGTGATGAAGCTGGCAACCTTTATCAATAACTTTGGGTACTTTATTAAAGTGAAGAGCGGAGACAATGAAATCCATCCCAAGGAAATCCAGAAGCTTTTAGGTAAAATTGAGGGAACTCCCCAGGAAGCACTGATCAGCAGACTGACCCTTCGCAGCATGAAGAAGGCGCAGTACACGGTGGACTGCACAGGACACTTCGGGCTGGCATGCCAATATTACTGTCACTTTACTTCACCAATCAGAAGATATCCGGATCTGCAGATTCATCGGATCATTAAAGAGCAGCTTCGAGGAAGGCTATTAGAGAATCGGATTGCACATTATCAGGAAATTCTTCCACAGGTGGCAAAGCATTCTTCGGAAATGGAACGGAGAGCCGATGAAGCTGAGCGTGAAACGGAAAAGCTTAAAAAGGTTCAGTATATGGAGGATAAGATTGGTCAGATATTTGAAGGCGTTATTTCCGGTATTACCGCATGGGGAATTTATGTTGAACTTGCGGATACGGTAGAGGGAATGATTCACATTTCAAGACTTGCAGGTGACTATTATTATTACAGCGAGGAAAGCTATGAAATGATTGGAAGAGATACCGGCAGATGCTATAAGCTGGGACAGAGAATTAGAATTATGGTCGACGGTGTGGACTATCTGCAAAAGAGTATAGATTTTGTTCTTGCACCGGAAAGTGAGGATGAAGATGGCGAAAGAAGAAATGAAGCTGGTAGCCAATAATAAGAAAGCATATCATGACTATTTTATAGAAGAGAAATATGAAGCGGGACTGGTGCTTCACGGAACAGAAGTGAAATCCCTGCGCATGGGAAAGTGCAGTATCAAGGAGGCTTTTATCCGAATTGAAAAGGAAGAGGTCTATATTTACGGTATGCACATTAGTCCATATGAAAAAGGAAATATTTTTAATAAGGATCCGCTCCGGGTGAAAAAGCTTCTGCTTCACAAGCAGCAGATCCGCAAGTTGATTGGAAACAGTGCAGAAAAGGGATATACGATTGTTCCACTTCAGGTATACTTCCGGGATGGGAGAGCCAAAATTGAAATCGGTCTTGCAAAAGGTAAGAAGCTCTACGATAAGAGACAGGACATTGCGAAGAAGGACCAGAAGAGAGAAGCAGAAAAAGAACTAAAGTTGCAATTTCGCTAGAGTTTTATTATAATATAAATGAATTTGGGTTAGTAAAGGTTTCGACAGGGGCCTTGCAGCTGGAGAAGCTATCCGCAGGCGATGCGTTAAATCGCGAATCTAAATATAAACGCTGATACAGAATTAGCATACGCTGCCTAAGTGCAGCTGTCCGCTCTAGTGCACCTACACATTAGAATCCGGGCATCGACTATGTAGGAAACGACACGGGCTAAGCTTTGCACCCGTGGGCGTATTATGAAGCTACTGAATAAACCGGGGTGTCGATTTCCTGGTTTAGGAGGGAATGAGGGTTTCCCGAAATAATCGACTATGATAGTAGAAGGACAGGGAATGGGTCTTTGGACGCGGGTTCGACTCCCGCCTAATCCACTAAAATCAAAAGCAGCGAACCCACTCAAGGGCGTACAAATAGCAGTTTATAAAAATATATTTGCTTTAGTGGTTTACATGTAAAGCGGCAAGAGAAGTGAATGTGCGCTATCCGAACCTGGAGTTCAGATAGCGTATTTTATTATTTCTAAGCAGATATTAGATTTTGGAGAGAGGATAATTATGACCGATAATAACGATTTTTTTGCAGAAGGTTATCACTTTGGTTCTCTTGAGGACGCAGAACAGGCAAGAACAGAAAAGAAAAAAGCGGAATATTTTGAAGAAAGACTGAATGGAAAAAATACAAAAAATATTCTGGCTGTTTATGATAAGATCCTTGATGAAAGAATATTTGAAACTCCGGTAGGCTGGGAATATGTGAAACAGCTTCAGCAGGAACTGAGACAGCTGGGAGTGCCGGAGGAAAGGATCAGACCTATCCCACTGTATGTTACTTTTGCGCATAAAGAGCAAAGTACGATGGAAGCACTGGTAAGAGAACGAGTGAAGCCCTCCAGAAAAATTAGTCCGGATCGAAAGAAGCTTCGAACCTCCGTAATTGTTAATATCTTTTTGGGAGTATTGGTGGTTGCCATGTTTGTGATAACACTTAAAAGCGACAACCCTAATATCCTGAATTACAAAAAAGCAATTGTAAACCAGTATGCTGCCTGGGAACAGGAACTGACGGAACGGGAAAAATTGGTTCGTCAGAAGGAAACAGAGCTTGGACTGGAATGGAAAGCAGATGAAGATATTTATGAAGAAAAATAGGTTTGGGTTTTCACATTTTTAACATATTTTTTGTCTATACTGAAGGTTACAGGAGTATCAGGATCCCTGCATAACGATAAGAGATCGGGAGGGAATACACAATTATGGATAGATTAAAAATTCTTGTGGTGGATGATGAAGCCAGAATGAGAAAGCTGGTAAAGGATTTTTTAGTAAAAAGTAATTATGAAGTGGTAGAAGCGGAGGACGGTAGTCAGGCACTGGATATTTTTTTTGGACAAAAGGATATCGCGTTGATTATTCTGGATGTCATGATGCCCAAAATGGATGGCTGGGAGGTCTGCCGTGAAGTGCGTCAGTACTCGAAAGTCCCAATTATTATGCTCACCGCCAAATCTGATGAGCGGGATGAACTTCAGGGCTTTCAGCTTGGTGTAGATGAATATATATCAAAGCCCTTCAGCCCCAAAATTCTTGTGGCGAGAGTGGAAGCAATTCTAAGACGCACCAACCAACTGGGAGAGGAAGAAATTTTGGAAGCAGGCGGTATAGTTTTGAATAAGTCGGCACACAGTGTTACCATTGACGGTAAGGATGTGGAGCTTAGCTATAAAGAATTTGAACTGTTAACTTATTTCCTTGAAAACCGGGGCATTGCACTTTCCAGGGAGAAGATTCTCAACAATGTATGGAACTATGATTATTTCGGTGATGCCAGGACGATTGATACTCATGTCAAAAAGCTTAGAAGCAAGATGGGCCAAAAGGGCGATTTGATTAAGACCATCTGGGGCATGGGGTACAAATTGGAGGTTTAGCTACGAGCAGAGCAAAAAGCGCATCATTCATGCGAGGGAAGTTTACTTCCATGAGCATGAATGATGCGCTTTTTATTGTGCGACAGCACCGACGGCGAGTGAAGCTGCTTTGCAGCTTCACGAGATGGCGGCTCTGCTACGAGCTAAGCTGCATAGCAGCTTCGCGAGATGGCGGCTCTGCTCGTAAAAATAGCAATGAAATAATTATGAATTTTCATAGTATAAGGCAAATATAAGTTAATAAAATGAAGAAAAAACCGATATAATTTTTGGATACATGGAGGTATCAGAATAAATCAAAAGGACGTGATTAAAATGAAGATCGGCGAAGCAAAGCAAATATACGGTGGGCAGATTAGAGAGTATCAGGAGCAAAAACTTTTGCTTTCAAAGCAAAAACGGGAGCTTGAGAAAAAGATAGAGGCAACCGAGAACGGACGGAATCGGTTTGCAGATGAGGCTGCAACGCTGGAATTGACCATTGATGCAGTAAACAAGAAGCAGACAGAGTATCAGGATTATATGAGTGCACTGACTGAACAGTGGGCAGCAAAAGCCAATATGGTTTCAGCTGAACAACAGGGCGAAGCCATGGAAGAGTATGTAGAGGATCTTGGCAAGATCATGGAAGTGGCAAGGCGTATTATGAAGGGAGGCATCGTACCTGCTTCAGATGAAAAGAAATTGATGGAATACAGCATGGAACTATATCAGTCTGCAAAAAGCATTGGTGCAATGGTGAGAAATAAAGATAAGGAAGAGTATGATTCTCTTTGGAAGGACGAAGAAGAAAAGAGCTATGAAGATCCCATGGAGGTGGCAGATAATACGGAGGCTTTTTCAGATGGACCGGAAATAGTAGACGTTGCTGACATCATGGAAACCACTGCCTATTCAAGTGAATAAAGATGATATAGAAAGCCCTGTCGTTTTTTGCTGACAGGGCTTTCTTAAGGAATATGTTTGTGAAACATTTGTGTATTTATTGTTATTTTTGAAGACAAATGATAAACTGATAGAAGCTGAGAAAGGACACGGAGTGATGTTGTTATGCAAAGCCAGATGAAATATTCTATTCGGAAACAATTTACATTGGTATTCAGTCTTCTGATGGCGGGAACGATTTTACTGTGCTGGTTTATCAACAATACATTTTTGGAAGATTTTTATTTGAAGAATAAGCAGAATGCAATGCTGAGTGCTTATACAATCATCAACAAGGCGTCGAATGAGGGAAAGATTGATTCGGATGCATTTGATATTGAGTTTGAAATGATTTGCGGAAGGAATAACATTAATATCATTATTTTGGATGCAGAGACCAGAACATTAAAAACATCAATGAATGATTACGAAATTCTCAGCCGCCAACTGCTTGATTACTTGTTTAGTCCAAGCACCCTTGCCGATGGACGTATCTTATATAAAGAAGATAAGTATGAAATGAATATTATCAGGGATGCAAGAACACAGCAGGAGTATGTAGATATGTGGGGGGTGCTGGATAATGGGAATTTGTTCCTTTTCAGAAGCCCGCTTGAAAGCATTCGCCAAAGCGTTGCAGTAGCTAATCGTTTTCTGGCATACGTAGGGATGGGTTCGGTTCTGGTCAGTGCACTGGTGATCTGGTTGGTTTCAAGGAAAGTAACAGAACCGATTATGGAGCTTACACAGATTTCTGAGAGGATGATTCACCTGGATTTTGATGCTAAATACACCGGTAACAGCAAAACAGAGGTTGCATTGCTCGGGAAAAATATCAATGAGCTATCAGAGACCCTGGAAAATACGATTTTGGAATTAAAAAGCGCAAATAATGAATTGCAGAGAGATATCGAGAAAAAAAATAAAATAGATGAGATGCGAAAGGAGTTCCTTTCCAATGTATCCCATGAACTGAAAACACCGATTGCTTTAATTCAAGGCTATGCGGAGGGGTTAAAGGAAGGAATCAATGATGATGACGAAAGCAGAGATTTTTATTGCGAAGTGATCATGGATGAAGCTTCTAAGATGAACAATATGGTGAAAAAGCTTTTGACACTGAATCAGTTGGAGTTTGGAAATGATACAATTACCATGGAGCGTTTTGATGTTACGGCATTGATTAAAACCTATCTGCAATCTGTGGAAATTTTATGCAGACAAAAAGAAATTACTGTTCAGATGAAAGATTATCCGCCGATACATGTATGGGCAGATGAATTTATGACAGAGGAAGTTTTTGGTAATTATTTTAGTAATGCAATGAATCATGTTGCAGGAGACAAGGTCATTGATGTAAAATTAATCTTAAAAGAAAAAAATGTGCGTATTTCAGTCTTTAATTCCGGACAGCCGATTCCACAAGACAGTATCGCGCATATATGGGAAAAGTTTTACAAAGTAGATAAGGCAAGAACCAGAGCTTATGGTGGAAGTGGAGTTGGCCTCTCCATTGTAAAAGCGATCATGGAGTCTATGAACCAGAAGTTCGGAGTTATTAATTATGATAATGGCGTGGAGTTCTGGTTTGAACTGGAGCTGTCAGATGCAAGAAATTTTAGCTGAAACGTGTATAAGAGGAAAACGATGAATACAATAAATGAAGGAAACAACCAAGGACTGAGTGACCTTGATCGCGCTGCATTACTCAGAAAAGAAGCTGAGCGGTTAGAAAGTAAAGAACGCGCAAAAGCAAGAATCCACCAACTGATGGAGATATCCAGGGAACCATATTATGATCGCTATCTAGCGCAGATGCTGAAGGATCTGGAAAACGGTAAGGCAACACCACAACAGGTGGAGAGAGAAGCACAGCGCAGCTATGAACAATATAAACAACGTATGGCACAGGCAAGTACCGGTCAGGCAGGGACTGATAAACGGATATATGCAGTCCCTTCAGTGCAGCCAAAGGAAGTGAACGGCAGGAAGGGGGCTAAGAATAATACAGTTGAGTTTAAAATCGGAATTCATGTGTTTAGTCTGATTGGTGCCTTGTTTGTTCTGACCGCTTTTGTTATTTTCAGCTTTCATTTTTTGAATGGCTTCGGACAGGGAATTTCCTTGTATGCAGCTGCAATGATTCTGGTGCTTATTTCGGAAATTATTTTAAGAAAAAGAATGCAGAAATTTTCTCACGTGATTACCGGTATTGGGATCGGCGGGCTATATATAGCTAATATAGTTAACTATTTGGTGCTTCATACCATAAATGGTATTATTGCATTGACAATTACAGTTCTTATTGCATTAGGGACTATTTTGATAGGCTATAAGAAGGATTCTGCGGCCATCAGGCTGATCAGTCTGATGGGATGCTATATTTGTTTTTTTCCTGTAAAAGGCTTTGAAACAGAGTTAAATTTCCTTGTGATAGTGGGAATGCTCTTTGTTATTAATACATTCAGTGCTTTTTTACAGAATCGGAAGAATCGTGATATAATAAATATTGTACATATTGTTGTCAATGTTATTTTCACCGCGTTGCTTACGGGAATGGCATGGTCAAAAGGCTTTGCGGCTGTTTATCTTGTTGGATTTGTAATATCATCCTTTGCATTTATCAGCATTATGGCCTATAAGCAATGCAGAGAAGAGAACACTTCCTTACTATTTGTATTTACCTGCATTGGAAACGGGCTTTGCCTTTTTATTCTTTTCCTGGTAGGAAATTTCGGGCCTTCGATAAAGACGTCATCCATAAACGCTCTTTTTGTACATATCATAGCAGAAATGCTGGTGATGGTTATCTGCATTTTGGCGTTTCTGTTTTGGAACAGGGAGGATGGCAGAAGATGGGCTCAGATATATTATATAGTTGGAGCTGTTTTGCTATTAAGCTCTTTCTCAGAACTTCATGCAGAAGTAATCATTGCTTTGATTGCTGCATTGTTGCTGACAAAGCTTTTGAATGCGAATAAGGAATTAATGGTGCTTGACTGCATTACGGTTATTTGGACAGGAATTATGGGCTTATGGCTTTCCGATTACTGGTATTGCTGGCTGCTTGCAGGAGCACTTTTTCTGTCAGCGCTTCGTATCAGAGATATGCATATTTACCATGAAATTGTGATTACTGTAAGCATACTTTTGATTTGGTGGAGCCAATGTAATTATTTCTTTGATGATTTCGGATTGGACAGCAAATGGCTGTATCCGATAAGCGTGACAATTTTACTGCTGTTCTTTATGGCGTTTAATCATATTCCATGGCTCAAGGGCAAAAAGCAGATGGCATACAATGTTGTCTGTGTAGTATTTTCAGCATTATATTGTATGACAGCAATATCACGCAGGGACTACATATTATCAGCGGTGATGATGGTACTTGGAACGGTAGCCATTCTGGTTATGTTCAGAAAGAAATTTAATTTATTTCTGAAAAGAAAATACATGGTTGTGGCAGGATTTTTGACAGTATATTCTTTCCTTGGACATTTCCCCACACCGGTAATCGTAAGCATAATTCTAATGGCTATAGCACTGGGCTGTGTTGGCATTGGATTTATACAGAAGGATAAAACAGAACGAATCTGTGGACTGGTCATGGCAATTTTTGTTTGCGGTAAGCTGGTTCTGTATGATTTCAGGGAAGTGGAAATGATTTACAGAATGATCGTTTTCCTCGTGGTTGGGGTTTTGGCATTGAGCATTTCTTTCATATATATATTGTTGGAAAAAAACATGGATAAGAAAAGAAGAGAGCTGGAAACGAATGGAGGGCTTAAATGAAAAAGAGTTGGATAAGAGTTTTGGCGGTAGCTATCGTGGGATGTTGTCTGACCGGCTGTGGCAATAGGATACCGGATATGACAGAACAGCAGCAGGACTTGGTTGTAGAATATGCAGCAAGTGAATTGCTTAAGTATGATACAAACTATCAATCTAAGTTAACGGTCCTTAAACTGGAACCGGAACCCGAAGAAATACAAAATGAAAGCCCGGAAGAAAACGAGGTTGTAGAGGAAGAACAGAATACAAATCCGGAAGAAAGCGTAACAAATGACAGCATAACAATAATTGACAATACAGGAGAGGCAGAATCACAAAATATTTCCATAGAGTCCTTCCTGAATCTTGATGGCGTTGAAATAGCATATGATGGTTATGAAACGGTAAGCTCTTATCCTGAGACAAAAGCAGGTGATGAGGTTTATTTCTATATGAGTGCTACGGAAGGAAGCAAGCTCCTTGTGCTGAAGTTCCTTGTAAAAAATATTTCCGGTGAAGAACTTGAGCTTGATATGACAAAGGGACAGACCAGGTATAAAGTTAATATAGATGGAATGGAAGAAAATACTTTAACTACAATGCTGCTGGATGATATGGCATACTACAGTGGAACGCTTGCAGCGGGAGAGAGTGTTGAATTGGTGCTTGTATGCGAGGTGCCGGATGAAAAGGCCACAGAAATCGGAACTTTACAGTTAAAAATGAAAAATGTAGACAATTCTGCTACAATTTCACTGAATTAAAGGAATAAACTGATTTTATAATAACAAAAAAGCCCATAAAACGGGCTTTTTTTATTACAAATAAAAATGTGTAAAAAATTCTACAATTTTTTTAAATTTAGTGTTGACATTGTTTCTTGAGAATGATATAGTAAATTTCGTTGCGGGTGATAAATCCAAGCACAAGCAACAGAACCTTGACAAATGAACAGCAATGCAACCCTGAAAATTCAAGAGAAAATTCAGAGAACAGAAGTCGAAGAGATTTCAACCTAAAAACAGTAAAGAAACGGTTAAAGAAAAGCCAGAAGGTTTAAC
>JAHAYJ010000037.1 GCA_018384375.1 Lachnospiraceae bacterium
AAAGGCAAAATGGGGATTGCCGGAGGGAAGAAAAACCCGGAAAATTTCTATTTTGAACACAATTCGTTTGATAAAAGAAAAATGGCTCTGGGATGTAAATCCAAGAGCCGCTTTGTCTACAGTCTGAAATGTGCACCGGAATGGTGCACATTTTTTGCTAATTTTCTATTTGTTTTCAATTGCTTTTTTTGCAAAGTCCGTAGTTACGAGATCTGCGTAAGGGACACGAGCCGGAAGTTCCCCGGCTTCTTCAAGAATATTCTGCAGGAGTATGAAGGCATCTTCTTCAAAGATCAGATCGGTTTTCCAGGTGTCCTGTTCATGATAGCGGGTGATGATGGCAGTGAGCGTAGCGGAGTCGGTTTCGGCAAACTGCGGACCGATGACTGATGCAATCTCTTCAGGTGTGTGGGTGGCAACATAATCCATGCCTCTTTGCAGGGCATTGGTAAATGCCTGGATCAACTCGGGATTTGCATCAATGTAGCTTTTTTTGGCACTGAATGCCGTGTAGGGTACATAGCCGGATTCCTCGCCCAGGGAAGCAACCACATAACCGTCTCCCTTCTTCTCCAGGGAGGTGGCATGCGGTTCAAACTCAACGGAAAAGTCTCCCTGTCCTCCGGAAAAGGCTGCTGCTGTAGAACCAAAATCAATACTCTGATCGATGGTCAGGTCAGTTTCGGGCTCAATTCCATTTTTCTTTAGGATAAATTCAAATACCATTTCGGGCATACCACCTGCACGGCCGCCCAGGACAGTGGAACCTTTCAGCATATCCCAGTGAAAATCATCAATGGGCTGTCTGGATACGAGAAAGTTGCCGGCGCGCTGTGTCAGCTGTGCAAAGTTTACGACATAATCATCCGTGTTCCCCGCATAAGTATAAATAGTGGACTCGCTGCCCATAAAGCCGATATCTGCTTCTCCGGTCAGAACCGCCGTCATGGTCTTATCTGCGCCAAAGCCGGTGACCAGAGTTAAGTCGATCCCTTCGTCTTTGAAGTAACCTTCCTCAATGGATACATAAAGGGGGGCATAAAACACGGAATGTGCCACTTCATTCAGTGTGACTTTCCGAAGAGAGGAAGCAGAATTTCCTTCCTGTACAGATACACTCTTTCCTCCGCATCCAAGTAAGGAAACTGCAGTCAGCAGGGCGGTAAGTAGAATCGTTACTGTTTTTTTCATAATATCCTCCATTTGATAATTTGACCGGTACATAAGCGTGCCGGCAGCTGATGGTATTATTTTATGAAAAATATGGGAAAAAGTCGCTTGTCCGTATTACTGTTTTTATAGACAACACATGACAAAATAAGCTATAATATTTTAAATGGGAATTGTCCCGGGAAAATAAGGAGGATAATAATATGGGTTTAATTAAAGCAGTTACCAGTGCTGTTGGTGGTGTAATCGCGGATCAGTGGGAGGAGTATTTCTATTGCGATTCTCTTGAAGCTGACGTTCTGGTTACCAAAGGCAAAAAGCGCACCAGCAAAAGAAGCGGCGGAAATAACAATGGAGAAGATAACATTATTTCTAATGGTTCCATCATCGCTGTGAATGAAGGACAGTGCATGATCATTGTGGATCAGGGAAAAGTAGTGGAATTCTGTGCGGAAGCCGGAGAATTCAAATATGATACATCTTCTGAACCCAGCTTGTTCTGCGGTAATCTGGGAGATAACATTAAGAAGACCTTTGCAACCGTGGGCAAGCGTTTTACCTTTGGCGGTGATACTGCAAAGGATCAGAGGGTTTACTATTTTAATACCAAGGAGATCATGGGAAATAAATACGGAACAGCCAATCCGGTTCCCTTCCGTGTAGTAGATCAGAACATAGGACTTGATATCGACATTTCTATCAGATGCAACGGAGAATACTCCTACAAGATTACAGATCCCCTTCTGTTCTATACCAATGTTTGCGGTAATGTGACAGAGGATTATGAGAGAAGCGAAATTGACAGTCAGTTAAAGACAGAGCTTATGACAGCACTGCAGCCAGCTTTTGCAAAGATTTCGGCAATGGGCATCCGTTACAGTGCAGTTCCCGCTCATACCATGGAGCTGGCTGATGCGTTGAACGAAGTACTTTCCGAAAAATGGGCAGGACTTCGCGGAATCGAGATTGTTTCCTTCGGTATCAATGCCATGAAGGCATCCGAGGAAGACGAGGCAATGATCAAGGAACTGCAAAGAAGTGCAGTGCTGCGTAACCCGAATATGGCAGCAGCGACACTGGTTGGTGCTCAGGCAGAGGCTATGAAGGCAGCAGCTTCCAACACTTCCACAGGCCCTATGATGGCATTTGCAGGAATGAATATGGCGAACCAGGCAGGCGGTATGAATGCACAGCAGCTGTTCCAGATGGGAGCAGCCCAGCAGGCAGCACAGCCGGCTCCGGCACCTGCATCTGCGCCTCAGGCAGCTCCTGCAAACGGCGGTTGGACCTGTGCCTGCGGCAAGAGCGGTAACACCGGTAAATTCTGCTCCGAGTGCGGTGCACCACAGCCCACAGAGGAAGGCTGGACCTGCGCCTGCGGCGCAGTGAACAAAGGAAAGTTCTGCTCAGAATGTGGCGCAAAGAAGCCTGCAGGCGCACCTTTGTATAAATGTGACAAGTGTGGATGGGAGCCGGAAGATCCGAAGAATCCTCCTAAGTTCTGTCCTGAATGCGGAGATCCCTTTGACGACAGTGATGTTCAGTAATCAGAATATTACGGAGGAAGAGGGATGAGCGAATTTGATACAAATCTGGATACTAAGACAGTATCTACGATGGAAGAAACTGACAAGAAATGTCCGAGCTGTGGCGGGGTCATGGATTTTGACCCCCAAACAGGCGGCTTAACCTGTCCTTATTGCGGCCATACAGAAAGCATTCCGGTGAATGAGGAGGAGCCCGGCGTAGCCGAGGAGCTTGATCTTGCCAGTGCGGATCATGTTGAAAACTGTAACTGGGGTGCAGAGAAGAAAACGGTCATCTGTAAGGCCTGCGGGGCGGAGTCCGTATATGATGCGTTGGAGATCTCCGCAGTATGTCCGTTTTGTGGCTCCAATCAGGTGATGGAGGCATCCGACCAGAAGACAATGGCACCGGGCGGTGTAGTACCCTTTCAGATTACAGATCAAAAGGCTTCGGAATTGTTTAAGGCCTGGATCAAAAAGAAATGGTTTTGTCCCAAGCTCGCAAAGGAAAGTGCCAAGGCAAAGCATTTTAAGGGGGTTTACCTTCCCTATTGGACCTTTGATGCAAAGACAAAGTCACAGTACAGCGGAGAGTATGGTAAGGATAAGCGGGTAAAAGGTTCTGACGGCCAGGAGCATACGGAAACCACCTGGTATCCTACCAAAGGACAATATGCGGAAGATTTTGATGATGAATTGATCTGTGCGACAACCAATCATAATCAATCCATGCTGATGGGAATTGAACCCTTCCGCACAGCTGAAAATAAGGCTTACAAGCCTGAGTATGTGGCCGGCTTTGCGGCAGAGCGCTATGCAGTTGGTGTCAAGGAAGCCTGGGAGATGGCCAAGGATGTGATCAAGGGAAAGCTGCGGGACAATATTTCCGGCAAGATTCGTAAAGAAAAAGATGCCGATCATGTGAGAAACCTCACAGTGGAAACGGTATTCAGCGGTTTGACCTATAAGTATCTGCTGTTGCCGGTGTGGATATCCAGCTATAAATACAAGGACAAGGTATATCAGTTCATGGTAAACGGGCAGACCGGTAAGGTATCCGGCAAGACTCCGATTTCGATCCCGAAGGTGATCATTACCATAGCAGGTATTATCTTGATTATTGCGCTGATTGCATGGCTTAATTCTTAAGCAATCGTGCAGAACGGATGACAGGAAGGAAAAGTAACTATGTATACAGCCATGGCGGGAATCATTATTATTCTGGTTCTGATGCTGGTCGTGATTGGCTGCGTGGCCTATGGTGTCTGGCGTATCAAGCATGCGGTTCGGAAATTTTCCCAGGATGCTTTCGGCACATCAGATATCAGGGAAGGATTTCGTCAGGTAGAGCAGGAATATGCCTCTACTCCGAAATCGGTTGCGGCAATGACCAGTCTGTATCTTCCCAAGATCAAAAAAGATTTTCCTGAATTCCAGTATGATGAAATGAAGGTCAGGGCTGAAAATGCCCTGACTTCTTATCTGCTGGCAGTAACGGGAATGAATCCGGGTCTTTTGAAGGAGGGAAACCAGGAGCTGCATGACAAGCTGGAAATGCGGATCAGCATGCTGAAGGGGAACGGAACCAGAGAAAGATATGATAGCATTAAGCTTCATCGGACAGAGATATCCGACTATAAAAAGAGAAACGGAAGATGTATCATCACCTTCCAGACCGCTCTTCAATATTACCATACCTTAAAGGACGAAAACGGGAAGCTGTTGGAGGGCCGGGAGGATATGCTGACACAGTCTAAATACAATACCGATGTTATTTATATTCAGGACAGGGCGCTGGTGGAAGAGGAGCGTGATTTTGCACTTGGCCTTAATTGTCCAAACTGTGGGGCACCGATTTCCGGAACCGGAAGCAAGGTGTGTGAATATTGCGGTACGCCCATTGTAGAGCTGAATCTCTATGCATGGAGCTTCAGCAATATTGCAGAAGTACAATAAAGGGAGTTTTTTTGGGAATGAGTATTTATGATACCTTAAATGAACAGCAGAAAAAGGGTGTTTTTACCACAGAGGGACCGGTCCTGCTGCTTGCGGGAGCTGGCTCGGGAAAGACCAGAGTGCTTACTCACAGAATTGCGTATCTGATAGATGAACTGGGAGTAAATGCCTGGAACATCATGGCGATTACGTTTACCAATAAGGCCGCCGGAGAGATGAAGGAACGTGTGGAAAACCTTGTGGGAATAGGCTCCGACAGTATCTGGATCACTACATTTCATTCCAGCTGTGTGAGAATCCTAAGGCGTTATGCTGACAGATTGGGGTATGACAATAATTTCACCATATATGATACGGATGATCAGAAATCAGTCATGAAGGAGATCTGCAAGCGTCTTCAGATTGACACCAAAATGCTGAAGGAGAGAACTATTCTTGCGGCGATTTCCTCCGCAAAGGACGAGTTGATCTCCCCCGAGGAATACGAGCTTGGCACGCTGGGAGACTATCGGAAACAGAAAATTGCAATGGCATACCGGGAGTATCAGGCAACTCTCAAAAAGAGCAATGCCATGGATTTTGATGATCTGCTTATGAAGACGGTGGAGCTTTTTAAGGCGGATCGTGAGGTCCTTGGAAGCTATCAACGGCGTTTCAAATATATCATGGTAGATGAGTATCAGGATACCAACACAGCACAATTTGAACTGATAAGGCTTCTGGCGGATGACCATCACAATCTCTGTGTTGTGGGAGATGATGATCAGTCTATTTACAAGTTCAGGGGAGCAAACATCAGAAATATCCTGGACTTTGAATCGGTTTACCCGGAAGCAGAGGTGATCCGTCTTGAGCAGAATTACCGTTCTACCCAGAATGTACTGGATGCCGCCAATGCGGTGATCCGCAATAATAAAGGAAGAAAGAACAAAACCCTTTGGACGGACAAGGGCGAGGGAAGCCGCATTCACTTCCGGCAGTTTGATAATGCCTATGAGGAGGCAGAATTCATTGCAGGGGACGTGGCGCGCAAGAAGAGAGAGGCAATTGCGGATTATGGGGACTGCGCTGTGCTCTACCGGACGAATGCCCAGGCGCGTCTTTTGGAGGAACAGTTTATCGGAAGCGGTATTCCTTATGATGTGGTGGGAGGAACCAATTTCTATGCCAGACGGGAAATCAAGGATCTGCTTGCCTACCTGAAGACCATCGATAATGGGCGGGATGATCTGGCAGTAAAGCGCATCATCAACATTCCCAAGAGGGGGATTGGAGCCTCTACCATCGCCAAGGTACAGGACTATGCCGATCTGCATGAAATCAGCTTTTATGACGCTTTGCGCCAGGCAGACGAGATTGCAGAGCTTGGAAGAAGTGCGGTTAAATTGAAGCCCTTTGTGAATATGATCCAGGGCTTTCGAAGCAAGCTGGAGTATTACGGCTTGGGGGACTTAATCAAGGATATCATAGAAACAACAGGCTATGTGCAGGAGCTGGAGGCCGCCGATGAGGAGGATGCGCAGAACCGAATTGAAAATATAGATGAATTGATCAGTAAGATTGTTTCCTTCGAGGAAACCTATGATCAGCCGACGCTGGGAGAATTCCTTGAGGAGGTTGCGCTGGTAGCGGATATCGACCATGTGGAGAATGGCAGTAACAGAGTTCTTTTGATGACACTTCACAGTGCAAAGGGATTGGAATTTCCCCATGTATATCTGGCAGGGATGGAGGATGGTATTTTCCCAAGCTATATGACTATCGTAGCGGATGATCCTGATGAGATTGAGGAGGAGAGGAGACTTGCCTATGTGGGAATTACCAGGGCAAAGGACGATCTGACCTTAACCTATGCGAGAATGCGGATGGTACGCGGTGAGACGCAGATGAATGCGGTGAGCCGTTTTGTAAAAGAAATCCCGCAGGAACTGATGGATAACAGACCGCCTGTCTCCAAATTCCGGATAGAGGAGGAGCAGTCTTCCATTTCAAGGCCCAAGGCAATCCTGACACCGAAGAGAACGGCCGCAGAAAACAAGCCCTTTATTGCAGGAGGAGGTCTGGGAGCCTTAAGCGCAGCAGGGATCAGTAAGGGGTTGGGAGCTGTTACAGGCGGAAAGCCGGACTATGATATCGGAGACCGGGTAAAGCATGTGAAATACGGTGAAGGAACAGTCACGGACTTAGAACCGGGCCCCAGGGATTACAAGGTTACGGTAGATTTTGACGATGCCGGGCAGAAGATCATGTATGCAGCGTTTGCAAAGCTGATCAAGATCTAAAAGTTTTTAAAATTTTCAATTTTTGGTAGTAAATTCAGCTTATAAATGTTATATTATAATTCAAGAGGGAAATACTATTTCAAAGACTTTGGATTCGGAAGTGCAAACAGGAAAGAATTACAAAAAGGGAGGCTTACAGATATGAATACATGGAGCAAGGTTGAAGAATTAATGGATTTTGTGAAGACCCATGATATTAAGGATTTGAAGGATTACTGGAATCGCAAAGAGGAAGAAAAGAAGAGAAACAACACGATTCTTTGGATTTTCGCTGCAATCGGTGTGGTTGCTGCTGTGGCAGGTATTGCCTATGCCGTATATCGTTATCTGACGCCGGATTATCTGGAAGATTTCGATGATGACTTTGAGGATGATTTTGAGGACGACTTCTTTGAGGATGAGGAAGATGAGGCAGAGAGCGACACAGAAGAATCCGAAAAATCCGGTGAGTAAGAGAAGTCGGAGGAGCCGACCGCTTAGGTAATAGAAAAGAATTTTCTTAATTACAGAGAAGGAAGTTGCGGGATGTGCACAAGTGTACATCCCGATTTTATGTTTCAGGGAAATAGGAGCAGTCAACATGAAAAAGGGACAGGTTTTAACGGGAATCGTAGAGAGGGTAGATTTTCCTAATAAGGGAATTGTGATAACAGATGAAGGAAGCTGCACGGTGAAGAATGTACTGCCGGGACAGAAGGTGACATTTGTGGTAAGCAAAAAGCGGAACGGAAGAGCAGAAGGCAGACTCCTCCAGGTTGAAGAGAATTCATCACTTGAGGTAGGCAGTCCCTGCCCCCATTTCGGGGATTGCGGAGGCTGTACCTATCTTTCTCTGCCCTATGAAGAACAGCTTAGGATCAAGGAAACACAGGTGCATACGCTTCTTAGCCATGCACTTGCAGGGCAGGAGCAGGAGTGGTGCTTTGAGGGGATCAAGGGAAGTCCCAGACAACTCTCCTATCGCAACAAGATGGAGTTTTCCTTTGGAGATGAATATAAGGACGGACCACTGGCTCTCGGAATGCATAAGCGGGGGAGCTTTTATGATATTGTAACCGTCAGTGAATGCCGGATTGTGGATGAAGATTATCGGGAAATTCTTACCCTTACAAGAAATTATTTTGGCGGAACCGCTTTTTACCACAGACTGCGGCATGAGGGATATCTACGCCACCTGCTTGTCCGTAAGGCAACAAAAACCGGCGAAATTTTGGTTGCCCTTGTCACGACCTCCCAGCTTGACGGCTTACAGGGGGAGGAAACGGCAAGATTGGAGGAATGGAAGAATCAATTATTAGATCTTAATCTGGTAGGCAAAATAACGGGCATTCTCCATATTGTGAATGACTCCGTTGCGGATGTGGTGCAGAGTGATCGCACCGATATTCTCTACGGGCAGGATTATTTTTATGAGGAGCTGCTGGGATTGAAGTTCAAGATTTCCACGTTTTCTTTCTTTCAAACCAACTCCCTCGGGGCAGAGGTGCTCTATGAAACGGCGAGAGATTATATCGGCGATCTGAACGCGGATGGGGAAACGAAGAAGCCGGAGAAGGTGGTCTTTGATCTTTACAGCGGAACCGGGACCATCGCCCAGCTCATGGCGCCTGCTGCAAAGAAGGTGATCGGAGTGGAGATCGTGGAGGAAGCGGTGGAGGCCGCCCAAAAAAACGCAGAGCTGAATGGTTTACATAACTGTGAATTCATTGCAGGGGATGTGCTGAAGGTTCTGGATGAAATTGAGGAAAAGCCGGATCTGATTATCCTGGATCCACCCAGGGACGGCATCCATCCCAAGGCCTTGAAGAAGATCATCGGATATGGTATCGACAGACTTGTCTATATTTCCTGTAAGCCTACCAGTCTTGCAAGGGATCTGGAGGTTTTTCTGGAAAATGGATATGTGGCGGAGAAGGCTGTGGCGGTTGACCAGTTCCCCTGGACGGCGAATGTGGAGACG
>JAHAYJ010000040.1 GCA_018384375.1 Lachnospiraceae bacterium
TATTTCCGCTTCGCTGAATTCATAACTGGAAGCATTGCCGATCCTAACCTCCGGTGTCTTGTCCGGATAGACAGATTTACCGCTCATTGTCAGCTCTACCACCTTCATCAGCTCCACCTGACTGATATCCTTATACCAGAGGCTGTCTGCGCCCACCTCTCTTGCCCGGTTCAGATACCCTGCATCCAGCATGGATGTGACAATGATGACCTTGATTTTGGGGAAACGTGCTTTGATCTTTTTTGTGGCTTCAAAGCCGCTCTCATCATTTTCCGTGCACACATCCATCAGTACGAGCTCTACCTGGTTTGACATGCAGAAGCTTTCCGCAAGACCGGCTCCGGTCAGAGAACCGGCAAGTCGGTACCCTGCTGTCTGCCGGATGTAATTTTCCATTGTTTCGCGCATCATGCGCTGATCTTCCACAATCAATACATTTATCATCCGTTTTCCTCCAATTCTGCCGGAACAGATACCGTCATTTCAAATCGAGGTGCATATCTGACCTGCATTGTTCCTCCATATTTTCTGACACGAAGATGCAGGGAAGTCAGGCCGCCACCTTCAACGACTTCGCCCTCCGGTGCAGCACCATTGTTGGTGATAACCGCAGATACTGTTTTTTCGTCACCGGTCAGGTGTACATACAGTTCTTTGGCCCCCGCATGACGCACCGCATTAGTCATGCACTCCCGTATGGCAGCAAGCAGAACTCCGGCTGCAGTAGTGTTTTCCGGCAACTCCCCATCCATAATGATTTTGATGCCGATACCATAGGCTGCGCTCATAAGACCTGCAACAGCATCTCCTTCTTCTGAAAGTTCATTGTCATGCTTTAACAGACTGATCGCATTCTTCCACACAGTCAGATCCAGTTCTTCCATCGGTCTGTTCTGTTGCAGGAAACGCCTGGTGGAGATCACGCTCCTGCCAATATCATCATGGACCCGCATTTTCATATTCAGAATCTCTTCCTCACGGATCACCGTGATAATATCGGCGGAGAGACGCCTCATCCGCTTGGCGTATTCTGCAAGTGCAATGTTATCCTGTTCCAGTTCCTTCTTTCTGCGATACAATTCGGTAACATCGGAGGCCATGACCTGCGTATAGATATTTTCATCCCGTGTGGTTACAGTTTCCAGTGTGAAACGCCATGCACTTTCATCATCCAATAAAAATACCTGATTTTCTTTCTGCCCGGCCGGGGTACTCTCCTTAAGAACCTCCAGCATTTCCGGCAGGCTTTGCAGATCTCTTCCGGTCAGCGCATAAAACAGACGGTACATCTGATGATTGCACAGGGTCAGAATTCCGTTTTTGTCAAAGAAGCAAACACCACTGGGCAGATTGTCAAAGGCTTCCTTCACGGAATTTCTCATAAATCGTTTCATTGGTCACCACCTCCTATGCTCAGGCGAAGGGTGAGCCGCCATTCCTCATCCTCATCCCGCTCTGTCTTAACCATACCCGAGGCAAGATCGGAGAAATCAGTATCAGCGTCTGTATTCACACGCAGGAACAGGAAATCATCTGTTTTCCCTGCATAGACGGTAATACTGTAGGTACAGTCAAGAGAACGTTCCACAACTTTTTCAAAGAAGTCATACATAGCAATCATCTGATCAGACAAAACAGGTTCCTTCAGGTCCATTTGAAAGCCACAGGAAATCCCACAGGTTTCCAGATTGTCCAGAGACTCTCCGAGGGTAAGAGCAAGCTCCTTTGCATCCAGCGTAGAGGACTTGTCAGCCAGAAAGACCAGATTACTGCGCCGTTTTAAGTAGGCACCAATAACCAGCATTTTCCGCAGCAGTTGTTTGCGCTCCTCATCACGAGTGACCGTTTCCACCTGCTCAATCATATGATCCAGCAATCTGATCTGATGTGCTGTGTCCCGCTGTATGATGGTATAAAGCCGGTCCTGCTCCATAATGTGTGCTTCGCGCTTCTTGAGAGCGTGTTCTTCTTCCAGAATGGTGTTACTGTCCTCCAGATTTTCTTTTACTTCCTCCAGCTCGTCCAATACTTTCAGCAGCGGTGATATATCCTCCGTCCAGACTACATGCCCGACCCGGATCGGTGCACCGGAAAGCCGAATACCATCATTTAGCATAACCGGGCCCCGGGCTGTCTGACAAAGTACTTTTGTATCCATATCCTTTGCCGCCCTGGAGGATCGGAGAACATGATATTCCTTATCGGTAATCTGAGCGCCTACGGTGGAGGCGTCAAACAACTCCATGTAATGCGTGTTTGCCTGAATAAATCCGCACTGGATACAGATTTCAAGGGTTGCGGCATACATCAGACACATGACAGCCGTCATATCTCCGGCAATAAATTGCAGCCACTCTATACGGAAGAAATACAGGATCAAATAAAATACCAAAGCAACAAGCGGAATGCAGGGCAACAGGATCATTCTCTTGGTTCCGGACACTCTGCGCTTTTTGTACATTACGGTAAACATGGTCAAGGCACAGAAGAACAGCCATAGGATCAAAAAGTAATAAACAACGGTATACCCATATTTATCATCCGTCCACACAACTGCATCCTTCGGGAAAGTGAACACAAGCTGGTGCAGATCATTGGTGATCACCAGCAGGAACAGGACTGTTGTGGGTATGTATAAGAGTGTAGCTTTCTTTGACAAACGGTAGTTCTCCGACTTTCCGATCGATATGGCCACAAACACCGCCAGCAGAGGGATAAACAGAATTGCCAGATAATACAGATACCAGAGATACCGCGTAATATTCGGATAGAGTTCCGAAGAAACAATGTGAAATTTCAGCGACCTAATAACAAACCAGAACACCATCAAAAATGCAATCTCCGACAAATACCGTCTTGTCACGGGCTGAATGATACGGCTGTACGCTGAAAGTCCCCATGTAGCAAACAGGACAATGTAAAGGAACGAGCGTATCAGACCGGCTTGCTTTTTATATATTCCACAATTACCTATGAGACGGCAGATATTCGCAACGAGAAGCAGAGCCGCAACAGCCACCAGTATGCAGATTTTCTTTTTATTCCATTTCATCACGGCAGTTCACCTCGTTTCCTATTCTATCATATAGTCCGGTGGACCAGCAAGCTAAGCCCCCTGTATTGACAAACAGCTAAAAACCATATTTAATGGATTGCAGGAGAATTAATTATGATCATCAGAAATGCCAGTGTCTTTACAGAAGACTGTAATTTTGTTGATAAAGATATCTATATTGCAAACGGTTGCTTTTCAAGCGAAACGGACGCGCGAAAGGACGGCCGGCTTTTTGATGCTTCCGGCTGTTATGCCATTCCGGGCCTAACCGATATTCATTTTCATGGTTGTATGGGATATGATTTCTCTGACGGGACCATGGAAGCCCTTGATAACCTGGCTTCCTATGAAGCAACGGCAGGTGTGACCAATATTGTACCTGCCACCATGACTCTTTCAAAGGATACTCTGCTAAATATCTGTCATACCGCAAAGAATTATGCAGAGAGCAGGCAAGATCCCCGGAAAGCTCGCTTTCAGGGAATCAATCTGGAGGGACCGTTTATTTCCGAAAAGAAAAAGGGAGCACAAAATTCTGACTTTATTCTGGAACCGGATCTTGCATTTTTTGACCAACTAAATGAAGCCTCCGGGAATCGTATCAAGCTCCTTGCGCTTGCGCCGGAAAAGCCCAAGGCAATGGAGCTTATTGAAAAAAGACAGCAGCAGGTTGTCATATCTCTTGCACACACCTGTACCGATTATGATACCGCCATGCTGGCTTTTGAGAAGGGTGCTAAACATGTCACCCATCTTTACGATGCCATGGAACCTTTTACGCACAGATCTCCCGGCCCGATCGGCGCTGCTGCTGACTGTAAAAATGTGGAAGTTGAACTGATCTGTGATGGCATTCACATTCACCCTGCTGCCGTCCGCGCTACCTTTCAGCTCTTCGGAGATGAGCGCATCATACTGATCAGCGACAGCATGCGGGCAACAGGTCTTTCTGATGGTGACTATACTCTGGGAGGACAGTCAGTAAAGGTAAAAGGAAGCCTTGCCACTCTTGTCGACGGAACCATTGCCGGTTCTGTCACTAATCTTTTTGATTGTATGAGAAATGCCGTACTGAATATAGGGATCCCTCTGGAATCTGCTGTAAAATGCGCTGCAGTCAATCCGGCAAAGAGTATCGGAATTTACGATCAATATGGAAGCATCTCCGTCGGAAAAAAAGCGGATGTGCTGCTCTTGCGCAAATCGAATCTTTCTCTTTTTCAAGTATTGCTTGAAGGAGCTTTTATAAGTTCCTCTTGATAGGTTCGAAATTTGGTACTTAATCGAATACCATACCGCCCCACTCAAACATTGTTCTGCCATTTCTCTCGAACGGCACGATTTCTTCCTCAACATATTCTTGTCCGTTGTCTTTCCTAAAGACAAACCATATTCGGATAGATGTATCCGGTTCCGGTGTTACTTTTATCGGATATGCTATATCAACGGTTTCCGTATATTGCGGATACATGATATAATCTGACCCACTCTCCAGCTTTTCCGTCCAATACTCTATAAAGTCTTCTTTCTCTTCTGTTGTAAACCCATAAGCATCCAATAATTCTGTAAATCGTTCTACCCTTTCTTCTGCCGGTAAGGAAAAACCACTCTCTGTTTGATAATATACTTTTTGTGTATAGCATTCATAAAACAAAAAGTCATATGCGTTTTCTTCATTTTCTAAAGTTCCATCCGGCAGTGCGTTTACTTTCCAGCCATTTCCGTATTCAGGAATTGACACCTTCAATAATTGCGGAACTTCAAATGTCACTTCCAATTCACCTTGATACCCATAGAAATATATATTTGGCTTTTCTACCTCTATCGGGTAAGTCAGTGAATTTAAAACAATAACATTATTCTGTGCTATCTCCCGGCCTGTATTCTTTTTTGAGCCGCCAAAAATAGATGCAAACTGCGTTTTTGCCCAATCTATCGCACTTTGCGATTCTTCTGTATTCTCAATAACATATTTCGTAACCTTATCAACTGTTTCCAATTCATCCTTAACACCAGACACGTGAGATACTGTGATGGAAAAATCATCTTTGCTCTCGCTTTCGATCCCAAAGAATTCCATGAGAGAAAACAATACTGAGTCAGAAGTGTCATACTTTTCACCCTTAATATCACCTGCCAAATCCCACATATCTGAAATAGGAGCAGCCTTGTCAAACAAAGAAAGAAAAGAATCCCATAATTCCTCCGCGCCATCTGATAACAGCTTACTCTCAAATCCGCTATCTGATGGTCTTTCTTCCGAACCGACAACAGGTTCTACTGTTACTGCTAAGGTCGATAAGACATACATTGATGACAACGCACTTACGCCAACTATCATAAATAACATTCTTTTGATCAGTCTTTTCATTTTTCTACCCCCAACTCTTTCTCTAATTGTAGAAGTAACTGGTTATTATGATAGCCTATACCATATACATCAAACTGATGGTCTGTACTCGAAACGAGTTCCTTAATTTTCAGGCAGCATTCATATGCTTTTTGATACCGTCCTGTTTTATCATAAATATACGATATCGTATACCAAGCAGCTATGTGATCAGGTCTGGTCTCAACAACTTTTTCCAGATACACTAAGGCCTCATCGTATTTCTCCGCTTCCAGGTAAGAAATACCCGTCAAAAAATTTACCCCAATTAATTCATTATCTATTTTCAGCAATTGCTCTATTGTCTTTTCCGCTTCCTCAGTTTGTATATCCCGATAGCAATAATACATTGCATCTAAATACAGCTTCAATAATTCATTATCTCCAATTATCTTTAGCTGTTCCTCAGATTCCGGATTATAAAAACCGTATTTATGCACCTGTACATTGTCATATATCACCGCCTTCTGAGCCAATTCATGTAACAGGACGCCTATCTCTTGCTTCTCATCGGCATTGCTTTCTAATATGTCGCATAATTTCACGATCTCTTTCAAAGCCTCATCATTCTCCTTCTCTTGTATCAAAGATAAGGCTCTATAATATGTCCCATAATAATTATCTTCTGGCAATCGGCTTACAATCTCTATACACTGGTCAGTTAACCCTAATTTATTATAACAAAATGCTGCTAATAAAATATTCTCTTCCTCATTTTCATCTGTCTGCATAAGCATATCTATATATTTTAGCGCGTTCTCATAGTACCCTATATCTATCAGTCTGTTGGCTGCCCATAAATACACTTCTTTATCTTCCGCATCTACCACATCTTCCTGAGGACAAAATATATTTACAATTCTATTAATACATATTGCTGTCTCTCCATAATGAGGTCCACCGTCCACCTTATACGAGGTACCATAAGATACAGCTGCAAACTGTACAAACAGATTGTCCGGATGCGCATTGGCACACGCCAATATATCTTCCATCAATTAATAAAATCATCCTTATACCTCTCATATCATTCTTATTGTTGCTGCACACAATCATTTCCGTCTCACTTAAAGTGAAACGTATTTCTTAACATCAATTCCGTATTGCCCAAACACAAGCGATGCCTGATTATAAATCATTCCATATGCAACCTCCTTATCCATTTTGAACGCATCCCACAAAAGCATTACTGCTAAGCCATGTGTATACACCACGATATCAGCCACTATCTTATTTATTGTTTCCTTAGGCAGTTCTATCTCTTTTACTAACATTTCTTTTATGAAGTCATCTCCCAGAAGGTCCGCAACACTACTGCTTTTCTCTACAATATCTCCCGGATCATCTACGCATAGGAACCGAAAGACATTGGGATATTCACACGCATTTGAAATATAGATTTTTCCTGTTTCAAAAAAAGCTTCCATTGCATTCATATTCGCAATTTTCTGTTCAATATCACCAAAGATCTGCTCTGAAGCATATTTAAATAACTCCTTACGCATCCCCTGCATATTACCAAACTGCCAGGAAATGGGTTGTGTCGAACACCCCACTTTGGCGGCAATGGTCTTAATATTCACCATTGGATACCCTTCTTCCATAGCACCGATTATAGCATATCGGTTTTATGAAAAAATGTATGAGCAAAATACAGTTGCGGATCATAACAGCTTATTGTAAAATGAGAAACGTTCCTGAAGACAGGAAAGAACAGGAGAAACAATACGAAACGATGACACAAAGTATGATTCTTGATAAGAAAACTTTTTTAAAAACAGCCACCAGACTGGCCTTCCCGATCATGATACAGAATCTGATCAGTACATTGGTAAATGCGGCGGATACTGTGATGCTTGGATACGTCAGCCAAACCGCTATGTCCGCTTCCTCTCTGGCGAACCAGTATACATTTGTTCTTACTTGTTTGTATTTCGGTCTTGCAACCGGAACCTCCGTTCTGTGTGCACAATACTGGGGAAAGGGAGATAAGAAGACAGTTGAACGTGTTTTGGGTCTGGCAGAACGCCTGTCTCTGATGGTATCCTTGTTGTTTTTCGCTGTTTCCTTCTTTTTTCCGGAAAGAATCATGCATCTCTTCTCACAAAGTCCCGAAACCATTGCCGCAGGAAGTGAATACCTGAAAGTGTTATCGTTCTCCTTCCTGTTTATGGGTTTCTCACAAGTTTTCATGAGCGCACTGCGAAGTATCGGTGAGGTCGCCCTTCCTTCTGTAACCTACATTGTATCTCTTTGTGTGAACGTAGTCTGTAATGCAAGCTTTATTTTCGGACTCTTCGGACTTCCCAAACTGGGCGTGATCGGTGTTGCGCTCGGAACCGTAATCGCCAGAGTCGTGGAGATAATCATCTGCCTGACTTATACAATCTTCCGCTGTGAGATCAAATTTCGTGTAAAATATCTCTTCTCAAAAGCTGATATTTTACTGCTGGATTTTCTCAAAATCAGTACACCCTCCGTCGTTAACGACGTTGTCTGGAGCCTTGCCACTTCCATCTTTGCAGCAATTCTCGGCCATATCGGCGATGATATGGTAGCAGCAAACGCGGTTGCCGTTATGGTTGTGAACATCGGAGCCATTGCCTGCCGCGGCTTTGCCAGTGCCACCACGATCATTGTCAGCCAGACATTGGGGCAGAATCAATTGGAAGCTGCCAAAGAGTATGGAAGAAGAATGCTTCGAATCACGATCTTTGTAGGTTTGATCGGATGCGTACTGATTCTTGCCATCCGGCCTTTTATCGTGGATTTTTACCGCGATAAGCTCTCCGAGACAGCTATTTCTTATCTGGGCAGTATTATGATTATGACAACCTGGCGTCTTGTCGGAGAAGGAATCAACACATGTCTGATCTGTGGTTGTTTTCGCGGAGGCGGAGATGCCAAATTTGGCATGGTAATTGATATCATCTTCATGTGGCTTGTGGCAGTACCGCTCATGGCAATTGCCGCTTACGTGCTGAAACTGCCGCCGATCTGGGTATATTTTGTTATGACTTTGGACGAATTTGAAAAGATGCCTGTAGTATTTCACCACTACAGAAAGTATAAATGGTTGAAGAATATCACGAGGGAACTGTAAACATCAGTGTAAGTTTTTCTCATATATGTACCACTTTTGCTGCGTCAAATCTTTTCAACGGGTATCCATATCTCGCTGTAATTGTCCTCGGGGTTTTCGTTGGGCGGAGTGTACATTTCAATATCGTAGTTGCCCGAAAGCTTGTATTCCTTGCAGTTAGGAAGCCACTCGCTCCAAATCTTTGTGTTCACGGTCTGCAAATCTCTGGGATTGCACGGGAATATAGCCCACGTTCCTGCGGGAATAAACGTTGTAACATAACCCTCTGGCACCTCATCGCACGGGTTATAGTTATCTGCGATCAGATACTCGAAATCCTTGCCATCGCCATTAAGGCATACGCCGTACATACCGCATACTATCTTGTTTTCGCCCTCCTGAAAATGCTCCTGCCAAAAGTTAGGTATCTCGATATGGGAAGTATCCGCATTGAACATTCTTGACTTGCCCATTACTGTAAATGCCTCTTTTTTAACAATTTTGTACTCCATCATAGTACCACCCTCCAATCTAAGCTTTATTCTCACAGGCGCAAATGATTTCAGATTTGCGCCCTTTTCTTTTGCAGCCGAGGGAGAGATTCCGTGAAACTTTGTGAACGCCCGTGCAAAGCTGTCGGGTGAATCGTAGCCGTATTTTACCGCAATGTCAATTACTTTTGCATTGTCCACGGAAAGCTCCTGCGCGGCAAAAGTAAGCCTGCGGTTACGGATATATTCTCCCACAGTAAAACCGCACAGTGCGCTGAAAATCCTCTGAAAGTGGAAGGGTGAGACACACGCCTTTGCGGCAATATCACCTATCTGCAAATCTTCCGTAAGATTATCCTCTATGTACTGCACTGCGCTTTGAATTCCTTCTGCCCAGCCGTTCATTCCGTCACATCCTTTCCTCTCTGCTGTATTCACTATATCAGCTTGATTGAAGTGCTTCCCGACATTTTGTGCTTTTAGTTGCAGTATACTTTGAGAAAGACCTAATATTTCTCGAATTGACTTCAAATCTTCCGAAAAATTGAATTTCATATTAATCGCCTTCAACTTATTTATATCACATTACTTAAATAAGTTCGACACAAACTTACCTCTCGGATGCATTGGGATCAGAATATAAATAATTCTCTGCTGTTTCGCCAATCTGTGCTAATGCTGGCCAATATTCTTTTAAGAATTCGAAATTTGACTTCATGGCAGCCTCCTCTTTAGAAACTCAATTGATCACCATACTTATTTATACAAATCCTCCAAGGACAAAAGTTTAACCTCTCCTTTGTCAGCTAACTCTTTCAATCCTTGTGTAAACCCACCTTTTGAAAAAATATAATAATGATATTTTTTCCCTTTTCCAAATACTGTTGCATAGTGTTTTAATAACTCCAACTCATCCACGCCAATTGTTTCATTACGATATTTGCAAGACCCAATAATGTATTCTTTTCCCTCCACCGGTGTTCCTACAATATCAATCTGCACTTCTTTCTTTTCCTTTGAATCTGTTCCCCACCATTGTCCAACATCTGATAGAACAATTGGTAAATTTTCTGCATAACGAAGCAAATATTCCCTACACATCTGTTCAAAAACGAGTCCCATATAATCTGAGAAATGTTGTTTGATTAGTGCATCATAAATTCTCTCAATTCTTCCTGCACTAATTGCAGAAGTGTTTTGTGGAACAAACCTATACCAGAAACGAAAGAAATTATCTCCTATTACATATATCGTCTTTTTACCACCTTTCTCTGTAATAGGTGTTTCCTTTTTGATGATACCGAGATCTAAAAGAACTTTCAAATACTTTGCACATACTGCAGATTCAATACCAACTTTGGTTGATATCTCATTGGAACGAGACGCACCTCCTGCAATAGCCGTAATAATGGAATTATACACTGTAGGTTCACGCAACTCCTGCTTCAATAAGTTCTCTGGTTCTTCAAATAAATAACTAGATGTATTAAATAAATTATTTTTTAATGCTTCATCAATATTATTTTCTACCTCGAGCTTATTAATATAATGTGGCACACCTCCAGTAATACCATAAATAAGCGACTGCTGCTCTGCATTTAATTCTGGATTAAATGCAGTCATCTCTCTATAATCTAATGCTTGAATTTTAAATTGCCCTGTTCTTCTTCCATAAAGAGGACTCTCATATCCCAATACTTGATACTCCATAAAACTCATGGAAGATCCACAAAGAATTAAGAACAATTGACTATCTTTCCATATATGGTCAATAATATGTTGTAATCTTGAAGAAATAGACTTATCTGCCTTTGCAAGATATGGATACTCATCAATAACAAATACTATTCTCTCTTCTTTTGCCATACGTGTGATTTCTGCAAAGGCTGCATCAAACGATGCATAAACAGGAGCAGACTCCACACCTGGATGATTTTTCTCATAAATAGCTTTGGAAATTGCTTCCAAGTTTTCCTGTGAACTTGCATTAAGTGCAGATAAAAATATGGTTGGTTTATCCTTACAAAACTCATTTATAAGTGCAGTTTTTCCTACTCGACGACGTCCATATACAACAATACACTCAAAATTACCTTTTTTATATCTTCGGTTCAAATCATACAATTCATTTTCTCTGCAATGAAACATATTTCTCTCCCCTTTCTTTTATTAACTCGAAAGTTACTAACTCATAAGTCATATTATGATTAAGCGTTGTTAATTTGTCAATAGAATAAATGTGAAAATCTTTCCCTTAACTGTATATTTTATACTAATTTATCTAGCACTCAACACCGCCTCAAATACTCCTCTATTGTTCCCGAACACTCCGCCTTAATTGAATTAATATCTACAACAATACCTTGTAAATATATCGAAGTATCATGCAATACATTAAATACAGTATCCTCGCGAGTACTCCCTTTATATTCTAAGAGAATATCCAAATCCGAATCTTTTTCCTCTCTGCCATTTGTTCTGCTTCCATATGCGCACAAAGCCACAAAGTCAAATTCATCCGCTCCAAAACCTGTCTCGCTCATAATTTCGCATATCCATTTTCTTGGTATTCCAAGATTTACTTCCATATTTGGCTCCATAAAACCTGTTCCATAATAATGATGCATTCCTGCAATTGTAAATTATAATTTCCCATAATATAACACCTTTCTGTGTATCAAATCGTAGTTGTTCTGCAATTGCGATCAAATAAGAACTAGGTAAGGACTTTTCCTCTTCCTAATTCCTATTGTACTCATTAGACG
>JAHAYJ010000043.1 GCA_018384375.1 Lachnospiraceae bacterium
AAAATGATTGACAATTTGTCGATAGCGGAGTAATCTAAACAAAATATTTTCTGAAAGGGATCATTTAGATGAGCAGATTTGTAGCCGAAAATACATATTCTACCACAGAAGCTATGCACATTCATCATGGGTATGGTCTAAATGGCGTACGAATAATAAGTGGTTACAGGTGAAGATGTTATTTCAGAATACAGGATACGTTTCCATGCTGACCACTTACTTTTATGGGTAAGTGGTTTTTTATTGGGATAGAGCAGATAAGACCAAGCGGCGCTGAAGGCGACAATAGCAGAAAAGAATCAGGAGGGATATGGAATGAAGCTGAGACTGATAAAAGCATCCGAAGAGTACAGAGAACAGATTTGCGAGATGCTGGAGGAGTGGTATGGAACCGGTGAGAAAATCGTTCCATACGCGATAAGAAGAACTGATTATCATGACTTTCGCTTCTATTGTGAAAACCTTGAGAGCAGGGATCCTTTGGCAGATGGGAAAGTTCCGGATTCTACGTTCTTTTGTCTGGATGAGGATCGCAAGAAAGTGGTGGGAGCCGTAAATATCAGACACTATCTGAATGAAGCGCTGCTGCTTGACGGCGGTCATATTGGAGACGGGGTGAGACCTTCTGAAAGAAGAAAAGGAATCGCAACTAAAATGATCGGACTGGCGCTGGAGGAGTGCAAAAAACTTGGAATCTACAGGGTGCTTATGGTTTGTGACAAGGACAACATCGGATCCGCAAGAAGTATTCAGAACAACGGAGGCGTCCTGGAGAACGAGCCGGTTGTGGATGGAGTTGTGCAGCAGAGATATTGGATCGATTTGACGAAGGAAGACGACAGCAGTTTGGCAGGAGGGGAGAGAAAATGGATCTGATCGTATTGATAGGGAGTGGCGCTGTCGGGAAAATGACAGTGGGGCAGGAATTGATGAAAATAACGGATTACAGGCTGTTTCACAACCATATGATGATCGAGCCGGTGATAGAGATCTTCGGAAGATTTGACGGAGCGGTAATCAAGAAGCTTCGGGAGGATATTTTCGATGCTTTTCTGAAGACTGCTTACGGCGGAATGATCTTTACCTATATGTGGGCATTTGACATGCAGTCGGATTGGGATTATATTAAATCAGTGGCGGACAAATTTGAAGCCACGGGCGGAACGGTTTACTATGTGGAACTGGTGGCAGACAGGGAGGTTCGCATTGAACGGAATAAGACGGAGAATCGACTTCGAAATAAAGCTTCCAAGCGGGATATTGTGGTCTCGGAAGATCGGATGCTCCGTGAGGAGACCAAATATCGTCTGGTAAGCAACGAGGGAGAGATTCCTTTCAAGAATTACATGAGGATCGACAATACGAATCTGGAGCCGGAAGAAGTGGCGTTGATGATCAAGGAGCATTTTGGGCTCCCCGGTCCGTCCGTGACAGAACTGATGAATCGGGTGAAGCTGGAGATTGTCAGAGA
>JAHAYJ010000045.1 GCA_018384375.1 Lachnospiraceae bacterium
ACTTCCCCGTTTTTGGTTATCTCTTCCGTATAAATATGATCCAGATTATAGCGTGCAATCCAGTAATCGGGATGCGCGAAGGAAAAAATCAGGTAAAGTACTGTCACAACAAGGATGCAGTATTTCACCAGAGGAAATTCTGACTGATAAATGGAAATAATGGTTCCGGTCATAAGCAGGAAAATGACGAAAAGTGCCCACAGTACAAATACCCGCAAAAAGGTCAGATGATATACCTGAATGTACAAAAGCATTTTGTAAGCGCTGGAAGTAATCATAATGTAGGTACACAGGGAAATAAAGGTAAGAATTCCTTTTAGCAGTCGGTTTTCACGGAAATACTTCACGCAGGTAAGCACCAATACCAGATTGATCAGGCATACAAATACCAGTTGGAAAAAGCCTTCTCTGGCATACCTGGCGTAGGTATAGCCCTCCGGTAAGCTGCCAAGACCGGCAAACAGATAAATGATCTGGATAGCACTAAACAGCAGATATACCAGGGAAATCAATCCCGTAAAAGTGATGCCGACAAGAGGCTCGGCAGTTCTTCTATCCTGCACTTCTTCTCTGATATTGTGCTCAGCAAGCTTACAAAGGATACAGTAAGAAGCAAAAAAGGCAAAAATAAAAAGACCGGTGACTCCCCAGATATCTCCTCCCCATTTCCATGTAAAAATGTCGGAAAATAAGGTATCAAAAATATTTAAAAAAACAATGTCAGCGCTGCATAGAAGTAAACCAATCACCAAAAGCAAAGGCACGGCGATTAACAGGCCAAAAAGAATATATTTTCCTTTTCCCTCTGACTTTCCGACCTTTTCCTTTTTTCTTATTTCCAAGAAATTCACAAGGTCTGTGAAGGGGCGAAAGATAAAGCCGATACCGGTAAAAACAACATTAGCAATAGCCCCCAGATATTTGGAGATATCCCATCTTTTATCTTCATAAAGGCTGTGAAGAACCAGATAAAAGAAAAGCAGAAAGATTCCCGTTTTATTGAAGAGAATCAGCACCCAGCTGTCTGTGCAGCAGGTGGAAAAGCCAAGTAAAATAAGGCTAACGGTAATAAAAATGGAAAAGCCTTTGACGGCGGTTCCTGACCTTTTCAAATATAAGAAGAAAAACAAGCAGGTTCCGCCTACGAAAAAAGGGTAGGTAATGCCGGATGCGTTCTTATATAAGAAAAGAGTGTATAGAAATGCATAGATCAGACTTCCGATACCCATGAAAGGAAACAAGGGATTTAATATTTTTGCGGATTTTAAATCCTCTCCCGGAACACCCCAGGGGATAGAATCATGTTTTACAGGTTCCATAATTGACCTCCTTAATAATTTTTACATTGGAAACTCCAGCCATTCCATGGCTCTGGTAATTTTTGTGAAAATGCTTCCACCGGCATAATACCAGATGTATCCGCCAAGGCTGTCATCAAACTTAATCTTCTTCCACATACTCCAGAATATCTCCCGGCTGGCAGTGAAGTGCTTTACAGATTGCATCCAGGGTTGAAAAGCGTATAGCTTTTGCTTTGTTATTTTTTAATATGGAAAGGTTGGCAAGGGTGATATCTACTTCATTTGCAAGTTCGGTCAACCCCTTTTTCTGCTTCGCCATTTCTACATCCAAATTAATTCTGATTGCCATGGGTACCTCCTAAATTGTCAGATCATTTTCTTGTTTATAGTTGACAGCTGTTTGAAATACCTGAGAGAGCACTTTGCTGAAAAGACCGGCAATCACAAAAACCAGTATGACGATCAGGACGGCAGGCGTCATATAAAGAAACAGACGGCAGCAGGTAATAACGGCAATGCAAAAGCTGTATGTACCCATTTTTCGAAGACTGTTCACATTTTCCGGAATAAAGCAATTATCATCCAGTACCGAGCGAAACATTTTGCGAAGCTCGCGGATGATCAGCACTGCTAATATGCCTGATAAGATAAAGATAACACTTAAGCTTATGACATTATTTCCAAAGTAGGAGTTGTAATTGCCGTACCAGGAAATAATCAAAGGAACCAAAATCGTTACAATGATTCCCGCATAATAAAGAAAATCGAGTAATATTTTAGTAAAAACAGTTAATTTGCGATTCATAAATAATCCTCCATGCAAGAATTGCGCTTATTTATTTCTGAAGCTTAATTGGAATATATCACCAATGAAATTGATTGTCAATAAATATTTATTGTTATTCGATAAATATTTTCTGAAAGTCAATAATATTGTGGTAATGTTAATAAAATGTAAAGATTTTTATTTTTAAAGAATTATAGAAAAAAATGAAAGAATGTGTGATACAATGAATGTAACAGAAAATATGGTATCTTAAGAAAGGCGTCTGATCGTATTGCAGTTTAACCGTTCAAAATTCAAAGAAAAGTTATTTGAAACCTTAAAAGCAGTTTTTCCCATACTGGCAATTGTTTTGCTCTTGTGCTTTTCAATTGCACCGATACCACCCAGTATTTTAATGACATTTTTAATCGGGGCGGTTCTTTTAACTGTGGGAATGCTGCTTTTTAATGTTGGTGTGGAAATGTCCATGACACCCATGGGAGAAAGGGTCGGAACAATTATAACCCGTTCCAAAAAGCTTCCGGTTATTATCGTGATCAGTTTTATTATGGGTTTCATCATTACCATTTCAGAACCGGATTTACAGGTACTGGCACAGCAGGTTCCCTCCATACCGAATATGGTATTGATATTGGCGGTAGCAACGGGTGTTGGCGCATTTTTGATCATAGCGCTTCTCCGTATGCTCTTCAGTATTGCATTAAGGCATTTGCTGGTGATTTTTTATTTAGCCATATTTGTACTGGCACTGTTTGTTCCCGGTGATTTTCTTGCTATTGCATTCGATTCCGGCGGCGTGACCACCGGACCGATGACAGTACCGTTTATCATGGCTTTTGGTATTGGTATTGCAGCAATCCGAAGCGATAAGCATGCAGCAGATGACAGCTTTGGTCTTGTTGCACTTTGTTCGATAGGACCTATTTTGTCAGTGCTGATTCTTGGAATGATCTACAATCCGGGACAGAGTGAGCAGGTATCCGAGGCAATTCCGGTAATTGATAATACGGTAGAGCTATGGAGGTTGTTTGCTGTGGAATTTCCTACTTACATAAAAGAAATGGCAATCTCACTTTTTCCCATCGTTGCCTTCTTTGGAGTCTTTCAGTTGATTTCAAGGGATATCAATAAGAGAATGCTGATCAAGATCGGAATCGGTCTTGTATACACCTATGCAGGTCTGGTGCTCTTCCTGACAGGGGTAAATGTGGGATTTATGCCTGCCGGAAACTATCTGGGACAGACCATAGCGGGCCTTTCTTACTCCTGGATCATTGTTCCCATTGGCATGATCATCGGCTATTTCATTGTATTGGCAGAACCGGCGGTATTCGTACTGACAAGACAGGTGGAGGAGATGACCTCCGGGGCTATTTCAGCAAGGGCAATGGGACTGAGTCTTTCTATAGGTGTTGCTGTATCAGTAGGGCTTGCGATGGTCAGAGTACTTACCGGAATTTCTATTCTCTGGTTTCTGGTACCGGGATATGCAATTGCTTTGATCCTTACCATTTTTGTTCCGAAAATATTTACCGCTATTGCATTTGACTCCGGTGGTGTGGCATCCGGGCCCATGACAGCAACCTTCCTTCTTCCCTTTGCGATGGGTGCCTGTGAAGCACTGGGCGGTAACATTATCACCGATGCATTTGGTATTGTGGCAATGGTAGCTATGACTCCTCTTATCACAATTCAAGTGATGGGTGTGGTGTTTAAGCTGAAGGAAAGCAGTCTACATAAGGCAGCAGGATACCGAAAAGGTTACATTCCTCTGGATGCTTACGGAGATATGGAAATTATTGAGTTATAATGATAGAGATGATTTGGCCTTAAAGTGGCAGAATGAGAGTAAGTATGGGAAATTTATTTTTGATGACGACAATTGTCGATCGAAAGGTGGCAAAGAAATATTCGGAGCTGTATAAAGAGAATGAGCAGCATGTGATGTTTGTAACACTTGGGTCCGGAACAGCTGCCAATGAGATCTTGGATTATCTGGGACTTGAAAATACGGAAAAGGCGGTCATCTTTTCTGTGCAAGAGGAAAGTGCCTGGCAGAAAATCAAAAGGCAGCTGCAACAGAAGCTTAAAATTGATGCACCCGGAGGAGGAATTGCATTTACAATTCCTTTAAGCAGTATTGGCGGCAAGAAGACGCTTCAGTTTCTTTTGGAAGGACAGAATTATCAGAAAGAGGAGGAATCAACCTTGAAGGACACGGTACATGAGCTTATTGTTGTGATTGCAGATCAGGGAAATATAGAACTGATTATGGATGCGGCAAGAGGAGCAGGCGCATATGGAGGAACTGTTATCCACGCAAAGGGAACGGGTATGGAACAGGCGGAAAAGTTTATGGGAGTTTCCCTGGCAGCCGAAAAGGAAATGATTTTCATTGTGACCAGAAAGGAACAGAAAAATGAAATAATGAGGGCCATTATGGAGAAAGCAGGACTGAACAGCCGGGCAAAGTCTATTGTGTTTTCTCTTCCTGTGACGGACACAGCAGGACTTCGTCTGATTGAGGATTAAGTCACAATTTTATCTCTTATATGGATTAAGCGAGTCAAATGGCTCGCTTTTTTGTGTGTAATAGGATGAAAATAAACCGGTGTTAAGATAATGTTAAAAGAATGACAATAATACGTTAAGAAATTGCTTAAGCTATGGAACGAAAAAAAAGAAAATGTTACAGTCAACCTATCAGAAGTAAAAACAAAAAACAGGAGGACAAAGCATGGATATCTGGGCGGTGATCGCAATTATCATATGTGCTGTTGGCTTCATCTGGGGAATCATTTTTGAGAATAAGAAGTAGGAAAAAGGAAGATTTGGGAGGAGGAAAGAAAATGTCAGCAGCTTCAGTTATTATAGTAGGAGTGACTTTTATATCACTTGCATTTTGCCTGATCTATTCTTTTAAAGATAAGACAAAGTAATTTTTGATAAGCAGATGAAAGCCCACGGATATTGGAATGAAAGCCTGTATAAGGAATCATATCAATATCCGTGGGTTTTTAGTTTGTGATCAGAATGAATCGGTAGTTTTGAGCAGTAATCCTACCGGACAATGATCCGATCCGAAGACATCCTTATAGATCAAGGCATCCTCCAGAAAATCGTTTAGCTTTTCGGAAACCATGAAGTAGTCAATCCGCCACCCTGCATTTTTTTCTCTTGCGTGAAAGCGGTAGGACCACCAGGAGTAAGCTCCTTCAAGGTCAGGATAGAAGTAGCGGAAGGTATCTGTAAAACCGGCCTTGGTAAGTCTGGTAAATTTTTCTCTTTCTTCATCTGTAAAACCGGCATTTTTCCGGTTGGTCTTCGGATTCTTTAAGTCAATTTCCTTGTGTGCCACATTTAAGTCGCCACAGAATATTACCGGTTTCTTTTCCTCCAGCTTTTTGAGATAAGCAAGAAAATCATTCTCCCAAGTCATGCGGTAGTCCAGTCTCCTTAATTCATCCTGGGAGTTTGGGGTATAGACGGTGATTACATAATAGGGTTCAAATTCAAGAGTAATGACACGCCCTTCCCGGTCATGCTTATCAATGCCGATGCCGTAGGAAACAGACAGAGGTTCTTCCTTTGTAAATATAGCAGTGCCGGAGTAGCCCTTTTTTTCAGCATAGTTCCAATATTGATGATAGCCGGGAAGCTCTAAGGTAAGCTGCCCTTCCTGCAGCTTGGTTTCCTGCAGACAGAAAATATCAGCATCTGCCTCCTTAAAGAAGTCCATGAAGCCTTTATCCTTGCAGGCGCGAAGTCCGTTTACGTTCCAGGAAATTAGTTTTTTCATAGATAATGTCCTTTCTTTATTCATCGTATATGTCTACTTTTATTCTATCCTCGTAAGGAATTACCAGTTCTGTAACAATTTCATCTGCCAGAGAGCGCATATCTTCAATGCTTTCCATATAATTGCTTTCATCAATCCGATTTTTCCCGCTGATCAGACAGTCACAGATATAGTGATTGATGTCAGGTGAAAAATGCAGAATATCCATGTAGTTTTCAAGATCCAGAATAATTTCCCGGTCATTCTGAAAGTAATAAAAGATCACATTGTCATAAGGGATCAATACTTCCATGGCCCGTTTCATATTGTACAAATAGGCGTCCGTATCTCCCTCCCGATAGATGTTATCCCACCACATCATGGAGTATGGGGGAACAAAAATATAGAATGTTGTTTCGGGATGAGACTCAATTCTGTCTGTGAGGAGTTTTAAATTCCGGTTCAGCAGATCCTTGTAGTAATTTTCAGGTTTCATCTCGGAAACAGAGGGCTTGCGGATGTAAAGACCAAGCACCATATCGGAATTAAATTGTTTCCACTGTGCCCAGTTATAGGAATCATTTTCGTCGTAATCACCGATGGTAGAATTGGCGATGAGGTAAGGAATCTTTTCCAGAAGAACACCCTTATTCAGCCAGTATTCTATATCGTTAAAATAATTGTCATCATACAGATACATGGGACAGCCCGTCAGTTCATAGGTTGTTTCCGGATCGGCAACAAGCGCTGCCGGATCAAGATTGTAAAATACATTGCCAAGGTCCTGATGTTCAAAGGCAATATCCAAAAGATAACACAAATCTGCGGTGGCTCCGTAGGAACGGATTGCCTTGATGACCTTGCAGTCAAAGCCCTGATTGAACCAGTCGTTATAGTAGTTTTCTGCCACGGAGGAGCCTGCAATGACGCTGTCATAATCAAAGGTCTTGAGGGAGCCGACGCATTGATATTCCTTATCTGTCAGAACAGCCTTCAGCCCGTGCAGAGGCTTATGATACTGGAAAAAGGGATCAAACAATACCACTGCCAAAATACAGAGGAATAACAGAATTCCGCTTGATATGAAAAATTGTTTTAAAAACTTTTTTGACATAGCAATCCTCTTAAAAATTAAAGTAAATAAAAGTGCTGACCTGTGAAAAGGAGATCACTGACCAGACAAATAAAACCGTGATAAAGATACAAAGCTTTGAATCCAGTGGATGCTCTGATACAATCTGGACGGCATTTCTCCGGGTAAGAATAAATGCGCTGACTAAAAGCAGCAGGAAAAACAGCACAAGATAAGCATAGGGAAGGATATCAGGGGCAAACAGATTAATCGCCTGCTTGAACAGGTAAAATTCCGGGATATCCAGTTTTGCTGCAACCTTTAGTAAATATCCGGTCTCCTTAAAGGAAAACAAATTTTTAAACATTTGAAATGCATTTGTCATGCTGTCGCTTCTGAAGAAAAACAGGGATAGATTGAAGAAAGAAAAGGTAAATACCCAACCAAGCCATCTTGGAATCTGAAAGCGAGCAGGAACCTTTTCATCACTTCCCCTCACACCTACAATTCCAAGATTATCCCATATTACCAGAAGCCCCTGCATGGTACCCCAGGCAACGTAGGTCCAGTTTGCTCCGTGCCATAATCCGCTTAAAAAGAAGACAATAAAGGTATTAAAGATGGTTCGAAGCTTTCCCCTTCTGCTGCCGCCTAAGGGAATATAGACATATTGGATAAAGAAACGGGATAAGGTCATATGCCATCTCTGCCACAGCTCTTTTACGGAACAAGCCTTGTAGGGTGAATTGAAGTTGACAGGGAGTTCTATGTTGAACATTTTTCCCAGTCCCATCGCCATATCGCTGTAGCCGCTGAAATCAAAATAAATTTCAAAGGTATAAGCGAGAATGACAAAAAGTGTGGAAGGAGAATCCAAAAAAGCAGTCTGTTCAAAACCGAAATTGGCGGGAAGTGCCAGTACATCAGCGAGGAGTACCTTTTTTCCGAGCCCGATTGTGAAGAGAACAATTCCCTTAGCGAAGTTATCTGCGTTAAACTTGCGGTTGGAAAGATCTTCAAATTGAGGCATCATTTCTTTGTACAGGACGATCGGTCCTGCAATCAGCTGCGGAAAAAAAGTGACAAAAGTAAGGTAATTTGCAAAGGAGTAATGCGGTGCTTTTCTGTTACATCTGTCAATAATAAAGGAAAGCTGCTGAAAGGTAAAGAAGCTGATGCCTAAAGGCAGCAGGATATACTTCAGGTTAAAATCTGTGTGAAACAAGAAATTAATGTTTTCCAGAAAGAAATCATAGTACTTAAAATAAAACAGGATACCGAGATTAATGGAAATTCCTGTTATTAGACCAATTCGGTCCATCAATTTTGTATGGGAAAATTTCATCAGATAGCTGAGCATATAATTGCACAGAATACTGATGATGATCACCGTAAGATAGGAAACATTAAAATACCCATAAAACCACAAAGACATTCCTGCCAGAAAAAATTTGGCAGGTTCATAGGCTTTTATATGATTTAGAGTGTACCATCCAATCAGAGTGATGGGAAGGAACAAAAAAATAAATATATAAGAATTAAAAAGCATAATAAATCTCCGATGTCTATAATCCTAAACGTTCATTACGGACATTTTAACATGCCGGCACATATTTTGTCTAATGCATGGAAACACTTAGTATGAAATACTTGGAAAGTTTAAAGTACAGGATTTTTAGGAGGCAGGAGGAAATTATGAAAAAAGAAATTCTTTTGGGGATAGCTCTTTTCACCACTTTGCTGATGACAGGCTGTATAAAGAGCGATACACAGGAAAGGTCTGTGGAGGATCAGGCGTATGTGAATGAGGGAAACGGGGAAGAGGATGCTGTAAACACACTGCAGACAGGGGCAAAGTACAAGGTAACGGGAACAATGGATGTACTTCGAAGTACCGTTATCCAACTATTAGGAGAAAATTATTGGCCGGATACGCTGCTTTCTGCAGAGGAGCTTGCAGAGCGGGTTGGCATTTCTGAAAATATGTATGAAAGTTTTCTGGCAGAATACCAGCATACAGAAGCCGGAATTGATACAATGATTCTAATAGAGGCTAAGGAAAATGAAGTTGAAACAGTGGAGAAATGTTTGAATGATTATCGGGAAGTCCTCTTAAATATTTATGAACAGCAGCCACAGAATGAGGCGAAGGTATTTGCATCCAGAATAGAAGTGATTGATCATTATGTCTGCTATGTACAGCTTGGAGCTGATATTTCTTTTCTTGAGGAGAAGGGAAGAGAAGAGATGGTTGCATATTGCCAACAGGAAAATGAGAGAGCACTGGATGTATTGGAAAAAAGGATTCTTGGTGCGTAAACGGAAATAAAATGGCAGTTTCCTTAATGATATCAGGAAGCTGCCTCTTCTTTAATTAATCGCATAATCGTTTTGATTGCGCCAAGCTGATTACTTCTGCTCATGGCGTCAATATAGGTCTGCCTTGTGAAATAAAGTTCAAGAACTCTTTCCGTAAGAAGATCAGCAGTCAGAAGATCATCGTCAATTACCATGGAAAAGCCTTGAGACTCAAAAGACTTTGCATTTAAGATCTGGTCGCCGCGGCTACTGCTTGCAGAAAGAGGAATGAGCAGATTGGGTTTTCTCAGTGCCAGGATCTCACAGATGGAATTGGCGCCTGCACGGGAAATCACGATATCTGCCATAGCAAAAAGATCCTTCAACTCTGATTTTACATATTCAAACTGAACATAACCGTCCATGTTTTGAAGCGCATTGTCAATTTTGTCTTTACCGCAGATGTGCACAATCTGAAAATCTTTTAAAAGCTTGGGAAGTGCTTCTCTCACAGCCTTGTTGACAGAAGCGGCACCCAGGCTTCCGCCGATCACTAAAATAACCGGTTTGTTTGCAGAAAAGCCACACAAATTAAAAGCCGCGATCTTGTCGCCCTTTGTAAGCTCTTCACGAATAGGAGAACCGGTCAGAACAGCCTTATCCCTGGGAAGCATATTGTAGGTTTCCGGGAAATTACAGCAGACTCTTTTGGCTACCGGAATGCATAATTTATTCGCAAGACCGGGAGTCATATCCGATTCATGAATAATGCAGGGGATTTTTAAAGATGCCGCTGCCCGAACTACAGGAACGCTCACGAAGCCGCCTTTTGAGAATACGACATCAGGTTGGATCTGCTTCAGATACTTTCTTGCTTCGGCAAGCCCCTTTATTACGCGGAAAGGATCGGTAAGATTTTTAATATCAAGGTAACGTCTGAATTTACCGGTGGCAATTCCATAATAAGGAATGTCAAAATCTGCAATCAGCTTTTTTTCAATACCATCATAGGAGCCAATGTAGGATATTTCAAAACCGGCCTCCTGAAGATGGGGAATTAAAGCAATATTGGGAGTAACATGACCGGCAGTCCCTCCTCCGGTCAATACAATTTTTTTATTTGAATTCAAGTCGCTCATATATGGAGCCTCCGTAAATTATTAGCATCCTTCCTGCTTTATTCTTTCAAGAGCCTGAGCCAGTTGATCAGGGCAGGAAGTGGTCTTGAATCCACAACGGATGCCTTTCAGCTTTGAAATGGCTTCGTCAACATTCATGCCGGTGACGAGACTGGCAATGCCTTTTAAGTTCCCGTTGCAGCCTCCAAAAAATTCTACAAATTTAATCTTGCCGTTTTCTACCTCAATGTCAATAGAGGTGGAACAGGTTCCCTTTGTCTGATATTTCATAATAAGATCCATCCCTTTCTCATTAAAAGAAAATTTACCTGTTTTCTTTAATGGATAAGTATAGCAGAAAAGGGACGATTTTTCCAGTAGAAACCATTTTTTTGAAGAAAAATGACGATGCTTTACTGCTGTCATATTATTGAGTGAAAAAAAACCATCTACTATAATATAGTAAAGAAAGGTAAAGGAGAGAACATATGCTTACGATATTATTAAAACATAAGATTCTTACCGGGCTTATTCTGTTGTTTTTGCTATTAAGTATTCTATGCCAGATTATTTCGGGACTGATATATCATAGTATGATAAAAGCCAGTGATAATATGTCCGGAACAGATAATAAATTATTGCAGCAATGCACACAGAAATATGCAGGTTTTTTTAAGCTTAACGGAAAAATGGTAAATACAGCTGTTTTTGTGGACAAGTTTCTGCAAAGAGTCTGCATCGCAGGGATTCGAATTACAAAAATCAGCCACATTTCAGGACAGCTTATGATGCTTTCCATTCTGATGATCGGAATTGCAATCTGTCTGTTGCTTGCATCCGGTGGTACCTTATTTCAGATTATACCCTATTATCTTATCAGTATACTTGGATTATATTTGTATTTCTCTGTTTCGGGAATTGTGGATATACAGGAGAAGAAGAGGCTTCTTCAGACAAACCTGGTTGATTATTTAGAGAATCATTTTGCACCCAGGCTGGAGATTGAAAAAGAAAATGCGCTGGAGGAAGGTGTCAAAAAACGGGAGGTTTATGCCAGGGAATTATTAACAGAGCCAAAGGAAGAAACAGTAAGGAGCATGACATCCTTTTCTGCATCCTCATTTGGCTCGGCAGATTTAGTTACAGAAAAAGAAATGGAGCTTGAAAATCTGTTGGAGGAATTTCTGGCATAGGCAGGAACCAGGTCAAGTTATTTCCATATAAAAGCTTTTTTTCGTCAATGTAAGACGAATACGGTAAAGATCATGATCCCATGCTTTCTGCAATCTGGGGTCAGTTATGGGAAGAATATCAATACAGGTAAGTACTGCGCCTTGAAAGGATACGGTACCCAGGGTGCCTAATATGATTTCTGAATCATTGATTTCCGGCTTTTCATAGGTAATGAAATTCAGAATGACATGCTTATTTTCTGTCTGATCCTCAAGAATGACGCAGTTTTTTTGTTTATTGAGTGTAATTCTGCGAAAATATGGGGCAGACAAACCGGGATAGGCTTTGCTGATATTCATGGAAATAGAAGGAGTATCTCCATCGGGAAGGGCATAAACCTGGTCTGCCCGGTAGTCTGATCCATCTTTCTGGTCCAGACCATTTATTGTAGGAAGATTATGATAGCATGACTGCATGGTCCAGATCTCATATCGGTTGGATGAGAATGTTTTTGCGGTGTAGGTTTCCACACCGATATCGATAAACAGGGGTTGCCCATTTTTATAGAGCGTAAAGCTTCCCGTATCATTATGATTGTGACTGTCGGCATTACAACCGGTCTTAACGGCAAGGCACAGAGAGCTTGTCCTTGCAAGAAATAAACCTACACTCGGATAATACAGATCAGGATAAGACACCGGCAGATCAGTGTCATAGTTCATGATTTCTTCGTAGTGAAAAAGCGTCTGGAGACGGTAAAAAAGATTGATTCGGTTGGATTCATCAGAATACAGTTCACCGCCGGAGGCTTTAAAATCCTTTGCTGCAAATAACATAAGGTCAGGCTGGCCGGTTTTCTGACCGAAAAGAAATTCCCTGACACCGGCACGTCCGGCAATGGGAGAACAGTCAGCAAAGTTAAAGTAATATTTGTCATTGACATGTACATTTAGGATATAGGAAGCAATATTTCGGATCTTCTGTCGGTGAAATAATTCTTCAAAGCAACCACCAGACACTTCATTGAGGATATTCATTGTGTTAAAGAGGCATAATCCGGCATGGCGATAATACTGCGCGCCTTCATTACAGCAGCCGTCATCACCGTAATCTTTTAGGAAATAATCACAGCTGTCTGCTGACTTTTGAAAAACAGCTTTTCTTGTATTTTCATCAAAGGAGCCCAAAAAGGAAGTAAGGAGAACGTTTTGTGTACACCATACCGTCCAGTTGCACATGGGTTCCCCCTCCTTGCCCATCCACCAAAAATGTTTAAGGAGATATGGGGCAATGATACGGGAATTCAGTTCGCTTAAGATTCGTTTGCTGATAAAAGGACTGATGGCATCAAGAGATTCTCTGAGCAAATAATAAATACAGGCAAGTAAAGCGCCGGTTTCGCAGGCAAATAGATCCAGTACAGGTCTGTCAGTATCGGGCAGGATAAGCTGAGGGGTATCCCGTATGTAGGAATTGTGGGCAGGAAGCTGCCACGCACTTTCCTCACAGAGAGAAAAGATTCCATTGATGATATCGTCAAGAAACCGCCCTTTATTTTCTATGCATTCTGCCAATACCAGTGAGTTTAAGGCATGGCGTTTTGCAAAATAGAGAGCTTCATAATCCGAACGGTTGCCGGTTCTTTGAAAAGCCATAAAATCGGTGGCGCGAAGAGACGGATAGGAATAATTTAAAAAAGTTTCACCCTCTTTTATAATTTTTGCTTTTAAATCCGATGCCAGCATTTCATAGGCTGTTCTGTTGCCGGCGGCAGGAAATGGTTCAAATTTCTGAAAAGAACCGGTAAATTTTTTGGCGGTTAAGGAAAACAACATTTCCATACGAGCTATCCTTTCCATTAAAGATATTTTGAATTCAGATATTCAGTGGGAGAAATACCTTCTACTTTTTTAAATACCTTGCTGAAGTAGAAGGCACTTTCAAAGCCAAGCATTTCCGCAACTTCATAGATTTTGAATTTTTCTTCATTCAGAAGTTTCTTACTCTCATTGATTTTACAGATATTTATATATTCACTAAAGCCGGTTTCATTATATTTCCCAAAGAGCTGGCTTAAGTAATTTGGGCTAATGCCGAATACGGCAGCAACCTCGTTTAGGGACAAACGTTCACTGATATGGTCATTAATATATTTTTTAACACTATCTACAATATGATTTTTGTAATCCTTTCTGCGGTTTTCAAACAGGATACACAGCTGATTGGAGAAATAGGTTAGCCAGCTGATGATCTGTTCTACGGTAGTCTGTTTATAAATTGACCGGTAACCCTCCACGTTTTCTCTGAAAATATCAGAAACTATCGTTTCACCGTTTTGCAGAAGGGAAATAGAAAGGTAAAGGATATTACAGGCAGCATCAAGAGCCTGTACATAGCTTCCCGGATGTGCTGAAAACAGACTGCAGATTTCCTCTATTGTTTTTTTTAGAATATCAGGGTCATATTCTTCAAAAGCTCTTGTGAGATCGGTTTTGAAAAGGCTGATATTGAAGGACTCATGCGAGAGATCTTTCTTCAGACAGTCTTCAAAAAAAGCAACAGGAGTTGAAGAATCAGCGAATCGGCAGCTTTGTCTTGAAAATTGATAGGATTCACTGATTGACAAAGGTATTTTTACCAGATTTCCAATTCCTGCAAGAAAAGTAACATTATAGTAGTTATGGAGAGTTGAATTTACTTTGCTCAAAATTTCTTTCAGTTTTACACCATAAGAAACCGTAATCTCCGAAGTGACTGTCTCGTAACAAAAAATCAGGGCAAAATGCCGTATATCCAGAGAAAGTGCATAGCAGGGTATGTATTTAGCCAATAGCTCCTTGATCATTTGAAGTGATGGAGAAAATAGGGACAGCTGTTTTTCCATTGGAAGTAAGTCCGCAGAAGGAGAAAGCATTTCTCCGTAACAGCAGACATAACCGGCATAATGAAAATCCAGATTCAGGTCTTTACTCTGTAGGATAAATTGTTCTTCCGATTCAAACAGGTTGTTTAACAGTCGAATAAAAAATTTATCATAAAAAGGATGTACCTCTGTAGTAGAAAGTCTTTCTCTGCTTTCGTTTTGTGCAATCAGTTCAATAGCATGAAGGACGGAATCCCGAAGACCTTCTGCAGATAATTCGAGCTTGATCAGATAATCAGAAGCCTGGTAATAGAGAGCTTTTTTTGCCATTTGAAAATCTTCATAGCTGGTAAGCATGATAAAAACAGGCCATTTATTTCCGTAGCGTTCCCGGCAGATTTTTGCAAGCTCCAAACCATCCATAACGGGCATTTTAATATCGGTTATAACGATATCAGGAGACTGCGTCTCAATGATTTTCAGTGCAGCTTGACCGTTCATGGCAGTACCGCATACTTCAATATTAAGCTCGGACCAGTTCAGCATGGATTTAATTCCAACTTGAACCAAAGGCTCATCATCTACAATCAACAGCTTATACATTTTCCCCTCCCAAAGATTCCTTCCTGTCCGGGATATGAATGGACATGGTGGTATATTTCCCTTCTACACTGTCTATGGTAATGCCATAGCTTTCCCCAAATTCATATTGGAGTCTTTTATGTACATTGCTGACACCGATTTCCTTAAAGAAATCTCTGCCGGTATCTTCACTGTTTAACAGTACCTGAGCAGCTTTTTCTTTAGACATACCGATGCCGTTATCTGTTATGTCGATACAGATATCAGTTGTCTGTACTTTATTTTCATGCTTTATATGAATCGTGATGTCTCCTGCACAGCCTTTGGGTTCAATACCATGAAATATGGCATTTTCCACAAGTGGCTGCAGGGTAAATTTTACAATTTGGCTGTCATACAAAAGCTCATCATCTACAAGAATATTTAGGGTTATTGTTCCGCCGTAGCGGTATTTTTGGATCGTGAAATAATCTGTGACCAGTGCAAGCTCTTCCCGAATACTGACAAGAAGGCTGGTTCCCTTTGAGATGCTTCTTAAAAGACGGGAGAGTGCTGTGGTCATCTCACTGATTCCCTCGGCGCCCTGAATGGAAGCCATCCATTTAATGGAATTTAAGGTGTTGTACAAAAAGTGAGGATTGATCTGGCTTTGCAGCATTTTATATTCCAGGTCTCTCTTCAGCTTCTCATCCTCTATTTTTTTATCCATAAGAAGAAGTACATTTTCTGATAAATCATTGATACCCTTTCCGATATCACCAAGCTCATGATCCCATTCTATGGACAAATCCCTGCTGAAATCACCGCCGGAGATTTTTACCATCTTATCACGGATTTTCTGTACCGGAACATTGATCATTCTGTTCAGGATCATCATAAGAGCAATCCCGATGCCGAGGATGGCAACCAGTGTAACGGCGAGTATCAAAAAGAAAAGAGCCAACTGGTTGAAAAGCTCGGAATGGGAAATGCTCTGGCTGATATAACAGTCCTTCATGTTAAGAGGAGACGTTACCAGAATACTGTTGCTTCCGTCATCCCATTTCACCTTGCAGATGGAAATATCATCTGTCACGGCAGAAGAATTCATATCCTGAAGAATTTCATAGCCATGATCATATTCCTGTATGGTACCGTTCTCGTATATATATTGATGTCCGCCAATGGTCAGGTACAGGGAGCTGTCTTCGGCAATGTTATAGTGCTTTAAAGGATCAGTAAAAAGGTTACAGGAAACTTCTAAAAAGAGATAGCCTCCCTGTATGGAATTGTATTGGTAGGTGATCGGTCGTATAATAGGAAGAATCATACGTCCTTTCCTGTAAAAGGGATCCTTAATAAAACCTGTGGAAAAGTTGTAGGCGCTATCATTGACTAAAGTTTCAAAATAGGGCAGCTCCGGAATTTCTTTGGCAAGGTCCGCAGTGGAGGAATAGGAGGTATCAACGACCTGAAGAAAACGGTCGTTACTGATAATGGCAAGCCTGGGCATGTAGGAGCTTGATGGGTTATTTCCGTGCTCCTCAAAAATTCTGTCATAGGTTGATACCGACAGAACAGGATCCTGGTCAGGTGCATGATCCAGATAAGAAGCAACACTGGCATTGGTCTGACAGAAGCGGACCATCTGATAGACGTCAGAAATACTTTCATTAATGGTATCTGTCAATAATTGCAGATTGGTTTCCGTGGACTGAATCAGACTGTGCTGAAGAAAATTCTGAAAGATGAAATAACTCACACAGCTGATGATCATACACATACCTAAAATACAGGATAAGGTGATTATCAGGATTCGTCTTTGTATTTTATTGGAATGATTGGTTTTTCTCATAATATGGTATCCCGTGAACTGTATTTTCTACTTTGAAGTATATCATATTTAGTAGAAAATGGCAGGAAATAAGGTAATGTGCCAAAAATATTACATGAAAATGAGAAAAATTACATTTCCGGAAAGCAGTTACAAAATGAAAAAAGCAAAAAAGGAAAAAATTGTAAATGAAATAAGAATTTTTTCCATGTAAAGAAAGAGAGGATATCTTTATACTTTAAGCATAATCACTTGGGACTTTGTAGTCCGCGATAAAAATCAGGAGGATATCGTATGAAAAAGAAATTATTAAGCGTTTTGCTCTCAACAGCAATGGTAGCTTCTCTATTGGCAGGTTGCGGAAATAAGGAAGCAGCAGTACAGGAGGAGCCCGCACAGGAGACAAAAGCAGAAGAAGCAGCACCTGAAAAGGAAGAGGCACCTCAGGAAGAAGCAAAGGCAGAAGAGGCAGCAGAACCGGTTACCTTAAAATGGGCGATCTGGGATCAGGAAACAACTGCTTACTGGCAGGACATTAAGGATGCCTATGAGGCATCACATGAGGGAGTTACCATTGAAATGGTAGATCTTGGCTCTACAGATTACATGACAGTTCTTGCTACAGAGCTGTCCGGAGAGGGCTCTGATTTTGATGTTGTTACCATTAAGGATGTACCCGGCTATGCAACACTGGTTCAGAAAAATGCAATTCTTCCACTGGATGACTACATTTCAGCAGATGGTGTTGACTTAAGCAAATATGCAGGAGCAACCGATCAGGTAACAGTAGACGGAAGTCTCTATGAGCTTCCTTTCAGAAACGACTTCTGGGTTCTTTTCTATAATAAGGATTTATTTGATGCAGCAGGAGTTGCGTATCCTACCAACGATATGACCTTTGATGAATATGATGACCTTGCAAGACAGATGACAGATACGACCTTCGGTTCTCAGGTGTATGGAGCACATTATCATACATGGAGAAGTGCGGTACAGTTATTTGGCGTACTGGATGGAAAGCATACTATTCTGGATGGAGAGTATTCCTTCTTTAAGCCTTATTATGAGATGGTATTAAATCAGGAAAAAGATGGTGTGTGCAGAACCTATACAGATTTAAAGACAGAAGGATTACATTACTCAGCAGCATTTTCCGGTGGTGACGTTGCTATGCTGAATATGGGTTCCTGGTTCATTGCAACATTGATCAGCAATATTCAGAGCGGAGAATATGACGCAGATCTTTGCGGAAACTGGGGTATTGTTAAGTATCCTCACGCAGAAGGCGTAGAACCCGGTTCAACACTTGGTACTATCACAGGTCTTTCTGTTACAAGTGCTTCTGATACACCTGATGCAGCATGGGAATTTGTTAAATGGGTAAGCGGAGAAGAAGGTGCAGCAGTTATGGCATCCAGCGGAAACTTCCCGGCAATTATGACTGAGGAAGCAATGAACCTGATTACAGGACTTGAAGGATTCCCTACAGATGATGCCAGCAAGGAAGCATTAAATGTTTCCAACTTGTATCTGGAAGTGCCTTATGCACCGAATGTATCAGAAATCAATTCCGTACTTGATTCTTATCATGGAAGTATCATGACAGGCGAAATGACCATTGATGAGGGCATTCAGGCTATGAATGATGAGGTTTCCAAAATTCTGGCACAATAAGCAGATGAAAGAAGGGACCGTAACAAAAATTGCGGTCCCTTAATTTTTGCAGAAAGGAGATTATTCCTATGTCAAAAACAAAAACGAAATCCGGAAGCTTTTTAAGCCGTGAGACAAAGAGGAATCTGATTGCCTATTCATTTATTGCGCCTAACTTTATAGGATTTTGTGTATTTACGCTGATTCCTATTATTTTTGCATTTGCGCTGGCATTTATGAAATGGGATGGAAGCAATCCCATACAGTGGGCGGGCTTTAGTAATTTTACCCGACTGACGGATGATATTTTCTTTAAAGCAGCACTAAAAAATACGATTATTTATTGTTTGGGAACGGTTCCCCTCACGATGATCGCTTCCCTGGCGCTTGCAATCGTGCTGAACCAGAAGGTAAAGGGAAGAGGAATCTTCAGAACACTTTCCTTTTTTCCTTATGTAGCATCCTTGGTTGCAATTACCTCTGTATGGAAGATGCTGTTTCACCCTTCCAAGGGACCGGTAAATAATATATTATTCAATGTATTTCATGTACCACAGGAAAATCTGCCACAATGGTTTTCAGGCGGGCTGGTGCTTTTTTCCATGATCCTGTTCAGTGTGTGGAAGTATATGGGTTATTATATGGTGATTTATCTGGCAGGACTTCAGGGGATTTCTTCAGAACTCTATGAGGCAGCAGGGCTGGACGGAGCAAATACCTGGCAGAAATTCCGCTACATAACCTGGCCACAGCTCAGTTCAACAACATTTTTTGTTGTTGTCATGCTGACCATTAACTGCTTCAAGGTATATGATATCGCAATTATGCTGGCAGGTGGAGGAAGCGGAGAGCTTACAACTTCTGCAACCGTTCTGGTCTATTACATATATCAAAAGGCATTTATTGACTGGGATTTGGGATATTCCAGTGCAGTAGCTATGGTTTTGTTCCTTCTGGTTCTGGTGGTTACAATTATTCAATTCAGAGGACAGGCAAAAAGAGATAAGGCATAAACCAAAAAGGAGCTTAATATGGCGGTTTTATCACTAAAGGTTTTGGATAGAAACGAAAATACGGTATGTGTAAAAAGCGGTGAAGATTTTGTGGATCTGGTTTGCGCAAGAACCTATGAGGAGGGGGACAAAATTGTTTTGGAATCCTCTGAAAAAAATATTCACCTTCACTGGCAGGTAGATGATGCATTGGGGAGTTCTTTTGTATATATTACAGATAATGTAACTTATGATATTCCGTTTGGGGAAAAGAGGATCAGTTATTCTCCGAAGGTGTTTATGGGAGACAAACATTATCTTTTTGCACAGACAGCCAGAAAGGATGAGGTGGAGGCTTATCGGAATCTGGCATTGAATCCGGCTGATCAGCACAAGGATGTTTCTTGTTTCCCGCATGCGACGGCAAATGTGGAGACCAGAGGAGAATCTGTATTTGCTGCAAAAAATGCGATAGACGGGGTCAGGGCAAACCTTTCACACGGAGAATGGCCCTATCAATCCTGGGGAATTAATATGCAGGATGATGCTGTGATGAAGGTTGATTTCGGAAGAAAAATCCGGACAGATAAGGTGGTGCTCTATACACGCTCTGATTTTCCGCATGACAACTGGTGGAAGAAGATCACACTGAAATTCTCGGACGGAAGTAGCCAGGACTTCTCTCTGGAAAAGAGCAGTCTTCCGCATATTCTGACTTTTCCGGAAAAAGAAATTGTCTGGGTGGAGCTTTGCAATCTGATAAAAGCAGAGGATCCGTCTCCTTTTCCGGCATTGAGCCAGATTGAGGTATATGGAACAGTTGTTACTGCCGGATAAAGAAAGAAGGAATGGAGGTACATTATGAAATCAGCACATAAAAAGGCCGTTGCAGGTAAAATATGCGTATATATTATCTTAATATTGTTGGCGCTTGTTATGATCATTCCGTTTCTCTGGATGCTATCTGCGTCGATCAAAAGTGACCGGGAAGTATTTCAGATGAATCCGTTTGTATGGATTCCGGAAAATCCTAAATGGAGTAATTACAAAGAGATATGGACGAAGATTCCGTTTGCCACATTTGTGGGAAATACGGTATATCTGACAATCGTTGTTACAGCGTTACAGCTTTTGACCAGCAGCTTTGCGGCATATTCCTTTGCTAAGCTGGAGTTCAAACATAAAAATGGATTATTTCTGGCATACATAGCAACGATTGCCATGCCATGGCAGGTATACATGGTTCCACAGTTTATTATGATGCGAAAGATGGGTCTTAATGATAAGCTTCTGGCAATCATCTGTCTTCAGGCATTTTCCGCATTCGGTGTATTTATGATGAAGCAGTTTTATGAGGGAATACCGGATGACCTTTGTGAGGCGGCCAGAATCGACGGAATGAGTGAATACAGAATCTATGCTAAAATCATGCTTCCGTTGTCAAAACCTGCGCTTTCCACATTGACTATTTTTACATTTGTGACGACCTGGAATGATTATCTCGGACCGTTAATCTATCTGAAATCGCAGGAAAAGAAGACCATACAGTTGGGACTGAAAATGTTCATCAGTCAGTATTCCTCCGACTATGGATTGATTATGGCAGGGTCGGTACTGTCACTGATACCGGTGCTTTTGATGTTCCTGTTTTTACAAAAATACTTTGTGGAGGGTGTTGCTTCCACAGGGCTAAAGGGCTAAGACTTGACAAGAGAAAGGCTAATTTATACAATTTAGTATAAATTGGCCTTTTTATATGTATCCTTTTTACTATAAAAAGCAGAAAGGCATCAATTATGGAAAAAACATTTTTAGAAGAAATAAAAAAAGAAGCAGGAAGGGCAACAGAAGAGCTGCTTGAGAGAGCGCATTTGGAAAAAGGCGATATTCTGGTAGTAGGCTGTTCTTCCAGTGAGGTGACCGGTGAGAGAATCGGTACCTCATCCAGCCTGGAAACTGCACAAGCGGTATTTGAGGGAATTTATGAAGTAGTACAGAAGAGCGGTTTATATCTGGCTGCACAGTGCTGTGAACATTTAAACCGTGCAATTATTGTTGAAAAAGAAATTGCGAGAAGGGAGCGGTTACCAATTGTAAATGTGATTCCGCAGCCGAAAGCCGGTGGTTCCTTTGGAACAACGGCTTATGCCAGATTTTCGCAGCCTGTAGCAGTGGAGCATATCAAGGCCCAGGCCGGAATGGACATCGGAGATACCTTGATTGGTATGCATCTTCAGGATGTGGCTGTACCGGTACGAATTGAAACAAAGCAGATCGGGCAGGCACATTTAGTCTGTGCGAGAACGCGATCGAAATTCATTGGAGGAGAAAGAGCCGTTTACGATAAAGAAAAATTGTAAGTGTCGCTATATTTTAGCAAAATTCTTGAAAAACCAATATTCATTTGTTACACTTAGGTTTAGCTGTGGAAAATGAAAAGGAATTATTTAAATTATTTTATAAAGAAGGAGTGAATATTATGAACAAAGTTACATTTGACTACTCCAAGGCAGCGCCCTTCATTAAAGACCACGAAGTTGAGTCCATGAAGAAGCTTGCACTGGATGCGAAGGATTTACTGGTTTCCAAGACCGGAGCAGGAAATGATTTCTTAGGCTGGATCGATCTTCCTGTTAACTATGATAAGGAAGAGTTTGCCAGAATCAAAAAGGCTGCACAGAAGATCCAGAGTGATTCCGAGGTATTGCTTGTAATCGGTATCGGCGGTTCCTATCTCGGAGCAAGAGCTGCTATTGAATTCTTGAGACACAGCTTTTATAACACCGTAAGTAAGGAGATCAGGAAGACACCTGAGATTTATTTTGTAGGTAATTCTATTAGTTCTACTTATATTAAGCATCTGATGGATGTAATCGGAGACAGAGATTTTTCGATCAATATGATCAGTAAGTCCGGTACGACCACAGAGCCTGCCATTGCATTCCGTGTGTTCAAGGAATTGATGGAAAAGAAATACGGCAAGGCTGAAGCAGCAAAGAGGATTTATGCTACAACCGACAAGGCGAGAGGGTCTCTTAAGAATCTTGCAACCGAAGAAGGCTATGAAAGCTTTGTTGTTCCTGATGATGTAGGTGGACGATTCTCTGTACTTACTGCAGTCGGACTTCTCCCCATTGCTGTAAGCGGTGCAGACATTGACAAATTGATGGAAGGCGCACAGGCAGGGCGTAAGGCAGCACTTGAGAATGCATTTGAGGATAATGATGCAGTGAAGTATGCAGCTTTACGTAATATCCTTTTAAGAAAGGGCAAGCAGATCGAAATACTTGCAAATTATGAGCCCAGTGTTCATTATGTTTCTGAATGGTGGAAGCAGCTTTATGGTGAGAGTGAGGGTAAGGATCAGAAGGGTATTTTCCCGGCAAGCGTAGATCTTACAACAGACTTACATTCTATGGGACAATTCATTCAGGATGGTTCCAGAAATCTGTTTGAAACGGTAATTAATATTGAAACAAGCAGGGAAGAAATTATTTTGCAGGAAGAACCGGTAGATCTGGATGGTCTGAACTATCTGGCTGGAAAGAGCGTTGACTTTGTAAATAAGAGTGCGATGAACGGAACGATTCTTGCACACACTGACGGACAGGTTCCAAACTTTATGATCACTGTTCCGGAAGTGAATGAATATTACCTGGGCCAGCTCTTTTACTTCTTTGAATTTGCCTGCGGTGTCAGTGGATACCTGCTTGGTGTAAATCCTTTCAACCAGCCGGGCGTTGAGAGCTACAAGAAGAATATGTTTGCTCTTCTTGGGAAACCCGGTTATGAGGCACAGAGAGAGGAATTGCTGAAGAGATTATAATACAGATAAAATAGAAAATTGGGAATCCCGCTGCGAAGCTACTTAAAAATGCTTAAATGCTTAAACGCAGCGGGTTTTCTTTCTGCATAAATAGTGCAGATTAGACAAAAAAGAACAAACAGACCCTTTATCACTGGTTATTTTCAATAAAATGTAATATACTTGGTTCAAACATGTTTTTATTGCTGGGAGGTGTAGAATGAAAAGTTTTTTAAGAGCAAAAAAGACAAATCCAAAGTAAATAATGATGTGTTATCAGGGGAGAATTCGGAAGTAAAGGGTAAAAAGAAATCAGCAGACAAAGAGAAAAGGCTAAAGGAGAAAATTCCTAAAGAAAAAAAGCCTAAGGAAAAAAAGCCTAAGGAAAAGAAAGTAAAGGCTGATGGTAAGGAACGGAAACAATCTAAAATTTTAAGCTTGCGCAATAAAATTTTCGTAGCTTTTCTGGTTCCGATTATATTCATGATTATTGTAGGTTACACAGCATATTTCAATGCGGCTGAGGGGATGAGTGAAAAATTTGAAGAATCTACTCAGCAGACTATCAATATGGCAGTGAATTACCTGGATATGAGCTGTACTTATGTACAGTCAGAGGGCTTCCGCTATGCAGTTGACAGCTCGTTGGAAGAATATTTTATCGGAATGATGAAAAAGGATAAAATTACGCAGTCAAAGTATATCAGCGATACGCGTCTTACTTTAATGGCAGCCCAACAGGCAAATCCTTTCATTGAAAATATTCATTTTGTGACAAAAGCGGGAATTCCGATTATTTCAACGGCAACCACCAGTCTCGATTATGACGGAATTTACAATGAGTATTATGATGACATGGTGGCAATTTCGGAAGATGGAAGAACTCCTCCGAAATGGGTAGATGATCATGCCAGATTAACGGAACATATGGGACTTAAAATGGATGATTACTTTATCTCATATCAGATGCCCACTACCTCGAAATTTGCATATATCGTCATTGATATCAGGGAATCTGCTGTCAGAGATATTTTGCTGGATATGGATCTGGGAAATGGAAGTGTTGTCGGATTTGTAACCAATACAGGTAAGGAATTGGTACAGGAAAATCTCAAAGAAGGCGAGGAGAGCCATCTGGTTGCGGGAGAGCCTGTATATTATGACAAGGACTTTTACATAGACAGTCTCAATTCTGATGAGTTAAGCGGTGCAAAGGATGTTAAATTCCAAGGAGAAAAATATCTTTATTTATATAAAAAGAGCGAGGTAAGCAATACAATGCTTTGTGCTTTGATTCCGGTAGATATAGTGACCGGTCAGGCTGAAGCAATAAAGACAATTACCATCACGCTTGTTATTATTGCAACAATTATAGCATGTCTTATCGGATTGTTTATTACCTTTGGCATCCAGAAGAATATGAAGTCAATCTCTAAGGAACTGAACGAAGTGGCGGAGGGAAATCTTACGGTTCAGGTAAAGACCAGGAGCCGTGATGAATTCCTGGGGCTTGCAAAGACGGCAAACAATATGATTGCCAATAACAAGAAGCTGGTCACAAAGCTGATCAGTACGGTAGAACAGCTTGAAACATCAGCAGGAAATGTGAATACGGCTTCTGAGGATATTAATAATTATTCCGGGGACATTACCCGTGCAATTGATGAAATCAGCGAGGGAATGAATAAGCAGGCTGAGCATGCACAGGAATGTGTGTTAAAGACCAGCGTATTATCTGATAAGATCAAGGATATCAGTCAGATGGTAGGAGCTGTGGAAGCGTTGGTGGATCAGACGGAAAAGATGATCGAGCAGGGAACCAGGATTGTTCAGGTGCTTTCTGAAAGAGCACAGGAAACCTCAAATATTACAGCACGGGTAGGGGACAGCATTGCCACGTTGAAGACGGAATCTGAGACCATCAATGGATTTGTCCAGACCATCAGTGATATTTCCGAGCAGACGAATCTATTGTCATTGAATGCTTCTATTGAAGCAGCAAGAGCAGGAGAAGCCGGCAGAGGCTTTGCAGTTGTTGCAGAGGAGATCAGAAAGCTTGCTGATGATTCAAGCCGTGCAGCCGGAGAGATCAGCCGGAATGTTCAGAATATCAGCGCACAGACAGCAACCAGTGTTGCCAGTGCAAAGGAAGCTGAGGACATGGTAGCATTGCAAACAAAGGCTGTAAGCGAAGTGATTCAGGTATTCGAGGACATGAGCAAACAAATAACGGGTCTTTTCGAGAATCTGAAGGAAATTGCAAACAGTACAGAAGCAGCAAATAAAGATCGGGATGATACGCTTGATGCGGTAGAAAATATTTCAGCAATTATAGAAGAGACTGCAAGCGGCTCTGCACTGGTAAGAGAAATGGCAAATCAACTTCTTAACAGCGTAGATAAGCTGAGTGAAACTGCGAATGCCCTGGATGAGGATATGCAGGGACTCAAGACAGAGATTTCCGTATTTAAGATTGATTAGTAAGACGGAAATTGTTTAAGAAATTGAAAAAGGCAGCGCACCATATCGGTTGCGTTGCCTTTTCTTTTGCTGTGAATAAAGCGAAGCCGGAACACATTTTTATCTTAGAGCATCCTTCATGCTTTTCACATATCCCCCAACAGGCTCTGCGGCATCTTTGCCGTACTTTTCTACTAATTTGATAATAGCGGAGCCTACGATAGCACCGTCAGAGATACCGGCCATCCTGGCGGCTTGCTCCGGAGTGGAGATACCGAAGCCTACAGCACAGGGAACGGAAGTATTTTCCCGCACCAGTTTCACGAGGGAAGCAATGTCTGTGTTGATCTCACTTCTCACACCGGTGACGCCAAGACTGGACACGATGTAAATAAACCCTTCGGCTTCTCTGGCAATCATGGCTACACGGTTTTCGGAGGTAGGCGCGATCAGAGAGATCAGGTCGACACCGTATTTCTTGCAGGTGTCATCAAATTCTCCTTTTTCCTCAAAAGGCAGATCGGGAAGAATCAGTCCATCGATGCCGATTTCGGAGCAGGTACGGATGAACTTTTCCGCATCATAGGAAAAAACAACATTTGCATAAGTCATAAATACCATGGGAACGGTGAGATCCTGACGAAGCTCTTTTACCATATCAAAAATCTTGTCGGTAGTAACGCCACCGGATAATGCGCGTAAATTGGCTCCCTGAATCACAGGTCCTTCTGCGGTAGGATCGGAAAAGGGAATGCCAAGCTCAATCAGATCCGCACCACTTTCAACCATGCTGCGCACTATTTTTTTCGTAGTATCAAGGTTTGGATCTCCACAGGTAATAAATGGGATAAATGCCTTGCCGTTTGCAAAGGCTTCTTTTATTTTACTCATAAATATCCTCCCCTCTGTAGCGTGCAATGGCAGCGCAGTCTTTGTCGCCGCGGCCGGAAATGGTGATAACCATAATTTTATCCTTCGAAAGTGTAGGCGCAAGCTTCATGGCATGAGCCACTGCATGTGCGCTTTCAATGGCGGGAATAATTCCCTCTGTGCGGGAAAGATATTCAAAAGCGTTCACTGCCTCATCATCGGTGACAGGAACATATTCAGCTCTGCCTGTATCATGGAGCCATGCGTGTTCCGGTCCGATACCGGGATAATCAAGCCCGGCAGAAATGGAGTAGACGGGAGCAATCTGTCCGTATTTATCCTGACAGAAGTAGGATTTCATACCGTGAAATATGCCAAGCCGTCCGGTATTAATCGTAGCAGCTGTCTCAAAGGTGTCAATGCCTCTGCCGGCCGCCTCACATCCAATCAGTTTCACATCCCTGTCCTCAATAAAATGATAGAAGGTACCCATAGCGTTGCTGCCACCGCCTACGCAGGCCATGACCACATCGGGAAGACGTCCTTCCTTCTCCATGATCTGCTGTTTGATCTCACGGGAGATTACAGCCTGGAAATCTCTGACGATGGTGGGGAAGGGATGGGGCCCCATAACGGAACCCAGACAGTAATGGGTATCATCGATTCGGCTGGTCCATTCTCTCATGGCTTCTGAAACAGCATCCTTCAGAGTAGCAGTTCCGGTTTTGACGGGAATCACTTCGGAACCGAGGAGCTTCATCCTGTAAACATTGAGCGCCTGTCTCTTGGTGTCTTCTTCGCCCATGAATACCACGCATTCCATTCCAAGAAGTGCAGCGGCTGTTGCGGTAGCCACACCGTGTTGTCCGGCACCCGTTTCCGCAATGAGTCTGGTTTTTCCCATTTTTTTGGCTAGCAGTGCCTGCCCCAATACATTGTTGATCTTATGGGAGCCGGTATGGTTTAGATCTTCCCTTTTCAGATAGATTTTTGCGCCGCCCAGATCCTCAGTCATTTTTTTTGCATAATAAAGACGGCTGGGACGTCCCGCATAGTCGTTGAATAACGCGGTCAGCTCCTTAATAAATTCGGGATCATTTTTGTAGTGATTATATGCTTCTTCCAGTTCTATGACAGCGTTCATCAGGGTTTCCGGGATGTACTGACCGCCATGAACGCCAAAGCGTCCTTTTGACTTAGACATAAGTTACCTCCTTTATGTAGATGTTGTTCTTACGGCATGAATAAATGCCTTTATTTTTTCGTAATCCTTTTTCCCGTCTGTCTCTACCCCGGAGCTCACATCCAGTGCATAGGGGTGTGCCAGCTTTATGGCAGAAGCGGCATTTCCGGGATTTAAACCGCCCGCCAGGAAAAAGGGTCTGTCGATATTCTGAATCAGGGACCAGTCAAATGCTTCTCCTGTACCAAGCCCGTTATCTAATAAAAGATAATCGGAGGAAAAGGAAAGAGCCTTTTCCATATCTTCTTTGGTCTTAATGATAAAAGCTTTGATCACAGGCTGACTGCAATGCTTTCGCAGCTCCTTCAGGTAAGCTTCATCCTCCTGTCCGTGAAGCTGGATCATCTGGATTGTTCCGCTTTTGGCAAGGGCAATCACCTGTTCCAGAGGTTCATTGACAAAAACGCCAACGGCTGGAATGGAGGGATCAAGCAGTCCTCTCAGATGGGCTGCCCGAGAGGGGGAAACATATCTTTTTCTGCCCTGTAAAAACACAAATCCGATATAGTCCGGCTTCAATTCATTTACATAGGAAATATCATCTTCTGACTTTAATCCGCAGATTTTTATTTTAGTCATAGAGTATCCTTTCTGACATATGATGCTAAATTCCTCGCAGAGCATCCAGCATAGCCTTTTTATCTGCTGCTCTCATCAGTGTTTCACCGATCAGCACGGCATTGACGTTGGCGTGACGGAGCACATCAACATCAGCCGCAGTACGGATTCCGCTTTCCGCTACGAAGAGTACGGATTCCGGTACCAGAGAGCGTAACCGCTGTGAATTGTGGACATCCACGGTGAAATCCTTCAGATTTCTGTTGTTCACACCGATGATACGGGCGCCTGCACGGATGGCGAAAGCAATTTCCGCCTCATCATGGGCCTCCACCAGTGCAGATAAACCAAGGGAATCACAGATTTCAATGTATTGCCTTAAGGTTTCCTCCGGCAGCAGGGCGCAAATGAGGAGTATAGCGCTTGCACCCAGAAGCTTTGCCTCGTAGATCATATATTCATCCACGGTGAAATCCTTACGGATACAGGGAATGGAGACAGCCTCTGTAATTTCTTTAAGGTACCTGTCACTGCCAAGAAACCATTTGGGCTCTGTCAGCACGGATATGCAGGAGGCACCTGCCGCTTCATAAGCTTTTGCAATGGCAAGGTAAGGGAAATCCTCTGCAATCAGTCCCTTGGAAGGAGATGCCTTTTTACATTCGCAGATAAAGCTGATATCACCCTCACGAAGAGCATTCTCAAAGGGAAAGCCGGTATGAGAGTCCATGGAAAGAGCCTGGTTTTTTATTTCCTCGAGTGGTATTTGTGCCTTGGCAGCTGCCACTCTTTCTCTTGCATATTCAGCAATGGTGTCTAAGATGGTTGCCATAAGTCTTGTATGCCTTTCTTACGGTTATTACTTGTTGCTTTCTGTTTTAAATTCCTCCAGCTTGGCAAGGGCTTTGCCGCTGTCAATGAGCTCTGCTGCCAGTTTAATACCGTCCGCTATACTGTCAGCTTTACCGCCAATGTAAAGAGCAGCGCCGGCATTTAAAAGAACGGCATTTCTCTTGGGACCTTTTTCTCCCTTTAAAATAGCAAGAGTAATTTGTGCATTTTCTTCCGGAGTTCCGCCCACAAGCTCTTCCTTCTTGCAAGAGGTAAGTCCGAAATCCTCGGGTTTGATGGTATAGTTCTTATACTCACCACTGTTAAGCTCACAAACAAAGGTGGGGGAGCTTGCAGAAATTTCATCCATCTTGTCTGTACCGTAAACGACTAATGCTCTCTTCACACCAAGGCTGTTTAATACTCTTGCCAGAGGTTCTACTAAAGCTTCGCTGTATACACCAAGCAACATCCTGGAAGGGGAAGCAGGATTGGTAAGAGGTCCCAAAATGTTGAATACGGTACGAATGCCAAGCTCCTTGCGAATGGCACCTACATATTTCATGGATGTGTGATACTTCTGGGCAAAGAGGAAGCAGATGCCAATCTGATTCAAAAGTTCGGTACATTTTTCCGGTTCTAAATTAATGTTAATGCCAAGTGCTTCCAGACAGTCAGCGGCTCCACTCTTGGAGGAAGCAGCGCGATTCCCGTGTTTGGCAACATTAACGCCTCCTGCTGCAATGACCATGGCGGAGGTGGTGGAAATGTTAAAGCTGTGTGCGCCGTCGCCACCGGTTCCGACGATTTCCAGTACGTCCAGTTTGTGTTCTACCTTTAGGGCATGCTCTCTCATGGCAGCGGCACAGCCCGCAATTTCATCAATGGTTTCTGCCTTGGTGCTCTTGGTGGACAGGGCAGCAAGGAAGGCGGCATTCTGTGTAGGAGAAGTTTCACCGCTCATAATTTCATTCATGACGGTGTAAGCTTCTTCATAGGTCAGATCCTGTTTGTCAACAATTTTTACGATAGCTTCTTTGATCATAATTACTTCTCCTTTATTCTTTAGATTTGAGTTAAAAAGTTTTCAATAATTGTCTTTCCGTTAGGAGTAAGAATGGACTCCGGATGAAACTGTAATCCGAAGACCGGATAGGATTTGTGCTGTACTGCCATCACTTCTCCATCTGTTGTACGGGCAGTGATGGTCAGGCACTCCGGAAGAGTATCCTCAAGCAGAGAAAGGGAATGATATCTTGCGACCGGAATACTTTCAGGGAGATTTTGAAAAATCGGACAGCTTCTATCCAGCTTTGTCTGTGACTGTTTTCCATGCATCAGTTCTTTCGCATAGGAAATGGTACCACCATAGGCAGTGCAGATAGACTGGTGACCGAGGCAAACACCCAGAATGGGAATTGTACTTCCCAGCTCCCTTACGACATCGATGCAGATGCCTGCATCCTCGGGTCTTCCGGGACCGGGAGAAAGGATGATCGCTTCCGGCTTTAATGCCTCAATTTCTTTCACGGAAAGGGCATCATTACGTATGACCCGAATATCAGGATTCAGAGAACCGACAAGCTGAAACAGATTGTAGGAAAAGCTGTCATAGTTATCAATCAAAAGAATCATGCGTTTACCTCCTTTGCCATGTTCAGCGCTTTTACTACAGCGGCAGCCTTGTTCAGGCATTCCTGATATTCCTTTTCGGGAACGGAATCAGCTACAATACCTGCACCGCTTCTTACAAAGACCTTTCCGTTTTTTTTGTAAGCAATGCGGATGGCGATGCAGGTGTCAAGATTTCCGGTAAAATCCAGATAACCAATGGCGCCTCCGTATATACCACGTTTGTTATTCTCCAGATCATTGATCAACTGGCAGGCCTTGATCTTTGGTGCTCCGGAAAGTGTCCCTGCAGGGAGGATGGCATCTATGGCTGAAAGGGCATCCTTATCATCCAGGATTTCACCTCTTACCGTAGAGCCGATATGCATGACGTGGGAGTACTTTTCAATGCTGTGATATTTTTCAACCTCAACCGTGCCGAATTTACTGATCTTGCCAATATCGTTTCTGCCAAGGTCCACAAGCATATTGTGTTCTGCCAATTCCTTTTCATCAGATAAAAGATCTTCCATAAGGGCATTGTCTTCCTCTTCGGTCTTGCCCCTTGGTCTGGTTCCTGCAAGGGGAAAGGTGTGGAGAATACCGTCTTCCAGCTTTACCAGCGTTTCGGGAGAAGCGCCTGCCACTTCCATATCACTGCTGGAAAAATAAAACATATAAGGAGAAGGATTCAGCGTTCGAAGGATACGGTAGGTGTTGAGAAGACTTCCCTCAAAATTTGCTTCAAGGCGATTTGAGAGAACGATCTGAAAAATATCGCCCTCTTTTATATGATGCTTTGCCTTCTCTACCATAGAGCAGTATTCTTCCCTTTGGAATAAAGGTTTAAATTCAGAGGTACATTTTCCCTGCTGCTCCGGCAGAGGAATACCGTTTGTAAGGAGATCTGCCATCTGTTTCAGCTTGAGGATGGCACCGTTGTATTCCGTCTCCAGATTCTCAAGGCTGATATTGACAATCAGGATAATTTTCTGCCTAAAGTTATCAAAGGCAATGACCTTGTCAAATAACATCAGGTCTACGTCCTTAAAGCCTTCTGTGTCTGTGGCATCAAGATGAAGAGAGGGTTCTGCATATTTCAGATAGTCATAGGAGAAGTAGCCCACCAGTCCTCCGGTAAAGGGAGGGAGGTATGAAAATCGGGGGCTCTTGTGCTCTTCAATGACCTGCCTTATATATTTTCCGGGGTCGGTGGTCTCAAAGGAGAGAGAACCTACCTTCATGTGACCGTTTTGGCAGGTGATCTCCAGACTGGGATCGTAACCCAGAAATGTATAACGTCCCCATTTTTCATTGTCTGAGATAGATTCTAAAAGATAGCAGTGGCTGGAAACGTTCTTCAATATTTTTAGGACCTCAATGGGAGTTCTGATGTCAGAAAGAATTTCCATGCTGACGGGGGCTGTTTTGAAAATGCCCTGCTGTTTGATTTTTTGTAAGTCGTTGATTTCCGGTTGTATCATTTTCTCCACTCCTTTCCGGACAAAATAAAAGTCCCTGACAGAATTTACTTCTGTCAAGGACGAATTTACGATCCGCGGTGCCACCTTGATTTACAGCTGTGCTGTACGCTTAACGGGATACTATCATATCCCTGGCAACTGACGTATGCCTTCACGTCGCAGAATACTAAGAATCATGTATAGAATTCGGTTCCCTGCGCCCTCCGCGGTCCATTTGATGACTTGTTTTCCACCCGTTCTCAGCAATCCGGGCTCTCTGTGGGAGCATCATCACCTTTATCTCCGCTTCAACGGTTTAAAGTGATATCAGATTAATAACATAATAGCGCGGTATTTTTCTGTTGTCAACAAAAAAATATGTGAAAAACCACAACTATGAGAAAGGCAAAAATAATTGCGTTCTGAATAACCACATGCTACAATTTTTTACGGATAGTCTGGTTGATAATAAAGAATGGGGTAGAAATATGATATCCATTAAAGAACTGGCACAACGCTGCGGGGTGTCTGTGGCTACTGTCAGTAAGGCACTGAATGATAAAAGTGATATCGGAGAAGAAACAAAAAAGAGGATACGTGAACTTGCAGATGAAATGGGATATTTTCCAAACGCCTCAGCAAGGACGCTCCGCTCAAAGAGAAGCCACTGTATAGGTGTTTTGTTCGGCGAAAACGGAGGAACAGCTCTGACGGATGAGTTTTTTCCAAAGGTGTTGAACGCTTTCAAAATTGCCGTGGAAAAGAGGGGCTATGAAATCATTTTTATCAATAAGGAAGTGGGAGGTCACACCTTGTCATATCTCGAACATTGCAGATACAGGGGAGTGGACGGTGTGGTTTTGGCATATACGTATTATCGCGATCCGGAAGTAATAGAACTGATTAAGAGTGAACTGCCTGTTGTAACAGTTGATAGAATATTTGAGGAAAAGACATCTGTCTGTTTCGACTATAAAAAGGGAATGCGTGATCTTGTCACTTATATATACGAAAAAGGGCACCGCAAGATCGCTTATATTCATGGAGAAAACTCCCAGATCACAGCAAAGCGTGTTGACAGCTTTTATGAGACGATGCAGAGTTTAGGACTTTCTGTTCCGGATACTTACATGAAAGAAGGCAGATACCTGGATTTCCGGAAAACGAGACAATTGACACAGGAGCTTCTTGACCTTCCTGACCCGCCAACCTGCATTATCTATCCCAACGACTTTTCCGCTCTTGGTGGAATAGGAGCTATCCATGATCGAAAGCTTACGATTCCGGAGGATATTTCTATTGCAGGATACGACGGAATACCACTTGCGAAGGCGATGTCGCCCGAGCTTACTACCTTGGAACAGGATTCGGAAAAGATGGGGGAAGCCATAGCGGAGAGAATCACAGCATTGATAGAAAATCCGGGAAAGGAACCAATCAAGAGGATCATGATATCGGGAAAGGTATCTTGTGGAAATTCGGTCAAGAATAGGAATCGAGGATAGATTTTAGCTTAACTTTAGTATACAATAAAAAAGGCATCATCAATGATAGCAAGATATGAGGAGCAAGATCAGATGAGAATTGTTATTTTGGAAAGAAATAGTGTGGGAACCGATGTTTCGGTAGATTCTATTTCGAAATATGGAGAGATCACTGTTTATCGCAATACTACCGCAGAGGATGTGGCAGAAAGAGTGAAGGAAGCAGATATCATTATAGCAAACAAAGCGCCCCTAAATGAAACAACACTGAAGAATGCACAGAAGGTCAAGCTGATCTGTGAATTTGCCACCGGTTATGATAATGTGGATCTTGCGTATTGCAAAAGCAGGGGAATTAAAGTAGCCAATGTAGTCAATTATTCCACAGACGCCGTAGCGCAGCACACTTTTGCGCTTTGTCTGTATATTCTGGAGAAGCTGCACCACTATGATGCGTATGTGAAGTCAGGAGAATATGCCTCCCAGGACCGGTTTTCCAATTTTGATATTCCTTATACGGAGCTTGCTGGAAAGACCTGGGGAATT
>JAHAYJ010000048.1 GCA_018384375.1 Lachnospiraceae bacterium
GTTGCCTACCGATGGTTTCTTGGTCTGGATATGATGGATAAAGTGCCACATTTTTCTACGTTCGGGAAAAACTATACCAGACGTTTTAAGGATACCGATCTTTTTGAGCAGATATTTTCCCATATCCTGATGGAGTGTTATAAATTTAAACTTGTTGATCCTACTGAGGTTTTTGTTGATGCCACTCATGTAAAGGCAAGAGCCAACAACAAAAAGATGCAGAAACGCATTGCCCACGAAGAGGCCCTGTTCTATGAGGAACTTTTAAAAAAGGAAATCAACGAAGACAGGGAGGCTCATGGGAAGAGACCTCTGAAAGAAAAGGATGACAAGGACGATGATGATAACGACAATACACCGTCGGTCGGAGGTGATCCCAAAGAATTCACAGATGACATCCCAAAAGATACAAAAACAATAAAGTGCAGCACTACGGATCCTGAAAGCGGATGGTTCCGAAAAGGAGAACACAAGAATGTATTTGCCTATGCAATAGAAACTGCCTGTGATAAGAATGGCTGGATTCTTGGTTATACAATCAACCCGGGGAATCAGCATGACAGCAAAACATTTAAGGGGCTGTATGATAAGATCAAGGATATTGGTATAGAAACACTGGTTGCAGATGCAGGATATAAAACTCCAGCGATTGCAAAGCTTTTGATAGATGATGGGATCAAACCTCTCTTACCTTACAAAAGGCCAATGACCAAAGATGGATTCTTCAAGAAATATGAGTATGTATATGATGAGTATTATGACTGCTATATCTGTCCGGGCAATCAGGTGCTGACATATCGGACAACAAACCGAGACGGATACAGGGAATATAAGAGCTGTGGAGCAGTCTGTGAAAAATGCCCCTATCTATCACAGTGTACTGAGAGCAGGGATCATGTAAAAACCGTAACCCGCCATATATGGGAACCCTACATGGAAATCTGCGAAGATATCCGTCAGACATTGGGGATGAAGGATTTATACGCACAGAGAAAGGAAACCATAGAAAGACTCTTTGGAACGGCAAAGGAGAATCATGGTTTCCGATATACACAGATGTACGGAAAAGCCCGGATGGAAATGAAGGTCGGGCTTA
>JAHAYJ010000050.1 GCA_018384375.1 Lachnospiraceae bacterium
GAGCCGTTCAATGCAAGGTTAAAGGGAATCTCCGAGATCAGCGCGAAAATGCCAAGACGCAATGCATATTTCCACACATTTCTTGTGTGATGGAATCCCTCCACCAACAGATAGCAAAAGATAGGAAATCCCAGTCTGCCGATCAGTCTCATAGCAATTATTCCAAAATACAATGCCCAGTTCTCAGCCAAAAAAGCTATGACAGCCGCCTCATCATTCATAATATCCATCAATCCGCGGTCGATCAGCATTCTGGTCAGCACCACTGCAGCGATATGATCGATCAGCATCGTAATGATCGCAACCATCTTAAATGTACTTCCGGTGATTCCTCTTTTCTTCGTCTCCATAATGTTTTCCCCTTTTCTTTTTCATACTCTACCATAATAAAGTATTCACTGGAATCCGTCAATAAAAGAAACAGCACCTTGCAGGCCGCTAAAGTGCAAAAAAACAGGTTTTGCCGACAAAAAATGCATGACCAACGACAAAAAGGACCTGTCCCGATCAGTTTTTTACTCATCGGAACAGATCCCCTCTTTATTGACCTTGTTTTTTGTCAGCTGCAGAATGGTCTTACTCCACAGACAGTCCTGTATATTGTCTGTCGTCCTATGCGTAGGAAACTGTGTAGCCGGTTCCCCATACCACCTTCAGATACTTGGGATTTCTCGGATTGTCCTCGATCTTCTCCCGGATGTGACGAATATGTACCGCAATAGTATTGTCCGTGCCCAGATACTGCATGTTCCAGATCTTTTCGTAGATCTCGCTGTTGGAAAGCACCTTGCCCTGCTGCTGTACCAACAGGCGAAGAATTCTGTACTCAATGGGTGTCAGACGCACGTTTCTGCCCTCTACATCCACAGTGCGCTGATCGTCATTGATAATCAGATTTCCCACGCGGAAGACACTCTCCGTTTTTTTCTGTGCTATTCCCGCAAGCTGATAATATCTGCGAAGCTGAGACTTGATGCGGGCCAGCAGCACCAGGGGATTGCAATCCTCCGTCACATAATCATCGGCTCCTGCCTCCAGCGCCATAATTTTCGCGGTCTCTGCGGTCTGCCCGGAAATAACGATCAACGGAATGTTGGTATCCTTTCGAAGCTGTCCGATCATCTGGATTCCCTTGTCCCAGCCCTTATCAGCCAGTTCAATATCCAAAAGCAGCAGAGTCAGCGATCTGTCCTGTAATTTTTCTTTTAACTCTTCGTTATTCTGCGCTATGAGCAAGTGCATGCCCTCTGCGGCAAG
>JAHAYJ010000054.1 GCA_018384375.1 Lachnospiraceae bacterium
ATGATACAGTAGTGGGAATGGATCCGTACCTGGAGCTGTCAGCTTATAAAGGTCCGGTTTTGATTCTGCAGGGGATGGATGACAAAATCGTGGATTATTCTTATGCCATTCGCGCACAGGCAAACTATGAGAAAGGACAATGTCATCTGCAACTGATCCAGCAAATGGGACACGGCTATGATAAGCAGCAACAAAAAAGTATGGTCGAAGCCATAAGACAATTCCTTGCAGGCGTGTAATACTATGGAGAAGGCTTTTGTTTCTCATCCTTCAGCTTTTGAGCCTGGTTTTTCCACTTCTTAACAGGTGCCTTTTTCCACAGTCCAATGATCCATACAATGCTGAATATGGAAACAAACACACCGACAACAGGTACGAGAATCAATAGAACAATGCTGACTGCAAGAAGGAGGATCGTTCCAATGATATAGCCGGGAAGAACCTTGCGGTAATCATCGGTCTGATAAACTAAGCCAACCTGATCCCCCTTAATCTGACTGGTTTTGCTGGTGTTAAGATGGGAACCGTAAAGGGCTTTATTTTGCTGCCAGCCGTCTTCTGCCGTTTGATGATATTGATGAATGACAGTATGGATTTCTCCACTGTCGTCATTCCAATCGGGTTGGGGATTTTCTTGTACTGTTTGCGCTTCTGCATCGGATGTTTGATTGAAACAAGCCATTTCCTCAGTAATTCTTGCCTGTTCATTCTTCTTCGCTTTGCGGAATAACAGAAAGGAAACAATTAATAAGACTGCCGGGACTGGCAGTAAAATAAAAAAGGCACCGATGCTTCTGCTGTTGCCGGCTATACCTAACAGGCATAGTAGGATACCGCCTCCTGCGCATCCAATGACTGTTGCTGCATTTCGTAACCATGATTTGGGCTTTCTTTTTCGGCTCATAATATTTCCTCCGTTTATGCTTTTAGTATAATTTTTATTGTGGTAAAATGCAATTATTTATATAGAATTTATAATGTAGACGTCTTATAATATAACAAAGACAACGAATGGAGGGGCAGTTATGCAAGGCATTTTTGAATCGATTAACGGTATTTTTTCATTTGTGGGACCTTTGTCAGATTTCCTGTGGGATTTTCCGACAAATTTTGAGTGGTATGCATCAATTCCATTGCTTGGCAATTTTTCATTCGCCATCATTTTACTTTTGGGTTCCGGAATCTTTTTCAGTTTCCGCCTTGGATTTATTCAGGTGACACATTTTAAGAAGGGAGTTAAGACGATGACGGAAAAGAGAAAGGTGGAAATCGGCATTTCGCCGCTTGCCGCTTTTCTCCTAAGCTCGGCCATGCGTGTAGGCCCCGGAAACATTATCGGTGTGACCGGTGCAATAGCAGTGGGCGGTCCAGGTGCACTTTTCTGGATGTGGGTTTCCGCTTTTTTTGGGATGGCGGTAGCTTATATGGAAGGTGTGCTGGCACAGATCTTTAAGGAAAAGAAGGATGATGAGTTTGTCGGAGGGCTTCCGTTTTACGGGAGAAAGCTGCTGGGAAACAAGGTGTGGATCGGAGTGTTCCTTTCACTGCTTTATATTCTCTATGCGTTCTGCTGTCTCCCGGCACAGGGATTTAATGTGGTATCTTCTATTGGAAGAATGGCAGAGATTGTGAGCGGGGCATCAATTCCGACAGATTCTGCTTTCTATTATGTGGTTGGTGCGGGAATCATCCTGATAACAGCGGTTGTTGCTTTTGGCGGAATCAAAAAGGTTACGAAATGGACAGATAAGATGGTCCCGGTCATGGCAGTGCTCTACATAGTGACGGTTTTAGTCTTAATTATCCTGAATATTAAGGCAATTCCTTACTTATTCCGCACGGTATTTTCGGGTGCATTTAAACCGGAGGCATTTTTTGGAGGCGTGTTCGGAACGGTGCTTGCCCAGGGTGTTAAGAGGGGACTGATGTCCAATGAAGCCGGACAGGGTACGATCACCATGTCAGCAGCGGCAGCGGACGCTGAGCATCCGTGTGAGCAGGGAATCCTGTCATCCATCGGCGTTTTCTTAGATACGATTGTCATCTGCACGCTTTCCGGCTTTGTTGTGATCATGGCGCATTGCTGGGAAGGGCCAAATGCGGAAGCCTGGGCTGCACTTGATAAGCTTCCCAAGTTTACAGAATCCGTTGCAGAACTGACGCCGGGGACAGCAGCAAATGCAATTATGACTTTCCTGGTTACGTTATGCTTCTGTATGTTTGCCTATACCTGTCTTCTGGGAATGATCAGCTTCTCAGAAATCGCAGCAAACCGGATCCGCAAGGACAATAAATTCATTAATGTGGTCAGAGGAATTGCGCTTTTTGTAGCTGCATTTGGAATTCTGTGTAATATTGCAGGACTGGAACTGGGAAATCTTTGGGCATTTTCGGATCTGGGGAATATTTTGATTGTATTTTTCAATGTTCCGATCGTTTATATTGGTTCCAAATATGTTTACCGCGCTACGAAGCATTATAAGGAAAACGATGGAACGCCGTTTACATCCCAAGTGATCGGAAGGAACGACTGTACATTTTGGGATGAGCGGGCAAAGGAAAAATAGCAGGAACTATGACATCATTTAGAGGAGGATGCGGGATGCCACAGGAATTTTTGAAGGAAGGCGGATGTGCGAATAAAGAGCTGAAAGAGCGCTTTGAATTTAGAAATATTCTGCCGGAAGAAGCCGATCAGGCTGTCTTTATTGAAAAAATATGTTTTCCTCCGAATGAGGCATGTTCTGAAACAATGATGAAGGAAAGAGTTGCCGTGGCGTCTGATCTGTTTCTGGTTGCGGTTGATAAAAAGACGGGGAAGCTTGCAGGATTTTTGAATGGGCTTTCCACCAATGAAGCTTCCCTTCGGGATGAGTTTTTTACCGATGCCGGTCTGTATGACCCGTCAGGGGAGAATATTATGGTGCTCGGACTTGATGTACTGCCGGAATACCGTGGGCAGGGACTGGCAAAAGAAATTATGTCCCGATATCTTAACCGGGAACGTGAAAAAGGTCGGAAAAGGGTAATCTTGACATGCCTGGATGCGAAGGTAAAGATGTATGAAAAGATGGGATTTCACAACAACGGAGTTTCCGGTTCGGTCTGGGGCGGAGAGCAATGGTATGAGATGAGCTGTACGCTGAATACCTGAAGAATAAAAACACGACACACAGTTGTCGTGTTTTTTATAGTATCATGATATTTATCAAAGGGGCAGTCATGAAAATATTGAGTGTATGAGGAGGAATTACTTGTGAGATATGAATGGATGGATGATTTTTTGATGAGCAAGCCGGGGGTAACCAGGGATTTGCAAAAAGATTGGAACTGGATACGTTATCAGATCGGTGGGAAGATGTTTGCAGCAATCTGTCTGGGTGATGATGATAAGCCGTATTATATTACGCTGAAGCTTGACCCGGTAGAAGGAGATTTCCTGCGGCAGCAGTATGAGGATATCCTTCCCGGTTATTACATGAACAAAATGCACTGGAATTCCATTAAGCCGGATGGCGCAGTGCCGGATGAGCTGCTTAAGGATTTGTTGGATAAATCCTATCAGCTGGTGCTTTCCGGTTTCAGTAAGAAAAAACAGAAGGAGATATTGGAGAAAAATTAAGAAGGGCAAGAAAGGCTGCTCCGGAGCGTTTAAAGACGGTGGTTCGCCATCCGATAAAAAGTTGACTTGCAAGGGAAAACTGCTATACTCAAGCTATGGCAGTTTTCTTTTGGGCTTATGGGAGATAACGCCAAATAAAATGATGAAAATACAGGAGATGAACAAGGTGGACATTGTTTACAAAATATTGGCAGCTATGGGGGCATTTTTTATCATGATAGGGCTTACGGTGAGCGCTATTTTTACGGCGATTGAAGGAGTCTCTGTTTTCGCATTGATTCCAATGCTCTTTGTCGTAATCGGAATCGGTTTTGTCCTCGGTGTAGCTATTCAGAAGAATAAGAAAAGGAAGATTTTGCGCAAAGGGAAAAAATACGCTGCAAAAATTTATGGCTATGTAAAGGATACATCTATTCTTGTAAATGGCAGTTACCCCACCAATGTCAAAGTGCATTATTTTGATGAGAAACATGTGGAGAGGGAGGCAATCATCCCAACCGGATTTCCTACGGGTTCGAGTCAGTACGCGATCGGTATGACAATGGATATCTATGAGTATAAGGGAAAGTATAGTTGGGACCCGGCATCGGTCAGAAATGAAGTGCTTAAGGGTGAGGCAGAATTGATGGATGATAAGCCGGTGGAACCGGAAAAGCTGAATCTGATTGCGGTTAATTGTCCCAATTGCGGAAGCTCCTTTCAGGCTGCAAAAGGCTATGCCAGCAAATGTCCCTATTGCGGCGGCTATATTAATGCATAGGAGATTTCTATTAGTATGAAAGCTTTTTTCGTTGTGCTGTGTATGGTAGTGATTTTTACGGCAGCACTATATTATCTGTATTACGCTATCTTCTGTTATCCGCTTAAAAAACGTTCGGATGTGCATGATATCCCTGAAAGCAGACTGTACAAGATACATAGAAATAATATGCTGGAAGTGGTGAACGAGATGGAAAATACTCCTTTTGAGGAGGTCAGCATATGTTCGACTGACGGATACAGACTTTATGGGAAATTGTATCACATAAAGGAAAACGCACCGCTTATGCTCTTTTTTCATGGCTACCATGGTACGTATGCGTGGGATGGATATGGTGTATTTCAAATCTGCAGAAATAATGGAATCAATATTTTAATGGTCGATGAGAGGACGCATGGAAAAAGCGAGGGGAAAGCCACTACTTTCGGAATCCGGGAACGATATGATTGCAAATTGTGGACAGAATATGCAGTAAGCCGCTTTGGGGAAAAAACAGATCTGATTCTTGCGGGAGTATCCATGGGTGCAGCCACGGTTATGATGGCTTCTATGTTGGGGCTTCCTGAAAATGTAAGGGCAATTGTGGCAGACTGCGGGTTTTCTGAGCCCGCAGCAATTATAAAGGAAACCATAAGGAAAATGAAGCTTCCCGTAAAGCCGTTTTATCTGCTTGTGAGCTTAGGAGCGCATGTTTTTGGTGGCTTTGATCTGAAGGAGGCTACAGCATTAAGTGCCGTAAAAAAGCTACAAATACCAATTCTGTTTATCCACGGAAAAGAGGATACTGTGGTTCCGCTTTCCATGTGCGAAGAGCTTTATGAAAGCTGTGCCGGGAAAAAGGAGAAGCTGATCGTGGAAGAAGCGGATCACGCAAACAGTGCGGTGGTGGATTTTGAAGCTTACGAGAGAGCGGTAATGGATTTTTTGAATAGGTAAACACCTATAGGAATTATAAAACATATATATTATGCAAATAATAACTTCCAGGATAATATTTTGGAGAAAGAGAAATTGTAAATGGAGGTTATGATGAAAAAGGATTACAGCAAGCTGTGGACCTTGTTCCGGTCCATGTTCGTGTTAAGTGCATGTACCTTTGGCGGAGGCTTTGTGATCGTCTCCCTGATGAAAAAGAAATTTGTAGAAGAACTGAAGTGGCTGGAAGAGGATGAAATGTTGGATGTGACGGCAATTACGCAGTCAGCACCGGGGCCGCTTCCGGTAAACGCATCTGTGATTATCGGTTATCGCATGGCGGGAGTGGTAGGATCATTAACCGCTATTCTGGGAACGATTCTTCCACCGATGATTATTATTTCTGTTATCTCTGTTTTTTATGAGCAGTTTAGAACAAACCCTTATATTGCAACTGCATTACAGGTGATGAGAGCCGGAGTTGCCGCCGTGATTTTTGACGTGGTGATCAACCTGGCGGCAAATGTCTTTAAGACAAAGAGAGCTTTATATATTGGCATGATGATTATTGCTTTTATTGCAACCTACCTTCTTGATGTGAGCGCTATGATCGTGATCCTGACCTGTCTGGGGATCGGATTGATTGACTTGGTGCTGACACTTAGAAAAAAGAAAAAGGAGGTAGTCTAAGATGTTGTTATTAAAACTGTTTTTTGCATTTATTCAGGTTGGACTGTTCAGTGTAGGAGGAGGCTATGCCGCAATTCCGCTAATTCAAGAGCAGATAGTCAATATTTACGGAATGATGACCCTGGAAGAATTCTCGGATCTGATCACAGTGGCTGAGATGACGCCGGGACCAATTTCCATTAATTCAGCAACCTTTGTAGGGATGCGGATTGCAGGAATCCCCGGCGTCTTGATCTGTTCCATCGGATGTATTATCCCGTCCTTCTGCATCTGTCTGACGTTGGCTCATTTCTATTATAAATATCGCTCTGTCAGCGGGGTGCAGATCGTGCTTGGCTCCCTGCGGCCTGCTGTCGTGGCGCTCATTGCATCGGCAGGAGCATCCATTCTTATGCTGGGGCTGTTTCAGGCGGAGCTCAAAGAGGTAGTGCTTGGTAACATCCGATATGTTGAACTTGGCATTTTTGTGATAGCTTTATGGATACTTCGGAAGTACAAGGTCAGCGCGATATCAATTATTTTGGGAAGCGGTATCGTGGGGACGATCATTTATGCGCTATTGGGGGCTGTATAAACAGGGTTCTGCTTTTTATTCCATGATCTGTCCGTCGGTCTTGACGGTAACGACCTGCCAGGGAATGAATTTCCCACTTGCCTTAAGGGCGCGCCTGGCGGCGTTCTCAATTCCTCCACAGCAGGGTACCTCCATTCGCACGATGGTCAGGCTCTTGATATTGTTATTTGTAATGATCTGTGTAAGCTTTTCCGCATAGTCGCCTTCATCCAGCTTGGGACAGCCGATCAGGGTAATGCGATTGCGGATAAAACGGCTATGGAAGTCCCCATAGGCATATGCGGTACAGTCTGCTGCAATCAGAAGGTTTGCACCCTCAAAGTAGGGAGCATTGACTGGAACAAGCTTGATCTGTACCGGCCATTGTGACAGTTCCCCTCCCTTATGCATTTTTGCTTTGCGAACGGCCTCTTCATTGTAAGCGGGCGCTTCCCGCTCCTCAAAGCTGATGGCATTCGTAGGACAGGCAGGAAGGCAGTCTCCAAGACCGTCACAATAATCCTCTCTGGTTAAGGTGGCAATACCGTCAATCATTTGAATTGCTCCTTCATGACAGGCGGTAGCGCATGCGCCGCAGCCGTTACATTTCTTGGCGTCAATCTTTATTATTTTTCTTATCATAATGAATCCTCCGTTTTGAATATTTCATTGACTTAAGCGTTATCAATATACTATGTTTTCTGAAAAATGTATGTTGGAAATCCAACAAGGAGGAAAAGTTGAAACGTTACGAAGAACTATATGACCGGATTCCGTTGTTTGAGGGCATTGAAAAAGAAAATCTGAAGAGGATGCTCAAGTGTCTGGAAATCCACATCATGGAATTCGGGCGTGGTGAAATGATATTTCATGAGGGTGATCCGGCCGTGTACATTGGTGTTGTGCTTACAGGCAGTGTCCAAATTGTGCGGGATGACTATTATGGAAACAGAAGCATCATAGCAACCATTCCTGCATTGCAGCTGTTTGCAGAGGCTTTTCCCTGTGCAAAGATATCGGCTTTGCCGATTGGCGTCTGTGCGGATACAGACACGACAGTTATGCTGATCGACTGTAAAAAAATTTTGCAGCCCTGCTGTAACGTCTGCGAATTTCATCATACCTTGATCTATAATCTTCTTCAAAACGTATCCCGGAAGAACCTTTTACTGAATCAAAAAATCGAGATCACCTCAAAAAAGACAACAAAGGATAAGCTGATGACTTTTCTGCTGGTGCAGGCCAAGCAGAAGGGAAGCAATGCGTTTACCATTGATTATGACAGGCAGACACTTGCAGATTACCTGGGCGTGGAGCGCAGCGCTATGTCTGCGGAGATCGGGAAACTGCAGGAGGAAGGATATATTGAGGTGAATCGACGGTTTTTCAGGATTTTGAGGGAGTGGGAATGAAAAAGAATATTTGCCGGTGATGGCATCTTGGCATCCTGAACAATGTTCAATATAATGTATTTGAACATTGTTCAGAAAGGATGAGCTTGGATTAATGAAAGATGCATCGAGGGTAAAAGAAAATATCATTCGTGCCACAACAGAATTAATTGAGCAGAGTAGTGGGAGAATTCACGAGATTACTTCACGAAAAATTGCGCAGCAGGCAGGAGTGGGGTTAGGTCTGATCAATTATCATTTTGGAAGTAAGGAAAATCTCATAACCATTTGTGTTCAGAGAATTATCAACAATGTGGTCATGTGCTTCTCACAGAAGAAGGACACTGCGGATAGGAGCAATCTGTCAGATGAGGAACGACTGGCAGACTGGGCAAAGCAAGTCTTTGATTTCTTATTTGAAAATCATGCAATTTCCAGTATTTCTATTCTTGGCGATATGCAGAACTATCACATAGAGAGTAATTCGGTTTATACGCAAAAAGGATTCCTGAAGGCAATACAGGATCAGGAGATGCCGGAAGGAGATAAGAGACTGCTTGTATTTATGCTTACCGGAGCTATGCAGATTGCATTTTTGTCAGGGGATACAGCAAAGGAGCTTTTGGGATACGATCTGACCATAAAAGAACAGAGAGATTTGTATATTGAAAAAACTGTAAACATACTCTTTGCGGGTGTGAACGGAAAAGGAGGAGAAAGTCATGAATAAAAAAATCGGAACGGTAGCGGCAAAAGTGAATATCATAGCAGTAGCAGGGTTTGCACTATCTATGCTGCTTAGAAGTAATTTCTTAAGCTACATAACCTCCATTTTTATTGCGCTCAGCTTTGTGCCGATGATGTGTGCTCTCTGCTTTTTGGCAGGACAGGAGAAAAAAGCAGCAGGATATGTGTCCATGGCATTTGCAACAATGTATGCAACTATTATTTTGCTGGTTTACTTTGCACAGTGTACGACGGTGCGGATGGGTGGACTTTCCAAGCAGGCTTCGGAACTTTTAGATTATCAATCATATGGCCTGTTCTTTCATTATGACTTAATGGGATATGGGCTTATGGCACTGTCAACTTTTTTTGCAGGACTTACAATCGATGTAAGGAACAGGGCGGATCGATGGTTGAAGCTTCTTCTGATGATACACGGCGTTTTTTCAATCACCTGTTTTGTCATGCCAATTCTGGGCGTATTCTCGGCCGATATGCCGGGAGGATACTGGATCGGTGTTGTGCTGTTGGAGTTTTGGTGTGTCTATTTTCTGCCTGTGGGGATATTGACGCATCTGTATTTTGCAAAACAGAAGGATTAAATTGATATCAGCAAGGTTTTTGATGTTAATTCATGGAAAAGGAATATGTGCTATGGTATAATTCCTACTATATAGAAATGTAAGGCTTAGGAGGAATGGTATGTTGTGCCACATGATAATAGATTTAAGCAATTTGCTCTGTACAAGGTCCGATGAATGGACGAAGCCTGTACAGAGTAAATAGACAACATGTGAACAAATTCACAGTCAATTGATTCGTCCACATTGGATTTTGTACTTATGGATAGTTATATAACAAAAACATAAGGAGATAAATTCAATGAATAACAATTTTATAAGATATATTATATTTTGGCTCAGCCAGGCATTATCACAATTAGGAAGCTCTATGACCGCATTTGCATTGGTATTATGGGCATATACGCGAAGCGGTTCGGCAATGACAGTTTCTTTGATGTCTTTTTTTAATTATGTCCCCTATATTATTGTGAGTTTGTTTGCAGGTGCTTTTGTAGACAATCATAGTAAAAAGAAAATCATGCTGGTATCAGATAGCATAGCTGCTTTCTGCTCACTTGTTATGCTGGCATTGAGTGCAGCAGACGGCTTACAGATATGGCATATATACCTGATAAACTTTACGATAGGTTTTATGAATGCTTTTCAGGGACCGGCATCCTCGGTGGCAATTGGGAAAATTGTACCAAAGGAGAAGCTGGCGCAGGTAAGCGGAATGAATTCCTTTTCCGGCAATCTGGTAACGGTCCTGACACCGGTGCTGGCAGCAGCCTTGTTTGCGGTAGGAGGGCTTAAACTGATCTTAGTAATTGATTTATGCAGCTTTGTATTTGCTTTTTTGATATTGCTTTTGGTGCTTAGGATTCCGGAGGATGTACAGCAAAAGCAGGCAAGAAAGTCTGTGTTTGACGGATGCGCGGAAGGATTCCGCTATTTATATGGTAACAGAGGAATCCTAATGATTATCATCACAATGGCATTGCTCAATTTTTTCTCCAGATTAACCTACGAAAATATCTTGTCACCGATGATACTTGCAAGAAGTGGCAATAATAGCGTTGCATTGGGTGTTGTGAATGCAGTAATAGGAATTGGTGGAATCATAGGCGGTATTATTGTTTCAACCGGAAAAGTTAAAGGTAATAGCGTAAAAATGATTTATGTGTCGGCTCTGTTTTCATTCTTATTTGGAGACGTGATGATGGGAGTAGGCAGAAATACGATAGCTTGGTCATTTGCCGGACTGGCAGCAAGCCTCCCGATCGCTTTTATTAATGCCGGACAGATGATGATTCTATATAAATATGTTCCAGATAAAATGCAGGGAAGGATATTTGCAGTTCGAAATGCACTTCAATATAGTACAATTCCGGCAGGAATTCTTTTAGGAGGGTTCTTGGCTGATTATGTATTTGAACCATTTATGAAAACAGAAAAGTCATTTGCCCAAATGCTCCATAGGATAGTGGGAATGGGGACAGGAAGCGGCATGGCTGTAATGTTCTTATGCACAGGATTATTTGGAGCAATATTTAGTTTTATTTCATACCGTCAGAAGGTGATTCGGAATCTTGATACCGAATAGCATATGATCTTCAAAGGGGCGATCATCATCTCGCCCCTTTCAGATTTTTAACTTTAAATAGAAAGTTCCCTGTCTATCTTCATCTCAAAAAACTGAATGTAGCTTTTATAACTTTTGAAAAAATTGGGAGTGGAGATAGATGGTTGAACATAGAAAAGCCATTAAAGGTATTTATATTTTGGAAATATAGAGTTAGGAGCATACAGGGAAAAAGGTCAGATTAAAAATCGTTTATTTTGACACAGTTAGCTTTAACCCTAAAGGACGCAATATTTTTAAAAGTGTAGTAATGTTCGGATTAGTTTGCATGGATTCAATTCTTGCGACAGAGGACTGCGGAATGCCACAAATGGCTGCAAGGTCACGCTGACTTAAGCCAAGCTCGTTACGTTGTTTGATGACGGCAGCGATGATGCTTGCTTGTTCTTCAATGTCCGACAAATCCCTGCCACTATCAGGATCTGAAGCTTTTACATATTCTTTATAATCATTCCAGTTTTTCATAAACATTAATCCTTTCGAGCTAGATAATCATCGCGTTCTGCCTTGGCTTTATTAATTTGGCGGCGTGGTGTCTTCTGGGTCTTCTTGCGAAAACTATGAAGAAGTATAAAGCTGTTATTGCCATAATAAAAATAGAAAATACGGTTATTACCGGGACGAAGCTCCCAGATGTTTTCCTCGATGTGTTTGGTAATATTTTCGGGAAGCATAGTACCATTGTTTTGCAATAACTCTATGCAAAGAACTGTTTGGTTATATTGTATGCGGGCATCTTTACTCGTGGCTGATTTCTTACGTAGTTTTTCAAGGAAACTCCATATTTCGGATTCGCCGTTTGCTTTTTCATAGAATATGATATTATATGCCATAGTATCTCCAATCTGCATATTCATATCCTGTTTAAATGATAGCATAGATGCTGTCAAAACGCAACACGCAGATATTATTTATGCAAGAAATTTATTAGAAATGATCGTAATAGTTGTTATAATAATTATAACACAAACATGTGTTCGAATCAATGACAAAATTGAAAAATGTTGTGTCGAACCCTGTCGAACTGCTATAATGTAATAGCGCAGAAGAAAACCAAGCGACGCCGGAGGCGGCATTTGGTTTTCAAGCGCTATTAACGAGCAAACAGACTGCGAAGCAGACAGGAAGCACCGAAGGTGCTAGTTTGCGAGTATACAACCGGGCAGAAGAAAACCAAGCGACGCCGGAGGCGGCATTTGGTTTTGAGGGGGGAACAATGAAAATACGAACGAAAGAAATGCCTTATGACAAGGTGTTGGCGCTGCCGCGCAGCTTACATGAAAAACCAAGGAAGCAGAGTGTAATATTCAGAATGCTGATGAAGGTATTGTCCTTTTTTGATCTGCTCCGGATAGGCTTTGAATATCAAAAAATCGGAATGGAAAAGCTTGCACCAGGACAGCCTTGTCTGATCTTGATGAATCATTCCTGTTTCCTGGATCTGGAAATGATTGCAGATCTTTTTTATGATCGGTCGTATCAGATTATCTGTACATTGGATGGATTTGTAGGTAAAAAATGGCTGATGCGTATGCTTGGCTGTATACCAACCAAAAAATTCATATCAGATCCCGTTCTTGTACGCGATATGGTCTATGCGGTGAGGACGCTAAAAAGCTCTATTGTCATGTATCCGGAAGCAAGCTACAGCTTTGACGGAACGGCGACTGCACTTCCCGACAGTATCGGAAAATGTATTAAGCTGCTGCAGGTTCCTGTCATTATGGTGTGTTCCTATGGCGCTTTTCTGCGTAACCCCTTGTATAACAATTTGCAGGTACGCAAGGTAAAGGTCAGTGCAAAGGTGGAATATCTCTTTTCGCCGGAGGATATTAAGAACAAGTCGGCACAGGAATTGAAGGAAATTCTGGATGAACATTTTTCCTTTGATCATTTTCGATGGCAGCAGGAAAATCAGGTTCGAATTACAGAGAGGTTTCGTGCGGACAGCCTAAACCGGGTACTGTACAAATGTCCAAACTGTCTGACAGAGGGGAAGATGGCCGGAGAGGGAATTTATCTTACCTGCGGAAGCTGTCATAAGAAGTATGAGCTGACAGAATACGGTTTTATGAAGGCTGTGGAAGGAGAGACAGAAATTCCGCATATTCCGGACTGGTATCGCTGGGAAAGAGAATGTGTAAAAAAGGAACTTCAGGATGGAACCTATCGACTGGAACGGCAGGTTGATATCTATATGATGGTAGACTCCAGTGCGGTTTATAAGGTTGGCGAGGGAATACTGCAGCATACCGGAGAAGGGTTTCACCTGACCGGCTGTGATGGCAAGCTGAATTATACACAGACCCCGGAAAGCTCCTACAGTCTTTATTCTGATTTTTATTGGTATGAGATCGGGGATGTGATCTGTATCGGAGACGCTGCTACGCAGTATTATTGCTTCCCGAAAGGGACAGGGGATATTGTCGCGAAAACAAGATTGGCAGCAGAGGAGTTATATAAACTCACAAAAGCCGTATAGACCTTATGGAATCAACTTACTGATGATATGCTTCTGCGTATAGGCAATTGCGGGACCGAAAGCGAAGGCCATGATGACCGTCACGATTCCGGCCTTTGCTCCGAGCAGCAGGCCGATAAGGAAGGCACTGATATCCCATCCCATTCTGACTACCCTGAAGGACACTTTTTTCAGTTTTTTTTGCAGGATAAAGGGAATTGCATCATAGGGAACAGTTCCCTGCTGGATAGAAATATAGATGGATGCTACCAGAATAAAAAGTGCAAGTATGGGAAAGGTAATCAATATCCTTGCGGCCATATTCTGAAAAAGGGTATCGGGCAGCAGTTTGTGATTCAGCCATGAAAAAAAGTCGAAGCTGTAACCCACCAAAAACATATTGGTGATGGTGCCCCAGCCTATTTGATCCTTAGCATATAAAAATACGAAAAGAAACAGCACGGAATTAAAGAGTGCCTGCCAGTTGCCAAGGGAAATATGTAACAGATCTGCCATGCCTAAGTTAAACATGGTGCAGGGATCTGTGCCGAGAGCGGTCCGGTCTAAAAAGGACAGACAAAAGCCCATCGTAATGACGGACAGGAGCAGCCACATAAATTCTACTTTTGTAATACTTTTGAATTTCATAGATCAAAACCTCACTTTCTAAGCATTATACAGGAAGGGAAATGCTATGTCTATAAATATTCCATTCGTAAATTTTATTGACAACGATTTGTAGTAATGCTATGATACGGACAAATAACATAAGAAAAGCAATGACGGAAAGAGTAGTTTGCAGGAAGCATCCAGAGAGGATAACATTTGGTGGAAGTGATCCATGCGGAACGCATACGAAAACCATTCCAGAGCTGCACCGCTGAAGAAGATTAGGCGTTGCCGTAGGCCTGCGTTAAAGGATAGGATTTGTTGGAATCTGAAGTGAAAAGTTAAGGTGGAACCGTGCTAAATGCACCCTTAAGGCTATAGTATATAGCTTTATGGGTGCTTTTCTTATGTTGTTTCAAAAATAATGGTGGAATGTCAAGAAAGAAAGGAGCAACAAATTATGAAGGTTCTACGAAAAACAGGAGAAATTGTAGAAGTGAGTTTTGAGGAACAGGAGGGAAAAAAGGCATTTTGGCATACAAGTGCACATGTGCTTGCACAGGCAGTGAAGCGTCTGTATCCGGATACAAAATGTGCAATAGGTCCTGCAATCCTAAATGGTTTCTATTATGATTTTGAATTTTCCTTTCCATTTTCAGAGGAAAACTTGAAAGCGGTTGAGGAGGAAATGAAAAGAATAGTAAAGGAGTCACTTTCCATTCGAGTATATGAAAAATCAAAGGATGAGGCAATTGCTTTCATGGAGAATGCGCATGAAGTGTATAAGCTTGAATTGATCCGTGAGTTGGAGGATTCTGAAAAGATCAGCTTTTACAAGCAAGGTGATTATGAAGAGTTCTGTGCAGGACCCCACATCTCAAATACCTGTCAGATTAAAGCTATAAAATTATTATCAGTTGCGGGTGCTTACTGGAGAGGAGACGAAAAGAACCAGATGCTGACCAGAATCTACGGAATTTCATTTCCGAAGGCCTCAGAGCTAGAAGAATATCTTCACATGCTGGAAGAGGCAAAGGCGAGAGATCACAGAAAGCTTGGAAAAGAATTAGAATTGTTTGCCTTGATGGAAGAAGGACCGGGCTTCCCATTTTATTTTCCGAAGGGACTCATTCTAAAGAATCTGCTGATAGATTATTGGAGAGAAATACATGCAAGAGAAGGATATGTGGAAATTGCCACGCCTATTATGCTAATGAGAGGACTTTGGGAAAAATCAGGTCATTGGGAGCATTATCGCGACAATATGTACACAACGAGTATTGATGATATGGATTATGCGATTAAGCCAATGAACTGTCCGGGAGGAATGCTTGTGTATAAATCAAAGGTTCACTCCTATAGAGAATTCCCCATGAGAGTCGGTGAGCTTGGAATTGTACACAGGGCTGAAAAGTCAGGTACATTACATGGCCTTATGAGAGCCAGATGCTTTACACAGGACGATGCACATATTTTTATGAGAGAGGACCAGGTGCTGTCTGAGATTCAAGGCGTTATGAGGCTGATAGATGAAGTTTATTCGAAGTTTGGATTCCCCTACGAGATTGAGCTGTCAACAAGACCTGAGAATTCTATCGGAAGTGATGAGGATTGGGAACTGGCAATCAATTCCTTAAAGGCAGCGGTAGAAGGTGCTGGTAAATCATATGTGATAAATGAAGGGGATGGTGCATTTTATGGTCCGAAACTTGACTTTCACTTAAAAGATTCCATAGGAAGAACTTGGCAATGCGGTACGATCCAGCTTGATTTTCAACTGCCACAGCGATTTGAACTGGACTACATTGGTGCAGATGGAGAGAAACACCGTCCAATTATGCTTCACAGAGTAGTTTTTGGCTCGATAGACCGTTTTATGGGAATCCTGATAGAACATTATGCAGGGAAATTCCCTTTCTGGCTGGCACCTGTCCAAATCAAGATATTGCCCGTTTCGGATAAGTATCTGGCTTACGGAAAAGAGGTCATGGAACAGCTGAAGGCCCGGGGATTTCGTGTCGAATTGGATCAAAGGGATGAAAAGCTGGGCTATAAGATCCGGGAAGCACAGCTTGATAAAGTTCCTTATATGGTGATCCTCGGAGAACAGGAGCAGAAAGGAAAAACGATCTCTGTAAGGCAGCGGGACGAAAAGCGGGAAAAGCAGGATATGGGACAAATGACGGTGGAAGCATTCATCGGGATCATGGCAATTACCGCTTGAAAAATCTATCATCATAGTGCTAGGATGATACAGGAGCCACGCAGAGAGATGTTCCTGTTAACAGGCAAAGGAGTTGATAGCTATGATGAAGGATTTGACGGAAGGGAAACCCGGTAAGATACTGTGGCAGTTTACTCTGCCAATGTTTGTCAGTGTGGTTTTTCAGCAGCTTTATAATATAGCTGACAGTATTATTGTCGGTAATTTTGCCGGTCACGGGGAGAATGCTCTGGCAGCAGTAGGTGCCTCGTATCCGATTACCATGATATTTATGGCGATTGCGATGGGGTGCAATGTGGGCTGTTCAGTGGTGATTTCCCAGCTCTTTGGTGCAAAGCGCTATCAGGAAATGAAGACAGCTGTATCCACTACGATACTTGCCTCCCTGGTACTTTCCCTCTCCCTGACGGCATTAGGGCTTCTGCTTAGCCGATCAATGATGGTGGCAATTCAGACACCGGAAAATATTTTCTATGATGCGGATGTCTATCTGCGGATCTATATCGGAGGTTTTGTTTTCCTGTTTTTATACAATGTTGTCACCGGCATTTTTACCTCACTGGGAGATTCCAAGACACCGTTGTATTTTCTGATTGGCTCGTCTCTCAGTAATATTGCACTGGATTGGGTGTTTGTCGCTGTCTTTCACTGGGACGTGGCAGGTGTGGCCTGGGCCACCTTTCTCTGTCAGGGGGCAGCCTGCATCCTGGCGGTGATTACGTTAAAGAATCGGCTAAAAACAGTTGCCTGTGAGGAAAAACCGGAATTTTTTTCTTTCCATATGCTGAAACGGATCGCGCTGATCGCGATTCCCAGCATTCTTCAACAGAGCTTTATCTCTGTGGGGAACATTTTTATTCAAAGGCTGATCAATGGTTACGGGTCTTCGGTGATTGCCGGTTACTCCGCTGCCATTAAGGTCAATACATTTGCAATTACCTGTTTTAGCACTTTGGGAAATGCTGTGTCGAATTTCACAGCTCAAAATGTGGGTGCCGGAAAAAATGACCGGGTTAAGAAAGGCTTTTATGCAGGACTGAAAATGGGGTTCTTAATAGGTGTTCCCTTTTTCCTGTTATGTTTCTTCCGGGGAAATCTTGTTATTCGGATGTTCATGAAGGAGGAGGCATTGGAGGCACTGAACACAGGTATACAGTTTTTGAAGATAGTGTCTCCGTTTTATTTTGTAGTATCCATGAAACTGATTGCAGACGGTCTTTTGCGGGGAGCGGGTGCGATGAGTTGCTTTATGGCTTCAACCTTTAGTGATCTGATACTGCGTGTCGTGTTGGGCTATATTCTGGCAATACCTTTTGCTACCACGGGTATCTGGATGTCATGGCCTGTGGGCTGGAGTATTGGTACCGCACTGTCTTTGATATTTTATGGAAAGGGTATGTGGAAGGTTAATCGACAGGAAAAGTAATGTTTGGAGGCGCGTACGCGCCTCCTTTGCTATGCTCGTACAATTCCGATGCAGGTGCCGATACAATCGACCTCATCCATTCTTCGAAGCAGAATATCAAAGCCTCTGCCGTTTAGGCTTTTGAGGCAATAGCCGTCCTCTTCCTCGATAAACTTTCTGAGATAGGCTTTGTCACTTTTCATAAATACGGCAATTTCTCCATTTTCCGGGAAACGATTGGCAAATAAAACGCGATCATTCTTGCAAAAGACGGGAGTAAAAAGATTGGTAGTAATTTCGATAGCAAGATAAGCATCGGGAAGAACCGTTTCTATATCAACAACATCATTACTGCAGTAAGGGATACCGTCTCCTTTATTTCCGATAGGAATCAGGCAGGGAATCTTATGCTTGTCGGAAGCGTCGCGTTCCGATCTGGAAATTTTTGACTCATATTTAGCAACCAGCTGAATAATATTTCTTCCATGCAGCCCGCACTTTCGGTAATGTCTAATAATGAATATTTCATCCGGATTGTAGGTAGGATATCCCATTAAATAGTTAACGGTAACGTTGAGAGCTTTGGAGATTGCCAATACGGTAGAAGCTTTTGGGTCAGTTACTTTGCCGTAATAGATATTGCGTACAGTTTCGATTGGAACACCGGAAATATCAGACAATTCCTGGAGAGTTAAATTGTTTGAGCACAATAGTTCCTTTAGTACTTCACTTATCAGAATATCACCCCTTTGTCACACAAGACACAAAAAAAATGTTTCTTTATGCAAAAAATGTTACCCGAAATATTGGTTTTTGTCAATTAATCAAATATTATTATTAGCGGAACTTTAATTATCAACAAATTTTTGTATGAAAGGGAGAAAAATGGAGAAAGAAGGGAAAAATGGAAAAGAAGGGAAGGGTTGTTCTGGCAGATTTGGAGATGCCAAAATTCAGGATATTCTGTTAAACATTGGAATTCCGGCAAATATCTACGGCTTTTTGTACATAACCTATGCACTTCAGCTGATCGATCAGGATCCGGAGTATATGTACCATGTGACAAAATATCTGTATGTGAGTATTGCCAAAAAATTTAAGACAACACCCAGCAGTGTGGAAAGATCGATCCGGCATGCGATCTCTGTGGGGTGGCTGAAAGGGGATATTGAATATACAAATCGGATGTTTAAGAACAGTGTAAACTCCAAGAAGGGTGTGCCAACAAACTCACAGTTTCTTGCGAGGCTCTATTACTATATCAAGAATCTGGATGATGGGACAAGAACGGCTTAGGACGGATTCTTTGAGGGGACTGAGATTTTGAATATCGTATTATAAAAAATGACAGCGGTCAGGCGCAATCCGAAAGGAAAAGCGCACTGACCGTTTTTTGTCCTGCTTTGCAATGGAAACAAAAAGAAGTATGGAGCAGCATGGAAACGATACATTGCGGGATAGCGTTAATTATGCTATAATACCATTAGTTTTCAGACTTTTTTTGAATTATTTGGAAAATACATACAAGGGGGCTAAAAAATGGAATACAATGAAGCGTATTTCGCGAAAAGTGCAAACAGAAAAGCGATGGCAATTTGGCTGCTGATCGATATCATCCTTTCGGTAGCATATTCGATTGAGATCCTGAAAGGACTGCGGACGGTTGGATATTATCTGGTGTTTCTGGCGTTCTGCTGGTTCCCGTTTCTGATAGGTGCGGCGGTACTGAAAATAAAGGGGATGGGAACGCCCATTTACAAATATGTGATTGGTATCGGTTATGGTATTTTTTATGCGTTTGTGCTGATGACCTCCAATACCATTCTCACGGTTACTTATATATTGCCCTTTACCAGTATGTTGATCCTGTTTAAAAAGCGTAATTTCCTCCTGGGATATGGGATCTGTAATGTGCTTCTGATTGGCGCATCCATTGGGAAAAATATCATGCTGGGATACAATTCTCCAAGTGACATTACCAATTATGAAATAGAGATTGCTGTTATTATTCTCTGCTATGTGGGATATGTTCTTTCCATTAATCACCTGAATAAATCAGATGGGGCTATGGTCGATGCAGTACAGGATAATCTGCAGAAAGTGGTGAAAACCATAGAGCAGGTGAAGGAGGCAAGCACAGCTGTTGTGGATGGTGTTACGGTGGTGCGGGAACTGTCTGAGGAAAATAAAGAGGGTGCCACTACCGTGGTAAAGAGTATGGAAGAACTGGCAGGCAACAACAATACCCTGAACCAGAAGGTGGATTCCTCCATGGACATGACGGAAAATATCAAAAGCCAGGTGGAGCACGTCTCTAACCTGACAGATCACATTGTCAAGATCATTGATGAATCTGTGGAGCATGCCTCTGCCAGTTCAGCAGAGCTTGCAAATGTGGTGGAATCTACGAATGTGATGGCACAGCTCTCCACTGAGGTTGACAAGATTCTGGGAGAATTCCGGGAACAGTTTGACATGGTAAAGAAGGAAACCGGAACCATTGCCAATATTACATCCAAGACGAATCTGCTGGCACTCAATGCTTCCATCGAGGCAGCCAGGGCAGGAGAAGCCGGAAAAGGATTTGCAGTGGTTGCTGATGAAATCAGAGAATTAAGTATGGGAACCCAGAACTCTTCCACCAGTATTATGGATGCATTGAAGCATCTGGAAGACACCTCGGATAAAATGACAGAATCTGTTACTACGATTTTAAATCTGATCTCTGAGACGCTGGAGAAGATGAAAACCGTAGATGCAAGTGTCAACATGATTGCTGAGGACTCCAGACAGTTGGGCAGTGAGATCCAGGTGGTTGATACAGCAGTGAAGCAGGTGGAAGATTCCAATAAGAACATGGTGGACAACATGCAGCAGGTGAAGGACATTATGGTTCTTATGACAGAGAGTGTTGCGAACTCTGAGATGACCACAAAGACCATGCTGAGTAAGTATGCTGAGACGAGCCGCAATGTTGCTAATATTGAAAATGTAGTCGGCAAGCTGGTAGGGGAACTCGGCGCAGGCGGATTTATGGGCGTGAAGGATGTAAAGCCGGGTATGAGCCTTTCCATTGTCCCATACATCGATGGCAAGCCAGGAAAAGAAGAATATAAGACAGAGGCATCAGAGGTCATGGAAGACAGTATATTGATCAATATGACCAATGAGGCAGAAAAGTTTCTTGGCACCGAAGACAGCAAACAAAGGTATGAAGTCCGTATCATTGTGGACAATACCATGTATACATGGGATGAGGTGAAGCTTGGAACGGCAAAGAATGCCGGATATAACTACTATCGTCTACTGTTAAGCGGTGACCCGAAGGTCGTTAACCGGAGAAAGTATCCAAGACTTCCCTTAAGGAACAGATGCACAATAACGATTCGGCCGGGGAAAGAGACTTATGAGGGAAATATGATCAATATCAGTGCCGGTGGCTTTGCATTTGCAACGGAGGCAGAAAAATTTGCAGATGTAGTGGGCAGGCAGATTGAAATTACGATCCGGGATTTTGATCTTCTGGGAGAAGCTGTACTGAAGGGGATAGCGATCCGCTCCAGTGATGATGAAGGAAGATATGTTGTCGGCTGCAGAATGCCTGCAGATAATATGAAGATCAAAGATTATGTCCAGAGAAGAATGGAGAGCTAAAGACAGGGTAGAGTGGCGCTGATGACGGAAGGCCATCAGCGCCTGTTTTATGCCTTATGTTTTTTGGCAAATAAAGCTTTAAATATCGTTCTGATAAGCGGCTGAATGAAAAACAACTGGGTAAAGAATGCAAAAGGAAAATTAAAACACACCAGCTTAAGCCAGTTGGCGAGCAGTGTTAAGGCATGAAAGCCGGTGTAATAAGGGTAATAGAGGAAGGCGGCGATCAAACTCATTGCCGGACACATGAGCCCTACAGTTGCGCAGATGATGGCGGTCTCAAAGAGGACGGGATGTGTTTCTCCGGGCTGAAAGATACGGGTGGCCAGCCGGAAGGAGCAGGGGCTTCCCATTATGATTTCCAGAAGATAAGCGAAAATGAATTCCACGATCACAACACTCCAGATGGGCACAAAGTGCCCAGCCATATAAACGCCTCCCTGGGCATTGATTGCGGCAAGGACACCGGATGAGCCTGTGACCTCCATCAGTATGTTCCCGTTCACAACATAAAGGCTGTAAAAAACATAAGCATGTACAGTAACTAAAACAGTGAGAAATGCAAAGATCATTCTCTGAAATTGACTCTGAGGCATAATAATACTCCTTTTCTGTTTTGGGCATAAAAAAACATGCAGTGAAGGACTTCAAATCTGATCCCACTATAGAGCATTGCTGTTCCGTAATCAGATTTACGTGCCTTTGAGCACTACATGTGTCGTTATGCAACCTTTATTTTTTTCTATCGAATTTTAGCATATTAACAGGAAAAAAAGCAAGTAGATTTTTAAAAGATCAGACAGGATTTTTGTCCTGTATTGTCGAAAGGGGAAAAAATGCATTTTGTAACTGCAAAAGGTATTTTATCAGCCCAGAATGGCATAAACATATATCGGGGCTGCACGCATGGCTGCATCTACTGTGATAGTCGCAGCAGATGCTATCAGATGAACCATGACTTTGAAGATATTGAAGTGAAACAGAATGCACCGGAGCTTTTGGAGAAAGCACTTCGTTCCAAACGTAAAAAGTGCATGATTGGAACCGGTGCTATGTGCGATCCTTATATGCATTGTGAGGAACAGCTGGGGCTGACGAGAAAATGTATTGAGCTGATAGACCGGTATGGATTCGGACTTTCCATTCAGACGAAGTCAGACAGGATACTCCGTGATCTGGAATTGCTGAGGAGTATCAATGAAAAATCCAAGTGTGTGGTGGAGATGACGCTTACCACCTATGATGAAAAACAATGTAAGATATTGGAGCCAAATGTATGCACAACACAAAGAAGATTTGAGGTGCTTCAGATCATGCATGAGAATGGGATTCCGACGGTGGTATGGCTTTCACCGATTTTACCTTTTATTAATGACACGAGGGAAAATCTGGAGGGGATTCTGGATGACTGCGTTAAGGCGAAGGTACATGGCATAATCTGCTTTGGAATGGGTATGACACTGAGAGAAGGAAACCGAGAATATTATTATGAGGCTCTTAATAAGTATTTTCCGGGGCTGAGGGAGAAATATCATCGCAAGTATGGCTATGCTTATGAGATTGCCAGTGATCGCCAGAGAGAATTGATGAAATTATTCCATGCAAGATGTGAAGAAAACGGAATACTCCATGAAGTGGGAAAGGTGTTCGATTACCTGCACGAGTTCCCGGAAAATAAGGGGTATGAGCAGCTTTCTCTGTTTTAGCTGTCATGTGATTCTATGCGTCAAGTCTGAGAAATTTGTAGAGTATTTTGTCAGATTCGGTTATAATAAATTTGTTAACTGTACATAAGCTTATTAAGGGATAATAAAATAATATGTATGAATGTCCAAATTGTGGAGGAAATCTGAAATTTGATATTCCCTCCCAGCAATTAGCGTGTGCACATTGTGGCACACATCTTGATCCATACGCGGTTAAGAAAGAAACAGATGCTACAGAGCAGGATTATTTTGAGGCAACCGTCTTTACCTGCCCGCAGTGTGCCGGTGAAATTTTCAGCACCGATAATGAAGCGGCGGCTTTTTGCAGCTTTTGCGGCGCATCCACAATTCTTACCAGCCGGATCAGCAGGGAAAAGCGCCCCAAATTTATCATCCCGTTTAAAAAGACAAAGGAAGATTGCAAGAATGCATATGCACAAACGATGCGCAGGGCCTTCTTTGTTCCGAAAGAATTGAAGGATCCGAAATATATAGACGGATTCCGTGGAATTTATATGCCCTACTGGACCTATCAGCTGACACAGAAGGGGAGAGTGACGCTTTCCGGTGAAAAGACTTACCGGAGGGGAGATTATGTCATTACGGATCACTATGATTTGAGCGGAGACTTGGATGCCTATTATCTGGGATACTCCTATGATGCCTCGTCCTCTTTTTATGATAATATCAGTGAGGCTCTGGCACCCTATGATGCCAAGGAACTGGTGAACTTTACCCCTGCATTTTTAAGTGGATTTTATGCGGATACGGCAGATATCGGTGAGGAGGTTTACAGGCAGGATGCGATAGAACTGGCAAATGACAGTACCTTAGACAGGATCAGCAAGGACAAAGCATTTTCCGGTTATCACATAAACTCCTCCAAAGGAGGGAGCAGGCTGGGAACCAAGCTGAGAAGTGCGGACAACACCATGTATCCGGTGTGGTTTCTGTCCTATCGGAACGGAGACAGAATTGCCTATGCAACCGTTAACGGACAGACCGGTAAGGTGGTGGCGGATATGCCCATTTCGCCGATACGATATCTGTTTGCTTCTCTGGTGATGGCTGTTCCGATTTATCTGCTGTTAAATCTGTTTTTTACAATACGACCGCCGGTATTGATGGGAATTGCATGTGTTCTTGCACTGGTTTCAGGCATTCTCTATATTATGGAGATGAATGCCATAGGGCGACGGGCGGTTTACGAGGATGACCGTGCGGTGGAAATCATGCGCAGAAAAAAGCACGGGCAGGCAGCAGAGCAAAAGAGAACAGCAAAAAAGAAAAGCTCATCCAAAAAGAAGAATAAACTTGGAAAGCCGACGATAAGCTTCCTTATTCTAATTCTATATATTATATGCTATGGACAGCTTATTATGGATTTGGCAAATCTATTTTTATGGCCGGTAATTCTTATAGCAATGGTCGTGTGTCTGATTGTGGGTATTTGCAGATACAAAAAAGTGGAGGATGTAAAGGGACTGTTTGGGTTCATTTTTGCTACAGCGGCTGTACTTATTTCTGGGCTGATCAGGTTGTTTCACCCTGTTTCTGACATCCCATATTATATAGGCGCGATCCTCACACTTTTGGCGGATACATTTATTTTTGTTGATATTATTCGTAACTATAATAAGCTGGCTATGAGAAGATTGCCTCAGTTTGATAAACAGGGAGGTGATGATCGTGCGTAATAATCGGACTTCTTTGAAGAAACATTTGTGCACCCTGCTTTTTACTGTCTTTATATTTATAGCAGCAATGCTTGGGATAGGGCAGAGTGTCATTGCAGCACCAGATGCCAATACGGATTATGATACCGGCTATCAGGCATTCATTGAAGATGATGCAGATTTGCTTACCGACACAGAGGAAACGGATCTGTATGAGTTGCTGCAGGAACTCACACTGTATGGAAATGTGGCATTTAAAACAATTGACTATAACGAATATTCTTCGACGGAAGGATATATTCTGAATTATTATGACCAGAAGTTTGGGCAAAGCAGCGGCGGTGTATTTCTGATTGATATGGATTACAGAAATATCTGGATCCGCTGCCATGGGGAAATGTCTAAGATTATTACCAATGCTTATACCGATACCATTACGGACAATGTTTATACCTTTGCTTCTGATGGGGATTATTACGAATGTGCCTATGAGGCATTTGCTGAAATGCTGATTCTTTTGCAGGGGAACAAGATAGCACAGCCAATGAAGTATTTGAGCAACGCCTTCCTTGCTGTGATTCTCGGACTGATCATTACTTATTTTATTGTCAAGCTGACATCGAGAGCGAGTAAGCCCAGCGAAAAGGAGCTTCTGGAGGGAACTAGATACAGTTATCGATTTAATCATGCTGAGGCGGTATTCAACCATCAGACGAAAAAGTATGATCCGCCAAGCTCCAGCTCCGGCGGAGGCGGCGGAGGTGGTGGCGGTGGTGGAAGCAGCGGCGGCCACAGCTTCTAAGCTTCTTTTTATACAAAAACCTGAAGTGGTTGTTAAACAAAGAAACGGATCAGACGGTCTTTGATGGAACTGTAGGGCTGATAGCGCATGGGGAGATCCATCCAGGTCTTTTTATCTACAATACTGCGCGGATGGCATCATCCAGCTTCTCGTAAGTTAAAACAGGCAGAACCGGACCAAAGATCTCTTCGCCCATGACAGCATCCTCCCAGGTAACATCCTTCATCACAGTCGGGGCAATACGGAGTGAAGTTCTGTCGGATTCACCACCGCAGACAAGCTTTTCCCGATCAATCAGTCCCAGAATGCGGTCAAAATGTTTTTCGTTAATGATCTTTCCGTAATTGGGATTTGAAAGCGGCTCTCTGCCAAACTGGACGGTAATCTCATGGCAGATAGCATGGAGCAATTCATCTCGTATTTCAGCGTTACACAAGATATAATCCGGGGCAACACAGGTCTGTCCACAGTTTAAGAACTTTCCGAAAACAATTCGTTTGGCGGAAAGTTCTATTTTTGCACTTTTTTCCACAATACAAGGGCTTTTTCCGCCAAGCTCCAGGGTTACGGGGGTCAGATGCACGGCAGCATCTCGAAGGACTTCCCGACCTACATTTTGCCCACCGGTGAAAAAGATCTTGTCAAACTTCTGGTGAAGAAGAGCTTGATTCTCTGCCCGTCCGCCGGTGACAACGAAGACGTATTCAGGCGGAAAACAATCTTCGATCAATGCTTTGAGAACAGCGGCGGTAGCAGGCGCATAGGCACTGGGCTTTACGACAACCGTATTGCCCGCAGCCAGTGCATCGATCAGTGGGTCAATGGTAAGAAGTACGGGATAGTTCCAGGGGCTCATAATCAGTACGTTCCCGTAAGGAGAGGGGGAACGGAAGCTATGGGCCGCAAATTGTGCGATGGGAGTGTATACGGTTTTTGCCTTGGTGAGATGTCTGATATGTCGCAGCATCCAGTCAAGTTCAGACAAAGAGAGTCCAATCTCGCACATATAGCTTTCGCTGCTGCTCTTTCCCAGATCAGCCTTCAGCGCATCTGTCAGTGCAGTTTCATGACGGTGGATGGCAGCTTTAAGCTTTCGAAGTGCAGATATTCTGTTTTCTACCGGCAGTGTGTTTCCGGAAGAGAAAAAATCCTGCTGCTTATTAAGTATTTCCTGTATTTCAATTGTGTTCATTTTATTCCTCCATCATTAACTCTGAACGGCTTTGTATAAGGGAATCAGCTGCTTTTTGTCCCACAGGACAGGAACCGGATAGAGAGGGTTGGCCTCGTGGTCGGCATAAGCAGCCAGAGCTTCAAGGTCTTTATTCTGAATGCCCGGCAGGGTAGTAGGAATATTCATGGAAGCATTCATATTACGAATATGGCAGATAAAGCATTCTGCCGCTTGAGGGTCAGGGACTGCAGCATCGGCGATCCCGGTAGCACGGGCAAGCTCCGCAAGCTTTTTGTGAGCAGAAGCTCCATAGGCTTCAAGCACCACAGGCAGCAGGACAGAGTTGGCAAGGCCATGTGCAATGCCATATTTTCCACCAAGACTGTGTGCAACGGCATGGACATATCCCACATAGCTTTTGGTAAAAGCGGTTCCTGCAAGATAAGCAGCCCGCAACATATTGGCACGGGCAGTGCGATTGCTGCCGTCTTTATATACGGCTTCAAGATTCTCGAAAATTAATTGGATTGCTTCAATGGAAGCCCTGCGTGTCCCCGCTGTGGTGGAATGACCGATATATGCTTCCACCGCGTGTGTCAGAGCATCCATTCCTGTGGTGGCGGTGAGGGAGGCCGGAAGACCAAGCGTTACCTCCGGCTCTAAAACGGCATAGGCAGGAATCAGGGAAAAGTCATTGATAGGATACTTATGGTGTGTTTTTTCGTCAGTGATAACGGCGGCCAGTGTGGTTTCACTTCCGGTACCAGCTGTGGAGGGTATGGCAATCAGAAGCGGAAGCTTGTGAAGAACGTGAAGAATGCCCTCCATTTTGGAAAGAGGCTTTTGCGGTCTTGCGATGCGTGCCCCCACTGCTTTGGCACAGTCCATGGAGGAACCGCCGCCAAAGGCAATCAGAGCCTGGCAATGCTCATTTAAGTAAAGGGCTCTGGCGGCCTCTACATTAGCTACAGTGGGGTTGGCGACTGTCTCGTCAAAGACAGCGCAGCTGATTTCGGAATCCTCAAGGAGTTTTTCCAAAGGCTATGTCAGACCGAGCCGGTTTATGCCTTTGTCGGTAACGAGAAGTACCTTTTGAATTTTGTTATTTTTAAGGACACCGGGTACACCGGCGAAGCCGTCGATCAGTTTTGGTTCCCTGTAGGGAAGAAAGGGCAGTGCTGCCCGCATGACGATCTGAAAGCCTCTGCAATATATTTTCTTTAGTGGGTTCATACTTTTGCTTTCCTCATCTTTCTTATTAAATATTTTAATAGTAGAACATTCATCTTTATTTTGCAAGAGGACACACCGGACAGGCTGACTGCAAAGAGCGCATTTCCCGATTAAGGAATGGCAATAATTGACTGGATGATATGATGCAGTAAATATATAATATAGACGGGTAAGGAGGATACTGAAATGAAGTACTATGTAAATTTGAAGGCTCCGCAGGGCGGTGACGGCAGTAGAGAAAATCCCTTTCAAAAGATTGGAGAAGCGGCGGCAATTGCAGTTCCCGGAGATGAAGTGATTGTTGCACCCGGAGTTTACAGGGAGTCAGTAAATCCTGCAAACGGGGGAAGTGAGGAAGCCAGAATTGTCTACCGCTCTGAGGTGGAGAAAAAGGCTGTTATTTCAGGCGCAGAACAGCTGAAGGATTGGGAGGCCTGTGAGGGCGGTATATGGAGAGCACATATTTCAAATGAAAAGTTTGGGGAGTATAATCCGTATACAACGCTGGTTTATGGAGACTGGTTTGTGGCTTCCATGGTGGCACACACCGGAGATGTTTATTTGAACGGAAAATCCATGTATGAGGTGTGCCAATTAGAGAAGGTATTACATCCGGTAAAGAGCAGTACATCCTGGGAACCGGAATTTTCTACGTATGTGTGGTACACCGTGCAGGATGAGGAAAACGATGAGACGGTACTGTATGCCAATTTTCAGGGGAAGAACCCGAATGAGGAAAATGTGGAGATCAGTGTCAGAAGAAACTGCTTTTATCCGGAAAAGGAAGGCGTGGGATATATTACTCTGTCTGGCTTCACGGTGAGACAGGCAGCAACACAGTGGGCTCCTCCGACAGCTTATCAGGAGGGAATGATCGGACCGCATTGGTCGAAGGGCTGGATCATTGAAGACTGTGAAATCTATGAGTCCAAGTGCTCAGGCATTTCTCTTGGGAAATATCTACAGCCTGAAAATGATAATAAATGGTCTAAATGGAAATATAAGGATGGAACACAGACAGAAAGAGAATGCATATGTCAGGCACAGCTTGAGGGCTGGAGCAAAGAGCAGGTCGGTTCTCATATTATCAGACGATGCGATATCCATGACTGTGGACAAACCGGTATTGTGGGTCATCTGGGCGGCGTTTTTTCCATTATTGAGGACAATCGGATCCATCATATAAATAATAAGCAGAATTTATGCGGAGCTGAGATCGGCGGAATTAAAATGCATGCAGCAATTGATGTGATCATCAGGCGTAACCATATATACAACTGCACCCGCGGACTATGGCTTGACTGGCAGGCACAGGGAACCAGGGTGACGCAGAATCTGTTCTTTGATAACTGTCTGCCGAAGGAACAGAATCTGACAAAAGAAAGTGAGATGGGGGAGGATATTTTTGTGGAGGTATCCCACGGCCCTACATTGATTGATCACAATATTCTTCTGTCAGACTGTTCACTCAGGCTTGCCACGCAGGGGGTTGCGCTGGTACACAATCTGATTGCGGGTTCTTTTACTGCTGTGGGACGTGGCGTCATGAATGGAACAGTTACAAAGTCTGCTCCTCGATATACGCCGTATCATATACCGCATCGTACAGAAATCGCAGGATTTATGACGATTCTGCACGGAGATATGAGGTTTTACAACAACATCTTTGTACAGAAAAAAATACGTCCGGCGCTGAAAGAAATAGGAGATGCAATGGGGGATAATGAGTGGACAGACGGCAATCTGATAACAGGAACGATTCCCTATGAAAACTATCCTACATATGAAGAATATCAGGAACAGTTCAAGGGCTACTGTGGCATGGGATCTGCGCCCAGCGACAGGTATTACAATCCACTTCCGGTATGGGCGGAGGGAAATGTTTATTTTAACGGAGCAAAACCCATGACAAGGGAGAAGGCTTATGTGGAAGAGGAGCATGAGATAACCCTTTCACTGAGAGAGAAGGATGGGAGTTTTTTCCTGGAAACGAATCTATATGATTATATGCCAAGGACAAAAAATCGGATCATCACTTCAGATATTCTGGGAATGGCATTTGAGCCGGAGCAGAGATTTGAAAATCCGGATGGAACCGGGATCGTGATGGATAAGGATTATCACGGAAGATCGCGGGGGGCTGTTCCGTTTGCGGGGCCGTTTTCCGATTCTGCCATATTGGAATTGTGATTTTGTACGCCGGATAAAAGGGGCGCAGAAGATGATTTATTCTGCAGCTCCTTTTTTATTTGGAATAGAAGCCTTATAGTCTGATAAATGATAAAAAGAAAAAGAATTGTGCGATCATGTGCATACAAAATATAACATTAGTTCCTATTGTTGGCAGTTATTGCTTAGACAGCAATTGGCCATTCTGATTAAGCTTTTTCCAAAAATACACGTCTTATAGAAGAGAGGGAGAGGAAAAGGTGTGAGAAAGAGAGGGAATATGTTGCGGATTGCGGTTTGCAATATGGTGTTGCCGGGAGTGGAGCGGCTTGCAGAATATTTAGGCATGTGGTCATATGAAAGGAATGTTGTTGCCCGACTTATGAGCTTTCAAAGTGGAGAGGAAGTTCTGTTTGAAATGGAAATTTCAGGTGATTTTGCAGTTGTATTTATAGGAATGGGACCGGATAATATAGCCGGAATTGAGACAGCACTCAGCGTAAAAAGGCAGAACCGGCTGACAAATATCGTATTTTTGGTGGAAAGTATGCAGTATTTAAAAGAAATGCTGCAGATTTATCCGGTACAATTTGTTTTCGGACAGATAACGCGAAAGAAGATTTTCGAAGCGATGGATCGCTTCTGGAATGAACGTCGTTATCTTCAGGAAAATTTCTTTTTCCGATTCAATCATCGCTCCTATATGATCGATCTTAGTGAGGTGCTGTATTTTTCCAGTGAAGGGCGTGTTGTGGAGATTTTGCTGGAGACAGGCAGAAGATATAGGGTGTATACAAGACTGGACACGGTTGAACAGAACTTACTTGGCAGCAGAGTCTACTTTATCAGGATCCACCAGTCCTATCTGGTAAACAGCAGGCATATTGAGCAATTTTGTTACAGCATGGTAAGACTCAGGAACTGTGATGAGCTTCCGGTCAGCAGAAAAAGAAGGGGTGAGATTGTCGGATTTTGCCGGGAATGTGTATTATCGTGTCAAAAATGACGTAATAGATGTTAATTTTTACGTATTTTGGGAAAGAGAAAAAAATTCTGTATGATGAAAGAGAAGCGTTCAGATGCAAAGGCTGTGTGTCACGCTTTGATCTTACGGGCAGGGAAATCCCTGCCTCTTGTCTTCTTGTGATATTTGGGTTTGTGTGCTAGAATATAGGGTAATATAGGTTTATTATGGAAAAAAATAAAAAGAGGTAATCGATATGAGACTGCTGAGTGCCGTTGTGCCCTGTTATAATGAGGAAGAAAACATAGCAGACTTTTATGCAGAATTCATGAAGACAGAGAATTTCTTTCAAAGCAAGGATATAGCTCTGGAGCTTTGGTTTATAAACGACGGATCGAGGGATCACACCGCAGATGAGGTGAAGAAGCTGAATGAAAAGGATAAAAGAGTGCATCTTTTGTCTTTTTCCAGAAATTTCGGGAAGGAAGCAGCCATTTATGCCGGACTTGAAAAAGCAAACGGGGATTATGTGGTGTTCCTGGATGCAGATCTGCAGGATCCCCCTTCTCTTTTACCGGAGATGTTTGCATATATAGAAGAGGGATATGATTCGGTCGCAACAAGGCGAGTGACACGGAAGGGAGAGCCTATGATCCGCTCTTTCTTTGCGAGGATGTTCTACCGCATTATGAAAAAGATCTCCAAGACAGAAATTGTGGATGGTGCCAGGGATTATCGTCTGATGACGCGCCAGGTAGTCGAAGCGATTTTATCCATGAAAGAATATAACCGCTTTGCCAAGGGAATTTTCGGCTGGGTGGGATATGAGACCAAGTGGTTGGAATATGACAATATTGAACGAAAAAAAGGGGAGACGAAGTGGTCCTTCTGGAAGCTCTTTATTTATTCTCTTGAGGGAATCACCTCCTTCTCTACAGCACCCCTTGCCTTTGCGGCATTTATGGGAGTGGCCTTCTGCCTGGCAGCTTTTGCATTGATTATTTTTACGATTGTGAGAAAGGCTTTGTTCGGTGATCCCACCTCCGGCTGGCCGTCGCTGGTGTGTATTATTTCCCTGATCAGCGGGGTACAGCTTTTTTGTCTTGGAATTGTGGGACAATATCTGGCTAAGACGTATATGGAAGTCAAAAGAAGGCCAATCTATCTTGTGAAAGAGGAAATTTAGATGGAAAAGACCGGAGAACTGGTAAGCATTATCGTACCGGTATATAATGCCGGTTCCTATATTGAAGAGACGATCCGCATGGTTTTAGCTCAGACCTTCCCACACTGGGAACTGATTCTGGTGGATGACTGCTCCTCGGATGACAGCAGAGAGAAGATCAGAGCCTGCATAAAGGATGCCGGAGAAGATAAAAGAATCCGGCTGATCGAAAAAACGGAAAATGAAGGTGCGGCAAGAGCAAGAAATACAGGGATCGATGCTGCACAAGGGAGATATATCGCGTTCCTTGATGCAGATGATGTGTGGATGGTAAATAAATTGGAAAGGGAGCTTACTTTTTTAAAAGAAAAGGATGCTGCCTTTGTGTTTACGGCTTATGAATTCGGCGATGAACAGGCAAAGCCTACGGGGAAAATTGTTACTGTCCCGCCTGTGCTGACCTATCGCGAGGCTCTTTCAAGAACCGTTATTTTTACGACCACGGTACTTCTGGACACAGAAAAGACGGGCAGGAATCTGATCCGTATGCCCGAGGTGAAGAGTGAGGATTCTGCAACCTGGTGGAAGATCTTGAGAAGTGGTTTTGTTGCTTACGGATTGAATGAGGTACTTGCTATTTACAGAAGACCTGCAAAATCCCTTTCTTCCAATAAGCTGGAAGCAGTCAAAAGAATCTGGAATCTGTATCGGAGGGAAGAAAAGCTTTCCCTGCTGCAGAGCGTTTATAATCTTTTTTTCTGGGCGCTTCGTGCGACGATAAGAAGATTGTAGATAAGAAGGAACATTGAATCCTTTTGTAAGAGGTGTATAAGTGAAACGTTTGGAATCCATGAAAAGAATCATTGTGCTGTGGCTGAGCTTTATCGGATTGATTATGCAGACAGCAGTTTATGCCTATATCTGGATGGAATATTATTATCCGTTGATCAATAATTTTAACAGAGGATTAAAATTTCACCGGAACGGACATCTGCTGGTGATCGGCATTTATCTGGTGCTGCTTTTTTTCTTTACCAATACCTACGGAGGCTTGAAGATCGGTTACTTTAAGCCGATGGATGTCTTTCTGTCCCAGCTTTTTGCGGTGATCATTGTCAATGTAATTACATATTTTCAGGTTTCCCTGATGAGAAACTGGCTGGTGCCGCCGGGGTACTTCTGTATAGCAACCATCGTCCAGCTGCTTATTGCGGCGGTCTGGACAGCGGTCTGCAACGGTGTATATAAAAGGGTGTTTCCGCCTCGGAAGATGCTGCTCATTCATGGGGAGAGGGATATAGAGGATATCCTTCAGAAATTTGCTTCCAGGAAGGACAAGTACCGGATCGTTAAATGCATGGACATCAAGGAAGGGCTTTGGCGGATCGAGGAGGAAATTGAGGTCGGCTATGGTGCAGTCGTGCTCTGGGATATTCCCACCGCTGACAGGAACCGTCTGTTGAAATATTGCTACAGTCGCTCCATCAGGGTTTATATGATGCCCAAAATACCGGATGTTCTGATTAAAGGCTCTGACCAGCTTCATTTGTTTGATACACCGATTTTCCTCACAAGAGAGTATGCACTGACGGTTGAACAACGGATTGCCAAGAGACTGATCGACATTATCTGTTCGCTGCTGTTGCTTTTGATCGCTTCACCGTTTATGCTGATCACTGCGATTGCCATCAAATGTTATGATGGTGGACCGGTGCTTTATAAGCAGGTTCGATGCACCCGGGGAGCAAAGGAATTTATGATTATGAAATTCCGCAGTATGCGTGTTGATGCGGAGAAGGATGGTGTGGCGAGACTTGCTGCCAAAAATGACAGTCGCATTACACCGGTGGGAAGGTTTATCCGTGCTGTGCGGATTGACGAGCTCCCTCAGCTGTTCAACATCTTGAAGGGAGATATGTCCTTTATCGGACCGAGACCGGAGCGACCGGAGATTATCAGACAGTATATGGAGGAAATGCCCGAATTTGCATTTCGAATGAAGGTAAAGGCAGGGCTGGCAGGGTATGCACAGGTTTATGGGAAGTATAATACCACCCCCTATGACAAGCTAAAGCTGGATTTGTCTTATATTGAGAATTATTCCGTGTGGCTTGATCTGAAGCTGATGCTTTTGACATTGAAAATTTTGATCAAACCGGAGAGCACGGAAGGAATAGAGTCCACACAGGTAACTGCGATGAAGAATGCAAATGTGGAAGAAAAAGAAGGAAATGAGAATGAATGAGGAATATCTGAACAGAGGAATAGATCTAAAGAGAATGGTATTGTATTTTCAAAAGAAAATATGGGTCATTATCATGCTGATTGTTCTGGGGGCCACCATTGGCGGGGTGACCTATCAGGTGATCCGTTCCATGAAGATGCCGGTGGAATATCAGACGGTGTCCAAGCTTTATTTAAGCTTTGGCGTGGATGAGAGTGGAGAGACCTATCAATACTATAACGGTTATACCTGGAATGATCTTCTGGACAGTGATCCCATACTGGACCTGATCATGGCAGAATTGCCCGGCTATGAGAAGGATAAGGTCAGGGAAGCAACCACAGCGGAAATCCTGTCAGATATCAGACTGCTTACCATTACGGTAAGAGGAGATGATGAGAAATTCGTCAGAGAAGTCAGGGATGCAACAGAAACCGGATTGATGCTGTATGCCAGGGAATGTGAAGAGATTGAATTAATCAAAGTGATCCGTTCCGGTATGCCGCAGAGAATTTACTGGGATAACCGGACAACGGCGGCATGTATAACAGGAGCAGTTATTCTCGGACTTGTGGCATTACTTGGCTTTGGTTTTGCTTATGTCTTGAATGAAGGAATCTATGTGCAGAGCGATGTAGAAAAAAGATATCGGCAGAAGGCGCTTGGAATTTTGACGCAGAATCAAAAAGGACTTGAGCCGTATGCGGGCGAGCTCAAGGCGAATCTTCATTATGTGCTTGGCAGCCGGAAAGCTTTTGCTGTTCTGGATATGGCGAATCATGCTGATGCACGGAAGCTGGAGCTTGAGGGGCTTCTGAACAGGGGAGAAATGGAGGTCAGCCTGGGAACCAGTGAGGAGGATTTCGGCTGGAGCATCATGGATGATGACCGAGCAGAGGAACAGGGTGAGTGGGAGGTGATCCCTTTTAACGAGGATGTTCTCGGAGAAGAGGAATGCCAAAAAATCCGGGAGCTTGGCGGTGTTATCGTATTGCTTCCCTTTGGAAATGATGTGGGCAGAAAGACAGAGAGGATTTTATGCTTCCTTCGGAATCAGGATTGCCCCGTGATCGGTATGATCATTGCACAGGCAGATGAGGAATTTCTGAACAGATATTATGCATAAGAAAGGCATGGAGATAAGATGAAATTACAGGTACTGGTAGCGGCGGTCAATGAAGAGGCGGAATGTCTTTCCGAAAGGATGAATCTGGAAACGGATGCCATCATAGTCAATCAGTGCGACCATTTTGCTTATCAGGAATATCAGCATAGGGGAAGAAGCGTGAAGTGCTTTTCTATGGCAGAGAGGGGAGTAGGACTCAGCCGGAATACGGCGCTTTTACATGCTGATGCGGAGATCTGCCTGTTTTCCGATGAGGATATTGTTTTTTATCCGGGTTATGAGGAGCTGGTGCTGAAAGCCTTTCGGGAAAACCCGGATGCTGATCTGATCACCTTTAATTTTAAGGTGGATCCGAGAAGGACTACTTATTATAACACTGAAAAAGGAAGAATCCGCTGGTATAATTACGGGCGCTACCCCACTTATGCGGCGGCAGCAAGGACTGAGTCTCTTCGTCGCGCGAATGTCAGTTTTTCCCTTTTATTTGGGGGCGGCGCCAGATACAGTAACGGGGAGGACAGTCTGTTTTTTCGTGACTGCCTGAAGAAGGGCCTTCATCTGTATGCGGAAACTGCTGAGCTTGGGGAAGAAATTTACCGGGAATCTACCTGGTTTAAGGGCTATAACGAAAAGTTCTTTTTTGACAGAGGAGTGCTCTATCATTATCTCTACGGAAGGCTTGCAGGACTATTTGCTCTGCGTTTTTTGTATGCCCATAAGAAGGAGATGCTGCAGAAGATCGGTCTTTCTGACGCATATCGTTTCATGAAGCAGGGAATACGGGAAGGAAAAGGCCAAAAAGGGCAGGAGTAGCTATGATTTTATATATTTTTGTGGCAGTGGTAACGGTCCTTCTGGGATTTTTGATTAACAACCACTGTGAAAGACAACTAAGCGGTATCAGCAGACAAAAGATGTTGAATGGACTTTCCATGATATCTATTTTTCTGCTTTTGTTTGGCGTTTCTGCCTGCAGACTGAATGTGGGGAACGACTATGCCAAATATGTAGAGTTCATGCATCTGATTAACTGTGATGCCTTTGTTCCTACGGAATTTGGTTTTAACTGGATCGTAAAGCTTCTTTATGAGATCAGCGGTTTTGAGAATTATTTGCTGGTATTTGCTTTTTTTGCCTTTTTTACGATCTTGCTTTTTCTTGCCGCTATATACAGACAGGCAGATTCCTTTGGCTTCTCTTTTTTCCTGTTTATGGCATTCGGATATTATTTTCAGTCCTTTAATACGGTGCGTTATTATCTGGCACTTGCCATTGCACTTTATGTAATTCCTTTTGTACTCAGGAAGGAGTGGGGAAAGTTCCTGCTCATGGTACTGCTTGGAGCAACTCTGCACAAATCTCTTTTGGTGGTAATTCCGTTATATATTTTGGCGACTTTGCCCTGGAAAAAATGGCAGCTTGCCCTTGCAGCGGTTTTTTGCTCCTCCTTCTTTTTCCTGCAGGATTTTTATTTGAAGGTGGTGGTATTTCTTTATCCCACCTATGAGGATACGGAATATCTGGAAGGCGGAACCAGCTATAGTAATATTGTGCGCTGTCTGGCAATTTTGATCTTATCACTGCTGTGCTACAGGCAGACGGTGAAGGATTCCAAGCGTAATCGTTTTTATTTTTACTGTAATCTGGGGGCGCTTGTGATGTATGTGTGTTGTTCCTTCCTGCCGATTATATCCAGAATCGGTTATTATCTGACGATTACTCATATTTTCTTCCTGCCGGCTCTGCTTGATGGAATTGAAAACGAAAAGCTTCGAAGACTTTTAAAGGCGGGAGTGACGGTGGCGGCCATACTCTACTTTGCTGTCTTTATTTTACTGAAGGCCGGAAATGACGGACTGCGGATTTTGCCTTATGAAACCTTTATGTTCCACGATATGGTACCGATTCTTTCGGATGTGAACTGATTTGGGAAGGGAGATAGGACTTATGAAGCCATACTTTTCAATTCTGGTAGTGTGTTTAGATCCGGGGAATAAGCTTAAGACTACGCTTGACAGTATTCAAGGTCAGACCTTTCATGATTATGAGGTGATCGTCAAGGATGGAGGTTCTGCGGATGGCTCCATAGAGTATGCCAGGGCTTTACAGGCAGAAGAGGGTGTATCCCTGCGGGTGATAGAAAAAAAGGATGCGGGTATTTATGACGCCATGAACCAGGCGGCAGCGGAAGCTACCGGTCGCTATGTCTATTTTCTGAACTGCGGCGACCGCTTTTATTCCGAACAGGTGCTTGCACAGATGCAGGAGTTTATTGAAAGCAGAACAGCCGGTGCCGCTGAGAGAGAGAGGATCGGGATCTATTATGGAAATATTTACGAGAGACTGACCTCACAGGTGGTGGCCTCCAACCCTCATATGGATGCTTTTGGATGCTATCGGAATGTACCCTGCCATCAAGCGTGCTTCTACAGCAGAGAGCTTCTTCTTTCCCATCCCTTTGAAATTAAATATCGGGTAAGGGCGGATTATGAGCAGTTTCTGTGGTGTTTTTTTATTGGTACCAGGCAGGGAAATGTGGCTTTTGCCTATCAGGATCTGCTGATTGCGGATTATGAGGGCGGGGGATTTTCCGAGACAAAGGAAAACCGGAAACGATCTGCCGCAGAGCACAGAGAAATTACGCAAAAGTATATGAGCCGGGGACAGCTGTTTTATTTTCGTGCAGTAATGGTATTCACTTTAGCACCGCTTCGCACCCTGCTTGCCAGAAATGGAAAAACGGCGGGGATTTATAACCGGCTAAAAAGCCTGCTTTACCGCTTCAGGGGAAAATCATCATAGGACGAAAGGTGGAGGAACGCATGAAAAGGGTTTTGTGGGTTTGCAATATCATGCTTCCTGCTATCGCGCAGGAGCTTCATTTACCATACAGTAACCGGGAGGGTTGGCTTTCCGGTATTTTCCGGCAGCTGACAGAGGAATCGGGAGAGCATACTGCGGAGAGGTCTTTGGCAGAAGCGGAGAAAATCTGTCTGGGAGTCTGCTTTCCGGTGGCGGACCGGTCACAGATCCCAGTGTCGGAAAAGGCAGGGGGATTTTTGGTAAAGGGTGTTCCCTGCTATGCTTTCCCGGAGGATCTGGGACACCCGGAGAGATATGATGCTTCTTTAGAAGAACGTTTTCGGGAGATCCTTGAGGATTTCCAGCCCGATATCCTTCATGTTTTCGGAACAGAATTCCCTCATGCGCTGGCTGCCGTGCGCAGCTTCAATAGACCGGAGCGGACGCTGATCGGCATTCAGGGGCTGTGTGGGGAAATAGCCAGGGTATATATGGCCGGATTACCGGAAAAGGTACAAAAGCAGGTGACCTTTCGTGATCTTGTCCGTAAGGATTCTATCCGGCAGCAACAGAAAAAATTTTTGCAAAGAGGAGAGCAGGAGGCTCTGGCGATCAAAGGTTGTGGCAATATTACGGGAAGAACCCGCTTTGACAGAGAGGGAACGGCAAGACTGAATGCTGACGCGGAATATTTCCCTATGAATGAGACCATGCGGAAGGAATTCTACACAGGAAGCTGGGCACTTGAGAACTGTGAGGAACACAGCATTTTTCTGGGGCAGGGGGATTACCCCTTAAAGGGAATGCATTTTGTGCTTGAGGCAATGACCATGCTTTCAGAAAGCTATCCGGATGTGAAGCTGTATGTGGCAGGAAACAGTGTTATCAATGATCGTACCTTAAAGGATAAGCTGAAGCTCCCCGCTTATGGGAAATATCTGCTGTCGTTGATGAAAAAGTATAGGTTAGAAGAAAAAGTTATTATGACCGGGAAGCTGACAGCGGAGGAAATGAAGCAGCAGTTTTTGAAAAGCAATGTGTTTGTCTGTGCCTCCGTTCTTGAGAATTCTCCCAATACGGTGGGAGAAGCTATGCTTCTGGGAGTGCCGGTAGCAGCATCGAATGCGGGCGGAATTCCGGATATGATTACGGACGGCCAGGACGGGCTTTTGTTTGAGACGGGAAATGCCGATTCCCTTGCAAAGGCAATCAGAAGGTTGTTTGACAGAACCGTTGACGAAACCGGACTTTGTCTGGCGCAGAGGCTTTCCGGACAGGCAGCGGCAAGAGCCCGGAGCACTCACAACGGACCAGCGAATTATCATAGGCTTTTGGAAATATATGACAGGATCGGGGAAAAGGCATGACGGTCACATTTGTATCCAATTATATCAATCATCATCAGATTCCCTTTTCCAATGCCTGCTATGCACTTTGGGGAGAGGATTATCACTTTGTGCAGACGCAGCCGATGGAGCAGGAGCGGCTTTCCATGGGCTGGAGCAGTGCAGGAGAAGAGCTTCCTTATGTTCATTGCCTCTATGAGGAGGAAGCAAGATGCAAAGAGCTGATCTTAAACAGTGATGTGCTTCTGGCAGGCTGGAGCGGCAGGGAGGATCTGATTCAGGAGCGCATGAAGGCAGGAAAACTGACGATTCGCATCAGCGAGCGGATTTACCGGGAAGGGCAGTGGAAGGCAGTTTCTCCGAAGGGATTACTTCACAAATATCGGGAGCATATCCGGTTCAGGAAAAGCCCGGTCTATCTTTTGTGTGCAGGAGCCTATGTTCCGTCTGATTTCCATCTGATCCATGCCTATCCGGACAAAATGTTCAAGTGGGGCTATTTTACAGAGCTTAGAACCTATACCGAAGAGGAACTTCTTTCGAAGAAGGCTGCGGATGGAAGTGTTGATATTGTTTTTGCGGGAAGATTTATTCCCCTAAAACATCCTGAATATATGATCGAATTGGCAAAGGATCTAAAGGCACTGCAGGAAAATAACGAAACCGGAAACAGAAGCCTTAGCGGAAGAATCCGTATTCATATGGTAGGAAGCGGGGAACTGGAAGAGGAACTTAAGGCTAAAGCAAGAAAATATGGCGTAGAGGACATGTTGATCTTTTACGGGTTTCAGACACCTGAACAGGTGCGGGACATTATGGAAAAATGCCATATTCACATTTTTACCAGTAATCATCTGGAAGGCTGGGGAGCTGTTGTCAATGAGGCGATGAACAGTGGCTGCGCAGAGGTTGCAAACGTGCAGGCGGGGGCTGTTCCTTACCTGATCAGGCAGGGGGAGAACGGCATTGCCTATCCGGATAACAGCTATGAGGAGATGAAAAAAGCCGTGATTTATCTGCTGGAACACCCGGCAGACAGAGAGCGGATGGGGCTTGCCGCTTATCAGACCATTGCGGGGTTCTGGAATGCGTCATATGCGGCAAATGAGCTTTCCCGAATGATTACGGAGCTGAAGAACGGGACATTCACGCCGGCGAAGGCAGGACCGCTCAGTCCGGCACCGGTGATTTCCCCTAAAAAAATGTTTCATTTTATGCTGGAAGAAAAGAGCATGCAGAAAGACAGAAATAAAGGCAGGGTGTAAGAATGGGAGAAGGAAGCAGACCGATACTGATCAGTGTAATCGTGCCGATTTACAATATTGTGGAATATCTGCCAAGATGCGTGAATTCCATCCGCAGACAGACCTACCGGAATCTGGAAATCATTCTGGTGGATGACGGTTCTACGGATAACAGTGGTGCCCTGGCAGAGAAAATGGCATTGGAGGATAAACGGATCCGTGTTTTTCACAAGGAGAACGGCGGCTCCTCCTCGGCAAGAAACCTGGGACTTTCCAAGGCAAACGGTGACTACATTGGTTTTGTTGACAGTGATGATTATATTGAACCGGAAATGTATGAACGGCTCCTTGCAGCGATGCTGGAGGAAAATCTGCTGATGGCGCAGATATCAAGAGATGAGATTGATGAGCAGGGAAATCGCATGCCCAACGTATGTGAGCCACCGGATAAACTGGAACTCTGGGAGTGCGAACGATTTATGAGAGAGCTGCTTTTACATCGGGGAGACTGCTCCTTCTGTACCAAGCTGATCCATGCCTCTCTCTTTCAGGAAGAAAAATTCCCGGAGGGGGAACTGAACGAGGACTTTTATCTGCTTGTGAAGCTCCTTCCTAAAGTGCCCGCAGTGGCAATTCTGCCGGAGCAGGATTACCATGTATTCTATCGCTACGGAAGCAATACCAGAACCAGAAATAAGGATGACTTTCCGCAGGTGTTTACGGATATTGTGCGGAATGCAGACAGAGTGCAGGAAATTGTGGGAAAGGAATATCCGGCACTTTTGCCGGAGGCAATGCGGTTCGGGCTGTTCCAGCGTCTTGATTATATGCTGCATATTCCGATCTCACAGATGAATCGTGAAAATATATTTTATCAGCAGGTAAAAACTTATCTGAAAAAGCACAGAAAGGATGCTGTAAGATCGCAGTATCTGACGCAGAAAAACAAAGTGTATCTGGTCCTGCTTGGCACAGCGCCCAGGCTGGTTCGGAAGGTACACAGTATTTTGCGGGGAAAAGGATGATAAACATGACAGATGTTGTATCGGATAAAAAGAAAAAGCTATTTTTTGTAACGATGATGGCGGTGATACTGCTCATGCAGCTTGCCCTTTTTTGCTACTATGGAAACCGTAAAACAGGTTTTCACGAGGATGAGCTGTATACCTACTATTCCACGAACAAGACTGCTGGATTGTTTGTAAGCGACAGACAATGGCTGATGCGGGATCAGCTCCGGAACGATTTTGTAGTGCTCCCGGGGGAGGAATTTCGCTACAATGTGGTGAAGCAGATGCAGTCCTGGGATGTGCATCCTCCGCTTTATTATTATCTCATTCATACCGTATGTTCGTTGACCCCCGGGGTGTTCAGCAAATGGCAGGGGATCGGTCTGAATCTGCTTGGTTATGTGTTTTCCTATCTGCTGCTTGCCTATGTGACGTATACGGCGGCTTCGGGGAAGAAAGACAGTACCCGTGGACGGCTTCTTGCTCTTTTGGTGTGTGCAGGCTGGGGATTTTCCGGTGCTGTGATTTCCGGTGTGATGTTTATCCGGATGTATCAGTGGCTGACCATGTGGATCTTGCTTTGCCTGGCAATTCATCTGCGAGCGGTGAAAAAGCAGGATTTCAGAATAAGATGCTTTCTGCTGCCCTTGGGCCTCACTGTATTTGCAGGATTTCTCACCCAATATTATTACATCATATTCCATTGCTTCCTGGGGCTGGCCTTCTGCCTGTATCTTTTGCGAGGAAAGAAGATTAGGGAATTCATTTCTTATGTGATTACCTGCTTTCTGGGGCTTGCATCGGCACTTTTGTATTATCCGTCCGCACTGTCCCATATCTTCAGGGGCTATCGGGGTACAGAGGCGGTCAGCGAATTCGGAAATGTATCCAATACGGGAGATCGGCTTCGCTTCTTCTATGGACTGTTTGATGATTATGTCATGTATGACACGTTAACCCTCTGGATCCTGGTAATTGTTCTTCTGGCTGTAACCGTTCATTTTTTAAAAAAGAGAGGAAAAGTATCCGATAACGTCTTTAATTCGTCGGTCGGGCTGATAGCTGTTCCGGTGGCAGGGTATTTCTTTACCGTTTCCAAAACAGCGCTTTTGCTTGGAGAGACCTCAAACCGCTACCAGCTTCCGATTTATGGACTTCTTTTGTTCCTCCTGCTGTATTTTACATGGTGCTGTCTTTGGCAGGTGCTGGAAGCTTTCGGAGTGCAGCGCAGAAGTTTGGGAATCCCTGCAGGGCTTTTTCTGGTGGTTCTGCTTTTGATCGATGGCCTTGCGCTGCGGGACGGGCGTGTGTTCTTTCTCTATGAGGAGCAGACTGCGGAAAAAGAATTTGTCAGAGAAAATACAGATGTGCCTGTGGTGGTGTTCTACAATGAGGCCTCCGGGGATCATATCTGGTGGCTTTCCGATGAACTGATGGAATTTCCGGAGGTATATCTTGCAAGTGAAGAAAACAGGGAACCGATCACGGATAAAAAGCTGATAGACAGTAAGCGGGTATTGGCCTACGTGGCGGATGGTGATTATTCCAATGCAGCACTGGAGGAATTCCTTGCGGTAAATACGCATTTGACGTCCTTTGAAAAGATCGCGGAAAGAGAAGCATGGACGCTCTATGAATTAAGATAAAAATCCTGTAAATATGCGGGATGCAACCGAAAAGTGACAGAAAAAAAGACAAAAGCAACAATAAAATGATAGAGGTTGCCCTCATGCAACCGTAATATAAAGAGCAAAGAAAGGCACAAAACGGTGCTGAACAATTTTCTAACGGTTGAAAAATGAGGAGGAATTGAAAATGAGTTTTGCAGAAAATTTACAGTTTTTACGAAAGCAGAAGGAAATCACCCAGGAACAGCTGGCAGAACAGCTGGAGGTGTCAAGGCAGTCCGTATCCAAGTGGGAATCCGGGATAAGCTATCCGGAAATGGAAAAGCTGCTGCAGATCTGCAGTATGTTCCATTGTAATATGGATACTCTGATGCAGGGAGATGTGAGCAGAAGTTTTGCCACAGACAGCTGCGGCTATGACAGTTTTCAGAATCTGTTTTCTAAGATGATTGCTCTGGGTGTAGCGCTGATCCTGACCGGCATCAGCGTGATGTCTTTCCTTTGCGGGTTTGGATTAAATGAGGAATATGCATCGGCG
>JAHAYJ010000026.1 GCA_018384375.1 Lachnospiraceae bacterium
ACATTGACTTCGGATACTCTGAGGTCTCTTCTCTGTAACGACCGGATACGGTGTTTCTGACAAAATGGCCTTCTGCATCCAGTGCCTCGTTTGCCTGTGCTACATGATAGTTATCTTCTTCATCCGCGGTCATATAAACCACTTCATCCGTTACACGGGGATTGGCCGGATCGGATTTATCTATCTTACGGTAAGGTGCTTCCACGAAACCGTATTCATTGATTCTTGCATAAGAAGCCAGTGAGTTGATCAGACCAATGTTGGGACCTTCAGGTGTCTCGATAGGACACATTCTTCCGTAATGGGAGTAGTGAACATCTCGAACCTCGAATCCGGCACGATCTCTGGAAAGACCACCGGGACCCAGGGCTGAAAGACGTCTCTTGTGAGTCAGCTCACCCAACGGATTATTCTGATCCATGAACTGTGACAGCTGGGAGGAACCAAAGAATTCCTTAACGGCTGCCTGCACGGGCTTGATATTGATCAAAACCTGAGGAGAAATTTCCTCAGCATCATGGGTTGTCATTCTCTCACGAACAACTCTTTCCAGTCTGGAAAGACCGATTCTGTACTGGTTCTGTAACAGCTCACCAACCGCACGGATACGTCTGTTGCCCAAGTGGTCAATATCATCATCGTTACCGATGCCATATTCCAGATGAATATTGTAGTTGATGGATGCCAGGATATCTTCCTTGGTGATATGCTTCGGGATCAATTCATGTACATTCTTCTTGATTGCCTCAGCAAGTCCTTCCGGATCTTCACCAAACTCCTCAATAATCTGTGCCAGTACAGGATAGTATACATGCTCTGTGATGCCCAGTTCTCTGGGATTGCACTCAACAAAGCTTGTAATGTCTACCATCATATTGGAAAGAACCTTAACATTCTTTTCCTCTGTCTGAATATATACATAAGGAATTGCCGCATTCTGAATGGCATCTGCAAGCTCTGCGGTAACCTTTGTACCTGCTGTTGCAAGAACCTCTCCGGTCAGTGTGTCCACAACATCCTCAGCAAGAATGTGATGTCTGATTCTGTTTCTGAATGCAAGCTTTTTGTTGAATTTATATCTGCCGACCTTTGCCAAATCATATCTTCTGGGGTCAAAGAACATCGCGTTAATAAGACTTTCTGCACTTTCAACGCTCAAGGGCTCACCGGGACGGATTTTTTTGTACAGTTCTAAAAGACCTTCCTGATAATTCGTAGAAACGTCCTTGCTAAAGCTGGCTTCAATTTTGGGTTCATCTCCAAACAGTTCTCTGATCTCGTCATTGGTACCTACACCAAGAGCTCTGATCAGAACTGTGATAGGAACCTTTCTGGTTCTGTCAACACGAACATAAAAAATGTCGTTAGAATCCGTCTCATACTCCAGCCACGCACCACGGTTGGGGATCACTGTCGAAGAAAACAGCCTTTTACCGATCTTATCGTGGCTGATTGCATAATAGATACCGGGGGAACGTACCAGCTGGCTGACGATAACACGCTCAGCACCGTTGATCACGAATGTACCCGTCTCAGTCATAAGAGGAAGATCACCCATGAAAATTTCATGTTCGCTGATCTCTTCTTTTTCTTTATTATAAAGACGTACTTTCACCTTCAGAGGAGCTGCATAGGTTGCATCTCTCTCCTTACATTTTTCAATAGAATATTTCACATCGTCTTCGCACAGCTCGAAGTCCACAAACTCCAGACTCAAATGTCCACTGTAGTCTGCAATCGGAGAAATATCATCGAACACTTCCTTCAGTCCTTCTTCCAGAAACCACTTATAGGAATCTTTCTGGACTTCGATCAGGTTCGGCATCTCCAGAACTTCTTTCTGCCGCGAATAACTCATACGCATGCTTTTGCCTGCGGCAATGGGACGTATTCTGTTCTTTTCCATTGACTATTCACCCCGTTCTTATGATTTATTAAAGGCAGTATTAATGCAACAATGCATAACTTACCACAATAGTGCACTATCCATTCTACTACAAGTCCTCGGACGAGTCAACAAAAAAATTCCTCTAATTGGCAAAATTTTGCAGTTCCCCAAAAGTAAGATTGCACGCCTGCACACCTCCCCTCCAATGGCTTTTAAAAGATTTGGGTGAATTTTGTAGAAACAGCTGTCACAATAATGTTACTGCACGAGCGGGTGTCTGAAACGTACGATAAGGGAGTGCTCGCCCAGGACCAGATAAAGCCTTTACGAAAAATCTAATCAGCTCCTTTCAGAAATTTTATTAACACACCGATTTCAAACTTGCTTCGCTTCGAACAAAGAAATCGGTGTGTATATTTTCTGAAATGAGCTGATTGATTTTTCTGCAAAGCCTTTAATGCTCCTGGGGCGAGCACTCCCTTATTGTACGTTGAGTTTACCGCGAGGGCAGTCAATTGACATTTGTGACAGCTGGGTTCACAAAATTCCCAAATCTATTATAGCCGTGGGTGGGGAGGCGTGCAGGAATACAGCTTTCTTTTCAGGAACTGCAAGATTCCGGGTAGCAAAAAAGCCGTGCACCGGCAATCACCAATGCACGACCCTTTTATCTCTTTTATGAATGGCAAACAGATTACTTTAATGTAACCTTAGCACCTTCAGCCTCTAACTTAGCCTTGATGTCATCAGCTTCTTCCTTGGAAGCGCCTTCCTTCAGCATCTTAGGAGCTGCATCTACCAAATCCTTAGCTTCCTTCAGGCCAAGACCTGTAGCTTCACGAACAACCTTGATAACCTTAACCTTGTTAGGACCTACTTCTGTAAGTTCTACGTCGAATTCTGTCTTCTCTTCTGCTGCTGCGCCTGCTTCAGCACCACCTGCTGCTGCAACTACAACGCCTGCTGCTGCAGATACGCCGAATTCTTCTTCACAAGCTTTTACAAGATCGTTTAATTCTAATACTGTTAACTCTTTGATAGCGTCGATTATTTCCTGTGTGGATAACTTTGCCATTTTAATTTCCTCCATTTAAAATTTCATATTACAATTGTTTTCAGTTTCTGTTTCCATCTGTCATCAGATGATTATTCTGCTGCGGGAGCTTCCTCAGCGGGTGCTTCTGCAACTGTCTCTTCTACTGCAGGTGCTTCCTGTGCGGGAGCTGCTTCCTCTGCAGGTGCTGCTTCCTCTGCAGGTGCTGCTTCCTCAGCCTTAGCAGGTGCTTCGCATGCAGATGCGCCGCCTTTTTCTGCCAACTGATTCATAACACGTGCAAAGTTTGCAATAGGAGACTGGATGCTTCCAAGTAACTTGGAGAGCAGTTCTTCCCTTGAAGGGATCTTGGCAATGTTTGCAATGCCGTTTGCATCATATGCAATGCCTTCTACAACACCACCCTTAACTTCCAGCTGGGGTGCTTCCTTTGCAAATTTGCAAAGAACTCTCGCAGGTGCTGTCGCATCTGTTGTAGAAATAGCGATTGCGCTGGGTCCTTCCAGATACGGAGCAAGGCTCTCGTAGTCAGTTCCCTTGAACGCAAAATTCATCATGGTGTTCTTGTACACCTTGTAAGTGATGCCTGCTTCACGAAGTTGCTTACGAAGGTTGGTGTCCTGTTCTACAGTGAGTCCACGGTAGTCTACCAGCACAACAGACTGCGCATCTTTGATGTTAGCAGAAATCTCTTCAACGATAGGTTGTTTCAATTCAACTTTTGCCACTTTCTTTACCTCCTGTTAGATTTTGGTGCCGAAAGGAGTTTAACGAATAACGCTTTATCAGCATTCTCTTATAAAAAAGCCCTTCCAAAGACGGAAGGGCAGAATTTATCATCTCTAAACTCTTTCCTCGGTAGGCGATACCCTTACGCCGCATCATCCGGGAACCGGACAACTATGGCACCTACTGTCTTCGGCATGGTCAAACGACCTTTATTACAATAGCATAGGAAATGGCCTCTGTCAACACTTTTCTAAAGCCGAAGCGCAATTCCGGTGTAAGTCTGCTTACATCATTGAGGCTTTACATATCCCTCCTCATCAATCGTCACATTGGGAGAAAGCTCTCTCATGTAGGACAGTATCCTGTCTGCATCTTCTCCGTAAGCCAGATCCACACGGCAGTCCGACTGCACTGCCGGTACAAATCGGAAGCTCTTGAGTCCTTCTCTGTCAATAGCGACCTGAACCATCCCCGTATCCACTGTCTTAGAATTAAACCAAAAATTGCCCAGACTATAGATCACCGGCGTATCTTCAAAATAAGTGATCCCCTGCAGACAGTGGGGATGATCCCCGATAATAAGATCCGCACCGGCCTGTGCAAGCTTAGGAGCCTGTTCAAGCTGTGCCCAATCCGGTTCTGTCACATTCTCAGTTCCCCAATGAATGTATACAACAACAAAATCACTGTTCTCCTTCGCCATACTCACTGTTTCATAGAGCTTCTCCGGATTCCAGCACCGGAAGACCCCGGCACTTGTTTCTGTGGCCCCCCTGGTATCCGGATTGTCCAGTCGTTCGATCTGTGTCGCTGCCACAACCGCAATCTTGATATCATTTACAATGAAGTAAATCGGAGCCGAAGCCTCCTTCAGATCTTCACCGGCTCCCACATAAGGGATCCCGGCACCGCTCAGGGTATCAAGTGTATCCAAAAGCCCAATTTCACCAAAATCATAAATATGGTTATTGGCAAGCACTGCCACATCTACTCCCAGATCATGAAGGTAAGATACCATCCTTGTATCCGCACGGAAGGTATAGGTTTTGCCCTCCGTAGGCGTCCCCCGGTCCGTATAGGGGAACTCATTGTTTGCCACCAGAACATCAACATCCTGCAGTTGTGCCAGCATTGCTTCAGAAACTCCATTCTCTATCGTAGCTCCGCGCCGCAGCAAATTTGCCATAATTGCATATTCATCATCCAGCAGGATATCTCCCACAAACCCAAGCGTCACTTCTTCCTCAGAGCTGCCTTCCCAGGGGATGATCCTGTTTACCTTCATATATTCCTCATCTGCCAGAACATCTCCATATCGTGTTTCCTCGCTGCCAATCTCCCCTTCCTTCCTGCTCTCCTCCGGAATACTCTCCCACAGAAGACTGAACCTTTCTTCCTCCTTCTTTTCCTCACCCTGGGCTATGATAGAGGCTTCCTTCTCCCCCTCCGATTGCAGACGAGGAACAATTTTCAAGGCCGCCAGAAGAATCACTCCGGCTCCGAGTACACTGCCAAGTGTGACAAAAAAGGCACGTAGAGGGGTTCCTCTTCCCTGCCTCTTTTTACTGGTCTGATTTATTTTGACATTCTGAATCGTTTTCTTTTTCTTCATATATATAGAATAACACATTCCCGGCATTCTGCCAAATATAGTTACACGTCAGCCCACGTTCTGCTTCGTTGCTTTCCGATATTTCAGGGTGCAGCAAAAAGGCCGTCTCCCAAAAGGAGACGGCCTATTCTAAATCCGGTTTTGATTAGAATTTTGCAACGCTGACCTTCACACCAGGTCCCATCGTTGAAGTAAGTGTAATGCTCTTCAGATACTGACCCTTGAGGGCTGAAGGCTTTGCCTTAACGATTGCTTCCATCAGCGCATCAAAGTTTTCCTGAAGCTTGCTTTCCTCGAAGGATGCCTTTCCGATCGGCACATGAATGATATTGGACTTATCAAGTCTGTACTCAATCTTACCAGCCTTGATATCGTTGATAGCCTTGGTTACATCCATGGTAACCGTACCGGCTTTCGGGTTGGGCATTAAGCCCTTAGGTCCCAAAACCTTACCGAGACGACCAACAACACCCATCATATCCGGTGTAGCAACCACTACATCGAAATCAAGCCATCCGTCATTCTGGATCTTCGGGATCAGTTCCTCTCCTCCAACGTAATCAGCACCGGCTGCCTCAGCTTCGTTTACCTTATCACCTTTTGCAAATACCAGTACCTTAACAGTCTTACCGGTTCCGTTAGGGAGAACAACAGCTCCGCGGATCTGCTGTTCAGCATGACGTCCGTCACAGCCTGTTCTGATATGAACTTCGATTGTCTCATCAAATTTTGCAACTGCAGTTTTCTTAACCAATGCTACCGCGTCAGCGGGCTCATATGCAACTGCACGGTCAACCTGCTTTGCAGCTTCTACATATTTCTTTCCATGCTTCATTATTAATTCCTCCTATGGTTCCAACGACACTGCCAACCGGCCCTGTGTCTCCCACTTTCCAAATTTATTAGTTAGTCTTCTACTGTGATACCCATACTTCTTGCTGTACCGGCGATCATGCTCATGGCAGCTTCCAGGCTTGCTGCATTCAGATCAGGCATCTTCATTTCTGCGATTTCCTGAAGCTTAGCCTTGGAAATTGTTGCAACCTTAGTCTTGTTCGGTGTTGCAGAACCGGACTTAATGTTGCATGCTTTCTTAAGAAGTACTGCTGCGGGGGGAGTTTTCGTAACAAAACTGAAGCTTCTGTCTGCATATACTGTGATAACAACGGGGATGATCACATCACCCTTATCAGCTGTTCTTGCGTTGAACTGCTTTGTGAATTCAACGATATTAACCCCATGCTGTCCAAGTGCAGGACCAACCGGGGGTGCTGGTGTAGCTTTACCAGCAGGGATCTGTAACTTAATGTATCCTTCTACTTTCTTTGCCATTGTGGCACCTCCTATTATAATGCAAATATACTTGCATCGTGGTATGGCGCAGAATCACTTCTGCTCCCACAGTCCGGGAATCCCGAACTAATGAAAAAGTTGCTTATATTTATATAGAAGAAAGACCTTGTCCTCTCCTCATAAATATCACAAATACTGTCTGCCGATCCGTCACAGACGGCTCAGCCTTATGACATCTTTCTTACCTCTGCAAAGCTGATCTCCACAGGTGTCTCCCTGCCAAACAGCTCTACATTAATGGTTGCGGTCTGCTTTCCAAAGTCCATTCTCTGTACGACACCGACCGTATCCTTCCATACGCCGGCAACAACAGCAATGGTATCTCCCTCTGCAAAGTCAACCGAAATATTCTCCGTCTTAATTCCAAGAGGCTTCATTTCAGCTTCCGTCAACGGAACCGGCTTACTTCCGGGTCCCACAAAACCTGTTACACCTCTGGTGTTGCGGACAACATACCATGTGTCGTCATTCATGACCATATTGATCAGGACATATCCCGGGAACATTTTCTTCTGAACGGTCTTTCTGGCGCCGTTTTTCAGTTCCACTACATCCTGCATGGGCACACGCACTTCCAGAATTTCCTCTTCCAGATGTCTGTTCTCGATCGTCTTTTCGATATTGGCTTTCACCTTATTTTCATACCCAGAGTAGGTATGTACTACATACCAGTTTGCTTCTGCCATATAACTCACCCTCGCTCTACAGACTTGTCAGGAAATCCACACCATACTGCATCAGGAAATCCAACACCGCAATGATTGCTCCAAGTACAACAGAAATGCAGACAACTGCAATCGACTGCTTCACAAGGTCATCCTTGCCCGGCCATGAAATCTTTTTAAATTCAGCTTTAACGCCCTTAAAAAAACTGGGCTTGGCTGTTTTTTCGTTTTTTGCGGAATCTGCCATGTTTAACTCCTTTCAGACCTCTGCAAATTATTTAGTTTCCTTGTGCAATGTGTGAGTTTTGCAGAATCTACAATATTTTTTGGTTTCCATCCTGTCAGGATGTGTCTTCTTATCTTTAGTCGTATTGTAGTTACGCTGCTTACATTCTGTACATGCCAATGTAATCTTTGTACGCATGATCATTCCTCCAATCTTTTACCGGATTTTGAGCATAAAAAAAAGACCTAAATCTCATCTCGTCTGTTAACTATAACATATCAGGTCCATTCCGTCAACCGAATTTTCTATATTCTATCAGGATTTTTCCCGAAAATATAACGAACAGTATTGAATTTCCGCATTTACCGTGATATGATTATTTTATAAAAGTAGGTTTTTATGCCCTGATACTAAAAATCTTTTCCTTATTATAATAAAGTTCCCTGCACTTGTAAAGTTATTGGGTGAACATACCGATTAAGGATATAAAGATTTTTCCCGTCAAAAGGTGTTGACGGTATGTATATTCACGGAAGAAAGGAGGGGCGGATCTATGGCTTATAATGCAGCAATCAATACTGTCTATAATCACTATCTGACTACTTATGCGCCAAAAAGTACTTCCAAGTATGACACGCATAAAAAGAGCGAGCTTCGCAGTATTTATAATTCCATGGTCAAACTGAATAAAGAATCCCCTCTGTATATTCTGGATACCAGCAGGGAATCCCGCGAATATGTGATCGGGCTCAAGGAAAATGCACGCCAGCTTCGCAATACCATTGCTTCACTGGGAGGACTGGATGAGGAAGAAATGCTCAACAAAAAGTCCGCTTATTCCAGCAACGAAGACATTGTAAGCGCCACGTTTATCGGAGAAGTTCCTGAAGGCGGCAATGTTCCTCCCTTTCATATAGAGGTGACTTCCCTCGCATCTAATCAGGTAAATCTGGGGACCTTCCTTCCTTCTGACGAAAAGGCGGAACTGGCACCGGATGCCTACTCCTTTGATATTACGATCAATGACTTGAGCTATGAGTTTCAATACAGCATTCACGACGGAGAAACAAACCGGGAGGTTCAGGAACGTCTCGCGCGCCTGATCACCAACGCTGATGTCGGGGTAAATGCAGATATTCTGGAGGACGGAAACGGGAATTCCTCTCTCCGCCTCACTTCCGTTGCCAGCGGACTGAAAGAAAACAAGGACTATATTTTCCTTGTGTCGGATGACAAGACTACCAAACGTGCCGGCAGTGTAGATTATCTTGGACTGGGCTTTATGTCAAGGCTTCCGTCCAATGCGGAATTTCTCTTAAACGGAGAGTCCCGCAGCGCTTCCTCCAACCATTTTACCATAGATAAAATGTTTGAGCTTACGCTGAACGGCATCAGTCCGGAAGAAGGGCAGAGCGCTGAGATTGGGCTGAAGACCGATCTGGATTCCCTGACCGAAAATGTAGGCAACCTGATAGGAGGCTATAATTCCTTTATCAAGGCCGCTTCGGAATATCTCGATCTGCATCCCAGAAGCGGAAAGCTTCTGAATGAAATGGAGCGTATGTCACAGTTTTATCAGCCGGATCTGGAAAAGCTGGGATTTGTATTTAATGAAAGCGGAGAGCTTTCACTGAATGATGAAGCCTTTAAAAACTCCATTCTGGATGAGAGTGGCCACGCACAGCTTTCCGGAATACGTAACTTTACCAATTCCGTACTGCGCAAGACCGATCAGATTTCATTGAATCCTATTGAATATGTAGATAAAAAAATTGTTGCTTACAAAAATCCCGGTCACAATTTTGCAACACCTTACGTGACCAGCAATTACAGCGGAATGCTTTTCAACAGCTATTGTTAAAGAGCTGCAGCACCTGTTCGGTACCGCAGCTCTTTTTATGTTCTCAATTCATTTCCTTCTTAGCCATATCCAGTGCTGCTTCCACGACCTTATCCATATCATAGTAGCGATACTGTCCCAGCCTTCCGCCGAATAGCACATTTCTTTCTTTGGCTGCAAGCTCCTGATATCCGGCAAAGAGCTTATTGTTCTGCTCATCATTGATCGGATAATAGGGCTCCTGTCCCGGCTTCCATGCCGCAGGATACTCTCTGGTAATGACAGTACCCTCTCCCTGACCAAACTCGAAATGCTTGTGCTCGATGATACGGGTATAAGGAATCTCTCTTTCCGTATAATTGATCACCGCATTTCCCTGATAATTATCTACCTCCGGCATATCTTCCTTCTCAAAACGAAGGGAACGGTATTCCAGATTTCCGAGGCAATGATCAAAATACTCATCTATCATTCCGGTATACAACACCTTGTCATAGGATAGAAAAGCATCGCCGTTCTCCTTTGCCTTCCTCTGCTGTTCACAGAAATCCCGATAATCAGTATTCAGTCTGACCTCGATTCCACTCAGAAGCTTCTCAATGATTGCCGTATATCCGCCAATGGGAATTCCCTGATACCTGTCCGTGAAATAGTTGTTGTCATAGGTAAAGCGAAGCGGAACACGTTTGATAATAAATGCCGGCAGCTCTGTACACGGCCTTCCCCACTGCTTCTGCGTATAGCCCTTGATCAGTTTCTCATACACATCCCTGCCTGCAAGCGAAAGTGCCTGCTCCTCCAGGTTCCCGGGCTCATCAATTTGCAATTCTTCAATCTGTTCCCTGATCCTGGCTTTCGCCTCCTCCGGAGTCCTGATTCCCCAGAGCTTGCTGAAGGTATTCATGTTAAAGGGCAAATTATAAATTTCATCCCGATAGATTGCCATGGGGGAATTCACGAAATGATTAAACTCAGCGAACTGATTTATGTACTCCCAGATTTTCCGGTTCGAAGTATGAAAAATGTGGGCTCCGTATTCATGCACATGGATTCCGCGCACTTCACTTGTATAAATATTGCCGGCAACCGTCTTACGCCTGTCGATCACAAGGCATGTCCTGCCTGCCTTTTTCATCTCATGTGAAAAAACCGAGCCAAACAGCCCGGCTCCCACGACCAGATAGTCAAAATGTTGTTCCATTCAGATTACTGCTCCCTGTACTTTTCAAGCTGAACGTAATCTTCCATCATCTCCAGGATTTTCTTACGTCCCTTCTTATTCAGCTGAATATAATACTGCATAACCCTGTTTTCAAGGATCTTCTCTCCCAATACTTCGCCCTTCTCAAGTGTGGAAAAGTCAACCGGATTCAGGCTCAATCTGTCGCATATACGAATAACGGTTCCATATGCCATGCCTTCAATCCCTCTGTCCAGAGCGGTAACAAGCGTACTGTAAGGAATCTCCATTTCAATCGCAAACTGTCTGACACTCTTGTACTGCTTTAAAATTTCCTGCTTTAATATTTCTGCTTTTGTCATGCTAAGACCTCCTATAGTTGATCGCAAATCAACTCAAAATACTTGTATACTGCAAGTATATCACACCCATTTTTGCTAGTCACTCAAAAAAATATAAACTTTTTTCCAACATGTACTAAAGTACCAATTGCTTTTACCTATAGGTTACCATTTTATGACTAATA
>JAHAYJ010000059.1 GCA_018384375.1 Lachnospiraceae bacterium
TTCACTGCCAGATAGCAGCTACTGCCATTATGATGGATAATTCAGGTGATTAAAAGCGGACTACGTCCGACCGCTCAGCTACGCATCGCGACCGTTTTGCTCCGCAAAACAGACCGAAGGGATGCGCCATTTGCACTTCTAAGGTGCCCGCAGATTTACTGGGGTTTTGAGGTCAGTTATATATCACGTGTATAGAATGATTGTCGGACAATTTCGATTAACACCAAATAAAACTATTTGGAATACAAATATTTTTGTTCTCTCTTTTTAAATGCCCCCTCGCCACCTTCCATAATGTCACAAATTCCATCTCTAATAAGTTTTTCCTCAATGCATCCAGCTTTTTTGCTATTTCTGAATGCTACCTTACCATCTGAATTTCTCTCTAATATTATGATACCTTGCATCCTCAATCTGCGTAACTGTTAACGCATCATTAAATATTATCAATATATGTGTAAACTCTGCTGACACACATAACTCTATTCCATAAAAGACTTTAAAACTATCATCTACATAATTCTTTTTGACCTCCTCTATCTTACTTATGAAGCCAACCGAATTATGGTCTGTAACAACTACTGCATTTAATCCAGATTGCTTTGCTGCTCCTAACCACTGTTCCGCGGTAATGGACTTGTCCGGAAAGCACTTACTCTCTGGTGTATGTGTGTGAAAATCTACTTTATACCACTTTGCTAATGCCATTTTTATCCTTCTTTCTTATTAAAACATTTTCATCAATTTAGTTTACCTTGTTCATTTTTTGCACTTTATCTCTATTGTAGTAAGTTAAAAAATCTTCGTAATATCCTGATACCGATTCACAACCCGGTAAATTTCCACACATTCTTCCCCAATCTTATATAGCACGACATAATTCCCGCAAATCACATATTTATAATCCGTCCGGAAGCTGACCCTCTTAGCAAGATTAGCTCCCATATACGGAAATTGCTGTATATTCTCAATTCGAGCATATATTTCCTGAATGGTCTTTACTGCCATTTCTTCATTGTCTTCCGCAATATACTCTTTAATGTTCTTCAAGTCCTCTGCCACAATAGGGTTAATCCGCAATTTCATCATAGGCTATACCCCGACAGATTTCTTCAGTTCATCCAAACTCATCCAGGCACTTTCATCCTTAACTGCTTCTTCTGCTTCCTGCAGCTTCATCAACAGCTTTTTCTCCGCCTTTTCACGCTCATAGTCCTCAATATCCATAACCACAAACTTGCCTCTTCCATTTTTGGTCAAAAACACGGGTTCTCCAACCTGGCAATTTTTCAGTACTTCATTATAATTTCTTAAATCTGATACAGGTAATATATTCGGCATAAAATCAACTTCCTTTCCTACTTAATATAGTTTCTTCATTTATATATATTATACGCAAGGAAGCTGTAAAATTCAACGTGGAATTTTACAGCTTCCTTTATCTTCCTAACAATCGCCCTTTCACTTTCACTTAATCAACTTTTCAAATCATGGCATCGAATCCATTTTTTCGTATCTTCGCATCTGCTTTTGACATCTTTTCCATTGCAACTTCCTCCTGATACATTCCGTAATGCCCGATTGCCCTGCTGACTTTCTCCCAGCCTTCGCTCCAATCGGAAACCGTTGGACTTACTAGTTCTGCATAAATCTCTCGTAACTCTGCAACGGTCGGCTTGAATTTATTTGTCAGCATATATTGTTGAAGTACCTTTAATAATATGTGATAGTCCAGATCATGTAATAGTGCGTACCACACGTCCAAAGCTTCTTCCGTCCCAATAAAATTTTCTCCATACATTGCCTGCATGGCTACAACTAATGTCGCAAATTCCTGTTTAGTCACCAAAAACACCTCCCGTACTTTGTATCTTTTCACGCTCCAGCCACGAACTCATATTGTTTCCGCTTCCCTTTTCTTTGTTCCTTTTCAGTGGAAAGAAATCTGTCCATCCATTCTGAATTGTCTGCTTAATAATTGCCACTTGTTCTACAGGAGAATTTGATAAACTTTCCGGCTTATCAATTCAATAACCGATTGCTTTCCCCTTCACTTCCTTGCCATTTTCTTTTCGATATTCCAAGTAAGAAAGAAACATACTATTCAGCACCGTATCAGCAAAGTAGGAAGGAATTTCCTCTATCTCTGGTTCTCCCTCTTTCTTTGGCTTCTTCTCTTCCTTTTCACTATTCTCTATCTCTGTGCTACCGGAAATTTCTGAGGTGTTACCTTCCGTTACAGTTGCATTACATTGTAACGCTGTCTGCTCTTTCTCCTTTAGGAGCTTTTGAGTCGCCCTGTGATTTCTGACTCTGGCTGCTGAAGCGCTCTCACTGCCAACCATGTCCTCAAAGTACAATAACTGTAACTCCTTCGAATCATTATCTATTTTATGTGCTAATGATGTTTTACACTCCTTGCAAAGCCAGCGTTGTGAACCAGCTTTTGTCTTTCCGGACTTTACACATTTCTTTCCACAAACAGGGCAATTTACTTGATTCATTTAATCTTCCTCCAAGGTTACTGTCTCAAGAAAGATTAAACCCTTTCAACCCCAATATTTACAAGGGTTGAAAGCACTTTTCATCAACACTTTTTGTCCACCCTCAAAGTTCTTTAAAAAAAGATTAAACCGCCTTCAGCCCTCTATTCACAAGGGTTGAAGACGGTTTTTATCAACACTTTTTGTCCTATAACTCGAAAAGTCCCATAAACACTGGGTTTACAGGACTTCTCCATATAATCTTATATCTTAGAATTCCGCTACTAAACGATTCCCTGAGCAGTCATAGCATCTGCAACCTTCAGGAAGCCTGCAATGTTAGCGCCTGCCACATAGTTGCCTTCCATACCGTACTTCTTAGCAGCATCATCAAGATTGTGGAAGATGTTAACCATGATATTCTTAAGCTTGCTGTCTACCTCCTCGAAGGTCCAGCTGAGTCTCTCAGAGTTCTGGCTCATTTCAAGAGCAGAAGTTGCAACACCACCAGCATTGGAAGCCTTTCCGGGAGCAAACAGAACGCCGTTAGCCTGGAAGTATTCTGTAGCTTCAATTGTAGTAGGCATGTTAGCGCCCTCTGCTACAGCAATGACGCCGTTGGCTACCAGAGCCTTTGCATCGTCCAGGTTCAGTTCATTCTGGGTTGCACAAGGAAGTGCAATGTCAACCTTTACAGACCACTGATTGGTTCCTTCTGTCTTCTTGTCATGATACTGAGCACTTGGTCTTGCAGCTGCATACTCTGTCAGTCTTGCTCTCTTTACTTCCTTTACCTCCTTGAGGAGTGCCACATCGATACCTTCCGGATCATAAACCCAGCCTGTAGAATCAGAGCAGGTAACAGGCTTAGCGCCAAGCTGCTGTGCCTTCTGGATTGCATAGATTGCAACATTACCGGAGCCTGAAACTGCAACGGTCTTACCCTTGATGTCTTTGCCGTTGCACTTTAACATTTCTTCTGTGAGATATAATAAACCATATCCTGTGGCTTCTGTTCTGGCTAAGGAACCGCCATAGGATAATCCCTTACCGGTCAAAACACCCTCATACAATCCGGTAAGTCTCTTGTACTGACCATACATATAACCGATTTCTCTTGCACCGGTTCCGATATCACCGGCAGGAACATCTGTATCAGCACCAATATATTTGTGCAGCTCTGTCATGAAGCTCTGGCAGAATGCCATTACTTCTCTGTCTGATTTCCCCTTAGGATCAAAGTCAGAACCACCCTTACCGCCACCAATCGGAAGACCTGTTAAGGAGTTTTTGAAAATCTGCTCAAAGCCAAGGAATTTAATGATACCAAGGTTTACACTGGGATGTAATCTCAAGCCACCCTTGTAAGGTCCAATTGCACTATTAAACTGTACACGGAATGCATTGTTAACCTGAACCTGTCCCTTGTCATCTACCCAGGGTACTCTGAACAACAGCTGTCTCTCAGGTGTTACAAGTCTCTCCAGCAAAGCATCTTTTCTGTATGCTTCTTCATTTGCCTCAATAACTACTCTGAGGGATTCGAGAACCTCCTTTACTGCCTGATGGAATTCGGGCTGTGCAGGGTTCTTTTCAACTACCATCTGAAACACTTCATCAACATATGACATACAAAATGTCCTCCTTAAATATAGTATTCTTGTGGTACGGTATCCTTGTATACAATAACGGTCATATTAACCGTTATCTTATTCTTTGGTTACCATACAAAAATACACAGGCGCTTTTGTCCTGTGTATTTGACTTCTTTGCCCATATTGTATTATATAACGTACTTTCGAAATTCGCAATACACTTTAAGCAATTAAATTGTAAAAGTTATAGAATTTTACAAATACTGCTTTAGTCTTTCAATATTTTTCTCCTCAAAATCCATCAGTTCCTTGGCCACCTCCATTGAAACCTCTCCGGCTCTCTCATGATGATTAATGGCCTTCCACATACTTGTCAGCCCTCTGTTAGAGCCTTGAATCAAAAGCTCTGCAATATGACTTGTGCTGGTGTTTAACATCGTATTTGCACGCACAGCCCCCTTCAGCATCACATCCTGAAAGCCGGTACTTTTGTAGGATGCTGCTTTCCCGGAAAGAAGCTTGTCTGTTGCTTTATGATAGATTTCAGAATATTTCATAGCCTCTCTGGCTACCTGCATGGAAAGATCGTCATCGAAGACCTTTTCACTGATTGCATCCAATGCTTTCATTGCCATTCCCGTATTTCTCTGAACCTCCTGCAGAACTCCGATATCATCATTTCTTAACTTAGAATTCATTTTCCCTCCTGAAAAAGCACTCCGCAAGACAGCGCTCCATTTGTCTGTTAATTGAAAAGACAGAGTGAACTTCCTCACTCTGTCTTATCATTCCCTCATTTTAACTTTTTTATTCTTCCTCTTTCTCAAAAGGATATTCGATTCCCCATTCCCTACGCAATTCATCCATCAGACGCATCACGCGAAGCGTTTCACTGTGAGGCATCTCCTGACACTCAAGCTGATGGGAACGAATTGCCTTGATACTTGCCTCCACCTCGTATTCATAACCGGATATCTGCTTCGGTGCCTTGTAAAATGCAATTTTTTTGTAGGAAGAATCATATACGGAAATGCTCTCGAAATTGTTGATATTCTCTACAATGGCAAACCCCTTCGTTCCGTAAATAATTCCCTGTCTGTCACTGATTGAAACCATGGAGCTGTTCAGCACAGCCGTCTTTCCATCCATGTATTGGAGCGTCACGGTATTCTGTTCATCCACACCAGTCTCCGTATAGGTACAGCAGGAATGGATCTTTTCAATACTGTTGCCAAACAACATCAATGCAAAATTCAAGGTATAAACTCCAACATCCAAGAGTGCACCGCCGGCCAACGCCGGATTCTGCAAGCGCTCTACCCCATTGATCTGATATCCCAGATTTGCAGTCAGGGTCTTCGGTTCTCCGATCACGCCGCTTCCCAGCACCTCTCGTATAGTTGTAAGCATTGGCATGTAGCGTGTCCAAATCGCCTCCGTGATGAAAACACCCTTTTCCTCTGCAAGCTGAAAAAGCTCTTCTGCCTGCTTTGCGTTAGCAGTAAATGCCTTTTCGCACAAAACCGGTTTCCCATTCATAATACAGAGCTTTGCATTTTCATAATGCTCGGAATGCGGCGTGGCAATATAGATCAGATCTACCTTGGGATCCTTTACCAGTTCCTCGTAGGAACCATATGCCTTCTTACATCCATGTTTTCCGGCAAATACATCTGCCTTTACCTTCTCCCTGGATGCGACTGCATAGACCTTGACACCTTTCATCCTGTCAATTGTCTGTGCCATAATGGTTGCTATATTTCCGGTTCCCATTACTCCTACGTGAAACTTACCAAGCATTATTTTCCCTCCCAAATAAAAAGCACTTTATTTTGTAAGTATACTACAAATTCCTACAAAATAAAATGCTTTTCTGTGCTGAATGATTATGCCACTCTTATCAGATATATTATTTTACATAGTCTGACTTCACATATGCAGTCTGGCCTTCGTATTTCACTTTTGTCCAGCCATCCGCCTGTTTCATAATAAGCTCCAGCTCTGTGCCCGCATAAACGGTTCCCAAAACCTCGCCATCTGTGCTGGCGCTCTTACGCACTCTTACGCTTTCAATCACCGTAACTTTTCCATTTGTGCTTTCGTTTGAAGCTTCACTAGAAGCTGTTGACTGTTCTGCAGGCTCTTGCTGCTGCGACTCTGCCTCCACTGTCTCAATCACCTCTTCGTCAACCACCTCAAGGTAATCGCTCTTGATAAAGGCCTCTCCGCCGTTGTAGGATATCTTACTCCATCCGTTTCCGCGCTCTTCAAGCAGAGTGAACTCCTGCCCGATCTGCGCCTTATCAATCTTGTCTGCTTCCTCGCTGTCCGATTTCCTGATATTTACCACATCGGTTGTACGGACAGTCTTTACAACATTCTGGGTTGCATCAGCGGAGGCTTCTTCCTCTGCATTTTCGGTATCTGCCGGAGTTTCTTCCTCTGCAGGCTGCTCTACCTCTGCAAGGATCTCACCCACATCCTCATTGATCTTTTCCTTCAGATAAGCGATAAACTCACTGAGTTCTTCATCCTCCGCAAGAAGATCGTTGTATTCCACTACAATCTTATTATTCAGATCTACCACATCATCCTGGAGGGTAACCTTCTTAATGTATTCCTTAATGGAATCCTCATAGGTCCCGTCGTTAATGAAATAATCTCCGTTTTCATTCATACCGATGTAATAGGTCTGCATTCCCGGAAGAGCTATATCTACATCTGTAAATTTCACCTCGGAGCACACATACGCCACATAAGTGCTTTCTGTCAGTCCCGGCTTAGTATATACATTGATCACAGGATAGGAATCAATATACTTGCTCAATTCCTGCACACGTATCTTTTCGATATCATTCAGATACGTGTTTAAGGAAGAAATGGTCTCCATGTCCCCTGATGCCTGCGCATCATAATAGGTTTTCACAAGATTATTTATTTCAGGATGAGCATTCTCTTCCAGTTCAAAGACCGGGGTTTCCAGTCCCTGTATCGAAGCATTTGTCTCTTCTGAAGCTACGGCCATTGCTGCCTGTTGAGCCTCCTTCTGAAGTGCTTCCCTCTGGTTGGCATTCACGGCTGCTACAACGGTAATGAGCACGCAGACAATTAGAACAAGTGGCATTACAATCTTATTATGATCCATGATCCAGTCTCTGGCTGTCATGAATTTTTCCTTCAGCACATGCTTTTTGTTCTGGTCTGATTGTTTCATAGCTTTCCTTTCTTTTCATATTCAAGGTGATGTAAATGCACCCGACAGGAATCGAACCTGCATTAAAGGCGTCGGAGGCCTCCGTTCTATCCATTAGACTACGGGTGCATAAAAAGAAATATTACAAATTTGTTACATCACCTTGAATATCATATCATAAGCGATTGCGATTGTCTAGTCTGTCAATTGCAAAAAAACTGTGAACTCTTCTGGGAAATAATTGAATTATGCAATCCAGATCAGCTGATCCTTACTTCTGCTGTAGTAATAGACGGAATCTGCAAGCACCTCATCCTCCGCCACCTGTGTTCTGTTGATATCGGTTACTATCTCCCGTAATGTGTCTTTGTCTGTCCCCTTTCCTGCAGGCACGAGAATGGTCTCATGCACGGAACTGGGAAGTACATAAAAATCCTGTTCCAGCTTTTCTGCAAATGCTTTCAACACTCCCGGATACAGCATACATACCGCTCCATACAGCTTCTGACTGTTAGTAAGCACATACATGGGAAGCCGTATCTGCGTGATCTCCCCTGTCATCTGAGCAAGGATCTCCTCAACCCATTCCTGCGTAAATTCTTCTCTTTCTTCAAAGCCTTTCGGCAGGTCCTTCAGCAGGCCCTCCGCAAGAACCTCCTTCATGACCGTTTCCATACTCTCTATTTTACTTGGGAAAAGCTTTGGGGTATTCTGAAAGGCTATCTGAAACAGCTCATCCACATTGGTGTTCCAAAGCTTCATATGCGTATTATGAATAAGAATAGCAGCCTTTCCGCAAAAGGGCGGTTCCTGAACAGAATAGTAGAAAACTACTGCCAGATTAAAATAGGTCTTATAGGGGATTTCTTTTAACAGTTCTCTGTTCTTTTCCCTATTGATCAATCGGAATGCCAATCTCTCACGTGCCTGCTTAAATTCCAGGAAGCCGGACAAATCCATATCCTCTTTGATTTCGGCCTTCCGAAAATCTCTGGTTAAACGCTCTGCAATTTCCGTCATTTCTCCCTCTGTCATTTCCTCATGATAGAATGGATCAAGATAAATCGTCGGAGATGCATTGCAGCCGGATCTTCGCGCCACAATTCCCGTCAATTCTATTCCGTTGTTTTTCCGGACCATATGGGAAAATACTATGTATTCTTCTCCCAGCTCCTGCCTTAAATACTCCAATATTCTGTTTTTAAAAGATGTGAAATCAATAGATGTGTTCTTCATAGATACCTCATTTCTAAAGTAGTAGGCGTCTTTTTCACATGCGGAAGCGCATACTTCCGTACACAAAAAAGACAATGAATAAAATTCATTGTCTTTCAGGCTTGTCTTATCAATCGGACATTGTAACGGATTATACTCTGGAAAGGTATTCCCCTGTTCTTGTATCAATCTTAATGACGTCATGCAGTTCTACGAACAAAGGCACATTTACGGTTGCCCCTGTTTCTACTGTAGCGGGCTTGGTTGCACCGGTTGCGGTATCCCCTTTAAATCCCGGCTCTGTATCTGTGATCTCCAACTCAACAAATAAAGGAGGCTCAACTGAGAATACGCTGCCATTGTGAGAGCAAACCTTAACCATTTCATTTTCCTTAACAAATTTGAGTGCATCGCCGACAGTATCCGCATTTAATGCAATCTGATCATATGTTTCAACGTCCATAAAGTTATACAGTTCTCCGTCTGAGTACAGATACTGCATATCTTTTCTATCAATACGTGCCTGTGGACACTTTTCAGTAGGTCTGAAAGTCTTTTCCACTACGCCGCCACTCTTGATGTTTTTCAGTTTGGTTCTGACAAAAGCTGCTCCTTTACCAGGCTTAACATGCTGAAACTCGATAATCTGGTAAACGTTATTATCTAGCTCAATTGTAATACCATTTCTGAAATCACCTGCAGAAATCATAAAATATTCCTCCTAAAATTTTCACGTTATAATTCTTTAACAGTTTAATATAAAAAGCGATATTTTTCAACCACTTTCTTAAAATTACTTTATCATCTCCAGGACAAAATCAATAGCTTCCAGATAGCCATTCAATCCATGACCGTATATCTGCTTATCACAGGCAGGTGCAGTCACCGAAATCTTGCGAAACTCTTCCCGCTTCGTAATATCGGAAATGTGAATTTCCACTTTGGGAATCGTTATACTTGCAAGCGCATCATGAATGGCATAGCTGTAATGCGTAAAAGCACCGGGGTTGATCACAATTCCGTCTGTTCCGTCAAAGTAAGCATCCTGAATGCGGTCAATGATGGCTCCTTCATGGTTGCTCTGAAATACTTCAACCGTTGCTCCGCATTCCTCCCCCTTTTTTCCGATCATGTTCAGCAGATAATCATAATCCTGCGTTCCGTAAATATTTTTTTCCCGGATACCGAGAAAATTTAAGTTCGGTCCGTTTATCACCAAAATTTTCATTTGCCGTTCCTTTCAATCTTTTCCGTAATTTCTTCAAGTGTCAGATCTGAGGCCTCCAGAATCACATCTGCACAAGCCTCATATACCGGAGCGCGTTTTTCCATTAAGGTTCTGATTCTTTCCATCGGATCTTCCACTTGCAGAAGCGGCCTTGTGGTATCATTTTTCACTCTCTCATAGACAGTTTCCGGCGTCACCTTCAGATAAAACACCCTGCCAAGCTCCTTTAACAGTTCATGATTTTCCTCCCGCATAGGAAGCCCGCCGCCCACAGAAATAATCTGCCTGTCCGCAGTTCGAATCAATTCCTTCAGGCATTCCGTCTCCATCTGTCTAAAAGCCTCTTCACCGCTTTCCTGAAAGATTTGGGATATTGTCTTTTTCTGCCTCTGCTCTATCCATTTATCGGTATCAATCATTGTCCTGCGCAGCTGATAGGACAGTCGGATGCCCACACTGCTTTTGCCACAACCCATAAAACCGATCAGAATGATATTGTCTTTCATATGTCAATCCTTTATCTTCATTTCTTTCTTTAACGCTTCATACACCTTCAGAGCCATCTCCTCCGGTACAGATATGTCATTCCACAGTTCATAGGCAATAATACCCTGATAAAGCAGCATTTTCAGGCCATGATAAGCCCTTCCTCCCTGAGCCCTGACAAGCTGCATAAAACGGGTATCGGAAGGTTTATAGATCAAGTCATATCCGGTATGAATCTTTTTATAAAATGCCTCATCCTCAAGCACTGCCCTATCCACATCCGGATACAGTCCCACACTGGTTGCCTGGATAGCAAGAAAGCGTTGCTCCGGAAGCTTATGATAGTCGGTAAGCTGCATCGGGTATATACAATCCGTGCCACATTTCTGATTGACCTCCAAGGCAACTGCCTGGGCCCTTTCCAGAGAACGATTCAGTAGATAAACTCTTTTCACCCCTCTGGATGCACACAGAAATGCAACTGCCCTTGCTGCGCCACCGGCCCCAAGCAAAATCACTTCCTGTCCTTCTATCTGAATGCCTTCACTGCACATGGCACGATACAGCCCCGGCATATCCGTATTGTAGCCCTTAAATCCGCCCTCACATCGAACCAGGGTATTTACTGCACCGATTTTCTCAGCCAGCTCATCTATTTGAACCAGTTCCTTCATCACAAGGCTTTTATAGGGAACCGTCACATTCATCCCAAGAATATTCAGACCGTAAGCCCCTCTTACAGCCTCCCGGAGGCATCCCTCCTCCACGTGAAAAGGCACATAAACCAGATTGTGGGAAAGCATCCCGGCCAATGTATTATGTATTACAGGTGACATGGTGTGCTCTACGGGATTTCCGATCAGCCCACAGGTTCTTGTATGTCCGTCAATCAGCATTTACCTTCTTCTCCTTTGCATTTTCTCCGGTAAAAGAAAAGAACAATCTTTTCCAGATAACGCTTTAACACGATCTGAATCTCTTCCTTTTTGTCAATGGGCTCAACCAGAATTGAAAAAATACCGGTATTTCTGGCTCCCCATACATCTGTAAACAGCTGATCACCCACAAAGAGCGTATTTTTCTCGTTTGTTCCCATCTGCTCCATTGCCTTGCGGTATCCTGCTCTTCCAGGCTTTCCCGCTTTGTAAATGTAATGCACATGTACCGCATCATTGAACATTTTTACCCGTGGTTCTTTATTATTGGACAAAAGCAGAATTTGAAAGCCCATTGCTTTCAGGTTCTCTATCAGAAGAATGCTTCTTTCATCCGCCGGTGCTCCGTGGGGAACCAAGGTATTATCAATATCAAAAATAATACCCCGGTAACCGGAGTCATAGTATTTCTGAAAATCTATTTGATAGGTTGAGCTAATGAAAACATCCGGATAAAAACACTGAAGCATAGGTACTCCTTCACGCACAAATTCTTTCTCTATTGTACAAAACACCCTGCCGTTTGGCAAGGTGTTTCTCATCGTAAACGCAATATTCAAGCAATGCTTCTCTTCCATATCATTCAGTCTCTACAGGCTTTGGTATCACAATACCATCCTGTGTTTCCTTGAGCAGGTTCTGTGCACTTCCGACAAAATATTGGTATTCCTGCAAAACGGAATCCTTTCTCATGTCGGAAACTGCCTTCTGCACATCCAGATTGGCAAGACCGCTTTCGCTTCCTATGTAATCGTAACTCTCCTCCTTGTTAAAGGTAAGAGATATATTTTCAAGGTCAGCCACTCTGGAACGTGTATCCTGAACCGGCTGTATTTCCTGTGAAGAGTATGGCAAAGCCTGCGCTTCCTTCTCAGGAGTCTGTGCCTGCTGTGACTTCTTTATTTCTTCAACACTCACTGCAGGAATTTCAGATGTTCTGTAATATGACTGCATATTACCGAATCCGCTTAATAACTGAATGCCCATTTCTCTTCACCACCCTTCTGATTTTGATTTACATAACTATTTTATCGCATTCCTTTTCACTTTGCAAGGATTGTTTACATAATATTTTAACCAAAATGAAATTTTTTATACCTTCACTAATAATATCGGTTAAAATTTCATATTGTTTAGCCCTGTATTACCAAATTTTCATATATGAATTCCGGCCGCCTGAAGCAGATTTCCGGTATACTCATTTTTATGATGAAAATAGACCTCCTCCACAGTTCCCTGTTCCACTAATTCTCCGCCTTTCATGATCATCACATTGTCACACATCTGGTAGACAACCCGAAGATCATGAGATATAAAAAGAATGGATAGTCCCATTTCCTTATGAAGTCTTTCAAGAAGCTCCAGAATTTGTGCCTGAATCGTCACATCAAGCGCAGATACCGGTTCGTCTGCAATCAGAAGTCTGGGCTCCTGCATCAGCGCCCCTGCTATGCAGACACGTTGTCTCTGGCCACCTGACAACTGATTCGGATAGCGGTCTGCAAACTTTTCGTCAAGTCCAACCCTGATCAGCATTTCCCGGACTCTTTCCTTTCTTTTTGCAGAATCCGGTCCTCCCTTCAGGCGCAAGGGTTCCTCCAAAATCCAACCCACTTTTTTTGCAGGGTTTAAAGAACCATATGGATCCTGAAAAATCATCTGTGGATAGCTTGAGACCTGCGTAATCTTTCCCTCATAGGGAATAAGACCCAGAATTGCTTTCGCCAGAGTGGATTTTCCACTTCCACTTTCCCCTACCAGGCCGAGAACCTCTCCTTCCTTCATGGAAAAGGATACATTCTTCAGCACCTGTATCCGATTCTTTTTTTGAAACAGTCCCTTACTGCGATCCTGAAAGGATACACACAGCGAGGATACCGTGAGAATATCTTTTTGCTCTGTCATACGCACTCTCATTCTGCCGTTCTGCGGCTTCCTAACTTTTGCGAACCACCTTTGGTATTGCTGCAATCAGTTTCTGTGTATAAGCTTCCCTGGGATGATTGAAAATTTCCTCTGTATCCCCTGTTTCCACCACATAACCGCCCTGCATCACCATCACCCTACGGCAAAGCTGCCTCACAAGACTCAAGTCATGGGAAATAAATAAAATAGAGGTTTGCTTTTCTCTGTTAAGGCGCTTTAAAAGCTCTACAATCTGCGCCTGAATCGTCACATCAAGAGCTGTGGTCGGTTCATCTGCGATCAGGATCTTCGGATTGCAGATCATTGCTGCCGCAATCATGACCCGCTGGCGCATACCGCCGGAAAGCTCATGAGGATACTGATGATAGATCCTCTCTGCATCCTCAAGCTCCACATCCCTCAGCATCTCAATGACCCGGTAGTATCGTTCTTCCTTGGAAAGCTCTGTATGAATCCGCAAAGCTTCCTCCACCTGCCAACCAATTTTTTTCAAAGGGTTTAATGAAGTCATGGGCTCCTGAAAAATAATCCCGATGTCATTCCCCTGTATCTTACGAAGTACATTTCTCTCACAGGTCAGAATATCCACTCCGTCAAACAGAATCTGTCCTCGCTTCTTCATGTCCTTGCGGCTTAGAAGCCCCGCAATGGCAAGAGCGCTCATGGATTTTCCGGAGCCGGATTCTCCCACAAGCCCTACGATCTCTCCCACTCTCAGATCAAGGTCAAAGTCATAAACCACCGTTTCAGGAATCAAATGGTCGTGAAATTCGATATTCAGATCCTTTACCTGTAAAATCAAATTCTTTTCCACTCTTACTCCTCCCTCTTCAGTGCATCGCCCAGAAGGCTGAAGCCAAGTACCATCAGGATAATTACCAGCCCCGGAAAAATAGCATAATTGGGTGCACGGAACAGATACGTCTGGGCCTCGGAAAGCATTCTGCCAAGGCTTGCCTGAGGTGGCTGCACGCCAATTCCCAGGAAGCTCATCCCTGCCTCTGCAAGCACTGCATTGTTAAATCCGATCATTATTGCTGAGAGAAGTACCGTAAAGGTATTGGGCAGAATGTGAACAAACATAATACGCAGATGCCCTGCTCCCTGGAGCCTTGCATTTTTCACATAGTCCATATTTTTACATTTGATAAATTCGCTTCGAACAATTCTGGCAAAGCTTGGAATAAAAGCGATTCCAAGGGCAATTACCACCTGATAGGTGCCACTTCCCAGAAGACTGATAAATACCAAAGCCAGCAAAATGCTGGGAAATGCAAAAATGGCATCATTCACTCTCATCAGGATCTCATCCAGAATTCCTCCAAAATAACCGGTAACGGCACCTAAGATAATCCCGAAAAAGGTTCCGATAAACACAGTTCCCGCCGCCACCGACAGCGTCGTCCCCGCCCCTTTCATGACGCGGCTCAATATGTCCCTGCCAAAATTGTCGCACCCCATCAGATGCTTTAAGGAGATACCGGCAAATTTTGCTGACGGGTCCATCGCATTGGGATCATATGGCGTATAAAAAAAGCCGATGATGATGAAAATAAGCATCAATCCGGTAATCGTCCCGCCGACAATGAAATTGTAATTCTTCTTTTTTCCACTTTTCATGCTATTCCACCGAAATTCTTGGATCAATAAGGCCATAGATCATATCCACTATCATATTCACAACAAGTACCAGCAGGGAAATACATACGATAATTGCCATCACGACCGGATAATCCCTGTTTGAGATGGAGGTGAGAAGGATTCTTCCAAGCCCCGGTATGCTGAACACCTGCTCAATAATAATGCTCCCTGCAATCATATCTGTAAGCGCCATTCCAAGGAAGGTCACTACAGGAATCAAAGCATTTTTCAAAACATGCTTATATAGTACATCATTGGTACGGTTTCCTCTGCTGTATGCAGTCCGCACATAATCAAGCCTGGCCTCTCCGATGACTGAGCTTCGAAGAAGCTTCACCGCCATTGCCGCTTTGGGAAGTGCAATGGCAAGTGCCGGAAAAAACAAGTATCCCACAAACCCCCAGAAGTTTTTCTCATAGGAGATATATCCGCCGGGGGTAAACAGCTTAAAGATCCGTCCGAACAACAGCGTAATCAATATTCCGGAAAAGAATGGCGGAAACGCCATGATAATCTGATTAAAAATATAGATAATTCTATCAATCACGCCTCCTGCATGCTTTGCCGTATAAATTCCAAGCGGAATCGATATCAGTACCATCATGAAGAAGGCCAGAATTGTCAAAGTCAGTGTGACGGGAATCTTATCCGTCACCATATCACTTACCGGCATCCGGTAGCTGTAAGAGGTTCCCATGTCCCCTGTAAGGAAACGGCCTGCCCACCTGGCATACTGCACGAGAACAGGATCGTTAAGTCCCATTTCCTCCCGAAGCGCCTCAAGTCTTGCAGGGGTCGCTTCAGTTCCCAGCATAGAGGACGCCGGATCTCCTGAAATCACATGAAATGCAAGAAAGACAAAGAGAGTTACCGCAAACAGCGTCAAAAACATGGTTAACAGCTTCTTGCCCGCATACTTCATCTCTTTGTCCTCCTGCATTTAGAACTTATTCCTCTGCCAATCTCAATTTGGCAATATCCTGCACATATAAAGGATAGAATTCATATCCTGTATACTTTTTATTGATTGCTACAAATTCAGGTAAATCCTGAATATATACGTTTGCGGCATCTTCTGAAAGAATACGCTCGCATTCCTGATAATACTTGGTCTTTTCCGCATCATCCGTACTGTAAATTGCTTTATCAAACGCTTCATCATACGACGCATTGCTATAATTGATAAAGTTATTGTGGGCATCGGAGGTGAAACGCTGAAGAAGCGCAGCACCGGTCAGATTGGATGCATCCACACCGACTACTGTCGACTGATACTGACGTCCCTGATAGACATCGCTGAGCCAGCTGTCCCACTCAATCAGCTGAATTTCCGCATTGACACCGATTGCCTTAAATTCCTCTACCAACACCTGTGCGGTATCAATATGGGGCTGATAATTGGACGGAACGGTAATGGTAAAGCTGAATCCATCCGGATAACCGGCTTCTGCCAGAAGCGCCTTGGCCTTATCAAGATCCTGATTATAGGTATCGTTGAGTTCTTCCATATAATACTTGGAAAAAGCAGGGAACATACTGCTTCCCAGCTCTGTGCCCTTACCGTCTGATACCATCATCATGATTTCATCCGGATCGATAGCATAGCAGAGTGCCTGACGAACCCTCACATCATCAAAGGGAGCCTCCGCATTGTTCAGGTATAATGCCTGCACCAGATTCATGGTACCCTCAAGCACCTCAAACTGATCGGAAAGCTCAGCTGCCTGTGAGGCAGTAACTCTGGCAAACATATCGATAGAGCCGCCTTCAAGGTCCATTACCAGAGAATCTGTATTGGAACAGATCTTAAAGGTAACATTCTCTATATGCGCCGGCTCTCCCCAATACTCATCAAATTTTTCCACCACGAAATTTTCCTGTGGAGAACGGGATACATACTTATAGGGCCCCGTACCGATAGGATTGGTGTCCGGATTTTCATTGGAAGCCGGAATGATTGCGGTCGTCATATATGCCAGAAACTCCGTATTTGCCTCCTTCAGAGTGACAACAATCGTCTTCTCATCTGCAATGTCTACGCTTTCAATATTAGAAAACGCCGCTACCAACGGATCTCCCGCACTGGTATCGGCGCATTTATCAAGTGAAAACTTAACATCCTCTGCCGTTACCGTACTTCCGTCGTGGAATTTTACACCATCACGCAGGGTGAATGTGTAAACCTTACCGCCTTCTGATTCCTCGTATGCACTTGCCACAGCAGGGATAAAACTACCATCGCTTGCCGGTTTAACCAGTCCTTCATACAGGTTAAACAGTACCTCCTTCGTTCCTGCCGCCACTGCCTTGTGGGGGTCAAGACTATCCTCCAGATCCTGAGGAATACCGATGGTAATCTGAGAAGAATTTTCTCCTTCCTTATCACCTGAGCATGCGCTCAGTGCAATAGCAAGTGTTGTCAACACGAAAACCAGAAGCAGGCTTTTCAAACCTTTTCTTTTCATGTCTCAAATTCCTTTCTCTTTGTTTATGAAATTTTGACGTTAAAATTTTAACGCATGATTATTGTATACAATCTTTATCTGAAATGCAATGTTTTTTTTACAATACACAAAAATGCTTTTGCAGCTTTCACAGGCAAAAGCATTTCAGCACATTTCTATATTTTCTTAACGATCTTATTATATCGCACTGCCAATCCGAACTTGATAAAGGTTGCAAGCAGCATCAACAGAATATCCCACAAAAGGAACTGATACATGCCGGAAACCAGGTGATCAAACCATGCTATTCCCTCCCACAGCTTTCTGCCAAAATAGATAAATACCAGCAAAACCACTGCAATAAACATAAAAAATAATCTGATCTTGTTCATGACATCAACCGGTTTTTTGGCCTTTGCCACAATTGCCTTTTCTTCTTCCGTAAGAATGTTGCTCCCTGTATTACTGCCTGTTCCGACTGCCATCTTTCTTCCCTCTGTTTCTCGTAAATACTGCCTTATTCCAGAACCTTTTTCAGTTCATCCATAAAAGTATTGATATCCTTAAATTCTCTGTAAACAGAAGCAAATCGCACATAAGCAACCGCCTCCAGATCCTTCAGCTTATTCATCACAAGCTCGCCGATCACACGGCTGGATATTTCCTTTTCTTCCTTGCTGAAGATTTCTGTTTCCACCTCATCAACCAGCTGCTTGATCTGATTTGCACTGATCGGTCTCTTATGGCAGGCACGAAGCACACCGGCTTCAATCTTAGATCTGTCGTATGTTTCCCGGTTATTATCTTTTTTAATGATAATCAGCGGAATTGTCTCCACCTTTTCATAGGTGGTAAATCTCTTATCACACTCATCACAGGCGCGACGCCTTCTGATGGAATTATTATCCTCCGCCGGTCTTGAATCAATTACTCTGGTATTTTCGTGGCCGCAAAACGGACATTTCATAGGATTTCCCTCCCACAAGAACAATATTTTGATAACAAGACCATTATATTGTGATTTACAAATTATGTCAACTATTTTATGGAAACCTATTCTCCCGCATTCGAAGCGCTAAATGATATATTCAATCTGATCCATCGTCTGCCTTGTATTCCTATTATACAGCAGCACACTCTCCCTCCAGTCGATCCTGCTAAAGGCGTATGCTCCTTTTCCCGTACTGTTCATCAGATCCTTATGTACCCGTCTGTTGCGCACCTTCGGCTCATCCCAGATCATGGTGATTCCCTTCTGGTTAAAGGGCTTCTGCCTGAAATAGGGATCAAACAGATCCACATAATCACCATCGATTCCCGTCAGGAGCACATAATGGCCACAGCCAAGCATGACCTTGGCTACCACAACCCCTTTTTGCTGCAGACAGCCTGTTATTCTGGAATTTTGCCCGATATAAACCTGATCTCCGGTAATCGTCTCGCAATGGATCGGGAATCTTCTTACCTTACCGAAATGATTCAGCCAGCTTGCCAGAAAATCCATGGCATAATAGGTGGTTCCGCTCTTATACGCTTCTCCCTTACTGTTATAAGCGTCCATACAGTATTGCATAATATATTTGGGAATATCAGGCGAGATCTCTTCTCTCTTAAATAGGAAACTGATCGCATTGGCCATCGAAGTAGGGCCGCAGTCATATTCTGTCATCTGGTAATTCAATGGATTTTTCATCGTGTTCTCTCCGCATAATCTCTGTTATCGCCGTGCAGCTTTCTCTCTGAGTGTAGAAAGCCGCTCCAGTGCTGCCTTCAGTGTCTCATCCTTCTTTGCAAAATGGAAACGAATATAATCATGAATATCTTCCCGGAAAAAGCTGGAACCGGGCACCGCTCCCACTCCCACTTCCCTTGCAAGCCATTCGCAGAATTCCACATCATCCTTCACGCCAAATTCAGACACATCCATGAGCACATAATAGGCACCCTGGGGCTCATGGAAGGAAAAGCCCAGCTCCTTCAGTCCTCCCACGAAAAGTTCTTTCATATGGGTATAATGTGCCTGAAGCTCCCGGTAATACTCATCCCCGAAATGAAGTCCTGTGACAGCCGCTTCCATCAGCGGTGCTGCGGCTCCCACCGTCAAAAAATCATGCACCTTCTTCACTCTGTCAATGATTTCCGGCGATGCGATCACATATCCCAAACGCCAGCCTGTGATGGAATAGGTTTTGGAAAGAGAGTTACATATAATTGTCCGCTCCCGCATTCCCGGAAGAGTTGCAAGATAGATATGTTTATGTGGCTCATAAACAATGTGCTCATAAACCTCATCCGTGATTACATAAGCGTCATATTTCACTGCAAGCTGTGCAATTATCTTAAGTTCCTCGTATGTGAATACCTTACCGCAGGGATTGGAGGGATTACACAGAATCAGCGCCTTTGCTCCCTGTTTAAAAGCCTCCTCCAGCCGATCCCCGTCAAAGGTAAATTCGGGTGGGACAAGGGGAATATAAATTGGCTCTGCCCCTGAGAGAATCGCATCTGCACCGTAATTTTCATAAAAAGGAGAAAAAACAGCAACCCGGTCTCCCGGATCTACCACTGTCATCATGGCAGCCATCATTGCTTCTGTACTGCCGCAGGTCACTACGATTTCCCGATCCGGATCAAGCTTCATTCCTGAAAAATGTTCCTGCTTCTTCGCCAGTGCCTCCCTAAAGTTCTGTGCTCCCCAGGTCAGAGCATACTGGTGGGGTCCGCTTTTTGCTACCTGTGCCAGTCTGTCCGTTATCTCAGCAGGAGGATCAAAATCAGGAAATCCCTGTGAAAGATTGATTGCCCCATACCGGAGCGATACTCTTGTCATCCGTCTTATGACAGAATCGGTAAAATTTGCCGTCTTGCTGCTCAGTTCTCTCATAGTTCCTCTCATTCCGCTGCCTTAGCAGCTCTTTTGCTTCAGTAAATTCTGCTTCTATTATAATTTCCGTATTTGCCTTTCGCAACCTGATTTTTTTACGCATCAGCTTCCTATGCTGTCAGATAGGTTCTCATCACCTTTAATGCATTTTTTTCCAGTCTTGACACCTGCGCCTGGGAAATTCCGATCAGATCCGCCACCTCCATCTGTGTCTTCCCTTCAAAAAAACGCAGACTGATGATTTCATGCTCCCGCTTTCCAAGCTTCTTCATCGCTTCACTCAGGGAAAGATTTTCTACCCAATTCTCCTCCTTGTTCTTTTTATCACTAATCTGATCCATTACATACAGGGTATCACCGCCATCCGTATAAATCGGTTCATACAGACTCATGGGATTTTGAATGGCATCCAGCGCATAAACCACATCCTCTTTGGCAATACCGATTTCCGCAGCGATCTCATTGATGGTCGGTTCCTTCATATTCTGCTTGATCAGATTTTCCCTTGCATAAATTGCTTTGTATGCCGTGTCCTTTAAGGAGCGGCTCACACGGATGGCATTGTTATCCCGCAGGAACCGCCGTATTTCTCCTATGATCATGGGCACCGCATAGGTACTGAATTTTACATTTAAAGAGGCATCAAAATTATCAATTGCTTTGATCAGGCCGATACATCCGATCTGAAACAGATCATCCACATTTTCGTTGCTGAAGGAAAAGCGCTTGATCACGCTTAAGACAAGACGCAGATTTCCCTCAATATATTTTTGACGGGCCGCCTCATCCCCTCCTTCTATCTGTTGAAACAGTCTTTCCTTTTCTTCTGCCTTGAGAAGCGGAAGTTTCGCTGTATTAACTCCACATATTTCCACCTTTCCCTGTGCCATCGTGAATATCCTCCTGATTCTATTCCAGCTTGTTTTTCTGTAATAAAAATCATTCACCGTTTGGCTCAAAAATATTCATGCTGCATATGATAAACTATACCGGAAAAAGGCAGGAACCTGAAAATGCTGTTCTCTGAATTAAAATGTAAAGATGTGATCAACCTACGTGACTGCAAGAAGCTTGGTCGGATCTCCGACCTTGAATTTGACCTTTGCAGCGGGCAAATCTGCAAGGTCATCATTCCCTGTGGAAATAAATTTCTCAATGTTCTGTGCTCTGAACCCGACATTGTCATCCCCTATAAAGACATCAAGCAAATCGGACCGGATATCATTATCGTCGATATACGCTGCTAGCATCATCCCCCACCGCTATCAGAGATGTAAGCTGTATGTTTGCAAGAAAATGTCTGTGGATCTGCTTTACGGCAATAACCCGTTTGGGGGATTTTTTGAACCCAGCTGTCACAAATACCAATTAGATGCCCTCGCGAGAAACTCAAAGCGCATTGCAGCACATCTGCCGTAAGGTCTTAAAGGCTTTTTAGGAAAATCAATCAGCTTATTTCAGAAAATTTATCCCCCGATTTCTTTGTTCGAAGCGTAGCAAGTTTGAAATCGGGGGATTAATCATATCTCTGAAATAAGCTGATTAGATTTTCCATAAAGGCTTTATCGAGCTTACGGCAGATGTGCTGCAATGGCTTCTCAAACACTCGCTCGGGCATCCGTATTATTGTGACAGCTGTTTCTAAAAAATCCAGCCCAAATGGTTAAATGCCGCAAAGCAGATCCACAGACATTTCTTTAATAAATATTGCATTCATCTTCTGATAGCAGTGGGGAATATGTCAGCAGCTTTCTCGAAGGAGTTCCTTCTTCAACCGCTTCATGATTTTCTTTTCCAGGCGGGAAATATAGGATTGTGAAATTCCCAAAAGATCCGCGACCTCCTTTTGTGTCATTTCCTGTCCGTCCGGCGTTCCCAGTCCAAAGCGAAGGTGGATGATGGTTTTCTCTCTTTCTGTGAGCTTATCAATCGCCTTTAACAGGAGCTTTCTTTCCACTTCATTTTCAATGTCTCTGTATATCACGTCCTCGTCGGTTCCCAAAATATCTGAAAGGAGAAGTTCATTTCCGTCCCAATCCACATTTAAGGGTTCATCAATGGACACCTCCAGTTTTGTTTTATTGTTTCTTCTCAGATACATCAAAATTTCATTTTCTATACATCTTGATGCATAAGTTGCAAGCTTAATGTTCTTTTCCGGATTGAAGGTGTTAATAGATTTAATCAGCCCTATCGTTCCTATGGAAATGAGATCCTCCACTCCCACTCCCGTATTGTCAAACTTTTTGGCTATATAGACGACCAACCGCAGATTATGTTCAATCAGGATCGACTTTGCCTCATCCTCATATTCTGTCCCCAGATCACTGATGACAGCGTTTTCCTTTTCTATCTCAAGGGGTGGCGGGAGTACCTCCGATCCACCTATGTAATGAACATCTCCCTGTCTTGCCAATAAGAACCCGGGTTCTCTGCGATAAAGCTTAAACTGCAGTTTTCCCGGAATTGCTACCTTAAAAACCATATTTTCCTCCTGTTATGCTGTTTTGTGTTTTTCTATACGGACAACCCCGGCGGAAGGATCATCTGATATCCCCCCTTACCGGATACATTTCCTTTAAATATTGCTACTACTACATTTTCGTACTGCTTATTCTGTGTTTCTCCCTTTACTTCCATGGAATCGATCACATAGCCTTCCAGAAGTCCTCTGTCTGTGCCAATGCTATGATAGGGAATCATCTTATATTTTTCCGGTCTTTTCCACAGTTTCATATGATTCCACACCTCCTCATCCAGTATTGCTACCGGTTTCCTGCTGACCGGCTCCACCAGTCCGTTTCCGGTGTCAATCAGCGCCCTGACTTCTATGGGGCCTGTATCTCCAATCAAGCTGACATTACAAAAGCAATTCTTTCTTTTTTCCCGATATCGCGCTATTCCTCTGTTGCAAATGGCATAACCCGCAAATCCCCAGAACAGCAACAGTAAAATAGAGCTTTCATATTTTCTGAATACAGGCAGTTTCCCCTTCAAAAAGAGAATGAACCCGCCCAGAAAAAAAGAAAACAGATACAGATATCCGGTTGCCCGAAGCAGCTCCCTGATCCCTTTTGTACAACATGCAATTTTTATCATCAGTAATCCTGTCGGAATCATTCCGAGCACCACCTTCACTGCATATGGTATTCCCGGAATGCACAGAACGATGCAATATCCTGCAGCACCTGTAATGCTTCCTGCAAAGATTCTTAAGTAAGTGGCAGTTTTCCCAAGCATCTTTGCCGTAAGCATCAGCAGGTATAAGTCCATCACCAGATTCAACAAAAAAATACTGTCGATATAAACCGTTTCCTGCATTTGCACCCTGTCATCCTTCACCTCCATTTCTTAAGTACTTGTTCATTATAAACATTAAGGTCTTCATAATTTGTCAAAACATTGTACGAAACAAAATCTTTCATCGTTCCTGTTCGACAAAAAAAGAGTCGCCCTTAAGCGACCCTTTCAAAAATTATTTTTTCTATTTCTGATAAAAGGTTTGAAGCACCTTGACAAGATACTCCACATCCCTGCTCCCTGCTGTTTCCACTGCCGAGTGCATGGCCAGCTGTGGAAGGCCGATATCCACTGATTGTACCGCAACCTGCGCAGATGACAGGTTGCCCAGTGTAGAACCTCCTGCAATATCGGATCTGTTGTGATAATCCTGATATGGCACCTGCACCTCACGGCATAAAATCTTCATCACTGCCTCTGAATGTCCATCTGTAGTATACTTCTGTCCACCATGATGCTTAATTACAATGCCGCCATTTAACACCGGCCTGTTTGTAGCATCCGACTTCTCCGGATGATTCGGATGAAGGGCGTGGGCATTGTCCGCTGAAATCAGGAAGCTGTCTGCCACGAGTTGCAAATACTCACTTCTGCTCTTTCCTAAGCTTTCCGCAACTCTTTCCAGGGTATCCTTAAGAAATGTGGAGGCTGCGCCCTGCCTTGTAAGGCTTCCCACCTCTTCATTATGAAATACCGCACAAACAGCCGCGTACTCCTTCGGCGTACCGGTAAGCAATGCTTCCGTGGATGCATAAACACATTGCAGGTCATCAAGCCTCGGTGAAAGAATGAGTTCCTTCTCTGCTCCGGCAAGCTTCCCTTTTTCCCGCACGTACAGATAAAGATCGCTTCCCAGAATTTCTTCCTCCTGCACCCCTGTAAGCTCCGCAAGCTTCTTTCTGAGAACTCCCTTTGCAGTAATTCCGCCCATCAGAGGAAGCAGATCCGTCTGGGGATTGAATTCTATCCCCTTATTTGCTTCCCGGTTCATGTGAATCGCTACACTGGGTATCACCAGCAGATCCTCATCCACATTGACGACAGCAGACTTCAGTTTTCCATCTTTTGCAGAGAATATAACTCTTCCTGCTACAGAAAGAGATCTATCAAACCAGGTAGAATAAATCATTCCTCCATAGGGCTCTGTGTTCAGTCTCAGATAATGATCTTCCACTGCAATCTCTGCATTTGTTTTCAACTTAAAAGAAGGAGAATCACTATGAGAAGCAACTATATGAAAGCCTTTTACTTCCTTTTCGGGAAGCCTGAATGCCACAATTGAGGAATCATTTCTCTTTACATAATAGCCGCATCCCTTGTTTAGCTTCCAGTCCTTCTTTTCCTTGAGTTCTGTAAAACCTTCCTTCACCAGCCTTTTTTCCATATTGGCAACAGCATGATAGCAGCTCACACTGTTATCAATAAATTTAAGGCATTCCGTTACCCGATCCTTATGCATGGTTTTCATTCCTTTCCCCTTATCGTATTCCCATTTTTCAATGTAACAGATACAGAAGGCTGTATACCTTATCACTTTCGGTTTCGGTATACAGCCCTATTCATCTATTATTCATTTTCTGACAAAAATTATTTCTTTTGAAGGAAATCCGGTATTTTCAGAGGTTTATCCGCCACATTGCTTCTGATATCCCCAGGATTTGTTATTCCTGATACCGGTCTTGCAGGAGCAGCTACCCCATTGGGAAGTGTACCGGTCTTACCCGGCATGACATGAACACCATCCGCACCGCCTACCGCTCCGGAAGGTCTTACGGAAATGTTTGGAGTAACAGGCTTCATGTACTTATTTGCAAAAGTACCGAATTGGGAAACAGGCTTGTTGGTAGGTAAAGTAGCATCCTCAAGTCCTGTTGCAATGACCGTAATCGTACAGCTGTCTGACTGAGACTCATCATACATTGCACCAAAGATAATATTAACATCATCTCCCGCCAGTTCCTGAACATAGCTTGCTGCATCTGATGCATCTGCAAGCGTAATATCACCGGAAACATTAATGATCACATGGGTTGCTCCGGAGATTGTAGTCTCAAGCAGCGGGCTTTCCACTGCCATCTTTACAGCCTCACTAGCCTTGTCATCGCCCTTACCTGTACCGATACCGATATGTGCAATGCCCTTGTCCTTCATGACAGTCTGTACATCTGCAAAGTCAAGATTGATTACCGCAGGGACATTGATCAGATCTGTGATTCCCTGCACTGCCTGCTGGAGAACCTCATCTGCTTTCTTAAGGGCATCCGGCATGGTTGTCCTTCTGTCAACAATTTCAAGTAATTTATCATTAGGAATTACGATCAGTGTATCTACATTATCCTTGATTTTCTCAATACCGCTGATTGCATTGATCATGCGTGCTTTTGCTTCAAAACGGAAAGGCTTCGTGACAACGCCTACTGTCAGAATCCCCATATCCTTTGCAAGCTTGGCCACGATCGGAGCGGCACCGGTTCCGGTTCCGCCGCCCATTCCGCAGGTAACAAATACCATATCTGCACCCTTCAGGGCTGCTGCAATCTCTTCGCTGCTCTCTTCTGCAGCCTTTTCGCCGATCTCGGGCTTAGCACCTGCCCCAAGTCCCTTGGTAAGCTTTTCTCCAATCTGTAAAAGCTTAGGTGCCCTACAGAGCTGCAATGCCTGCTTATCAGTATTGATTCCGATAAACTCGACACCTGTGATATTCTCATCAACCATTCTATTTACTGCATTATTACCGGCTCCGCCAACACCGATCACAATAATCTTGGCAGCAGCTTCGGCATCGTTTGTCTTAATCTCCAGCAAGGGTAATTCCTCCTTCATCTCCCACTCAGCGTCTATCAAAACCACATCAGCCTGTCCATTCATCCCCGGACAGACGAAGCGATTATAGACTCATATAGATTATCATATAATCTTTTCTTTGAATTATCAACCACAAATTTTAGTTTTTTATTCTAATCAAGTTCAAAAGAGATATTTTTCGTGTCCTCAGAATAATTTTCCATCCGAAGAGTTCCCTTTTTCCCCTGAAGCTCAGGAAGCATATATTGTAGCTTCATGATCTTTTCATCCAGATTTACATCTGTCCCCAGAGCTGCTCTTACATCTCCGAAGTATAACGTAAGTGTTCCGTCATTTCCAAAATAAATTCTGTCCGTAGAAAGATTGTACTTATTTACAAGCTGTGTGATGCTCAGAATCGACCTGAAAATACTCTCATCCTCCACCGGAAGGGGTTCATACAAAACCACATGATCAAAATTAAGCCCGGTTACAAGCGGTACACCCTCCGTCTTTTCCAGAGAGCTTTCCACCACGATTCCGTCCTTATCAAAATACATATACCGTTCCAGGTATTCCACATAACCGGCAATTGCCTTCTCATAAACCTCAATCTTGATCGTATGAGGATCAAGAACAGAAACGTCCATTTTCTCCACAAAAGGAACACCCACAATACTCTTGTCCTTATACTTCATGGATAAAAGAAGGGAATTATTTCCATAATACCCTTCCATTACCATCTCAATGATCTCCTCATTGGTATAATGGACATTTCCCTCCACATATACGGTAGTCACCGTGTAATTAGCAATCACATAGCGATAGGCACAAATCAATCCAAGAAAAAGAGCCACTGCCATGGCACCGATGATAAACAGGCTTTTATGCCCTCTCATATATTCCCGGATACTTGACTTTTCCTTCTTCTTAACCACTTTTGTATTTATTTTTTTATTTGCTTTCTTCTTTCTCTGCTTCTTCGCCATAATTCCTGTTATCCGGTATAAATTGTAACGCCAAGGTTTTGAAGATCCCGACAGATATCTTCATATCCTCGCTCTATAAAATGACAATTCTTCACAACAGTCTCTCCCTGTGCCATACAACCTGCTATGACAAGTGCTGCACCGCCCCGAAGCTCCTGCGCGGATACTTCGCAACCCAGAAGACTGTCTGTTCCCACAATAAGGGCCTGACTTTTTTTCTGTATCTCAATACAGGCTCCCATCCGTTTCAGCTCCTCCACAATCCGGAAGCGATTTTCAAACACTGTCTCTTCTATCACGCTGACCCCCTCCGCTGTAGCAAGCACCGGCATAATCAGTGACTGCATATCTGTAGGAAATCCCGGATAGATCTCTGTCCGCAAATAGGGAATTGCTCTTTTCTTCTCCTGTGCCATGATATTCAGCCCTTCTCTGGATACTGTGATATCTGCACCAATCTGTTCTGCAGCCTTTATCATGCTATGCATTTGTGCTGAAGGTGCATCCTCCAAAAAGATATGCCCTCCCGCCCCCAGAGCTGCCATCAGATAGGTCCCCGCCACAATCCGGTCAGCAGGGATCCGAAAGCTGACACCGTGGAGTGGATGCCCCCCCTGAATAATCAGAGTAGAACCGCCGATTCCCTCAATAACAGCACCTGCATCCCGAAGAAATTCACATAATGTTACTATTTCCGGTTCCTTGGCTGCGTTCTGCAGTACCGTAACTCCCTTTGCCTTGACAGCTGCAAGGATTACATTTTCCGTAACTCCCACACTGGATAAGGGAAGCCTGATCACAGTTCCCTCTAATTTACGGACCTTTGCGGTAAAATTGCTTTCCCGCTCGCAAATATCAACGCCCATCCTGCGAAGTGCGCTGATATGAAGATCGATCGGGCGTTCTCCGATCACACATCCGCCCGGATACGCCATAGTGATTTCTCCCACTCTGCCAAGCATAGCTCCCAGCAATGTGATCGAGGATCTCATCCCTGTCACATTTTCACCTGACATCGTATCATCCGATACATTTCTTGCATCGATGGTAACGCTTCGGTTTTTCCTGCTCACCCTGCATCCGATTCCTTCAAGCAGCATCAGCATATGATGTACATCCGAAATCCGGGGGCAATTGTCTATCACACAGACATCTTCTATGAGAAGTGCTGCTGCCAGAACCGGCAGCACGGCATTCTTAGAACCCTGTACTCTGGTTTCTCCAAATAGGGCATTTCCTCCTCTGATATGAATAGTGTCCAAATTATCACCTTCCGCCTTCCGGTTAAAGAGTAAGACCTATTCTAAACTATGTCACTTAAGAGGAAATGGTTCCTTGTACTACAAATCTTTCAGTCTGATTCCCCTTCCCACACTCAGCACGATCCCGATTTCAATCAGAAGAAACATGACCGCGGAACCTCCATAGCTGATGAACGGAAGGGAAATACCTGTATTGGGAATCGTATTCGTGACAACGGCAACGTTCAGGATTACCTGAATGGCAATATGTCCCATCACACCAACCACCAGAAGAGCTCCAAACAGATCCGGTGCATTGTTTGCAATTACCATAAATCTCCAGATCAGCAAAATAAACATAATCAGAATGGAAATTGCTCCAAATAAGCCAAGTTCCTCACAAATAATGGAAAATATCATATCGTTCTGGGCCTCCGGCAGGAACCCCAGCTTCTGCATACTCTGTCCAAGCCCCTTGCCTAGTATTCCTCCGGAGCCGATAGCATAAAGAGCCTGCAGTGTCTGAAACCCTTTTCCGCTGGCATACGCCTCCGGGTCAAGCCATGCAAGAATTCTGGTTCCACGTACACCAAGACTATCCGAGCTGTCAGCGCTTACGATCAAAAACACAGCCAGTGCGCAGACCGCTAGTCCTGCAAGCGCCAGCAGAATGAATCGCTTGTAATCCGGAGTTGATACAAACAGCATTAAAGCAGCAATACCGAAAATAATAATGGCAGAACTCAGGTTTTCCGTAATCTGCCAGACCATGGCACATATCGGCATAGGGATCATCAGAACAAACAAAAAGCCTTTCCCTGTCCTGATTTTTCGTCCCATCCGGCAAATGGTACTTGCCAGGAATAAGATCATTCCCAGCTTGGCAATTTCTGCAGGCTGAATGGATAATCCGGCAATACGCAGCCATCTTTTTGCACCGTTTGCCTCAATACCAAACGGTATGATCAGAAGAATCAACACTGCAGAGCCCAAATATCCAAGCATGGCAAAGCGTTCCCAAAAATGATAGGGGATGTTAGCTACCACTATCATGGCAATAAGCCCCAATATCGTAGATACAAGCTGCTTTTTTAAAAAGTAGGCTGAATCTCCGTTATATTGGAGACTGGCATCATAGCTGCTGGTGGAATACAGCATAACCAGTCCAAACCCCAACAGGAATAACACAATAAACAGCAGTGTATAATCGAAAAATGACTCCTGTTGATTCCTTATTCTTCTTCCTGTCCCGGTTCTGTCTCTTCTTTCCGCCACAGTTTAAACTCCAATCTTTCCTACAAGTTCTTTAAACATCTTACCACGCACTTCGTAATTCGGGAACATTCCCCAGCTTGCACATGCCGGTGAAAGAAGCACCGCATCTCCCGGCTGTGCCTGCTTTACACAAATAGCAAAGGCTTCCTCAAAGGTATCTGCCAGAATAATATTGGAAATACCATGCTTTCTGGCGCACTCAGCGATCTTTTCTCTTGTCTGCCCGATCAGGACAAAGGCTTTCACTTTCCCTTCAAAGGCTTCTATCCATTCATCATATTCACTCTGTTTGTCATATCCGCCTCCGATCAGTACCGTAGGCTTACTCATGGCTCTGATCCCCTGGATTGCCGCATCCGGATTGGTTCCCTTGGAATCATTATAGTAGTCCACACCGTTCTTGGTTGCAACAAACTCAATTCTATGCTCAACTGCCTTAAATTCCCGGATGGTATTTAATATCATCTCCATCGGCACATTCATGGCACGGCTGATTGCAATTGCCGCCATTACGTTTTCCACATTGCACATACCCACCAGATTCATATCATGGATATTCATGAGGCGAAGCTCTTTTCCTCCCTCGGAAAGAACAATTTCTTCTCCGTCCAGATAAACACCCTCTTCCAGCTTTCTCCTGGAAGAAAAAAAGATTACCTTTGCCGGACATCTGTTTCCGAACTCTCTGGTGTAAGCATCCTCATAATTGAGTACACAGGTATCCTCCGCTGTCTGGTTCTGTGCAACCTTTTCCTTGGTTGCCACATAACACTCCATTGTATGATGCCGGTTCAAATGATCCGGTGTAATGTTCAGGATTGCCGATACCCTGGGATGAAAGGTATGTACGGTCTCCAATTGAAAGCTGCTGATCTCTGCAACGGTTACCGTCTCCGGCTTAGTCTGAAGCGCAATATCTGTATAAGGATTCCCGATATTGCCAACCACATAAACAGAATCAAAATAGGCCTTCATAATCTGTCCCACCAGCGTTGTTGTGGTGGTTTTACCGTTTGTTCCCGTAATGGCAATTACATTTCCCTGTGCAAACGCATAGGCAAGTTCAATTTCTCCCCAGATAGGAATATTTTTCGATCGGTATTCCTCCAGCATAGGAGCATCTATCGGTACCCCCGGACTAATCACAACAAGTCCAATTTCTTTTTTCTTTTCTTCATCCAGCTCTCCTAATACGATCTCAAGTCCCGGAACATCTCCGGTCTTTTCTCTCAGTTCTGTCATATCCAGCTTTTCATTGCTGTCAAACAGTACGGGAAGTGCTCCTGCCTTTCCGAGAAGTCTTGCCGCTCCGATTCCACTTTTGCCGCTTCCCACTACCAGCACTTTTTGACCCTTTAGTTCCATGATAAACCTATTCCTCCTTAAAAAATGCCCAGCAGAGCAATCAGGCAGAGCGCAGCCGTAGCAATGGAAAACACCGCTACAATCCTCGTCTCAGTCCACCCGCACAGTTCAAAATGATGATGCAGGGGTGCCATCTTAAAAATTCTCTTTCCTCCGCTGACTTTATAGTAAATCACCTGAATGATTACAGATAATACTTCAATTACATAAATAAAGCCCACAATCAGCAGAAACAGGGGCATCTGCATCATATATGCGCATGCCGCCACAAATCCGCCGAGGGCAAGGGAGCCTGTATCTCCCATAAAGACGCTGGCAGGATGTACATTAAAAAGAAGAAATCCTAACAGCGCGCCTGTCACAGCACAGGTGATCGGTACGATCGGTACCCCGGTTCCGATTGCCGCCACCGTAAAAAAGGTTGCCACCATAACCGTCACGCTGCTGACAAGGCCATCCAGGCCATCAGTAAAATTGGTTCCGTTCGCCGTTCCTGTTATCACCACAAATAAAAACGGGATATTCAGCCATCCGAGATCCAAATAATAGCCCCCGGAAAAGGGAATCTTCATTGCCAGTGAAATATCTGTCCCCCGGGTAAGATAATAGGCAAACATTCCGGTTACCAGAAGCTGTAACAGCATTTTCTGCCATGCCCTCAGTCCCATGGAGCGTCTTAAAACAACTTTAATATAGTCATCCAGGAAACCGATCAATCCAAACCCCAGAGTCAGAAACAGGACCGGCACAATTTTGGGATAATCTCCGGCATATAGCACAGTAGTAACTGCTACACTGACAAGGATCAGAATACCACCCATAGTAGGGGTTCCTGTTTTTTTCAGATGCGTACGGGGACCATCATCCCGTACCGTCTGCCCCACCTTCAATTTTCTTAAAAAGGGGATTATCAGCGGACCAAGTGCCGCGCTGAGTCCAAAGGATATCAATATGGGCATGATAATATCATTGCCTGTCATTGCCTGCACCTCTCAATTATAATCCTTTTTCTCCAAATAAGGAAGAATATTTTCAAAAAGCTGTCTTACCACCGGTGCTGCAACCTGACCTCCATAATAGACTCCCTTAGGATTATGTATAATGGCAAGTGCAAGCACCTGCGGGTTATCTGCCGGTGCAAAGCCGATAAAGGAGGCAATGTATCTTCCACTGCCTCTTGGAAGGGTCTGGCTGGTAGCTGTCTTGCCGCCAACTCTGGCACCTTCCACATATCCGTTTTTTCCTGTTCCGTTTTCTACCACCTGCTCCAGAATCATCCGCATGGTTGCAGAGGTTTCCTCTGATACAATATTCGGTGTAACAGGATATGAGAACTTTTTCATTTCTGTTTTTTCTCTGTCTGCCGTCATGACACCCACATGCGGTGTCACTCTGTTTCCCCCGTTAATTATGGAAGAAACCGTTGTTGCCAGCTGGATCGGTGTGATCTGAAAGGACTGCCCGAAGGATACTGTTGCCAGCTCCACCGCCTTCATGTCCTCCATTTTATGCATTATGGTTCCCGCTTCACCAGGCAGATCCACCCCGGTTTTGTTAAGCAATCCGAACCTGGTGAAGTAGTCATAGTATCTCTCCACTCCCAGACGCAGCCCCACTGTAATAAACACCGGGTTACAGGAATTCATGGTTGCCTGAACAAAATTTTCCGCTCCATGCCCGGTGGTCTTGTGACATCGGATCCGCCTGTCCTCCACCATAATATATCCGGGGCAGCTGAACTGATCTTCCGTGGTGACCACACCACTTTCCAGTCCTGCGGCAGCCGTAATGATTTTATAGGTTGACCCCGGTTCATAAGTATCACTGATACAACCATTACGCCATTTCTGATTCAAAAGCTCCTGTTTTTTCTCCTGCGAAAGCTTTTCTTCCTCCATCTCTTCCGGCAATGCATAAGGATCATTCAGATCAAACTCGGGCACATCTACCATCGCCATGATCTCACCGTTTTGAGGGTTCAGGACAACGATAGAGACTCTCTCTGCCTGCTTGGTCTCCATGACCTGCTTTGCCAGCTGGGTTGCATAGCTTTGAATATTAACGTCAAGACTGGTATACAAGTCATTTCCGATAAGGGGCTCCACCCGTTCCTCGCCGGCTTCATCAATTTCCACCCCCCTTGCATCGGTGACAGTAAGAATCGTTCCTTCCTCTCCCTTCAGATATTCCTCGTATTTTACCTCCAATCCGATGATCCCCTGATTGTCTCCCCCTGTAAAGCCAAGTACCTTGGAGGCAAGTTCTCCGTATGGGTAATAGCGCTTGTAGTCTTCATCTACCTTAACGCCCTCCAGCTTATATGCCCGGATCGCATCTCCCTTTTCCTTCTCCACATTGCTTTTGATCCGTTCAATGGAAGAATACTTTTCCACACGCTTTCTGACATATTCCTCAGAAAGCTCCAGTTCTTTGCAAAGAACCTCTACAATTCTGTCCGGATCCTTGATCTGATTATGAATCACGGAAACCGTGCAGACCGTCTTATTATCCGCAATCACGATTCCGTTGGCATCCAGGATCCTGCCTCTTGCCGCCTTGATGCTCCTCTCCCTTTCGTGGAGCTCCTTCGCCTGCTCTGTATAATAATCTGACTGAAATATCATCAAATATACCAGTCTGCCTGCCAGAATCAGAAAGACGGCCAGACTTGCAAAAAATACGGTGACGATCTTTTTTCTGGTAAAGGTTTTATTCTTTATCATAGAAACCTCATAGAAAAGGTATTATTATAATTTATTACCTGTTCTATGAGGTTATTCTCTCAAACTGCTTATTCTTCCTAAGTGTTTCCTTCAGTGCCGCCTTCTCCGGTATTACCTTCCTCCCCGGTATTTTCACCGGATGTCTCCGTCTCTCCGCCGTCAAAGCTGCTTCCGTACACAAATCCGGTAATCGGATCTACATAATCTCCGGTACTGGGATCCACCGCATATCCTGTTGCGGGATCAATGGGGAATTCCTTCCAGGGCTCGCTTTTTTCCTCCGGTGCGCCCTCCTGCGTTCCCGTTCCTTCTGCGCCCTCTCCTGCTCCTTCCTGTCCGCTCTCTCCGTCGCTTCCTTCTTCTCCCGTTTCTTCCGGCTCCGGCGGTGTCATGATCTCAATCTGTAATTCCTCCAGCTCTGCGATCTCCTTCTCCGACAGCTCCTCCGTCATAAAGATTCCCAGATAAGGTAACACCTCCGTCAGGATATTGCGCACTATTCTTGTGGCATACTTGGCGTCATCCTGAGGCCAGTTGTTGGCTCTGTCCACCACCACATAAATGGCAATCTGCGGGTCATCTGCAGGTGCATAGCCCATAAAGGATACCACGTACTCATTATTTCCTCTGGGCAGCGTCTCTGCCGTTCCGGTCTTACCGCCGATCATATAGCCTGCCGGTCTTGCCGTTTTACCGGTACCGTTTTCACTGGCTACAACCTGATTGCACATCTCACGGATCCTTGCCGAAGTAGTCTCCGAAATCGTCTGTTTCAACAATCTTGGCTCAATATTCTGCACCGTAGCCCCGGAGGGACTGACTATTTTCTTCACCATATGAGGCTCGTAATAATAGCCTCCGTTGATCAGAGAGCAGAAGCCTGCCATCATCTGGATCATGGTTGCATTATACCCCTGTCCGAAGCTGTTGGTGGCAAGATCCGTCACTCTCATCGTATCTTTGGTGTAGATCAGGCTTGCCGTTCTTGCCTCTCCTGCAAGGTCTATATTGGTTTTTAGTCCGATATTAAAAATATGCTGGAACTCTGTAAAGGTATTCACTCCCGTTGCCATTGCAACATACATCATATTCACGTTGCAGGAACGCTCAATCCCTTCCGTCACCGTCAAGTAACCGTCTCCATAGGTATTATGACAGGCAATATCATGATCTCCCACATGCAGCTCTCCTTCACAGTAATAACTTTCATTTCCCGTGATACTTCCGCTTTCGATTCCTGCCGCCACGGTAAAGGGTTTCGATACGGAACCGGGTTCATAGGTATCACTGATACAGAAATTTTTCCAGAGTGCATTCAGATTCTGATACATCACGTTTGGATCTTCTCCAAGAGTGGAAAGATTCTCTTCATTAATATATTCTTCCGTCTTCTTTCCCTCTGCATCCAACAGTCGCATTCCGATCAGAGCATCCAGATTTCTCACATCATTCAGATCAAATGTCGGATAGCTTGCCATAGCAAGGACCTCTCCGCTGTTGACATCCATAATAATACAGCCCGTATTGTTGGCACCATTTCCTTCGTGACGATTATTCCTGTATTCCTCATCAAATTTCTTCAAGTATTTTTCCACAATGCTCTGGATATTGGCATCAATGGTCGTCACAATACTGTTCCCATCCTCTGCCGGAATGGTCGTTCTCTCCAGATTGGCATCATCGTTCAAATAACCGTATTCCCTTCCGGGAGTTCCCGAAAGGACATCATTGTAATACTCCTCCAGTCCATAAGAACCTACATTGTCATTGGTCGTAAAGCCGATGACATCACATGCAAGAGATCCACCGGGATAACTGCGCTTATATTCCTCCTCAAACCAGACTCCCTTAACCAGAGATTCTTCCTCACTAATCAGTTCCATCAACCCTTGAATCTGTTCATACTCCTGGCGTTTTGCGAGCACATAGTAGCGTGAGGTTTCCCCGTTTGCGGCAATATAGGAGCGCACCGACGAGGTATCGATCCCGATCTGACTTCTCAAGGCCTCCAGCGTAGGCTCCAGATATTCTTCCTTTTCCGAGACAGCAACCGCATCCAGAATTACGTTATATACCTTTTCACTGGATGCAAGAATACTGCCGTTTGCATCCAGGATCGAGCCTCTCTTATAAGGAAGTGTAAGGCTGTCATATTTCTGCTGGGACAAAACCTGTTTTTTGTACTGTCCCCCGTTGTCTCTGGTAATTGCAAAAAGACGATACGATAACCCCACAAAAGCCAGCAGTACCAAAATAAACAGTACCACCAGCTTCTTTTGCATTTTGATTGTAAATTTACTGTTTTTTCTGTTATTGTTCAATCCAACACCCGCTTTAATCCGGCAACTCGCCAGCCTGTCTTACATAGTCGCTGCCCTCACCATCAAAGGTGATGATCTGGCCCTCTTCCGCATAGCGCATACCCAATTCCTGAATCGCAACCCTTTTAACCTCTTCAAGATTGATGCTACTTGTAATTCTACTATAATTCTCATCATTTTCAAGCTTCAGTTCATTCAATCTGCTTTCCATCTGAGAAATGTGCTTAATGCTGTTTGTAATATCAGACTGCAGTCTCAGATATCCTGTAAGGATAATCGCTGCTGCTATCATCGCTCCGACAAGGAAAAGCACATAGCCCACATTCATATAAAGGGCACGTTCCCTGTTCCTGCGCACATTATGAGCGCTCTTTCTTACAGGTACCTCACGCTCCGCAGGCACTGCATAGATTCTTCCCCGCTCTACCTGTCTTCTGGCGGCAGTATTTCCCTGTACATAAATGCTGTTTCGATATGCACTTTTGTGTCTTTCTCTAGCTGTTACCGCCATTTCTACCCTCCTGCCGGTTCTTATTCCTGACCGGCCTTTTCAAAAATTCTAAGCTTGGCACTTTTCGATCTTGCATTTTCCAGAAGCTCTTCTTCTCCCGGCAAGATAGGCTTACCGCTTACCACCCTCCCCAGGCTTGTCCTTCCACAGACACATACCGGAAAACTTGGCGGGCAGGTACATGGATTTTCTGCCCTCTTAAATGCCGTCTTTACAATTCGATCCTCCAACGAATGAAACGTGATGATGCAGAGCCGTCCACCCGGATTTAAAAGTCCGATCAATTCATCCAGGGATTCCTTTAAAACCTCCAGTTCTCTGTTACACTCTATTCTGATTGCCTGAAAGGTTCTCTTGGAAGGATGGCCCCCCTCCGCCCTCATCTTCGCAGGGATCGCTGCCCTGATAATCTCATTCAGTTCGCCCGTAGTTTCAATTGCTTTTGTTTCTCTCGCCTTCACAATATGCTTGGCAATATTCTTTGCGAACTTATCCTCACCATAATCCCGGATCACATGAAACAGCTCCGTCTCGCTGTATTCATTGACAATGTTCTTCGCTGTAAGGCTTTGTCTTTGATCCATTCTCATATCAAGAGGGGTATCAAACCGATAGGAAAATCCCCTTTCTTCAGTATCCAGCTGGTATGAGGAAACTCCCAGATCCAGCATCATACCGTCAATACCCGTAATTCCCAATGAGGAAAGAACCGATTTTGTATTTCTGTAATTGCTTCTCACGATCGTGACCTTGCTTCCGAACTCAGAAAGTCTGATGCCTGCCGCCTCGATTGCCGCCTCATCCTGATCAATTCCGATCAGTCTGCCCTTTTCGTTAAGTCTCGCCGCAATTTCATAGGAATGTCCGCCGCCGCCCAGTGTTCCGTCAACATAAATACCATCCGGTCTGATTCTCAATCCTTCAATTGTTTCGTTAAGCAACACTGATTTATGTGAAAAAGCCATCGTCATCCTCAATGATTAAATTCCAATTCCCAGTTCTATCATATGCTTGGAAATCTCTTCCATATCCTGATAGGTAACCGTTCCTTCCCATCTTTCCTTGCTCCAGATCTCCACTCTGCTTCCGACGCCGACCAGAACCGCATCCTTGGTGATTCCTGCAAACTCACGAAGCACTGCAGGGATCAGGATCCTTCCCTGCTTGTCCACCTCTACGCTGGCTGCACCGGCCAGAAAAAAACGGGTGAACTGTCTTGCTTCCTTATCAATCATTGGTAATCCGTGTAATTTCTCTTCAAAGGCCTGCCACTCAGGATCATCAAACACAAACAGACAGCCATCCATTCCCTTCGTCACCACGAATTCGTCGCCTAAGACCTCGCGGAACTTAGAAGGAATGATAAGTCTGCCCTTGGCATCTATTGTATGGTTGTATTCCCCCATAAACATATGCTCTCACCCATTCCTTCAGGTCTACAGTTTGCTTATCCTGTCCAAGTCAGTATTTAGTAGTCTGCCACGGAAAGCGTAGGCGATAATCTACCACTTTCACCCACATATATAACACTTCCTACCACTTTCCACCACTTTTAGATACATTTTAACCCAAAATCCTTCTGAAAGCAAGCAAAAAAAACGCCTTGCGGATGCCCGCAAGGCGCTAAAATACTGGTTTTTTCTCACTTTTCCCATATCTGGTGTTTCATTCATCTCTCAATCACTAGATATAGTGAAAACCATGAAAAAATTTATTTATTTTTTTTCTTTTTTAAACAAATTCTCACCGCTCCATCACAGATCACAGAACCAATCAGCAATACGACCGCAAGCACCTGTGACACCGGAAGCTCAGTTCCGGGAATAAAAAGCTGATCCGTTCTGATTCCCTCGATCCAGGCCCTTCCCAACCCATAGCCGCCCAGATACAATAGTGCTCCTTCGCCGTCAAATTTTCTGTGTCTAAAGTAAACGAGCATCAGAAACATCAATGCCAGATTCCAAAGACTCTCATAGAGGAACGTGGGATGTACCTGAATATAATTGATACCTTCTGTCACATGCGCCGCTATCGATTCCGAAATATCCTGTGCCCGAACTGCCGCAATGGGCAGACGCATTGCCAGAAGATTGTCCGTATATTCCCCAAAGACCTCTCGGTTAGTGAAATTTCCCCATCTGCCGATTGCCTGTCCAAGGGCAAGTCCCACGACACCGGTATCAGCCATAAGAAAAAAATTTTGTTTTTTTACCTTTGCATAAACAAATGCGGTCAGGAAAGCCGCGATCACTCCACCGTAAATTGCCATGCCGCCTTCCCTAGTATTGATTATGCTCAAAAGATTATTTCGATAACGATCCCAATTGAAGATCACATAATAAATTCTGGCACCGATAACGGAAAAAATCACGGCATAAATGGAAAAGTCCCAATATAGGTCAGGATTCTGTCCCGATATCTTAGCCAGTCTTGCTGCCATCAGGATACCGGCGATTACGCCGATACCGATGATCACTCCATAAAGTGCTATCGTAAACCCAAACACCTCAAAGCTTTTGGGCACGTCCCTCAGGTAAATCCCCAGATTGGGAAATGCAATATCCATTAAGTCCATGAACTATCAGCCTTTCTGCTATACATTGAAGCGGAACAGAATCACATCGCCATCCTTCACGACATAATCCTTTCCCTCCATACCGACCAGACCCTTTTCTCTGGCTGCCGCAAGAGATCCCTGCTCTAAAAGGTCTTTATAGTTGACAACCTCTGCCTTAATAAAGCCTCTCTCAAAGTCGGTATGTATCTTACCGGCTGCCTGGGGCGCCTTCGTGCCGATCCTGATCGTCCACGCTCTGGTCTCATCCTCACCGGCTGTCAGAAAGCTCTGGAGTCCAAGAATCTTATAGCTGGCCTTAATGAGCTTTTCAAGACCGGATTCCTTGAGTCCCAGATCCTCCAAAAACATTGTCTTTTCCTCATCATCCAGCTCGGAAATCTCCTGCTCGATCTGGGCACAGATCACAAACACCTCACTACCTGTTTCCTTAGCGAAGTCTCTCACTGCCTGCACACCGGCATTGCCAGCACCGTCATCGGCAAGATCATCCTCTGCCACATTGGCTGCAAAAATAACCGGCTTATAGGTCAGCAGATTATAGGAGTTCAGAAGTGCAAGCTCGTCCTCATCCTCTGTCACAAAGCTTCTTGCAAGCTTTCCCTCCTCAAGATGTGCCTTAAGTGCCTCCAGCAGTGCTGCCTCCTTGGCAAGAGATTTATCCATTCTGGCTGCCTTGCCTGTCTTGGCAATTCTTCTTTCCAGAATCTCAATATCGGAAAAGATCAATTCCAGATTAATGGTTTCAATATCACGCATGGGATTGATGCTTCCATCCACGTGAATCACGTTCGTGTCCTCAAAGCAACGCACCACATGCACCACAGCATCCACTTCCCTGATGTTGCTCAGGAACTGGTTTCCAAGACCTTCCCCCTTGGAAGCGCCCTTCACCA
>JAHAYJ010000062.1 GCA_018384375.1 Lachnospiraceae bacterium
TCACTTTCCTGTCACTGTTTCCGGGGCTCTCGCCCCGGATTTCTTACTCTATTCCACTGACCATCTCATGGTCTGCTACAAAACGCACCATGTGCTCATCTATTAGTCGTTTTTGCTGCTGATAAGCATACATCAGTGTTTTCTCACAGATTCTGTTTATCATTCTCGGTATACCTGCTGACACCTTAAATATCTCATCTTCAGCCCCGCTGGTAAAAAGATCCTGCTTTACTCCCGCATATGCCATATGCGCCGCGATATATTTTCCTGTTTCCGCTCTGTCCAGGCGATTCAGTACGATATTCATATCAATCCTCTGGCGAATCGCCGCATAGCTTTGCAGTCTGAGTTTTTGATCCCATAATTCTGTCTGCCCTACTAGAATCAGGCTCATAGGGCTCGCTGAATCAAACTTGTAATTCAGCAGAAATCGAAACTCCTCCAGTGTTTCCTTCCCTAACAGATGAGCCTCGTCCAGAACAAAGATTACTTTCTTTTTCTGTACCGTCCTGACATTTTCGATTTCCTTCTGAAGCTGTCTTTTGGAATCCCCTCGATAAAATCTTGCTTCCAATCCCATCTGATCCAGCAGTCCCGCATACAGCCATCTGGGCGTCAACTTCGAATCCGACAGATACAACAGCATATATTTATCTTTCGGAAGACTTTCTCCAAACATCCTTATCAGGGTGGATTTTCCACATCCCGGATCCGCTGTAACCACTGCAAAAAGTTGCCTGTCTGCAACGTATTTTAATCTCCCTTTGGCGTCCTCTATCTGTGTTGAATTATAAAGTCTGTCTGCTGGGATATCCCTCGTAAATGGAGTGTTTATCATTTCAAAGAATCCCTCATACATCTAAGCCACCTGCCTTTCCATACTCACCGAACGAAAGGGCATTCGCCATCAGGTGGTGGTCTTCTTTGTATTTCTTTTCCAAAGCATCCAGGAATCTTGATGTTTCTGGAACTACATCCGTCATTCCCACCGGGAGCGGTGGTATCTTATCACAGAATGCATCAATACGGACACGATGCGCAATAATAGGTTCCATATCCCTATACAACACCTTTATGGTCTCTGTATTCATTGGATCATAAGCGATTTCTACCTCTGCATTTGCGAGGGCTGTGCTCGCTTCATACTTTACATCTGCAAACGAAAAGCACCCCGTATTATCAAGCCATCTTTTCTCATGATGCAAAAATGCCTCGCTTACTACAGCAGTGTCTAAAAACACCAGTCCTCTAGTATCTCTCGTGAATTCCTGATATGGCGTGATCCCTTCCGGCGGAACCTGTACTCCTTGGGATTCATAGTATTCCCTGATCCCATCATGCGCTTCCTTCTGATAATCCTGCTCCAGAAAATACTTCCATTTCTGATTCAGTTCTGCCAGCGAATGTACCTTTGCCACGCGGATTTCCGCAATGAACTGATCAACCTTCTGATGAAATTTCTCTATCTTGCCCTTAGACTGACAGGCTCTTGGTTTCGCATGCAATTCTCTGATTCCAAGCCTCGCAAGGGCTGTACTTAGCTGATTTGTTGTGTACTGCGTCCCATTATCCAGGTAGCATGTGTCACATTTTCCATACTTTAAGATTGCCTTATGAAAGGTATCCTCCACTACTTCCTGTCGCTGGTTATCATAAAACTCTGACTGCACGATAAAACGGGAATGATCATCAATCAAGGATGACAGATACGTTTTTATCAGCCTTCCGTCACTTAAGCGGATGTCTGGTCCATACTTGATATCACCTTGCAATAGTTCCATTCGATGAGCTCTGCAGAAACGCCGGGAACTGCTTTCCCTCTTCTCTGCATATCGCTTCATCTGCTTTACGCCAAGACCTGCATTATACAGATATCTCTGTAGGGTGGATGCCTTGATTACTCCCGGAAGTGCACGTCCTTCAATCTCCAGTATCTTTATAATCTGGCGCACACTCCGTCTTGGCACTTCCCTCTTTAACTGGATTGCTTCTCCTACGATTTCTTCCCAGTTCTCAGGCAATGCCTGCGACCGTCTCTTTTCCCTATTCATCGGTCGAAGACCTCCAAAGGCTTCCTCCCTGTACTTGGCTTCATACCGGTACAGACTTCTTTTGGATATCCCATTCTTTTCTGCGATCTCCTCCCGAAGTTGCCTTCTTTTTGCCACATCTAAATCTTCATCCAGAAGCGGCGCTATCATCTGATAACGTTTTAACGCTTCCTCGTCCTGCCATTTCTTCACTTCTTTACTTTGCATGGTAGTTACCTCCTTTTGAAGCAACCTTATTACAAAGTTTAAATGACAGCACACAAAAGTAGGTGCATAAATCTTAACCCTCCGGATACGGCTCTATTCGACCACCGGAGTTATATATAAACCGGGCTACTACCGAGAGCCACCCTGGGCTTATCCTTTTTCTGAGTTCCCACAGCAAAGACTCTCTGGACTTCAGGAACTCTATATTCAAATCCAGGAGATGATGCAGCATCGATCTCATCTGTCCATTGATGTTCGCCTCATTACGGGCAAGCCACCACTTCCAATGGTTCATGGTACCTTCACAGGGATAATTCTCCGTGTCCAGGTCATCTGGACCTTGCACCTCATCAAGGACATCCTCGATAATCTCAGAACCATAGTGCTTGTATGGAATCATGCAGTCTGGCAGTTCATTATGAAGCCGTCTGCAATGCTCATTACTACATTTCAATCGGTTAATGGCGAACCAGCTCTTCTTTCCACCAGCTTCCTTATGAACTCTCAGCTTCCTATCCCTCTTGCATAGAGGACTTCCACACACAGGACAGATGGTATCTTCTTCACTGATTACAAAAAATATCTTTTTCTTCTTTACGTACTAACCGATACTTTGATATGATAACCATGGTAATAATACCATCTTAGATCCTGGAACGGTCATCTCGCCAAAGAAGAGGTTCCAGGATCTCTTTCTTTTTATTCTTTGGTGACAGTATATCGGTTAATCCTGTGACAGGCAACTAGATTAGTTGTAAGTCAGGCTGAGAGGGGCGCAACA
>JAHAYJ010000065.1 GCA_018384375.1 Lachnospiraceae bacterium
AATACGCTTGATGCGCTGAATTGTATCAAAAAGCTCAGAGATCTTGGCGTCCGATTAATACTTGAAAAAGAAGGAATCGATACAGATATGATCTCATCTGAAATACTGCTTTCGGTATTTGCAGCGTTCGCACAGGAAGAAAGCCATTCACATTCGGAGAATGTAAGATGGGGAAAACGGAAACGGCTTCAGAACGGTGAACCGCTTTTGATAAGGTGCTACGGTTACCGAAAGAATGAAGCAAATGATAATATAGAAATCGTTCCCAGAGAGGCGGAGGCCGTCAGACTGATTTTTGATTTATATGAACACGGGACATCTGTTCCTGAGATAACAAGAATACTGTATGAGAAAGGATATACGAGACCTGACGGAAAAGATAAGGTTTGGGACCATTCAAGGATCCACTACATGATAGCCAATGAGAAATATGCCGGTGATATTATAGCTCAGAAATACTATGTAAAGGATTATATCACCCATCGTTCACGCCTGAATAACGGAGCATTGCCTAGCGTATATATCAAAAATCATCATGAACCCATTATTTCGAGAAAACAGTTTGAACGGTGTAATGTTATTCTTGAACTCAAAAAAAGAACAGCGCCTTTGCAGTATCCGTATGCAGAATTCTTCCGCTGCCCTTACTGCGGTCATGTTCTCCGCCAAAGAAAGCTGTTGATCCAGAACTGCTATGCTCATTTCTGTTGTGAAGGAGAAGGAGCGTGCAGAGAATTCGCAATACCGTCACAAGAGGTGGAAAAAGCAATTCTTAAAGCCTATGAAACGCTTGATTTAGAAGAAGTGAAGCGTATCGTAAATAGCAAAAATGCTGATAGAGCAGAAAATGCAGAACTGCTCCTGCAGGTAAAAGAAAAATATCCATCATTCAGTAAAATTGATTACTGGTGGCTGGATGATCTGGTGGAAAGAATCAGCTTCGGACTGCACAGCCATACGGCTTCTGAACTGAAAAACGGCGGAATTGATGACAGAACAGTGAGTGTCCACTGGAAATGCGGTATTATAACAACATTATCCTCCGGTGTGCTGCGGGACTCACAGGATCCAAGACACAAGGCAGAATTATGGAACGCTTACCTTCTGAGGTACCCGTCACAGTTTCCGGAGCTTGTTGAAGAAGTGCGGAAAAATAAATAATACCATGCGGCTTTCTGATTACAGGAGGCCGCTTTTTTCTGTATATTGACCAGTTATACTCCGAAAGTATCGGCATTATTCTCCGATTTATAATCGAAGAATGACTTGATATATCAGCTGTTTTACGCGATAATAGGATAACGCAGAGGGATAATACTCAGTTGATCCTATTCAGAAAGGAGCAAAATATGAATATTGAAAAGATCATTCTTGAGCCGCAGATGCCCGATGAATCGGATACTGCACAAACATTGAGAGTTGCTGCATACTGCCGTGTGTCTACAGACAATGATGAGCAGAGAACCAGCTTCGAGAATCAGGTCAGATCCTATACTGATATGATAGAAAGCAGACCGGGCTGGAAGCTGGCAGGAATCTATGCAGATGAAGGCATGACAGGTACCAGTGTTTCAAAGCGAAAACAATTCCGGAAAATGATCAGGGATTGTGAAGCAGGAAAAATCGATCTTATCGTAACTAAAAGTATTTCCCGCTTTGCCAGAAATACCCTTGAATGCCTGACGTTTGTCAGACACCTCAATGAGATCGGAGTACATCTTATCTTTGAAAGCAATCATATCGACACAAGAACTGCATTCTCAGAAATGCTTCTGACTGTCCTTGCAGCATTTGCACAGGAGGAAAGCCGCTCTATTTCGCTGAATACGACATGGAGTATCAGAAAACGCTATGAGGAAGGAAGATCCCGTTGGAGCAAACTGTACGGATACGAGAAGAATGAAAACGGAGAATACCAGATCGTGCCGGAACAGGCCAGGGTTGTGAAGGAAATATTCACGCTGTATGAGCACGGTGAGTCCATCGACAAGATCATGAAGCATTTACAGAGTAATCATGTTCCAACACCAGAAAACTGCGAAACGTGGTCCATGTGTACAGTGCGGTTAATGCTTCAGAATGAAAGATACTGTGGAGATATTCTCCTGCAAAAGACCATCTGCGAAAGCCATATTACACATAAGCAAATAAAGAATGATACCACTGAGGTGCCCAGTTACTATATTGAAAATCATCATCAAGCCATAATCAGCAGGAAGCAATTCAATCGGTGTAAGCAGATCTTTGCATTAAGAAGAACACCTCATCCGGATATGCCCGGTAAGTATAACAATCAGTACCCGCTCGGCGACAAACTCGTGTGTCCGATCTGCGGTTCCAGACTGTTTAAGAGGAGTATCAAGATACAAAGACCCGGAAGCGGATGGAGCTGCGAGATCGGTGAGCATGCCTGTCGGCAGTTTATTATCCGTGCAAGCTTTGTTGATCAAGCACTGCTCAATGCTTATCACACATTGGACGCCGGTATTGTAGAGAAGAAGCTTGACAGCCCAAAATTCGGCTCTGAGGCAGAAATCATGCTGAGATACAAAAGAGAATATCCCAGAATGAAAAAGGTCGATTATTGGTGGGTGGATGATCTTGTTGACCATATTGAGTTCGGAAAACATATCAGGACCACCAAGGAATTGATTGCTTTGGAAGTGAAAGGAACGCCTGATCCGGATGACAGGTCCATGAAGGTTTTCTGGAAATGTGGTCTTGTGACAACGGTTCCTTCAGACGTATTTTATGATTCGGATCTTCCGGGCAGAATTGCAAAGCGCTATTATAATCAGCAGCAGAGGAAAGCTGAAAAGAAAAAGACAAGTAAAGGGAAAGGCAGGGATAAGAAATGAAGATTACAAGAATCCCCAGAATCAGAGATCAGCATAAGAAGCGTGTAGCGGCTTACTGCCGTGTGTCTACAACTCTGGACGAGCAGGAAGAAAGCTACGAGGCGCAGCTTTCCTATTACACAAGGCTCATACAGGCGCATGATGACTGGGACTTTGCCGGAGTATACAGCGACGAGAAAAGCGGTGTCAAGGCCTCGAACCGCCCGGGATTTCAGAGACTTATCAAGGATGCGCTGAATGGCAAAGTGGACTATATCCTTGTAAAGAGCATATCCAGATTCTCACGAAATATCGTGGATTGCCAGAAATACGCCAATCTTCTGCACGGTAACGGCGTTGATATACATTTTGATAAGGAGAATCTGGAAACCGCTGAGCCTTCCTGTTCCATGATGTTTTCATTTCTCTCTGCAATCGCGCAGGACGAGAGCCGCTCTATTTCGGAAAACGTCAGGTGGGGATATCGGGAACGCTTCAAGCGCGGAGAGTATAACCTCGGGAATAACCGTATCCTTGGGTATGACTGTGTTGACGGCAAACTTGTCCCGAATCAGGATGCGGATGCGGTCCGCATGATCTTTCAGATGTATATTGAAGGCAAGAGCATTGAGGAGATCCGACGCTTGCTGACAGATTACGGGATCCGAACGAAAAAAGGCCAGCCTCTTGCACATAATAATATCATGTATATCCTTCAAAACGAGACATATATGGGAGATAAGCTGCTTCAGAAGCAGCCTCCAAAGAATTTCCTGACGAAGAAGCCGGATGAAAGAGCGCCGTATGAGAGCAATTATCTTGAAAATGATCATGAGGCCATTGTGGACAGGAAAACATGGGATACCGTACAGGAGATTATACGACAAAAGAAAGCGGTGACGGCAGCGGTCGGAAGAATCGGCGGCAGACCACACTTCCTGTACGGAAAGCTGTTCTGCGGCGAGTGCGGTGAACCGATGACAAGACGAACGCTGAACGGCCCGAAAGGTATCAAGCATAAGGTATGGACCTGCAGAGGACGCCACGAGGGACGGAAAGGAAATGGCTGTAAATGCAGGAATATTAAAGAAAATGAGTTGATTGCTGCCATTTCAGAAAAAATGTGCAAAGAACTGACAGAAGAAAATGCTGTTATGCTCAAAAAAGTGCTTATTGAAATGGAGGATATATCGATAGAATACGCCGATAATGTAGTATAAAGCCGGGAACAAAAGGTATGCACTGTAATTTTTTTACGCTTCTATATATTTCTACCGTAAAATAGTTGCAATTTCCGAGAGAGTGTGGTATAATACGAATATACGATAGCGATAGGAGGGCTTGCTATGCTGAAATATTATGAAGTGGAGAATTTCCGTTCTTTTAAGAATAAGACCACATTCTCTCTGGAGAAAACAAATTATAAGGTGTTGGAGGAGACCAATACCGTGCGAAATCTGCTGAAAGGCGTTCTGTTTGTCGGAGCGAATGCATCTGGAAAATCCGGTGCGCTTCTGCCGGTAAAACTTCTGCTGGATATGCTTTTTGGTAAAGCAGAGATCCCATTTGAGATATATCACTGCATTTTCAGTATGAATCCCGCTGTTTCCATGCGTTTTGTGTTTGATATCAAAGGCTCTGAAATAGACTATTCTATCAAGTATCATAATGACGGCTCAGCGATTCATGAGCTTCTTAAAGTTGATGGAGAAACAGTTCTTGAAAGAGAAAACAGCTATGCCAAGGTGTCACTGACCGATCAAAAGGAATATACGGACATTCAGCTTAATACCCTGTTCCTGCGTGAGATATACTTTAATACACGCTTCAGAGGACATCAGGTGTTACAGGAGTGGTTCTCATTCCTGACCGCCTCTATCTATCTGGACCTTTATACAAGGAGAGCAAGTGTATATCAGGCTTCCGGCATTGAACTGAGGAAATATCTGGAAGAAAAAGGTACAGATGAGATCAATCAATTCTTTGAGGAATACAACTTCGGTCAGCGTGTTGAATATGGGACGACTTCAACAGGTAAAGTAGCTGCCTTCTTCGGAGAAGATAAGCACATCTTTATGAAGCGTAACGGAATCAATGAACCAATCCTTCTTGAAATGGAATCGACAGGCACACAAAATCTTCTTAACCTTTTGCCTGCATTCTTTCATTGCACGCACAAGGGTGGCTTGCTGATTCTTGATGAGTTTTCCAGTGGTTTCCATAATGACCTTGAGAAACTCCTGATTCGCTATTTCATGAAGTATTCAACGAATGCTCAGATGCTGTTTGTTACGCATTCCACAAATCTGTTGTCGAGCAGCATTCTTCGCCCTGATCAGTTATATACAGTTGAATTCGGTGAAGAAGGAAGCCGAATCAAACGCTTTTCTGATGAAAAACCCAGAGAAGCGCAGAATATGGAAAAGATGTATTTAGGTGGTGTGTTCGGTGGACTTCCAAGATATGAGGATTGAGCTTCACAAAGACAAGAAAATCGGCAGAGTTCTGTTTATTGTCGAGGGTTCAAAAACTGAACCATATCTACTGACCAAACTATTTACAGGTATACTGGATTATCAGTTGGAGACTAACCTGCGTGAAAAGGGATATAAACGGTACAATAAAAAAGACGATCCGGATTCTAAGATATTTGTTATCAATGCGCAGGAGAGCAATATTCGATTTATCGAGAGAGATGATGGATTCCTGGATAATCTGTTTAAGGAATTGATCGAGAAGTATGATTTCGATATTGACAATGCTGCGATTTTCTATATCTATGATCGTGATGATCGTTCCAATACAGATAATGCATTTATAGAGAATCTGTTATCAAAGCTTGGAAATTCAAGGGATAATCCGGATTACGGCCGACAGGGACTTCTGTTATTAAGTTATCCTTCCATAGAGAGTTTCACCTTATCCTGCTATCATGACAATGCAATTAACATGGAATTTGATACCGGTCAAAAACTGAAAACTTTTCTTGGTGAACATAATATCAATAATCAAAGATTAGACGAGGATGCCTTGAAACATGCTGTTACTGAAATGCTGACCGCTCTTGGTCTGATAAATGACTGCACTTACGACCTTGATGATTTCTCTGAATGCAATCTGGATGTATATCATTACGAGGAAAGTCATAGAGAAAAAAGCGGTCTTTATGCTCACAGGCGACAAGAAACCTGTGGAGATCGAGCAGGTCGGACAGCAGCTGACTCTTGAGGATAATTCTGCCCCTGCAAATTCTACGGGTGAAGTATACCCTGACGTAGAAGAGGAGGTGTCAGATGGAGAACCTGTCGTGGGAGAATGCTGATCTTGGAATCAGCTTCTCGGTTGCATATGGACGGATCACTGTATTCAAGACAACTCTGAAAGCTATTGGCATACCACCGTATTTCAGATTTCTGTTAGATCCGGAGAATGGAAAGCTGGCTGTTGAGAAGTGCAGCTATCAGGCAAGCGGAGCTCATCAGCTGCCGGAGGATACTTCACACGATGGTTATGAGCTTAAAAGCATGGATATGGTACGTTTTATATATCAGACCTGCGGCTGGGATATAAAGTCCACATACCGTATACGGGGTATAGCTGTGCCTAACCGAGATATGGTCGTATTCGACCTTACAACGGCGTATCGTGTGCAGGAAGGCCATCTGATAGGCTGAACTGTAGAATTCAGCTGTATTATACCATATATTGGGGTTTATTGCAATACGCGCCGAATGGTATTTCCATCACATCAGGATGCGGATGATCCGTGAGGCCGATACATAAAAGTAAATAATGAAGCAGCCCACTGGGTATGTTTCCAAATTACGATACATTTCGTAAGACGGAGACATACCTGGTGGGCTGTTTTTCATTTATCCCTCTGATAAGGGGATATTCTGCCAGAATGAACATTTCAAAAATAGAACTTTATCCCTCGCTCGGAACTATCCAAAAATACCGGATTTTAAGAAAATGGCGTAAAATCGGGATTTTCATTCTCCGCCGATTGAGCAATCCCTACTGACAAACTTGGAACCTCTTATTTATAAAAGAACCTGTCTGGTGAATGCGTCCAGTATTGTTGACAGGAACGCAAAAGTTCCATTATACGGAAGATATGTGATGTCAGTCAGCAGAACCATCCGAGGTCCGAATTCTGTGAATTTTCTGTCGAG
>JAHAYJ010000067.1 GCA_018384375.1 Lachnospiraceae bacterium
AGACTTAAAATCGCATCTTCTAAAGCATCTGCCATCTTCTCAGCAGTACCTATTTCTTTGAAATCATCTGCTATATGATTATAAATATTATCAAGGTCATCTGATGCACGCTGCAACATTTTTATTGTATATTTAACCAAAGTGTTTCCTCCTAAGTGATGCTAATGTTTCTTTCGCATCAAGTAATATACCTGTTGCTTCATATTCCTCTTCGGCCTCTGAAATCGCATTATCAATAGCCTGTGTTTCCACTATTTGTTCATAGGTTTCTATACTCATAACAACTAAATCACCATATCCATTCTTGGTAATGAAAATAGGCTCGTTAACTGCATGGCATGCATCTGATATATCATTTGTATTTCTTAAATCCGTAATTGGTCTAATCTGTGGCATAAAGTACACCTCGCTTTCTTTGTACATTATTCTAACATAATTATATGCATTTTGCAATTTTTATATGTAAAAAAAGAGCGTAAAGTGAATTTTTTAATTCCAGTTTTTTATCCCCCAGGGGGTGCGGACGTTTTCTTGGACTAAGTTGCTATTCCTAGACTGCGTCTATACTCAAGTGGACTCATCCCACCTAATGACATTTTAATTCGTTTTGTACAGTTATAAAAAGTATGATTACCTAAACTCTCAACTGTATTTGGCATTGTCACGGATGTAATATCTGTGTTTTCTTTGAAAGCATTATCTCCGATTGCTGTTACTGCATATTCTTTATCTTTAATAACTCTTGTCTCTGGAATTGGTAAAGCACCACCATTAGCAACTACCCAAGCTTTTCCTGTATCTGTTAAACCAGTTATCGTACAGGTTGTACCATCTGCATTCGCTGTCATCGTAAAGTAGCTCATTGCATGAACAAATCTTTTTGTATATAAGCAAATCTTATTATACATAAGCGTACCAGAGGGGCTGACTTATATAAACTATTCTAAACTTTTATCATAAAAACGTACCAGAGGGGCTGAAGCCCTCTGGACGTAGCTGTTCCTTTTTGCTCATTAAATCTGTTAAAGCATATGATTCATCTTATATTTATACTTAAAAATAAAAATTACTCAAAATAATAAATAATTCTCTTAAATAAGTAACTCTATAATGAATTATTAATAATTACAAAATCGCAGAGAGTTTTGCAGAGCAGACAACCCGCTCAGAAAAGTTTTCAAAAATAAAATAGCTGACAGAATCAAAAACCATATTATTATAACTTCACCCGTATGCAACAGAGCTTTGGTGACAGACAGAGCATCCATTTCGCCTAAATCGAGCAGACTGGCGTTTCCAAGTTCAAGCACCACGCTTTATAAGAATTACGATTACTCCAAAGAATTGTTAAAATAATATATGTTATACATGCTCTTCTCCTTTGCAGGACTTCTGCCGTGAAAGGGCAAAATCACAGGCTTTTTAAGCCCCAATTCCGGACAGGGCTATACATACATCTAAGTGCCCGATTTGGGGCAAAAATTGAAGCGATAAAGCAGTCAAGGCATCTCTTTGATGCTATCCAATGTGTCAACAAAAGGAAAAAAGAACATCGGTTCGTTTTTTCGTCTGATTCCGAACCGATGTTGACTTTTGATATCACTATATAAAATTTTAGGAAGCCCAAGAAATCCCGTATTTTCGGGCTTTCTAGCCCTCATTTTGCATGCGGCTTAACTTGGCGGCTTGGTCGGCTGCTATACACCCGTCAATAATCTCCTGGATATCCCCGTTCATGACTTTATCCAGCTTATACAGGGTAAGACCGATACGATGGTCGGTGACACGACCCTGCGGGAAGTTGTAGGTACGGATCTTCTCGGAGCGGTCTCCGGTACCGATCTGGCTCCTTCGCATCTCCGCTTCCGCATCATGCCGCTGCTGCTGTTCCAGATCATAGAGCTTTGCCTTCAACAGGGCAAAAGCCTTTGCCTTGTTCTGGAGCTGAGACTTTTCGGTCTGGCTGTATACCACGATTCCGGTAGGATAGTGGGTCAGACGCACTGCAGAGTCAGTGGTGTTGACACACTGTCCGCCGTTGCCGGAAGCACGCATAACATCTATTCTGATATCCTTTTCATCAATGACGATGTCGATGTCCTCATCTACCTCAGGCATGACAGCCACACTGATCGTCGAGGTATGGATACGACCGCCGGACTCAGTTTCCGGCACACGCTGTACACGATGCACGCCGCTTTCATATTTCATTTTGGAGTAAGCGCCCTGACCGATGATCATAAACTGTACTTCCTTCATGCCGCCGATACCGATCTCGTCCATGTTCAGGGTTTCCACCTTCCAGCGCTGACTCTCCGCATAATGAACATAAAGGCGATACATTTCCGCCGCAAAGAGGGCTGCCTCGTCCCCGCCTGCACCTGCACGGATTTCCACGATTACATTCTTGTCATCATTCGGGTCCTTGGGAAGCAGGAGAATCTTCAGCTTCTGCTCCAGCTCCTCCACACGCTTCTTGGCGCCGCTCAGTTCCTCCTTGAGCATTTCGCGCATGTCATCATCGGACTCCTCCTCCAGCATGGCAAGGGAATCCTCAATATCCTGCTTGGATTTCTTGTACTCCTTGTAGGCCTCCACGATGGGAGTTAAGTCACTTTGCTCCTTCATGAGCTTACGAAATCTGTCCTGATTATTGGTAACGGTGGGCTCATTCAGCTCACCCATAATTTCCTCGAATCGAATCAATAAATCGTCCAGCTTATCAAACACTCTTTTAACCTCCATATCTACCTGACACGACACGATCAAGTCCTGCCAGATCCTTACAAACGGTCACATCCCTGTAACCGGCATTTTTCATAAGTTCTGTGACGGCTCCTGCCTGTTCACAGCCGATCTCCAGAAAAAGCATCCCCCCCGGGTAAAGGTACTCTGACGCTTTACCGGTGATTTCCCTGTAGAAATAAAGACCATCCTCTTTTCCGTCAAGAGCCATCAGCGGGTCATGCTCCCGGACCTCCTCCATCAGCGTAGGGATCACATTGCTTGGAATATAGGGAGGATTGGAAACAATGATCTCAAACTTCCCCGTCACAGGTTCAAACAGATCGCCCTGTACAAATTCTGCCGTTAGCCCCAGCGAACCGGCGTTTTCTTCTGCCACTTTAAGCGCTTTCTTTGACAGATCTGCCCCTATTCCCACACAGTCATTGGAATACCGGAGCAGACTAAGTAGAATACAGCCCGATCCGGTGCACAGATCCAGAATGCGCATGCCGTCATGAAGATTCTTCAGAACCTCCTCCACCAGCGTCTCTGTATCCTGTCTGGGAATAAGCACATCAGGGGTCACCTTGAAGCGAAGCCCCATAAATTCCTGATAGCCCGTAATATGCTGAAGGGGAATATGTCTGCTGCGCAGCTCTATATAGTTTACATAACTATTTTCCTGTTGTTCCGTCACAGGTCTGTCACCGTGCACCAGCAGATCATTTCTGTCGGTTCCGCAAAGCTCCTCCAAAAGCAGTCTCGCATCCAGCTTTGCTTCCTCAATACCTGCTGCCGCAAGCCTTTCCACACCCATGCGGTACAATGCTGCATATTCCATCTTTACGCTTCATCCTCTGGCGTTTCATCTTCTGATGCTTCGTCCTTAGAGACTCCATCCTCCGAAGCCGGTTCATCCTCCATCCAGGAGTCATCGATCTCATACCCGAATTCGTCCTGCAGATATGCCTTCCAGTCAAACACCGCCTCAACCGCTTTGATCGCCACCTCGATCATGCTCTCATCCGGTTCCTTGGTGGTAAGTCTCTGTAACAGCATTCCAGGAGACGAGATAATCTTAACCAGGAAATTGTCAGAACGTCCCGCAAGTCGAATGATCTCATAGGAAATACCGGCAATCACCGGAATGAGCGCAACGCGGATCAGCACCCTCAGCCACGGGTTCGCCACCCGGATAAAGAAGAACAGGATAATGCTGACAAACATTACCAGAAACATGAAGCTGGTTCCGCAGCGCTTATGAATACGGGAGCTTCGCTTAACGTTGTATACGGTAAGCGGTCTTCCCTTTTCAATACAGTTGATGCACTTGTGCTCTGCACCGTGATACTGGTAAAGCCGGTGAATATCCTTCATCAGACTGATCCCCACAACATAAATGAAAAAGATCAGAATTCTGATCACACCCTCGATAATTGCCAGAAGGGAAGCATTCCTCACATACTCTGTGAGAAGGGAAGACAGAAAATACGGCAGAAGAATGAAAATACCGACTGCAAGAGCCACAGAGATCACCGTGGTAATTCCCATCAGAATGCTCTCACCCTTTCCGCCGGATACCTTATCCAGTGCCTTGTCAAGCTTCGTCTCTCCGGCTTCCTCATCCTCATAAAAGGATGCCGAATAGTTGAGTGCCTTCATACCAAGTCGAAGGGAATCAACAAAATTAAACACACCTCTAATAAAAGGAATCTTCGTGATCTTTTTCCCCTGGAGACATCCCTTAAATACACTGACGTCCACTTCGATCTCTCCATCCGGTTTACGGATTGCCACTGCGTAGTCATCCTTGTTCTTCATCATGATACCTTCCAGAACAGCCTGACCACCGATTCCACTGTAATGAGTTTTCTTTTTCTTCATACGCTCTACCTAATATCCTTCTGATGATAAAAAAGAAGCAAAGTCCTATAATGCAAAATAAGGTTGAGATGTAACACCTCAACCTTTTCGTGCATAACTATTTGCTTTCTACGCCATACTTCTTATTGAACTTATCAATACGTCCGTCAGTTCTTGCAGCCTTCTGCTGACCTGTGTAGAATGAATGGCACTTAGAACAAACTTCAACGTGAATATCCTTTTTGGTTGAACCTGTTACAAATGTATTGCCACAGTTGCAAGTTACAGTCGCCTGATAGTACTCAGGATGGATTCCTTCTTTCATGCTTTCACCTCTCTATAAAAACTTACTATTTCATTCGTTCTCATCCACTGCATATGCTCATACATATGCGACCATTTCTCCCGAAACAGCTTTTTAATTGTATCATAGCGTGCTTAAGGTTGCAAGCACTTTTTTAAATCCACTTGATTTTTTTAACCAGATTGACAAATTCCTGATTGTTCCTGGTCTTAGCAAACATATCCAGAATCTTATCCACTGCCTCCTCCGGTTTCAATCCGTTCAGTGCCTTACGCATAATGTTGATTGCTTCCAGCTCTTCACCGGATAGCAGAAGGTCCTCTCTTCTGGTGCCGGACTTGGGAATATCAATAGCAGGGAATACTCTCTTTTCGGAAAGCTTTCTGTCAAGAACAAGCTCCATATTACCGGTTCCCTTGAATTCCTCATATACCACATCATCCATCTTGCTTCCGGTATCCACCAGTGCTGTTGCAAGAATGGTAAGGGAACCTCCCTCACGCATATTTCTCGCTGCACCGAAAAACCGCTTGGGCATATGCAGAGCCGCAGGATCAAGACCACCTGACAGGGTACGTCCGCTGGGGGGTACCGTCTGGTTGTAGGCTCTTGTCAGTCTGGTAATGCTGTCGATTAAGATCATGACATCCTTCTTATGCTCTACCAGACGCTTTCCTCTCTCGATCACCATTTCCGCAACACGCTTGTGATGCTCCGGCAGCTCATCGAAGGTGGAATAGATGACCTCAACATTGGGTCCCTCAATTGCTTCCTTGATATCCGTTACTTCCTCGGGACGTTCATCGATCAGAAGAATGATCAGATGAACTTCGGGAGCGTTGCGCTTCACAGATTTGGCCACATCCTTCAGCAGGGTAGTCTTTCCGGCCTTCGGAGGAGACACGATCATTCCACGCTGTCCCTTTCCTACCGGGCTGATCAGATCCATGATCCTCATGGCAACACTGGCTCCCGGCATTTCCAGGTGAAGTCTTTCATTGGGGAAAATGGGTGTCATATCTTCAAAGTTGGATCTTTTCGCCGCTTCCTCAGGGGTATAGCCATTGATACTCTTCACATAAAGAAGAGCCGCAAACTTTTCGCCCTGGGTTCTGACTCTGGTATTCCCCTCCAGAATATCACCGGTCTTCAGTCCGAAACGTCTGATCTGGCTGGGGGCCACATAAACATCATGATCGCCGGGCAAATAATTTTCACAACGGATAAAGCCATATCCGTCAGGCATGACCTCAAGGATGCCTCTGGCCGCAATACCGCTGTCAAGCTCTGCGGGATACTTCTCCTCATCAGTCTTTGCCTCATCCACTCTGATCTCGCCGCGGTCAATCCGTTCGCTTCTTCCCTCCGCGCGCTCCGGTCTGTTCTCTGTCCGTTCACCCTTGGGTGCTGTTTTATATTCTGCCTTTTCCATGACACCCCTTGGCTGTATGGACTTGCCCTCTGCCTTGTCCTTCTCGTCCTCTGCAAGCATCAGCTCCACAAGGTCAGCCTTTTTCATCGTGGAAGTACCCTTCAGACCTCTGGCTTTCGCAATTGCCTTCAGATCAGCAAGTCCCAGAGACTCATACTTTTCTCTCATAAAATACCTATACCTTTCTATCTTTACTGCAAAAACATTACCAATATCAAATATCCAAAAAAGTCATTTTTCTTTTGGGAAATAATAGTGATTTGTCGTCCGAAATGTTTATAAACGGATTATACAACATTTCCCATAAAATAAAAAGCACTTTTTTATTCGCTCAGGGATTGCTTTACGGGGACCTCGATCTTTCTGTTGTAGCATGCAAAGGTGTCCTCCACCCATTTTCCCTCCGGCTTTGGTGTAAACAGGCTTACCACAGGCACAATCACAAGGCCTGCCAGCATTGCAAAGGCCCCGGCATTGATGGGAGACCTAAGCAGTTCAGGGAAGCTGCTTCTGAAGAGCATATTCAGCAGCATGAAGCCTGCGCCAAAGGTAAAGCTGACATAGCATGCAGACTTGGTAGTACGTTTCCAGTAAAGTCCGTACAGGAACGGTGCCAGAAAGGCCCCGGCAAGTGCCCCCCAGGAGACACCCATCAGCTGTGCGATAAAAGTAACATTACTTTTATACTGGACGGCTGCGATGATAACCGATATTGCAATGAATACAACGATCAGGAGTCTCATGATCAGAACCTGCTTCTTTTCATCCATATCCTTGATCACATGGCCCTTCAGTACATCCAGCGTCAATGTGGAACTGGATGCCATGACAAGCGAGGAAAGCGTTGACATGGAAGCAGACAGCACCAGAATTACCACAAGACCGATCAGTATCGGGGAAAGGCCTGACAGCATGGTCGGAATCACAGAGTCATAGCCATTCGCTGCAATATCGATCTGATCGGAGAAAAGTCTTCCGAAGCCGCCGAGAAAATAGCAGCCGCCGGATACTACAATTGCAAAAAGAGTAGAAATGATCGTTCCCTTTTTGATGGAATCCTCACTCTTGATCGCATAGAATTTCTGGACCATCTGGGGAAGTCCCCAGGTTCCTAAGGAGGTAAGAATGATAACGCCCAAAAGATTTAACGGATCCGGTCCGAAAAAGGACGCAAACACACCGGGCTGCGTGGAAACCGTCTCATCTCTCACATTGGCAAGACCATTCAAGGCTTCCATAAAGCCGCCGTTGGTCTTGAGTACCGCCCCGATAACGACTATGATGCCGGCCAGCATAACAATCCCCTGCAGGAAATCGTTAATCGCAGTTGCCATATAGCCACCCGCAATCACATAGATCCCCGTCAGAACTGCCATCACTACAATACACACCGTATAATCAATATCAAATGCCATACCAAACAGTCGGGAAAGTCCGTTATACAAGGATGCCGTATAGGGAATCAGAAAGAGAAACACGATAACGGATGCAAAGATCTTCAGTCCCTTGGACTGGAAACGCTTTCCGAAAAATTCTGGCATGGTTGCACTGTCCAAATGCTGTGTCATAATTCTGGTTCTTCTTCCCAGGATCACCCATGCAAGCATGGAACCGATCAGTGCATTTCCGATCCCGATCCAGGTTGACGCAATCCCATACTTCCATCCAAACTGCCCTGCATAACCCACAAAAATAACTGCCGAAAAGTAGGATGTCCCGTATGCAAAGGCAGTAAGCCACGGTCCCACGCTTCTTCCACCAAGCACAAATCCGTTGACATCCGTGGCATGTCTCCTACAGTAAAAGCCAATGCCGATCATCACCCCGAAAAATACGATCAGCATCATTATCTTAATAAACATTGTTGTCCCCCCCTATCCTCTGTTCTGTGCCTCTACCAGTCTCATACCGCAGTACTTTTCACGCAGCTTGGGCTTTTCAATCTTGCCGGTAGGGTTTCTTGGAATCTCCGCAAAAATCACCTTATGCGGTCTCTTATATCTGGGCAGCTTCCTGCAGAATTCCATGATCTCTTCCTCTGTGCATTCCACATCGGGCTTCCGCTCGATCACGGCAAGGGTAGTCTCCCCAAGACGCTTATCGGGAATACCGATCACCGCCACATCATGAACAGCGTTATGGTTTCTGATAAAATCCTCGATCTGGACCGGATAAATGTTCTCTCCACCGCTGATAATCACGTCCTTCTTGCGGTCTACCAGAAAGATGAAGCCATCCTCATCCATCATCGCCATATCTCCCGTAAACAGCCAGCCGTCATCGGAAAGAACCTCTGCGGTTGCCTTCTCATCGTTATAATAACAGGTCATGACGCCGGGTCCCTTTACAGCAAGCTCTCCTACCTCTCCCTGCTTCACATCCTTCCTTGCTTCATCCACGATCCTGACCTCCCAGCCAAAGCCGGGCTTTCCGATCGCACCTACCTTATGGATGTTTTCAACCCCAAGATGTACGCAGCCGGGACCGATGGATTCACTTAATCCATAGTTGGTATCATACTGGTGTGCAGGGAAATAGCGTTTCCAATGCTTGATCAGACTGGGGGGAACCGGCTGTGCGCCGATATGCATCAGTCTCCACTGGGATAGCTCATAATCCGCAAGCTTCAGTTTCCCACTGTCAAGCGCCTCCAGAATATCCTGTGCCCAGGGCACCAAAAGCCATACGATCGTGCACTTTTCTTTCGACACCGCATCCAGTATATACTCCGGCTTGGTTCCCTTCAGAAGAACCGCCTTGCTTCCCGAAAGGAGCGAGCCGAACCAGTGCATCTTTGCCCCGGTGTGATACAGCGGGGGAATGCACAAGAACACATCCTTCCTGGTCTGACCGTGATGATTCTGCTCCACCCTGCAGGAATGGATCAGACTTTCATGATTATGTAAGATTGCCTTCGGGAAGCCTGTGGTTCCCGAGGAGAAATAAATAGCCGCATCGTCCTTTTCGTCCAGTTCGATCTTTGGTGCCACACTGGAGCAGTTGGAGGTCAGTGCATTGTAATCCTCCGCAAAGGAGGGGCAGTGATCTCCCACAAAAAACAACAGCCTGTTTTTACTGACGGAGTCTGCGATCTCCTCCACACGTCCGATAAATTCCGGCCCGAATACCAGAATATCCACCTGGGCCAGATTCACACAGTATTCGATCTCATCCGGCGCATACCGGAAATTCAGCGGCACTGCCAGTGCCCCTGTCTTTAAAATACCAAAATAAATGGGGAGCCATTCCAGACAGTTCATAAGCAGAATTGCCACCTTGTCTCCCTTTTTGATTCCCCTCTCCAGCAAAAGATTGGCAAACCGGTTTGCCTTCTCGTCAAACACTCTCCACGTGATTTCCCTGCGGTAATGAGTCAGCGGATTGGGCTCCATCAGTTCATATTCTTTCCATGTTACCCTTCTGACCTCCTTCACCTCAGGATTGATCTCCACCAGACAGATTTCATCCCCGTAGCTTCTGCTGTTCTGTTCCAATACATCTACAATTGTCATCTTTGCTGCAATTCCCCTTCCCCAATTTTATTCCTTACCATCCCAGCAATAGGTGCATAGCCTGCTTCTGTCAATCCCCACCGAGGCGATCATATCATCCAGCCTGTGATAACGAAGCGTTGTAAAATTCAGCTGAACGCCGATCCGCCTTACCATTTCCTGATACTCCGGTGTCTCCGGATTTGAGTAGGCACTTAAGTTCACATTTTTTCCGTCTCCCTCCATCTCCTTGATGATCCTTCTGGTGATCAGATCCATCTCCGAGGAGGAACGGGAGAAGTTCAGATATTTACATCCGTACAAAAGCGGCGGGCACGCAGGTCTGATGTGAACCTCCTTAGCTCCGCTCTGATAAAGGAATTCCGTGGTCTCCCGAAGCTGGGTTCCCCTTACAATAGAGTCATCGATCAGAAGCAGACTCTTATCCTGGATCAGATCATGTACCGGGATCAGCTTCATCTTGGCGATCAGATTCCGCTGACTCTGAATGGTCGGCATGAAGGATCTTGGCCAGGTAGGCGTGTACTTGATAAACGGTCTGGAAAATGGAATTCCCGACTCATTGGAGTATCCGATGGCATGGGCAATACCGGAATCCGGCACACCTGCCACATTGTCCGGCTCCACATCATCTCTCTTGGCAAGCAGTGCGCCGCAGTTATAGCGCATTTTCTCAACACTGATCCCCTCATAGGATGAGGACGGATAGCCGTAATATACCCAGAGGAAGGTGCAGATCTTCATATCCGTTCCCGGCTTAACCAGGGTACGGACCTCCTCCGGGGTTACGATCGCGATTTCTCCCGGCCCAAGCTCCCGCTCCTCAACATAGCCCAGATTCAGGTAGGCAAAGCTCTCAAACGCAATGCAGTAGCCCTCCTCCTTCTTTCCGATTGCAACCGGGGTTCTTCCAAGCCTATCTCTTGCCACATAAATGCCCATAGGCGTAAGAAGGGCGATGGTCATGGACCCGTCTATCATTTCCTGGGCAAACTGAATCCCCTCGATCAGGTTATCCTTCTGATTGATGATGGCAGCAACCAGCTCCGTGGCATTGATATCGCCACCGCTCATCTCCAGAAAATGAGAGTGTCCCATAGAAAAGATTTTTTTGAGGATCTCCTCCGTATTATTGATTTTTCCCACCGTCATAATGGCGTAGGTTCCGTGATGGGATCTGACAAGCAGCGGCTGCGGCTCGTAGTCTGAAATACAGCCGATTCCCAAGTTTCCCTGCATCTCATTGACATCTTTATCAAATTTGGTACGGAAGGGAGCATTCTCAATATTGTGAATGGCTCTGTCAAAGCCCTTCTCCTCACTGTACACTGCCATTCCTGCTCTTCTGGTTCCCAGATGGGAATGGTAGTCCGTCCCAAAGAACAAATCAAATACACAATCTTTTTTTAGTGCTGCGCCAAAAAAGCCACCCAAAGCTCTTTCCTCCTGGTTTTATACATTAATCTCTGCTTTTACACCAAGCAGCTCCTCGTTTTCCTTCAGTACCGGCTGTATCACTTTCGCAAGAAAGCTTTCCACCTGCTCCTTGGAGCGTCCCACATATCTTGAGGGCTCCATGGTCTTTTGCAGATCCTCAAGGGACATGTTGAACGCAGGATCTGCCGCGATCAGCTCCAGCAGATTGTTTTCCTTTCCCTCAACCTTCACATTCCTTCCTGCCTCCATGGATAACTCCCTGATCCTCTCATGGAGCTCCTGTCTGTTTCCGCCAAGCTTAACGGCATCCATCATGATATTTTCGGTTGCCATGAAGGGAAGCTCACTCATCATATGCTTCTCGATGACCTTCGGATAGACCACAAGACCGTCCACCACATTCAGGCAAAGATCCAGGATTCCGTCGATGGCAAGAAAGCCCTCCGGAATGGAAAGCCGCTTGTTTGCGGAGTCATCCAGGGTTCTCTCAAACCACTGGGTCGCCGAGGTGATGGCAGGATTCAGGGCATCAACCATAACATACCTTGACAGGGATGCAATCCTCTCACTTCTCATGGGATTTCTCTTGTAGGCCATCGCCGAGGAACCGATCTGGCTCTTCTCAAAGGGCTCCTCCACCTCCTTCAGATGCTGAAGGAGTCTGATATCATTTGACATTTTGTGAGCACTTGCCGCTATCCCTGCAAGCACATTTACCACTCTGGTATCCACCTTGCGGGAGTAGGTCTGCCCGGATACCGGATAGCATTCCTTGAAGCCCATTTTCTGTGCAATCATGGGATCAATCTTGTCAATGGTCTCCTGGTCCCCGTTAAACAGCTCCAGGAAGGAGGCCTGCGTTCCGGTGGTTCCCTTGGAGCCTAAAAGCTTCATACCGGAAAGAACATAATCAAGATCCTGCAGATCCATATAAAATTCCTGCATCCAAAGGGTTGCCCTTTTCCCTACCGTAGTAGGCTGGGCAGGCTGAAAATGAGTAAAAGCAAGGGTAGGCTGCTCCTTATACTTATCTGCGAAAGCGGCAAGCTCATTCAGCACATTCACCAGCTTTTTCTTTACCAGCTGCAGGGCCTTGGTCATCACAATGATATCCGTATTATCCCCCACATAGCAGCTTGTAGCGCCCAGATGAATGATGCCTGCTGCCTTGGGACACTGCTGCCCGTAGGCATAGACGTGACTCATCACATCATGCCGCACTTCTTTTTCTCTTGCCTTTGCCACATCATAATTGATGTCCTCTGCATGGGCCTTCAGTTCATCGATCTGTTCCTTCGTGATAACCGGTTTTCCGTTCTGTGACAGGCCAAGCTCCATCTCCGTCTCTGCCAGCGCGATCCAGAGCTTTCTCCAGGTTCTGAATTTCATGTCGGGAGAGAAAATATACTGCATTTCCTTGCTGGCATATCTCTCAGATAAAGGACTCACATATCTGTCTGTACTCATTTTCCACAGTTCCTCCTGTAACCTTTCCTTCTTTATTGATCAAATTCTCCTCGGATATCCTCCGTAGGCGGTTCAAGCGGGTATTTCCCGGTAAAGCATCCCTTGCAGATACTTCTGCCTTCCACAATCTGCTCAAGACGCTCTTCCCTCAGATAGCCAAGGGAATCTGCACCGATGATCTTACAGATCTCTTCCACGGTGCGATTATGGGCAATCAGCTGTTCCCTTGCCGGTACATCTGTGCCAAAGTAACACGGCCATAAAAACGGCGGTGAGCTGACTCTCATATGTACTTCCTTTGCTCCAGCATCCCGCAGCATTCGCACAATTCTGTCCGAGGTAGTACCGCGCACAATGGAATCATCGATCATAATGATCCGTTTTCCCGCAACGACCTCGCGCAGGGCATTCAGTTTTACCTGCACACTGCTTTCCCTGCTCTTCTGCTTGGGCTTAATGAAGGTTCTGCCCACATAGCTGTTTTTCACAAAAGCCTGTCCGTAAGGAATTCCCGACTGCAGGGAATAGCCCAATGCCGCACAGTTTCCCGATTCCGGCACACCCACCACAAGATCTGCCTCCACCGGAGAATCAATGGCAAGATACTTTCCGGCCAGGATCCTGGAATTGTATACACTCATTCCGTCAATATAGCTGTCCGGCCTTGCAAAATAGATGTATTCAAACACACACCTTGCATGCTGCTCCTTGGGAAGGCACATGCTTCTGTCCGATTCAATTCCCTTTTCCGGGGAAATGGTAACGATCTCTCCGGGCTCCACATCCCTGATAAACTGCGCTCCAATGGTGTCTAAAGCACAGGTCTCCGAGGCAAGCACATAGGTGTTTTCCCTCTTTCCGATGCAGAGAGGTCTGAAACCAAAAGGATCCCGGGCTCCGATCAGCTTCCGGGGGGACATCACGATCAGGGAATAGGCTCCCTTGATCTTCTTCATGGCTCTCCCCACTGCTTCCTCAACCGTTTTGGAATTCAGCCTTTCCCGGGCAATCAGATAGGCAATGACCTCCGAGTCGATGGTTGTCTGGAAAATTGCTCCGGTATAGGCAAGCTCCTGCCTGAGCTCCGGGGTATTGATCAGGTTTCCGTTGTGTGCCATGCCCAGAGTCCCCTTCACATAGTTCAGCACAAGCGGCTGGGCATTTTCCCTTGTGGAGCTTCCCGCTGTGGAATACCTCACATGTCCTACACCGATATCCCCTTTCAGCTTTTCCAGAATCTCAGGTGTAAACACTTCATTTAAAAGTCCCATATCCTTGGAGCTTAATACCTTTCCCTTCGGACCTGCCGTATCACTCACCGCAATACCGCAGCTTTCCTGTCCGCGGTGCTGCAGGGCAAACAATCCGTAATAAATCGTAGATGCCACATCGGCACCGTCAAAATCATATGCGCCAAAAACGCCGCACTCTTCTCCAAGCTTATCCCCCATGAACCTGTCGCTGTCTTCTCTCATATGTCTCCTCTGTCGGTATCAACCTTAAACTGTCAGCTCTCCGGAACCTATGCAAGTCCCAGACGCTTGAACACCTCGTTGTAAGCTTCCTCTACGTTTCCAAGATCCCTGCGGAAACGATCCTTATCCAGTTTTTCATTGGTATTGACATCCCACAGACGGCAGGTATCAGGTGATGTCTCGTCTGCCAGAAGAATCTGTCCGTGGAAACGGCCGAATTCAATTTTAAAGTCGATCAGCTTAATGCCTGCCTGGAGGAAGTATGCCTTCAGAACCTCATTCACCTTAAACGCATATTTCTTGATGGTATCGATCTCCTCCCAGGTTGCAAGTCCCAGTGCCACTGCAAAGTAGCTGTTGATCAGCGGATCACCCAGCGCATCATTCTTGTAGCTGAACTCGATGGTAGGTTCTGCAAAGGGAGTTCCCTCCGGTACACCAAGACGCTTGGAAAAGCTTCCTGCTGCCACGTTGCGGATAATCACCTCAAGCGGTACGATCTCTACCTTCTTTACTGCGGTCTCCCGATCGCTCAGTTCCTCAATCAGATGGGTAGGAACACCTTCCTTCTCAAGAAGCTTGAAAACATGGTTGGTCATGCGGTTGTTGATCACACCCTTGCCCACGATGGTTCCTTTCTTCTCTCCGTTGAAGGCCGTTGCATCATCCTTATAATCAACGATCACCACATCCGGGTCATCTGTTGCAAATACCTTCTTTGCCTTTCCTTCGTAAAGCTGCTCCATCTTTTTCATGGTTTCCTCCATTCCGCCTCTAAGAGGCAATACAATTGATTATTTATTTATGATTGGAACTTTCCAATAAATTCCCTTACTCTTTCATTGTCAGATGCAAAAATCTCCTCCGGTGACCCTTCCGCCTGTATGAGCCCCTGCTCCATAAATATGATACGGTCTGACAATTCCCTTGCAAACTGCATTTCATGCGTGACAATGATCATGGTCATATGCTCACTTGCCAGCTGCTTAATTACCTTAAGCACCTCTCCCGTAAGCTCCGGATCAAGCGCCGAAGTCGGTTCATCAAAAAACAGGATCTTGGGCTGCAGAGCAAGCGCTCTAGCAATAGAAACTCTCTGCTGCTGTCCGCCGGAAAGCTGGTATGGATAGGCATCCGCCTTGTCTGCCAGTCCAAGCTGCAAAAGCAGCTTCTCAGCACGCTCTGTTGCCTCTTTTTTGGGGATTTTATCCACACTGACAGGAGCGTCAATAATATTCTTCAGCACACTGTAGTGCGGGAAAAGATTAAAGTTCTGGAATACCAATCCGAAATGCTTATGGATCTCCTTCAGCTTGCTTTTCGGTGCATACACACACCTTCCGTCTTCCTCCCAGGCTGCCTTCTCCCCAAGATAGCTGAGTTCCCCGCCATCCATCGTCTCCAGCATGGTGGCACAGCGCAGAAGCGTTGACTTTCCGGAACCGGAAGGACCGATAATGGAAATGACCTCTCCCTCCCTGACTGACAGAGAAATGTCCTTCAGTACATGCAGACCGTCAAAGCCCTTTCTCATATGATTGATTTCCAGTAAAATATTGCTGTCTCTTTCCATGTTTCCTCTCATTCCCATTCCGCGTTCCAAACCACCTTAACGATAATAGCTCATACTCTTCTCGATCCGCTCCATCACAAAGGCAACCAGAAGGTTAAACACATAATAAAACAGACCGGCTACCATCAACGGCATCATACTGGTGTCTTTTGCAGCGATCTGCTTTGCCATGGTAAACATTTCTGCCTGTGCCAGCACAAAAGCAAGGGAGGTATCCTTCACCAGCGTGATCGTTTCATTGGTGATGGAAGGCAGGATCCGTTTGATCACCTGCGGCAATATGATTTTGAAAAAGGTCTGAACCTTATTGTACCCCAGAACCTTTGCCGCCTCATATTGTCCCACTGCCATGGACTCAATACCGCCTCTGTAAATCTCAGCAAAGTAAGCTGCGTAATTGATGGAAAACGCCAGAATAATTGCCGGGAAGCGATATCCCCGCAGGTTTAGCCCAAAGAGATAATACGGAGCAAAATACACCACCAGCAGCTGAAGCATCAGGGGCGTTCCCCGCATGATCGAAATATAAAACTTGCTGATTCCTCTGACCAGACCGTTCTTTGACATTCTTCCAAAGGAAACCAGCAGTCCTAAAGGCAGGGAAAAAAGAAGCGTCAGAAAAAATATTTCTGCCGTCGATATCATTCCTTTTCCTAATTGCATCAGCATAGTCGCTACACTCATCTTGACTCCAATCCTCCTAACAGCCTTCGGTGTCACTTATTGAAACAAACAGGGGCAGAAAAACACACTTCCGCGCACAGCTCCTGCGCTTTGGAAAAATGATTCATCTGCCCTTAAATTCTGTTCCTATTTACCAAGACATACACTGTCTCCCAAACCGTATTTTTCAGCGATTTCCATAAACTTGCCGTCATCAACCATTTCAAGGAGCGTCTTCTCTACCTGATTCTTCAACTCCTCATTTCCAAGAAGGAAACCGATCCCATACTGCTCTGTAGCCAGCTTCTCATCGAGGATCATATAGCCGTCTCCTCTTGACTCGATCTGATAGCTTGCAACACCGATATCGATTGCCAGGGCATCAATTGCACCTGCTTCCAGATCCATAAAGCCTGTATTGTAATCGGCATACTGCTTTAACTCAGCAAAGGTACCCGCAAGCTCTGCCGCATCACCCTCAAGCGCTGCAAGTGCAGAAGAATCCTTCTGTACCCCTACGATTTTGCCTGCAAGATCTGCCTGCGCTTTCATTCCCGCATCGCTCTTTACGACAAACACCTGACTGTTGTCCACATAAGGTACGGACCAGGTGTAGGCATCCTCACGGCCATTCATGGTAAAGCCGTTCCAGATACAGTCAATAGATCCAGAAGAAAGCTCCATATCCTTGGAATCCCAATCAATGGGCTGCTTCACAAGCTCCCAACCGTTGCGGTCGCAGACCTCCTGCGCCAGATCAAGATCGAAGCCGGTATAATCTCCGTTCTCATCCATATAGCCATAAGGCGGGAATTCTGCGTCAAATCCTACGGTAAAGGTCGTTCTTTCTCCTGACGCTTCCGCCTGCGTTTCTGTTGCCTGTACTTCTGCGGATTCTTCTTTTGCTCCGCACCCGGCAAGCAGTCCGGCTGCCATAGAAGCTGCCAGTAACAATGCTCCAAACTTTTTCATAATCTTCTCCTCCATTCAGCCGCAGATTGCGGCTCTGAAACTTATGCTTTACACTTCGTTCCATTATCAGAATAAAGTGCTCCACTATCCGTTTATCATGCTATCATGCCCCCAAGGGGAAGTCAAGAAAAATTCTTTTCATACTGACCGACGATATCCAGTATCTCCTTTGCATACTTAGGATACTGTTCTACCAGATCCTTAATCTCAGCCTGTGCATTTCCCGCGATCACTTCTTTATTGTAGTCCATCCGCCTGCGAAGAGATTGTCTCCGAATGATCAGGCTGTGTCTGATCTCTACCATTTCCTTTTTATCCAGAAGGGCCTTGGTCTGATGAAGCCAGATCATCGGATCCTTAACCTGATACCGTCTCAGTGTGTGAAGGAATTCCTTCTGTAGCTGATCCATCTGCCGTTCTGCCTGTTGATAGCTGTGACGTTCTTCCCGCTCCTCCTGATATTGCTGCCAGCTCTTTCCAAGCTCCCCGGCACTGGAAACATTATACTTCATATAAAGATAATCCAGAAGATGGGTGTTGTTCACATACCGGATCTTCACCGTGTTCTGGAGCCGGATGATCTTTCCGATTCCGTTTTCCACCTGGGCAAGCTCTCTCACCGAATCATTATGCTTGATAAAGATGGCTGTAATGGCAATCGCGCCGATCGCCCCGGCTGCCAGGCATCCCAGTTTTGTATCCATTTTCAGTCCAAACTGCAGGATCAGCAGAATCAAAATACACATAATCACCGCTACGGTACAGATGATCGTCATAGATCTGGTGTCGGCAATGATCCGCATAAGTTCGCTCTTCCGGAACAGATAGGCATGCTTCTCTCCGTCCAGCCTGCGCAGATCACGCTTGATCAGTTCCTGATAGTCCTCCGCCTGCGTCAGCTTTTCAAGTCCCTCCTGCACCTCTTCCTCCAGGCGCTCCATCTGCCGGAACTTTTCTTCGCTCATCCTGTTTTTCCGTTCCTTATAGCCGGACTGCTGCTCCTCAAGTGCATCGATCTTCTTTGCCCATTCTGCCAGTTCAAGCTTTTCTTCCTCGGGAAGGGCCTCGATTTCCTCCATATCCTTTAAGTAGGAGGTTACCATATTATATTCAAATTGAAGGTTTTCAAGTTCCTTGGATGCTTCCGCGATCTGCTCCAGGCAGCCCTTTACATACTCTTCCCGCTGATCCCGGTCATTGATCTTCAGATCATCTCTGTCATAGACGATCTCATTCCAGTCTTCAATTTCATATTCCGGTTCTTCCGCATTTTTTCTCCACTGGAGAAATTTCTTCCATAATCCCATCGTTCTCTATGCCTCTACAAGCTGGCGATATTCATCCTTCAATACTGTTATCTGTTTATCAATTTCTTCATAGTAGGAGGCTACATTTCCCTCATCCTTGTAGATCCCCAGTGCCGACATCATCCGCTTCTCCTCAGATGCTTCAAACTGCCCCTTCGCATCCATCAACCTTTTTTCAACCTGAAGGGAGAGCTCATGGTATTCCCCGTGCTCAGCAATAAAGGCGACATAGGCCTCCTCATGGAGGGACAGCCGCTTTGCTGCTAGAAACTGTACGCCGGACTCTGTATTCCCGGACATATCATAAGCCTTCTTGAAATATCTAGCCGCCATATCAAACATAAAAAAGCCCGCATACGCCACGCCCATATTATGATAGATAGAAGGCTTCAGGGCACTTTCCGCCTCAGGAAGCTCCCTGCTAAGACGCTCATAGTCGTTTAGCGCCATGCGGTTTCTGTGGTTCTTCAGCAAATAGTCCGCCTGCTTTTTCTTTCTTTCGTAGTCATTGAGCCCCGCACTGCTCTTCAGCACTTCCTCAATTTTTGCCCTCTGCCTGGGCGTACAGTAGTTTACATAATCTAATATCGTATTGACAAAAATTCCCGGCTGACTTCCTCTGTTGAACAGAAGCAGCAGCTGATGTCCCAGATCAGCAAGCCCGCATTCTTCATCGATCCAACGCGCAAGCTCCTTATCCATGATATCATTGTCAATCACAAACGGGTTACTTGCAAACAGAAAGCACAATTCTTCCACGCAATATACGTTTACACATACCTTACTGAAATAGTACGGCTTCTGTGCATATTTTCCCGTACATAACAACGCTCTGCCCATAATACCTCCCCGCTATACCATTATCGTAGATGACCACGCTTTTCCGCTTGAAGGGAACAGTTCTCCAAATCCCTTATCCTCCACCGTTACCGTTGCCTGGTTGACAGCAGTCATTTCCAGGTGGATGTTCAGCCTGGTCGTTGCCCGTGGTCTGTCCGGGATTCCGGGAAGATGCACCTGCCGCTCTGTCACATCACCACCCGTAAGCGGGGTAATGATGAGATCCACCGTGTCTCCGTCCTCCAGAATGATGTCAAAGTCCGACACCGTCTCATACCAGTTGCTACCTGCATCCAGAATCGCATAATAGGAGTCCTCCCCCCGCCGAAGCACTTTCATTCCGATATTGGACTTCAGCTTATCAGCCCCCAGATACACATATTTCTTTCCTTCCTCGCTGGGCTTTAAACGCTCCAGTATTCCGTAGCAGGCCCCTTTACTGTATAGGTTATTCCCCTGGAACACTCTCCGGTTCCTGCATAGCAGCTTTAGGGATTCCTTGGCCCAGCCTTCCTTAAATCCATCTCCCAGCAGGAATATGGTCGATACCAGTCTGCCCTGTAGATTTTCCTGTACGATCTGTGCAAACAGTTCATCCAGCTCCTGCTTCTGCTGTTCCCGGCCGCTCTCCTCCTGTGCCCATACTCTGCGGAGCATCTGTGGGAAATCCTTCTGTTCAATCGTGACCACAATGGGAGTCGTTCTCAGGTTACAGCCAAGCTGAAGCATTTTCAGCGCATCGCTGTATTCGAAAACTACCACATCATGCTTCCTCAATTCACTGCTTTGGTGCAGCATATAGGCATAAAAGCTTTCCAGATGATTTTGGAAACAGATATTCTGTGTCTTTATCTGCAGACCGGCGGCAACTCTTGAAAGCACATCCACCAGTCGCGGAGTCAGTTCTTCCACCGTAAACATAATACTTTCGATCCGCCCCAGAGATACCTGCATGCTTAAGAGGGAAAGACTTCTTTTGATAAAGAGGGTAAGCAGTGCCACCGGATCAAAGGCTTCCCCCTCGACCATTACGTCCTCGCCGCGCTGCGCCAGCAAAAGAAGATCTTCGACCAGAATGCCTCCCTCTTCCTTCGCAAATTTGACAGCTTCCTTTCCATAATACCACTGTCCTACACCGACTCTTTTGCAGAGGACAGCCGGAATATTATACTGCTCTGTTCCTGCAACTGCCGAGACTGTCTCCGGTTCCTGCCCATTCAGACTGCAGTAGCTGATCTGTGCAAACTGATGCCCCAGATCATAGCCTACCGCTATCCCCTGTTCATTCTTTTTTTCCTTTCCATCCTTCTGGATTTGAAACATCTTAATGCCCGCCCTTATATCATCCTGAAAAATTCGTTCACCAGATAATCCTGCTCAAAATATTCATTCAAAAGCTTTTCCATCGTATCATAGTCATGCAGATTTCTTCCCGTCGCAATGTCGTTGATCAGCTGATACTTGCTTTCCTTCTGGTCTGCACTGGTTTCATTTCTGCTGAGGGTTCCGCTGACGGTTAGCTGCTCCTTCTCTCCGTCTACCTCTGTAATATAGTATTGAAGTCGTTCTCCAAAGAACAGAATAAACTGTTTTACGCAGACTCCATGAAACATGTCCTGCATTTCTTCTTTTTCGTATTCTCCCTCCTGCTGGCCTTCCCGCTCAATCAGGTAATGGATCTGCGCCTTACTGCCCTCCTTAACATGGTATTCCACCATGGTCTTATCCGCAAATTGACGCATAAAGGCAATATTCTCTGCGTACTCCTTAAAGTATGGGAAATAACTGCCCTGGTCCAGGATCTCCCTCAGGAAAAGAAGCAGCCAACGGGAAATCGTTTCATCGATCAGCTTTCTGTTTTCCGCATAAAACTTGGTATATGCCAGCTTGCACACATACGGAAGTTCCTCCTGACGCTCCATTGCCCGCTGCATATCCTCCAGAATATACGGGTCTGTCACCTTATCCCTCACAAAGTAATCATAAGAGTTCTGGGCCAGAAATGCCAGTTCCACATCAAGCTTGGCGCCACCGGAAATATATCGCTTAAAGATTGCGATCTTCTCACCCACATGCGCTCCCGTATACAACATCTGAACCAGTATCCTCTCACTGAGCTCGTAGGTATCCACACCAAAGCTCTCCGCTGCCTTCCAGATATCCCGCATTTCCTTGCTCGTTCCCCGGAAGAATTTACACAGATAGAGCAGCAGATTTTCATCATATTTTCCCGCCTTGAACGCCATAAAGATCAAAGCAGTCATCACAGCATTCTCTGTCATGCCCTCCAAGGAGATCAGTCTGCTGCAGAGTCTCACAATAATCTTGGCTTCAACGCCTTCTCCTCCGCGGAGCTTGATCCACTCATAGGCTTTTTCATGCATTCCCCGCACAACCATGATGCGCACAAGCTCGGCAAAGCTGCCGCCCTCTGTCTGCTCCGGCAAAAGCTCTGCCAGATAATCATCCAGCTCCCGCATCCGGTCATGATCATAATAAAAATGGATCAGCTTCATCCGGATTTCCTTCTGAACGTCCTCCTCCACCTGGTCTGACCGGGAAATACGTTTCATACACTCTACGTTCTCGTCACTGACTCCCGCAAGCTCCCTGCCCCGTTCACAGAGCCATAGGTCAAAATGAATACAATCGCCTGCGTAAGGCACCAGCATCGTTGACAGCTTGTCCGGCATCAGAAGCCTCTCCAGGTCATATTCCTCCTCCCGGCAATAACGGTTTCCCCATTTATCCTGAAGGAGCAGACGACAGTCCGTTCCATATACAGGAATGTACGCCTCCTGTCCGCTGACCGGATAAATGACCTCCTTGCGCTCCTTCTCATAAATAATGATGATTTTTCGGATATCATTCCTCTTTACAGTGACCCTGTGCACAAAAAGTGCGTTGATGAGTCCCTTTGCCGTTTCCGGCGTGACCATCACCGGTGTGATCAGATTTTTATACAGATATGCCAGATATTGATTGTTCTTTCCTTTCAGGATCTGAAATACCACAAACCGTTCAATCTGTTCCCTGTAATTCTCGTACAGCTCCGGATATTGCGCTTTATTCTTATGCACATACGCATACAGGAAAGAGTTGTGCATACTGTCCAGATTGCTGTCAAATGCAAAATACATCAGGACAATTTTGGGAATTGTCCGCTTTTGTGTGAGTGGAAAGGACATCATATAATATTCATAGAGTCTCGTGATCCGAAGCTCCTTCTCGATCCCCTTTTCATACCATAGAAACGCTTCCGCATCTGTTCTGTTTCCCTTGATCAGAAGCGTACAGATCACCTGCAGGATCTCCTCGGAAGGCACCACCGCATAGCAGCTCTTCAGAATAAAAAACAGCCTTCCTGAATATAGCTTCTGCTTTCCGGAAAGATAAGTAATCTGCTCTATTACCCCCGGTGTCAAGAGCTCTCTCTTTGCAGCGTAAGACAATATCTGCATCTCAAATCCATCCAGCTTCATGAGAAGCGTGGGATTTGCCACGATCAGATTCCATGCCTCAATATATAACACCGGGCTGCTGCTTCCCTGTCTGAACTGTTCTTCCAGGATCAGCCACTTTTTTGAAGGACTTTTGGCGTAATCCCCGGACAAATACAGAAGCAGCCATGCAATTCTCCAGTTATCTGAATTCTGAGTGAAAATACGTTCCACCTGCTCAGCAACCTCATCAATGTAGGCTTCCCGCCGATCAAGCAGTGTAGTCAGATATAAATAATAGCTGTAAATGGCCGGATCAAAATCGCCCGTCATCATCGTGTCTGCCTGCTCAAGCATCCACTGTGCCTCATTGTATCTTTCCTGGGTGATCAGAAGCTGAACCTGGAAGAGTCTTACCGCCACATCGCGTTCATCCATTTCCAGCAGCCTGTTTACCAGCAGCTCTGTCTCCTTCATCCAGGAGGCCGCACTGATCTTTTTTGTGCGGAAGGCCTCATAGTACTGCATCAGTTCCATCACTGCATGCTTTTTTTGCCTGCGTATCTGCACAATTTTCGTGGCAACCGGCTTATTGACAGCCAGAATATTGACTGTCAGAGAAACGTAGGGATTGAAGATTCTGATGGTACCGTAATTTCTGCCGGCATGAAGGCATTTGCTGTCCACATAAAAGGGAAGTCTGTAGCAGTTTCCCAGAAAATCCTCATCCCGGATCACTTCCTTTTCGAGGGCAAGAAAATCCCCCTCTTTTTCGATGTTCAATTCTGAGTAACCCCATCCGTTTCTATTGATGACGATTCTGCTCTCCACCACATCACAGGGATTCTCGATCCGTATTTCCGATTCTTCAAGAATAAATTCAACCTTTTGTTTCTTCTTGATTTCAAGAAGAAACTCTTCTACATTCTGCTGTCTTCTTCCACTTGTGGAAAGTCCTCTGTAAACCGAATAGTATTGTCTGTCCGCACCTGTAAATACACGTGGAAAATCTTTTGAATAAAATAGATTTACCGCTTCCTCCCAATTGGTTCTGGCAAGATTGGTAAAATGGAAAAGGTTTTTAATGCTTCCAAGCTCCGATTCTAACGTGCTTTCTTCGATCCGGATATCGTAAGGGATATAGTATTCTCCCTGATTGGAGATAATACGGAATTCGCCCTTAAGAGTATCCCCCTCCTGCATTCCGGAAGCATCAAACCGATAGGGGATTTCCTCCTGCTGTCCTGAAAAATGTTCCGTCAGGCACTGCATCCTCAGCCTGCTTGAAGAAACGGTTCCTTCTGTCACTTCCCCCTCCGGTCCGTAAACAAAAAAGCTTCCTTCATAGCATTCGCCTTCCCGCAATGTCAGTTCAATTACAGGACTTGAGAAATCCAAAGAATGTAAATCATTATTAAAATTTCCTTCCAGAATCCTTGCCACTGCATCCTGCACGCTGTTGTTCCTCCGGTACCCTTTCTCTTCCAGTACAAAATACCTTTTTAGTATACCATTATTCTAAGTCCCTTCGCAAGAGCAATACCACAAGACATCCGGTATCTTTTCCTTCTTTATTGCAGCATAAATTCTTCTATCATTTTAGTCTCGGCTGCATCGTCTGCATATCGTAGGACAGCATCAGATCCTGCCCCTTATAGTTCTCATAAAATCGTTCTATGACTCTTTCCACTACCGTTTTCCCGTTGTTCTGATCTGCATCCAATAAGATCAGAATATATTGACTGCTGCTGTACTGTGTCCCCACATCCACCGATCGAAGAGAATCCTTGACTGCTTCCCTCAACGCGCCCATGGCTTTGTCCATTGTCTCGATATCGGGATAACGATCGTCTTTGGTATTGATGGAAAAGAGTACCGTCTGAACCATCTGTTGCTTTCGCTCCACACAGCGGGAAATAAAATCATATATTTTACTGAATTCGTCATATGCAACCTGAAAAGCGCCCTTGCTGGCATCCATTCTTCCTTCGATCAGATTTCGCACATTATCGATGTCTGCGACGGTATTATCCCCCTTCTCCCCGCCATCACTGTAGATGTGATAAGAATTTTTGCCATTCTTTTTAATGTAATAAAGGGATTTATCCGCATTTTGATATAGCATTTGAAAATTTTTTCCATCATCGGGATAAAACGCAATCCCCATAGATACAGAGACATCATCGATAAATTCCTGCTCCTTAAATCGCTCGGCAATCATGTAGATGATCTTCTCTGCCTGTTCAGCAGCCTTCTCCCGCTCAGCCATATCCGTGTAAAAAACAATAAACTCGTCTCCCCCAAGGCGGCATGCCACATCATTTCTCCCGGAATTTTCCTTTAATACCTCGGCAAACATCTGCAGAGTCTTATCCCCCACAATATGTCCATAGGTATCATTGATCTTTTTAAAATTGTCCAGATCAAACATAAAGAGAGCACCCTTATGCCCTTTGTCCAGAAGCTCATCAACCCGGCTTTTGGCATAGGTTCTGTTTCGCAATCCCGTCAGTGCATCATGCATGGACAGAATCCTTGCCTCCTCCGCATATTCGGCAAGAACCTTGTTCAAAAGGATACTGCTCTCACTCATAATATCCTCTGCCTTACAGTCATCCGCATAAGGAATATGGAACCCTTCCTTCAACATTCCAAGAAATACATCTGTAAGCCCGGGATCAAACTGTTTTCCCCTGCATCTTTCAAATTCCTCAATAATGCGGTCATTCTGTAAACGTTTCCGGTAAACGCGATTGGAAGACATGGAATCATAGGAATCTGCAATACTGATGATTCTGGCATACAGTGGGATCTCCTCCCCCTTAAGTCCAAAGGGATAGCCGTTTCCATCATAATGCTCATGATGAAAGAGTGCGCCCTCCTGAACATGTTCAATCATATGAATATCCTTCAAAATCTCGCCGCCGGTGATCGGATGCTTGTGGATCATTGCCCAATCCTCGCTTGCAAGGGGTTCTTCCTTATTTAGCACATAGTCAGGCACACCTATCTTTCCAATATCATGAAGTAGGGCAACATAATGAAAGTTCTGTATTTCCTTCTGGCTCCAGCCAAGCTTTCCGGCAATCTCCACCGCACATTTTGCCACCCGGACAGAATGTCCGCTGGTATATTTATCCTTGGCATCGATTGTATTGGCAATTGACATGATGGAATTCAAGGTTACCATTTCAATCTGCTTGGATTTCTTTTCCAGCTGCAGCTCCAGATCGGTTTTCAGTTCATTCAGTTCCAGAATTCTACTGATACGTCCTGTCATTACGATAGGGACAAAGGGCTTCACAATGAAATCATCCGCCCCCAGCTTAAGACACTCCGACTCCGTTATCGGATCGGAATCAGCTGTCAGGAAAATGAGTGGGATTTTACTCCATTTGGCATTTGCTTTGATCCGGCGGGTTGTTTCCATCCCATCCATTTCAGGCATCTCTATATCCATCAGAATCAAATCCGGTGTATCCTCTTCCAGCTTATGCAAAGCCTCCATACCGGAGGTAACACTTGTGACACGATAGTCCTTGTCAAGTGCATGCTTTGCTATTACAAGATTCATCTGGTCATCATCAACCAAAAGGATATGCTTCATCCTTCAACCTCCATTGTCTTTCTCGCTTTTTGTCCTTCTATTTGCAGACGAACCGTTCTCTATGTTCTAGGGAACGGTTCGTACAATGACACAAGATTTAATTATTTACCGGACTCTTCTTTTTTTCTCCTGCTCTTTGCAAGTCCGGTTACTGAAATTCCTGCTCCGCAGACTGCCAATGCCACCATGGAGCTCCAGATCCAGATTGCTGCACTGTCTCCGGTTTCCGGTCTTCTTCTCTTACCAAGTACTGCATACTCTGTACCGCGTCTTGCACCCAGAACTGCTGCGTCAGATGTGTTTGCAGCCACTCTTCTTGCTCCCAAAACTGCTGCGCCGTCTTCGGCTGCTACAGCATTTACAGGAGCTGCGGCAAGTGCTACCGGTCCTTCTTCAATGGTTACCAGACCGCCATCAGCGGGAGTATCATCTCCTCCCTCAGGAGTATCACCTCCGCCGGGTTCTGTTGTAGGCGCTGTAGTCGGAACCGGTGTTGTACTGGGTGCCGGACTTTCGCTGGGTTCCGGGCTCTCGGTGGGTGCCGGTGTGGGATCTGAATACTTGACTAATACACCATCGATATGGTAGCCATCCTTTTCATGCTTAAAGGTATAACCTACAAAGTATATTTCGCCATCTTTTAAATCTTTTTCTGCAATCGGCTGAGTTCCGACAAGCTTATTATCCGCGCCAACCGCCCAATAGATCACATCCATGGTTCCACCGGTTGAAATACCCTTGCCGTTTCCTTTATCTCCTTTTACCAACTCATCATAGGAGTAGGTATTATACATAGCCTCTACATAAGCTCTGTAGATGGAGTAAGGTACTACCTGATCTGAAGCGGCGCCAATGGAAACTTCTACGAAATTTTTAACAGGTCTTGAAATAACGCCTTTATCTGTAAGGTCATAGTTCAAATTGTTCTTATAGGAAGGAACCTGCTTTCCATCCTCTGTCGTTGCCTGTGCATAAGATCTTGTCACTTGATTTGTTACCAGTGCATTTGCCCAGTTTGCATAGTTCTGAGCTGCGGCTGCCAGTATCTTCACATCCTTAAGATTGTTGTTTGCTTTCTCAAGCTCTGCCTCAGCCTTTTCCAAGGTTGCCTGTGCTTTTGTCAGATCCAGCTTGGCCGTTTCCAGTTTTTCGGATGCTGCCAGAGTTGCTGCATAGCTTTTCTTTGCTGCTTTCAGCTGTTTTTCGAGATCTTTGATTGCTGCTTCCTTAGCTTCCACATCAGCCTTTGCACTCTCAACCTCTGTCTTGGCTTTCTGTGCTTCAACTGCTGCTGTAGCCACCTCGGATAACTGTTTTGCTACTACCTGCTGTGCAACTGCTGCAGTTTCCTTAGCCTGTGCTGCTGCAAGTGCACTCTGTTTGGATTCCAGCGTTGCTTCCTGCTGCTGAAGATCTTTAACAAGCTCCTCTGCTGTATTCTTACTATTCGTAATCTCTTTTTTAACTTTGCTGGGACTTAAAACACCCGCGATAGTACCAAAGAAACCATCACTATACTTTAATTCAAGCTCAACCTTCAGTGCTTCAGGTGACCAGAACTTTCCACCCCATTTAAAGGAAGCGAATGCGTCGTTTCTCTCATCTGTCGCCCAGAGATATGCATTGAGGTCATTCATGTATTCCAGATACTGTGCGCCTTCACCAGCCAGTTCCTTTTCTACATCATCGATCAATTTCTGATTCTGCTCAAC
>JAHAYJ010000028.1 GCA_018384375.1 Lachnospiraceae bacterium
GGCTTTCAACTGCGCGGGATCAGATCAAAGAGGGACTTGAAAATATGGAAAAGTATTCGCAATTCAGTTATGAGCCAAAGTCAGTAAGAATAGGTATTTTTGGACATGTTGGGATTAGGGAGGAACCCCATTCGCTGATAAGCTCGGATATTGAGTCCAATATTTTGATTTTGGCTTATGAAAACCCGGTGTCAGTGAGAGGTATTGCAGACACCATGGGTATGCCAAGTGCGTATATTGAGCAGACTATCGAAAAGCTTGTGAAGGGTGAGCTGATGGGAAGGACATCAAGCGGTCTTGTGTATACCAGATGCTTTATGCAGCGGTATGAGGATTCCTTTGGAGATATACCGGCCCAGGAAAAGCTTGCAGAGAAGTATGCGTCACAGGTCTGGGATATCGCATGGAAGCATTTTGAACCCCTCACGAAGAGAACTGAATTTGAGAAAATGACGGAAAAACAGAAAGCAACCTTACTTTTATTTCTAATGTATCAGATACTGGGAAAAGCAATTGATAGATGCGTGGCAAACTATGTATATATGCCCAAAGAGATACCGGAGAGACCCAATGGGGGAAAATGGCTTGCGATGGGAACTATATGTGAGCACGGTCAGGCAAGAGACAACATATATGATGCTTCCGGTCCGGTAATGTTCGGTTACAGTAAGGAGAGTAACGATGAACCCGACTGTATCATGGCGGATTTTCAGTCGGTGTTCGGAGAAGCTCACTATGCGTATAAACGACTGAAGTACGATTGCTCCCTGCGAAGTATCTTGCGTTTTTTCGCATCATTTTTACCTTGTGATGTAAAGACCGATAAAAGGCAGTTGTATGAGTTGATACCGGAATTTGAAAAGCTGGGTATATTGAGACGTGACGCAGATGGAGAACTGAAATTGGATATTCCGGCGCAAACCTTTGAGGAGTCAAAATGCTGGACACCGGCTTGTCTACAGATAGAAGAGGAGTTGTATGAGCTTCTCTCAAAGGAGATGGTGGAGCTTTGGCTTAATAGGAAAAACAGAGTACCCAAGCATGTGGATGAAGCGGCATTTTATCAGCATATGGGGGCGCTGGGAGCATATACAATAGCGCAGTTGCTTGCGATTGTGGATAAAGGACTTATGCCCTATCCCGTAGTTGTGGGTAAGACACCGTTGATACATCTTGTATATCGCAAAACGGAGGAGAAGTAGTATGGAGTTTTGGTTTTTGGTAATCGGTATTGTTGTAATATATCAAGGATATCACCATGTCCGCATTATTTTCAAGCGTTTAGGACTTCGCTCCAAGGTAAAGAAAAAATGCCGGGAAAAAGGATATCCTGTGCAGGGAACTCATCGTTTTTGGTTCCTTGGCGGAAGATTCGGAAAGAAGTGTGATTTTTATATTGAAACCCCGGAGGCGCTGTTTGCCGTTAAGCTGTTTAACATAGTAAGGTACAGAAGAATTCTGTATTTCACAGATGATAATAAATTCTTTATAAGAAAATTTATCAGACATATGTCATGGAGTGGTCCACGTATGGCCGGTCTTCAAGAGACCATTGACAGTGAAGAGGTGCCCATTTTGGAGTATGATTTTGAATCTATGCGAAAGCCTGCTGCGGAAAATAAGCCCCTTCATAAGGTGCTGCTGGTAAATCCGCTTCCGATGTCTGTATGTATGAAGCCGAAGAGAGAAGAGGAGTATGTTATTTATCCCGGGGAAATGATTAGTGGTATGGAGTTTATGAATTTATCCGGGTTTCTTATAATGCTTTAGAAAGAGTGGTTTTGGTTGAGCTACCAGGCAACAAAAGGTTGTTTTATGTTTTGATGCATGGATGTTATACTTATTTCATAGGGGGCAAGAACGAAATATATGTGACTGCTATGGAATGGAGGGCAAAATGAGCCGATTAGAACAATTAGGAACCAAAATATCCCAGTGTAGGCAAAACAAAAACATGACACAGGAGGAGCTGGCGCGGCGTCTCGGAATTACACCACAGGCGCTTTCCAAGTGGGAGCGTAATTTGAGCTACCCGGATATCATGAAAAATCTCACGGATAACCTGCAGATGGCATATCCGGCATTAGTTGAAGGAGTTGTGCCCGAGAAGCTTTCCTACGGATTGTTGACAGAGGTTGTACGGGGACTGTTGCAGCGCGGATATTACATGGTATGCCTGCCCAAGATTATTGAGTATCTGGACAGTGCTTTTAGGGAGAACTCGGAGGCTGACACAAGTGAACTGATTGATATGGTGCAGGAAAAGCTGAAAGCATTTTATTCTTAAATGTGGAGAGGTCATCAAATTAGCACTTGCAAACCCACAATCGTTGTGCTATAGTGGCAATAACATTTTGAAAGGATAACTCATATGAACGCATTACTTTTTAACAGCTTAGAACGTATGGAAGAACGATGTAAACTCTTGTAAGCCATGTATTTACGCATAGTTACAAGAGGGTACGTCTTGTTTCTGTGCGGTGCTGTTAGGAATATGAGATAAAGACAGAACCGTAATTGATTTAGCAAAGGCTATATCTGTTATGGTTCTTTTTGTTTATGCAATTAAGTTTGTGCCCCCTCCTTTCTGCAAAAGTAACCTCTGTGTCTCGATGCGCCGGGCACTGCAATGAGCCTCAAGGCGTGGGAAAAGTCGGAAGGTGAGGCTTCCAACTTTCCCCTGAGTCTCATTTTCGTGGCGCATAATAACACGGAGGGTTAGCTTTTGTGCGGCGGGGGAGGAAAGCAGATTCATACACATAGAAAAAGAACCTTAACAGTATTTCAAAATGTAGAAAATAATAATAGTGTCACGCGTCGAATTATAGTTCCCACCTACGGCAGCTTTACCGCAAAATAAATCCGACATCTCCTTCATATCGTCTATCTCAACGTGCTGTTTTTTACGGCACGTTTTTATCTGCCCTATTGACCATTTCCCATCTTTCCCATATAGTCTTTTCGTAACCAATAGAAAAAGAGAAAGAACAGCCCCAACCACAGTTCGTTCTTTCTCTTCACCAATTCAAGTGCTGCAAAGCAGGTCCGGTGCAGGGTCATGCCCTAATAAATGGTTGCCTGTCATATTAGCAGTCACTTCGCATTGTTATGCAATACTTATGATAAGAAAAAACTTACTGTTGTGCAAGATATTTCGTATAAAAACTTCATCAAAATCTCTTTTTAATTCCTACATGGCTAAGTTTCAGCCCCACCTTGAAACCTGTCCCATCTGCGGAAGCGCCGGTAACTGTCACATCCACGACTACTATGGCCGCTCCATCATTGACTTCCAGGCAGGTAAGAGAGAAAAGTCCGACCTTTGTGTGATGCGGGTTTTCTGTGACAGCTGTGAGCATGCCCACGCCATTCTTCCGGATGTCATTATCCCTTATTCCAGCTACAGCCTGCTCTTCATTCTGCGCCTTCTGGGGCAGTATTTTGCAGGTCGTTTTACCATCGAACAACTCTGTGAAAGATATCAAATCTCCACCAAGCAGTTCTATAAGTGGCTTTCTCTATGGAAAACGCACAAGCAGGAATGGCTTGGTATTCTATCTGATCTGGATACTTCTGATGTTTCTTTTCTAAGAAGCATCATCCTGTTGGATTCCTTCTCCTCCTTTGCCATGGGATTTATCCTTCATTTCGCTCATTCCTTCCTACAGTCCCATCGGAATCCAATTCCTGCATCCTTAAAAAACGCACAATACCATCAGAAAGTGTTTGCTCCGGATATTTCTATCTTCTGACCACACAACCATGGGATGGATGCCTGCCTGTTTTCCTCTTATGATGAAGAAAAACATAAGAAGGAGGTCTTTCCCATGAGCAAAGATACTGAAACTCTCAAACATGACGCTGAAGTGGCACAGTTCCGCTTCGCTCTCATAGCTCCTGTCATCCAGGGGCTTTATCCTGATGCCTCGGCTACGGCCTACTACAAGCGGGTCACTGCCTCTCCACTGACCCTTCCGGATGGTTCCACGGTCAGCTATAGCTACAAAACACTGGAAAAGTGGAAATCCCAGTACAACCTCGGCGGGCTGGATGCCCTGATGCCCAGTGTCAGGTCTGACAAAGGCATTTCCAGGGCTCTGAATGATGAAGCCATTGCTGAAATTTATCGTATGAAAGATGACCATCCACGCATGAATGCCACACAGATTTATGAGCATCTCGTGAAGGAATCCTTTCTCCCGGCAACTGTCAGCGTGGATTCCGTACAGCGTTTCATCCGCAACAACGATCTCAAATCTGCCAGAGACCCTAACCTCCGTGACCGCAAGGCCTATGAAGAAGACGAATTCGGTAAAATCTGGCAGGCTGATACCTGTTATCTCCCATACATCACAGAAGACGGTCAGACCCGGCGCGTTTACTGCATCATGATCATTGACGACCATTCCAGACTTCTGGTCGGAGGCGAACTGTTCTACAATGACAATGCCTGCAACTTTCAGAAGGTGTTAAAAAATGCCATCGCCACCTACGGAATTCCCGATAAACTTTATGTAGACAATGGCTGTAGCTACTCGAATGAGCAGCTTTCCATGATCTGCGTATCCCTTGGTATCCTGCTTTTGCATACAAAAATCCGTGACGGAGCCAGCAAAGGCAAGGTGGAGCGGCACTTCCGCACATTAAAAGAACGCTGGCTGTACACTCTTGATATCAGCTCCATTACCTCCCTTGCACAGTTCAATACCATGCTTAAGGATTACATGCGTTCCTACAATACCACCTTTCACAGAGGGATTGACTCCACTCCTCTGGAACGTTATCAGAATTCAAAGGATCATCCCCGCAAACCACAGTCCAGGCAGTGGCTGGATGACTGTTTTTACAACCGTATCACACGCAAGGTTCGTAAGGACTCTACCATTACCATCGACAAGGTCTGCTATGATGTGCCCATGCAGTTTATCTCTGCCAAAGTGGATATCCGATATCTCCCTGATGACATGGACTCTGCTTTCATTCTGTTTGAAAATCAAAAGTTCCCCATCCGGCAGACCAACCGCAATGAGAACTGCCATACAAAGCGCAGCAACCCGGCCATCGATTATTCAAAGATTGGAGGTAACGCCTGATGTATAACTCTTTTTATGGTCTTTCCTTTAACCCTTTTGACAAACAGCAGTTAAGGGAGAAGGATCACTTCGTATCCAATGACTTTCGGGAAATGACAAACCGCCTGAACTATCTCAAGGATATCCGGGGGATTGGTGTTTTTACCGCCAGACCCGGTATGGGGAAGTCCTTTTGCCTGCGATGCTTTGCTGCAAGTTTGAATCCCAGCCTGTTCCACATGGAATACCTGTGCCTGTCCACCATCAGCGTGGCAGACTTTTACAAACAGCTCTGTTCCATCCTCGGCGTTTCTGATAAAGGCGGCAAAACCGGCATGTTCAAGGCCATTCAGGAGCAGATCACTTATCTATACAAAGAGAAACGCCAGCCCCTGCTTCTTGCCATTGACGAAGCCCAGTATCTGAGTACCGGAATCCTGAATGATATCAAGATGCTCATGAACTATGGCTATGATTCTGTGAACTACTTTACACTGATTCTGTGCGGGGAATCCCATCTCAATGACACACTCCGCAAGCCGGTACATGAAGCACTGCGCCAACGCATCACCGTCCACTATAACTATGCCGGGCTTTCTGATGATGAGGTTTCAAAGTACATCCTGCACAAGCTTCAGCTGGCAGGTGCTTCCTCTACGATCATTGATCCGGCGGCGCTTGCGGCTGCGCACAGCTTCACGCAGGGCAATCCCCGCCTCATTGACAACCTGATGACAGATGCCCTGACCATTGGTTCTCAGCAGGACAAGAAAGTCATCGATGCCGAAATCATACGTGCCGCAGTTGACAATCAGGGACTTTATTGATGAAGTTTTCAAAGTACATTTCTAAGGCTGTGACTCCTGTCATGGCCTTATTTCAAAAGCAGCACTGGCTGCCCTTCAAACAAGGCTACAACAATCAGCGGTCATCCCGTCTGGAGCCTGCGGCAAGTTCCGGTACGGCACAATCGGAGAGGCGATAACACCGAAATCAAAGTGCGGTTAGCACCTCCCACAATGTGCCGTCTGACA
>JAHAYJ010000072.1 GCA_018384375.1 Lachnospiraceae bacterium
ATCTATCAGACGGCCTTGCAGGCTGGCAAAGAAGATATTGCCAAGAAATATTATGCCCGTGCCTTGAATTACCGTAATGTGTTTGATAAGAAAAGAGGTTTTGCTTGTCCACGTGATGCGAAAGGGAACTTTAAGGCGGATTTTGATCCTTTGCAGACACATGGAGAAGGTTTTATTGAAGGAAATTCATGGAATTTCTCTTTTCATGTACCTCATGATGTATACGGTGTGATGGATTTGATGGGAGGAGAGAAAGTTTTCCTGAATCGTCTGAATGAGCTTTTTGAGATGCATCTTCCAAAAAAATATTACGAAAAGAACGAGGATATTACGGAAGAAGGTCTGATAGGTGGTTATGTGCATGGCAATGAACCCAGTCATCATATTCCTTATCTGTATGCCTGGACCTCACAACCTTGGCGGACACAGTACTGGACACGTGAGATTGTAGACCGGATGTATCGCAATGATATTAACGGGTTAGGAGGAAATGATGACTGCGGTCAGATGTCAGCCTGGTACATGTTTACGGTGATGGGCTTTTATCCTGTTTGTCCTGGGACAGACCAGTATGTGCTTGGTGCTCCTTATTTCCCTTATTTGAAATTGCAGCTTCCTAATGGAAATACATTGGAAATCAAAGCACCTGGGGTGAGTGATAGTCAGCGTTATGTACAGTCGTTGATTATTAACGGAAAGAAATATGAGAAATTGTACATAACTCATGCGGACCTGTTAAAAGGTGGTGTATGGGAGTTTAAGATGGGAGCCTCTCCAAATAAAAAGAGAGGACAGAAAGCGGAATATAAACCTTATTCATTAACTAACGGAATTAAGTAAATTATGAAAGCACAATTGTTACTGATTAGTATTTTTTTAGGACTGGCCGGGATTTCGGCTTGTGCCGGACAAAAAGCCATTTCAGAGGAAAAGACAGCAGATATTTGGAAAGATTATCCTGTGGGGCATATTGTATTTGATGACCAGGCGCCCGAGACAGAAGGCTCAAAGGTCTACCATCGTATTGTGACTCATCCGCAGGATTACATTGCAGAACAGGCGCGTACGGTGTTAGCTACATTGTATGATGCTCCGTCGGACAGCATTGTTCCGGTAGATACCATTCACTATT
>JAHAYJ010000077.1 GCA_018384375.1 Lachnospiraceae bacterium
AGCTGAATATGGAGTTTGCCACCGCTTCCCTCCACAACTCCTTCTATTTCGTGGAAGCCAAAAACATCATTCACGACCGCCCTATGGTGGCAAAGGAATTTGAAAACTTAATCAATGAACTGCTGAAATCAAAGAGTCCTAAGAAGTGGTTCCGCGCTTATTTTAACCACGGACTGATCAACTATATTTACGGGCAGAAGCGCCTTCTCCCCTGTGATATGGCATTTGATACCTTTTTCATCGACCCTTACGGAGATGTGATGCCCTGCAACGGCACCAAGGATAAAGAGATTATGGGGAACTTAAACGAAGTTTCCTCCTGGGAAGAACTGTGGAACAGCCCTCAAGCCGAGTCCGTCCGCAAGAAGGTTCGCTGCTGCGACCGAAACTGCTGGATGATCGGCTCCGTGTCTCCTGCCATGCACAAGTATATCTGGGTTCCTGCTCTGTGGGTTCTTAGGCACAAGCTCAAATTCTGGACCAAACAGAAATACAGCATGTATGAGAATCGAATCGTCCGGGATTACCGGGATGGAAAGATCACAAAAGAAGCTTTGGATCAGTGCTCAACCTGTGATCTGCATGCAGAGATTAACGACGGTTTGTCTGCAAAATCAAGAGAGAGGCTAAAATAGCCTCTCTCACTCTATTCTATCCGCCCCTGCAAACACCGCCACATCCTCGATGCTTCCTGTCGACCGATCGATTACCACAAATTTTACTTCTGCCTCTTGGCCAAGCATTTCCAGATAATCTGTTTCCATATCCTGAATATACAAATGTCTCTTTCCATCCTCAGAAGACTGATAATCTACCATACCAAAGGTAGTGCTAAGCTCGTTCAGGGCTTCTCCTCCGGCGCTCTCCCAAACAGTCTCCCAGCCGTTGTCAATCAGTAGGAAATAGTCCTGACCTATGCCTGCAGCTCCACGTAGCTTTTCGGGCAGCTGATAGGTACAAAGCTTCTCAATTGTCAGCAGGTCCTCCTCCCGCTTCAAAAGCTCCGAATCAGACGGAAGATAGATGCAAAGACTCAAGTCCGTATCCTGAAGCATGCTAAAATAATTCGCTAGAGAGTTCTCATTCCTAATCTTTTCAAGCTTGTAATCTGCATACTCCTCCGAGCTGTCGAACTTATGCATAGCATACAGATTCATATCCTCAAATACCGGATAATGGCTATCAAATCCCTTGCCATCCAAATGATATCGCCACTCAAAACTGTCCTGATCCAGCTCCGGCAACGAGGTAATGCACTCGCCATCCTTTACCGGATACGAATCAAGCAATGTTCCGTCCTCCGCATAAAAACGGACGGCATGCTCCTCTCCCGAAGAAAAATCACCTTCTAAAGTCGTTCCCGAAACATCCCACACCTCATTTAAAAACCAGATACGATTTGCAAGGAAATATTTCAGGTATCTTACATAGCTTTCATGCTCAGTATAGATGCTATCAAGCGGCCACATGGTTGTATCCATCGCAACAGACGGACCAATCATTTCTGCATAAGCATCTATTCTTGTCTCCAAAAGCTCCTGCAAATACGGAAGAAGCTGTTTATAATATAGCAGCAGTTTTTGATAGAACTCCTCATCCGCATACAAAGGCATATACCACTCATTCATGTTATTCGGATAGTCCCCTACTGCAGTTTTATAATCAGGCATGGAAACTCCCATTGCCCTGTCATAATCCCAAAGCGGTCCCACCTTCAATACATCACTATCCCTGTCTTTGTAATAGAAGGTGCTTGATCGCATTGCATCAGGATTAAGCACCAGCTTATCAATCAAAAACTGCTTTGCAAAAGAGTCCAAATCAATATAATTCTTGTAATCCGTATCCCCACTCACCAGCAGGTTCTCAATGTTCTGCACAAATGCCTTAATCTCCCCATATTCCTCCTCTGTGGGGTCCTTGGGCGTGTTGATGACAAAGTTATAGTCGCAAACATCTGTTGTAAAAGCCACCTCATCCGGTTCCAGATATTCCACCAGATCACGTTCGATCAAATATCCACCGTCACTGATCTCAACCCTTCCTTCTCCTACCGTAATCGCTTCGGTGAGAAGATATAGCCCCTGGTAGCTTCCATTACAGTACAAATCCACCCATGTGCTTTCGGGTGTATATTCCATTCCCAGGTACTCAGCCATGTCATAAACTATTTTAGACTGTATTTTGTTGTCCTCGTAGTGCATGGCCAGCAAGTTCCATTTTTTCCCTGAGTCCATTCCGCATAGGGGATATGCCTTGTCCAAGGTAAAGGTATAAGGCTTTTTGTCCTCAGCAAAGGTTGAATTTCCCCTCGCCGATATCTTTTTTAATCGTCCCTGATATTCCACATTACCGGATGGCTTAATCAAATGAATCTCCCCGGCTTCCTCATTCTTCTTATCCGCATTCAGATAATTCATGTCACCGCTTTCTGTCTCCAAAAAAAGAGTCGGCAGGTTTCCGGATCTCATGAAACAAACCTGATAATCCTGACCCTTGCAGGAAACAGAATAGCTTGTCTGTTCTTCCCACTTAAAGCTTCTCCACTGGGAGAGGCATTCACCATCCACCCAAATTGAATCCTTCTCCATATTATCACTGTAAATTTGATTGTCCCGCACGAAAGAAGGTAGAAAGAAATAGGTTATCCCGGTATTTTCATCAACCCATGGATATAGCAGTTCTTCGCTGCCATCTGCTGTCAATGCAAGCACTAATGTGCCGTTTTCATCCATCTCAAATTGCACATTACGATTCTGCACCAAAGAAACAACACAGCCTAACAGCGTGAGTGAGGCAAGAATATAGAGCATCTGCAATATCTTTTTCAATGTATCCGTCTCCTAAATCCAATATTCTTCATCATGAATTTCTTTTATTGTATCAAATCTAAAGACTTGTGAAAACAGAAAATATAGGATAACATAATGATAATGCATTTCTTATCAAAATACTTTAGGATAAGCATGTAGTAAAGGAGATTTCATTATGTCTGCAAAAATCAATAAAAACACCCTTTCTTTCCGGCTTCTTGCAATGCTGGCCGGAGTTCTGATCATCTTCATGAGCACCACTGTAGGCTTAAAGAGCTATGGTCTTGAGGGCGACGAATTATTCTGCTATATTTCAGCCACCTCCCAGGGTGGTTGGAAGGGAATCTGTTTTCTGGATGACCAGACCTGGTATGACGGGGACTACTTCTATCAGGCAACCGTTGCAACCGGTTCTGAGCGCTTTAATATCCCAATGGTTTTTGAAAACCAGACAATGGATACCCACCCGCCACTTTACTATACATTCTTAAATATCGTATGCTCCTTCTTTCCCGGCCAGTTTTCCAAATGGTTTGGTATCGGACTGAATATTTTCTTTTTACTGCTGGTAGGTGTAGGACTTTTCCTTTTACTGGAATACTTTATTAAGCAGAAATACCTCTCTCTCTTTTTCAGTACGGTATTTTGCTGCTCTTATCTTTCCATCAGCATGGCGCTGTTTATCCGCATGTATATTCTGCTGATGGTATGCTTCCTTTTTTCCTCATGGTATCATCTTATGCTCTACCGGTGGACGGACAATAATGCCAATTTTACCTTGAAGAATAATTGGAGTAAATACCTGATCCTGGGAATACTGACAATTGCCGGGGCTCTGACTCATTACTATTTTCTGGTATATCAGGCAATGATCTCCGCGCTTTATGTTGTTCTTCTGTGGAGAAGGAAAAATAATCGCCAGCTTATCGATTATTTGATCACAATGGCAGTCAGCGGTATTTGCTACTGTCTCATGTACCCTGCAGTGTTTACTCATATCTTTTTTAAATATGAAGGCAGGGATGCAGTCCATAAATTCCTGAAGACCACCTCCTTGTTCGGAGAAGGTATAAAAATGCTCCAATCCTTTCACGAAAATGTGTTTAAAGGAATGTTGTTTCCCCTTTTAGCTGTTATGCTGATTGCCACCGTCATTCTGACCTTGTTAAAGCGTTTTTCACTCAAAAAGCTGGGCGTATACATTTTGTTGATTATTCCATCCATTATTTATTTCTGGGGAATTTCAAAAGCTTCACCTTTTCTTTCCCTTCGCTACGTAAGTCCTGTTGCCGCACTTATTTACACCTTTATCATTTTGTGGATGATGCTGCTATGGGACAGTATAAGTAATAAAAAAACCGGCTATTATGTAATCTGTTTTGTCATAGGTCTTATCATCTTCTATTATCCTCTCAAATCAGTGAAGGAACCCTACTTTGCAGAGCGCACGGAAGTGATTGACGAATTGGCAGAGACAAGTGAATATTGTGCCTACATAACCGGTGATGAATACAACTGGAAAATGTGGGAAGACTATGTAATTTATCCCAAGTTTAAAGGACTCTTCTTCATTGATGGTCTTAAAAAAACTCCCATCACAGATGAAAAGCTGCTAAGCCGGGATCAATTGGTTGTCTTTGTTGATAAAGCCCTTGATTTAGAAGAAATGACTACTTACCTGGATGAAGCGTTACCCGAATTGAACTACGAAGTGAAATACGAAACACCATATGTATACATTTTATATTTTTCATAGAGAAGGAGACCACCATGGCCAAACAGTCAATGAAAAAAATTTTCTTTAGAAAATCCATAGCAGCCATTTTCATTTTAGGTTTGGGCATCCTGTTAGGATTTTTGGCATTGTGCCTGGTTTACATGTTCCCGGTTGACAGCATGTACCGGAATGTTCAGCATTCCCGGGATACCATTAACTCACAGGCAGAGCTCATACCGGGATATGAAAGTACAACAATTGACAATTACACGGACAGTATTATGCTTAACGAAGCCATCTGTCCGGTTGACGCTCCATTGATCGAAAAGGTAATGTACGGTTACCAGGTAAACTATTTCAAGCAATATACGCAGCAGGAAAACCTCTTAAGATATCTGAATGGTGAAAGCGGATATCAATATCAGGCATATCCTCATTATTGGAATGGTCATCAGGTTGTTCTGAAACCTTTGCTACTGTTCTTTGATTATTCCGACATACTGGTGATCAGTACCATTGTGCAGTCTCTTCTCCTGGCTGCCGTCATCATCGGCCTCTATCAAACCGGGAAAAAGCATATCATCCTTCCCTTCCTGGTTGCTGTTTTATCAATTATGCCAACGACGATCTCAAGATGCCTGCAGTACCATGATGTATACTATATTTTTATGCTCGGGTGCCTGTTGATTATTTGGAAGAATGACAAAATCAAAGCAGAGAGAATGTACCTTCTCTTCCTGGCTTTGGGTATTGCAACCAGTTATTTTGATTTTCTGACCTACCCGTTTGTCACTTTAGGAGTCCCCCTGGCACTTATGCTTGTATACAACAGTAAATTGCGCTTTCCCAAACAACTTTTTTATACCATCCAATATAGTGTTCTGTGGTGTATCGGATATTGGGGAATGTGGGCAAGCAAATGGATACTGGGAACGCTGTTAACTGAAGAAAACATGATTGCCCGGGCAATCATTTCCATTAAATACAGAGGCTCTAGTCAGGTCGGAAGCAGAACTGTCAGTATTTTCGAAGTTCTTTTGGAGAATTTATTTGTATATTTAAAATGGCCCACGCTTCTTCTGATTGGCTTCAGTGGTATTTACCTGCTGGTAAAAGCAATAAAAATAAAGAGCATCAGTCCTAAAGCACTGATGCCCTGTATTAGCTACATGATTATCTGTCTGTACCCGATCGTATGGTATATGATTTCCAAGAACCATTCCTATGAGCATACTTTTATGACCTATCGGGAGCTTGCAATCACTACTTTTGCCGGATTATGCATGCTTGCGGAGCTGGGAATCCAATCTGCAGAATAATTTTTCAATCCCATAAGCCGCCAATGGGAGCAGCAACACAAAATATCCCATCACATAGCGGCTTTTAGCTTCCCACAGCATATGGAACAATATTCCACCAAAAATATTCAGAACAAAATATGCCCTCTCCGGTTTCCACTCCCGCAGAACTGCCATGCAACCGGCTGCTGCGCAAAGGAAAATCAGGAAATGGTACCCCTTCATAAAGCCATATAGCAGCTTCCTTCCTGTTCCATACAAGAAGAACAGTGCAAGTTGTGACTGTGGCTCCTCGTTCCTGCTGTACCACTCATTCGTAATCAGGGACATGAAGGTCGGCTCATTCCATTGAGAAGTGAACTTATCATAGATAAAATGCAGTGCGTAGCGGGGAGAATCCACCATCTTCCCTACGCTCTGCTTCAAATTCTCTATACAGGCCTGTGTAGTTGCCTCCGAATCAAAGTTATTTTCCGCATAGGCATTCCAATTATAACCGTTATACCAGCCGGAAGCAGAGCCGTCCTCATAAGGCTCCTGCATACTCATAGCAACCCAAGCAATCTTGGGGATTCCCTCCGGTACCGCCTGTCCTATACGATATGCATAGATACCGTTTACCAGGAGCATTCCAAGCTGTGATACAATCAGAAGCTCTGCGATCCACAAAAGCCCTTGAAGCCTCTTCTTTTCCAGGGCATGAAGGAGAACTGCAATAACTGCGGCAACAACCAGAATATTCATGTTATTCTTCATCAGAACTCCCACCGCCAGCCAGCCTGATGCCTTCGAAATACAGCTCCATTTATCTGTCTTAAGATAACGGATCACCATGAGGATGGCATTTACACCCATGCACCATCCGGGAATATCACCATAGATAAATGTACAAAGTAAGAACAGAGGCAGCATACCCATGGACAACAGAATTTCCGTTTGATAGACCCTCTCATCCTCGAACAGTTCAAGGCTGATGCGTCCCAATACATAAACGATATCCAGAATACATACCATATTGATCAGCTGAAAGACAATATAGTTTTCCAGCCCGAACAGCCGGTAGATCAACTCCATAAATGCCGTATACCCGAGCTGAAACGGATACATATAAAAATACTCCCCTGCCCTGAATGCCTCAAAATTATTTTGGGCAAACTGAACAGCCGCATCGCTTAGGGCCTCACTGTCACACTTGGCAATCGCCCTGAACAGGAGTACCGCCATAAGGCTGATCCCCCCCGCCCACAATAAAGACGCTCTGCATAAAAGCTCCGTAGTAAGCTGCTTCCTGTTTAAAACAAACCTGACAAGCAGCACAACCGCTACCGAAAAGAGAACTGTCAGAATGGGATTATTCCAATCATACTGAATAATTTCCACATACTGATATAAATCAAAGTAACCCGTTCTGATGAGACTGTTTCCTGCATTAAAAGCCACAATCACCAGAAAGGGGACTAAGTAAAAATATGTTATTATTCTGACTATTTTCTTTTCCTTCATATCCATCCTTATTTCTCTCTTGCAAACAAAACAACATCCTCATAAACCGGTATTTGGTCACGCAGCTTTTCTACACTGTGCTCGTAATACCATCCCCAGTAAACCTCCCCATCCAGATAAGGTGGGTCTATAATGACTTCACCATCCTGTACCTGTCTGACCTCCACAATATCTTCCCCATTCCGGAAGGTTACCTGATGTGTTTCTCCGTTACCGGGCGCTTCAAATTGCGTATAGGCAATTTCCCAACGCTCATTCAGGTAATTTAGCCGGTTTGCCAGAAAGTATTTCAAATACCGCACATTATTGTCAAAGCTCTGATAATGTCCAGGATAATCATCCCGCTTATCTTCATTTTGCCAGCGAATCATGTCCATCTGTGCAGATGCACGAATCAGATCCGCATACTGATCAATCTGAGTCTCCAGAATTATTGCTATTTCAGGCAGTGCCTGTTCGTAAATCCGGCATATCTCTTCATAAAAGATTTCGTCCTCATACATGGAAGCATACCATCCCAATGTATCCTCACTGTTCCTGAAATCACTCAAAGTGGTGTTCCGATAATTTACGGCTCCCCCGGCCATCCATCCACTGTTCAAATCTCCCATGGCACTGTCATAATCCCAAACCGGACCTGCATAGAGAAGATCATCATTTCTGTCCTTATAAAAGAACATACTGGTAATATTGGCATCACAGTTAAGGGAAATCTCATCCACAAGGAAACGCGCGGCAAAGGAATCCAGGTCAATGTAGTTTGTATATTCCGTATTATGGGACAAAATCAAATTTTCTATCATTTGAACATAGTCGGCAATGTAGGAGACCTGCTGTCGTGAAGCATGCTTCGGTGCCCCTATTGTAAACTGTTTCCCTGATTCCGTGATAAAGCCACATTTTTCTTCTGCAAAATAAGCGGCAAGATCCTTTTCAATCAAATATCCGCCTGTCACATCCGGACCGTTTTGAATTTCATAACCCTTTCTGCCACCCTCATCGAAGGTATCTGACTCCTGCAGATTTCCGTTTATGGTCTGATTTTCCTTCTCCAGATCAAAGACATCCACCCTGCCTTTTCCTACAGAAACAGCTTCACATAAAAGATAATTTCCTGCATACTCCCCGTTGAAATACAGGTCAATCCAGGTGCACTGTGGTGTATATTCCAGTCCTAGGGCTTCTGCAATATCAAATACCACCTTGGTATTTATCCGGTTCCCTTCTCTCCAGACCGGAAGCAGATACCATCTTTTTCCGTTTCCCATCTGAAGAAGCGGAGCTGATTCCTTCAAGCTTATGGTATAAGGTTTTTTGTTGTATTTCTCCCAGGAAGTATTTCCCCTTCCTGTTATCTTTTCCAGGGCACCGCTATATTCATGCTCTCCCCCTGCATTAATGATTCTGATTTCTCCAGGCTCCTCATTTTCCTTATCTGCCACCAGATATTCCATGCTTCCGCTTTCTGTTGTGATAAAAACTGCTGGTATATTTTCGGATTTCAGGAACTTCACATCAAATTCCGACATCTGCTCCGCATAATACTCACTTTCCTTTGCAAAAGCCGGTAAAAAGTAGTAAAAGCAATCATCCGACTCATTATACCACGGATGAATCTCTTCCTTGCCGCTTTGAGAATCAACATTCACAGACGGCATTTCCAGATTTCCCACCGATATGACTCCAAATTGCGAATTCTGCAGCCAAATAAACAACAGCAGCATTCCGGTCAATACTATGATATTAATGAGAAGTGTTCTTTTCCTCATTGGTTTCCTCTCCGCATGATGTAGTCAGCTTTGTGATTCCCGCCATTGCAGCAAAAATCGTAATGCTCAGTTCCCGATACGTATACCAGTAATGGATATAGGAATGACTGCCTGTCAGTAAATACCACACAAACGGTATCACCGCAATCATTCCGAATGCGATCAGACAATTAAAATGAGGCTTCCCCCCGCGGGCTGCATTCTTCCGAAGCTGCATTGCATAATAAATACATAATCCGATCCCGCCGAACAGAACCGGCCACTTCACAAGAACCAGCACATTTTTCATGATAACCTGAAGACCGTTAATCCTATCGTCACCGTAATTCATGGATTCATAATGCGCCGCTCTTGAGAGGGCATCTGCAAACAGATTTCTCTGCAGAAGGATACTTCCTATTACCCACTTGCCGCACCACATGCCGGCATATCCAATTCCCCACATGGCGGAGCAGACTATAATTCTGCGAAGTGCCTTTTTCCACGAATCCTCCTTCAGTAGAAGGAAGAGAAGCGGAATATATAAGGCCACTAAAGGATATGTCAGAAAATCAAAATATGCAGTGGCAATCCCTGAAAGAAAAAAGAAAAACATGGCTTCCTTATCGGAAATCCTCTCTCTCTTTAAAGCATAAACTATCGACAATAGCATCAGGTAATAAACTGTTGAAAACTGGAAGGACAATGCTATCGCAACGGGATTCATCAAAAATACCGTTGTCAAAAAAGCCACATTGTACTTACTATAACCTTTTTTTATCATCAAGTAGAAAATATAAAAGAGAAATGACATCTGAAGGAACATATTCATGATCCGAATATCTGCCACATCAAAAAACAAAAGCAGGGGTTTTAAAAAAACCAGATAACCGTGCCAGTACCGGGGATAAGCAACATTGTAGGTTTCCGCCTTTACATCATTTGCAAAATTGGTCAGGGATTTCACCTGATGTTCATCACTGTACTCTGTCCGATAAACCTGCATGGCCCTCTCTATCAGACCTTGTTTTCCACCATAGATTGCATTCAAAAGCATGGTGGCATCCGTACAGTTATCCAGCTGGCTCATCTTATATCCCCACATCAGCTGGGGATACACGCCTTCATAGTCATATATTTCCGTGGAACGCCTGACATTTGCCTTCATGGGGTCTGTCGGCAGTGCATACACCAGGAGGAGCAGCAGTGTTCCCACCAATATACTTCCAACCAGGATACCGGCATACCGGGCTCCGGCTTTCATCATATTTTTCATTTTTCTGCACACTCCTTTCAACTGTTCCCTACTTCATTTTTCGATTTTCCTTGTGAACATACCACATAAATTTCACATTTGTTACCAAATATCTCTTCCAGAGCCGCCTCGGATCCTGCAACAGTCTTACCAGCCATTCCAGGCTCATCCTTTGCATCCACTTAGGAGCTCTTTTTAGTTTTCCTGCATGATAATCAAAGCCCGCACCCACACCAAACATCAATCCTTTCACACGTCCCTGATGTTCATACATCCATCGCTCCTGCTTCGGCGCTCCCAGTCCTACCCAGAGGATATCCGGTCCAGCGGCATTGATCATCTCGATGATTTCCCGATCCTCCTCATCACTTAAAGGCCTGTAAGGAGGTGAGTACATGCCCGCAATCTGAAGCTGCGGGTATTTTTCATTCAAAACCTTCTTTAAAGCGTCCAGGGTTTCCTGACTGCCGCCGTAAAAATAATGCTTCAGCCCATCTCCTGCCTGCCCTTTCAGGAACATCTGCTCCATAAAATCGGGACCTGTCACCCGCTTTGCATCCTTATAGCCTCTGCGTCTGCTGACTATGGACAAGGGCTCTCCGTCCGGCAGGACTGCAACGGCACTGTTCTGCACCTTCCGGTAATCCGCTTCCTCAAAAGCAGTGACGGTGGTATGTCCGTTCCCAACGCACACATACTGACCAGACAGCCTGTGAATATTCTCCTCCACAAACCGTACCGTCTTCTCCATATCCGTAACCCAGACATTTACTCCCAGAATCGTACAGATATCCGGAAAACAATCAAGCTTAAGGCGCTCCTTACTTAATGTAAGATAATGCTCTGCTTCCTCCTTAAGCATATCCCGGTAGACCAGATCATACACCTGCAGGGTCTTGTCCACAACGCTGCTCCAGCGGTAGGTAGTAAGGACGTACTCTGCTGCCTCCACCCCTTTGCGCTCAACCGCTTCGGGTTCCATTTGGTCGATTGCCCGTAGCTGCTCACACAGACTTTTTACATCCCCATGCAGGAACTCAAAAACCCGCCCCTGTCCGGTTCCGGTATTCTCCTTAATGTCACTGACAAGGCAACAGCGCCTGTAGCTCATTGCCTCCAAAAGACTGATGGGAAGCCCCTCTACATCGGAGGGCAGCACATACAGAAACGCATTGGAATAGAGTTCCTCCAGGGTCTGCCCTGACACAAACCCGGTCATGATAATATTATCATCATCAATCGACATGGCGGCCAGGCGTTCCACATAGTCATCCGAATGACTGCTTCCGCCTGCAATAACTAACTTCTTGGTCAATCCTGCCTGCTTGTAGGCCTCAATCAGATAGTGAATTCCCTTTTCCGGAACCAGCCTGCCCAGAAAAAGAATATAAGAATTCTTTTCCAGTCCCCATTTTCCCTTAATCAAGTCTGCATCCAACAGGGCAGGTTCCTCTACTCCGTTGGGAATCACATTCGTATCTCTGCCATAGGTTTCCTGAAAATAACTCTGCATGGGTTCATTGAGAACGATGATCTCATTTGCATATTTGCCGATTATCTTTTCTCCAAACTTCAGATAATCCTGCCCGATTGCTCCCCACTTGGCTCTCTTCCAGTCAAGCCCGTGCGTAGTACAGACAACCTTTTTGCCAAACAGTCGCGGTATCCAGCACAGACTGGACGGTCCACAGGCATGATAATGAAAAATGTCATACCCCCTGAAAAGTGCAATCACTGTAGCAAAGAAGGTGTAAATGATTGCATCCAGATGCTTGGTAGAGATTGTAGGAATATAATAAAGGCGAATTCCTCTATGCATCTTCACCCTGTTTTTACAATAATATCTCCGGCAGTATACATCCACCTGTGCCCCTGCTTCCACAAGCCCTGCCGCCAGTTCCTCCACATGAATTTCGACTCCCCCGGCTCGTGAGGGAATTCCTTTTTGACCAATCATTGCAATTTTCATACTATCTACATTCCCTCTGCCTGAAATACTTCATCTTCTGTTCCCGTTTTCCCTCATACTCCTCAAGCAATGCTCCCATGACAAAGGCATAAACCATAACCATAGGCTGCATGAAGCCAGCCTCGCTGAAGGTTGTCATCATCATGAATACCAGCATATAGATGAGCAGAAAATACTTGGTTTTGTTATAGAAAAAGACCTTCTGTATCCTGATAAACAACACCAGAACAAGGCCGGAATAAATGACTGTGCCCAAAACTCCGTTTTCTCCAAGCAGAATGGGCCAGAACACATCTGTCAGATACATTCTCGCCTGTTCTCCCAGCTGCGCGTTGTCCGCAAATCCATAAAGGTGATATACCGGTGAATAGTATTTCGCAGCATAGGTTGAGCCAAAGGTGCCAAAACCGGTTCCGATCGGAAAATAATCCCTTGCAATCTGAAGAGCTGCACCTGTCATAATGCTCTTCGCATAATGCCCATTCCCTTCCACATAATAAAAATAAATCTTATCCCATGCAAGAAGAGCTACCGGTACTGCCATATACAAAATATAACGTAGCTTGGTCTGCACCTTCTTGTGCACAATCAAATAGTAAAGCACTGCAAAGACCAGGATTGCACCGTAAGACTTCTCTTTACCGCTCAGCACGAGCATCAGAATCATTAGGAACAGACAAACACGGTACAGCCACACTCTCTGATGTCTGCAAAAGATCAGCAGTACAAATAAGAGAGAGGACTTGGCGCAGATATCCCATGCCTCCGGTGCTACCAGATAGTCTTTGAAAATCAATGTCAAACCATAATACACGAACCATAAGATACTCAATATCTGAATCGTCAGCTCCTGCTCCTGCAGATCAATGGGCATATATTTCTGTAAAAAACCTGCTGTCAGAAGAATCATGAAGAACTTGGTACTCAGTACTGCCGATACCGCAACGATCCATGCGGGTTGGAAACGGTACAAGACATTCCCGGCTAACCCTGTCACCAGAAATAACAGAAGCAAGCCAAACTCCCACCGTCTGCTTCCTGCTAATATGCCCCTGCTTTCCTTCCTGTTTTTCCAATAATCAAAGGCAGCCAACGGGATACACAGAAGACCAATACCCTCATCAAAAAAGTTTACCATCGGTATTGTATCCTCCAGCACACCATGAAAAACAAAAAAGCCCAGCAATATTGACCAGATGATTGATTGATACTTTTTCTGCATACGATCACTTTCCTTTATCTGCACTCTCAATTTCTATCTTGATCTGATTTAAATAGTCCTGATAACCAGCCTCCAAATTCTTTGTTCTACCTACTACGTCATGTTTTTCAAGCTTTTCTTTTCCGGTTGCTTTTCTTAAATACCATTCATATTCCATGTCCAGATTTCCAATATCCAACACGCGGTATCCTTCCAGAAACAGCCTCTCCGTCAAGAATTTAGCAGCAACACCTAATGACACCAAAAAAAGCCTGTCCTTCGGATACTGTCTGCAGGCCTCCATTATTTCGTCTAACATCACATAAGCATCCTTGCTTGGACCTATAATCCTCTCGATAGATCGTGCGCTGTCAAACAAATCGTTTCCCACACCGTTGTGCGTCCGTCCGCCTTCCACAATTACAATATCTTTTTCCTGCCATATTTTCTTTATTTCATTTACCCAACCGTCACATTTGCTTTTATCCTCAATTGAATAATAGAAACGAGAAACTAACGAATTATAGTATATCTTACCTGTATCACAATACTTTTTGTATTCCTTTCTGCTAAACAATAAATGATCTTTCCAAAACTGCCTGCTCTCTTCTCGAAATATTGACAAATCATCAAAAATCGAAGGGATAGCCACAATTAAATCATCATATCCATATCCGATGATTCTCTTCAATCCCTCTGTGATTTCAGGATTCACCTGTTGAAGAACAAGGCTGCGTCCACGTATCATTGTTACTTCTCCATCACCAAACCGTACCATACTCTTATTCGTTGTGATCAACTCACTTATTGTTTCTTCTATCGTATGAACTTTAATACTACATTTTTTTATTCCCATCCGGTACAAGCCGTAATCCATTTGTGCCAGAACAGCCTTAATAGTTTGTTTCATCGACATAAGATCTTCTCCTTACTCACCTTCTCGACATGGCCATTTCCCACTTCAAAAACCGCATCCGCATTACTAATTGTTGTCAGTCTATGCGCAATAATCAAAATAGTCTTTTGTCCCTGCAGTTTTTCGATTGCCTCCATTACAGCATTCTCCGTTTCATTGTCCAACGCAGATGTGGCCTCGTCCAACACCAAAATTTCCGGATTATGATACAATGCTCTGGCAATTCCAATACGTTGTCTTTGCCCTCCTGACAAACGTACTCCTCTATCACCCACGAAAGTATCCATCCCTTCTGCCAGACCATCTACAAAATCCCACAATTGAGCCTGAATAAGCGCACGCTTCACAGCCTCATCATCTACCTCTTCTTCTGAAACCCCAAATGCCACATTGTTGCGTATACTGTCATCTGATAAATAAATCACCTGTGGAATATAACCTATGTTTTTTTGCCAAGCAGGAAGATTATCATATATATTCATTCCGTCAGCATATATAATCCCCTTTTGAGGTTCCAAAAGTCCCAAAAGGATATCAACCATAGTTGATTTGCCGGCACCGGATACCCCTACAAAAGCAACTGTCGTTCCTCTATCTACTGTAAAGGAAACTTCTTCAATAACTCTTTCCTGTCCGGAAGGATATTGATAAGACACACCCATAACCTCTATCTTATTCTCAAAGTTCAATGAAGTTTCAGGAATTTCCTCCTCACATTCCTGATCATTGACTTCCAAAAGATCATGATAAATTAAATCCAACGATGGCTTTGCATACAATATTGACGCCATATGTTCATTAATTTTTCCAACTGACGGGAGCAGTCTGAATGCTGCAACAGCAAATACCGCAAGTTGCGGAATAAATTCTTCTATCATATTTTGATCCAAAAAAATTTTAAATATCAATGCAAGCATTAACCCCATCATGCTGAACAACTCTATGATATTCTTAGGGACTGCCGCAATCAAGCGATTATAGCGTAACACCCGTACATACTTATCAAAATAGGAATCATATTTTTGAACAAAGCTTTTCTCACGATTGAGCACCTTGATTTCCTTTATACCCCCAAGTGACTGATTCATCCATTGATAAATTTTTGCCTTGTATGCCTGACTCTGCCGTCCCCATGCACTGGAATATCTTTTAGAAATAAATACAAAGCCCGTCAGACAAACCACCAACATTCCGGCAATGATTAACATTATGGAGGGACTGACGACAAATAAATACACCGCAATAGCGATACACACACACACTTCAGCTATCATCTCCATAATATGAATGATACCTTTTGTAAACTGATCAGTATCCTCCTGCATACTTCTTTGTAAAACAGAAATATTTTTATTTAAATGAAATGAATACGGCTCCTTCATATATGCCTTTAAAAGTCTGGTGGAAATACTCCTTTGAATTCGATACGAAAATTTATAAATAGCATTTTTTTCCGCAATAATATATATATTTTTAACCACATAGATTATAATAATTGCAGCAGCCATAATGATCAAAAGCTGCCTTGTATTTTGATAAGGTATCAACTTCCGTATAAGTAAAAAAAGCGCACCGTCCGAAGCTGTTTCCGGGTTCATAGCAACATCAATAAAAGGGGAGAAAACCGAAACCCCCATCAGCTCCAAAAAGCTTCCTATTACTACTATAAAGAGTAAAAATACAATCTTCACTTTATCTGATTTTGAAAAAATAAAATTCAGTTTCTTTAACATTTTGACCTCTTTTCAACATTCGCTATTCTATCTCTCCTGCCAGCCAACTTCCCAAATAGGAGGTAGCCTTCGCCGCATTTTCGTAGTCATTATGGTTGGTGCCCGTCATAACAAGATTCATGTTTAAGAAAGGAATATCCTTTTGCTTTGCATACGCACCCAGCCAGTTATAATAAGGCATTCCATCCACATATCGGAAGGCATCCTCAGAAGCCTCATCCGTAACAGGCTCAATAATCTTTCCCTCATTCGGTGTCTTAACCAAGATCAGCTTAACACCCTTTTCCCTGCAAAGCTCATCCATCCTCTCCAGCCACTGCAGAGCTGTTTGATCAATCGGTCTTCGCTCCGTGCAAGTCAAAATCTCTTCTTTGATCTCGGGACCGTACATTTTCTTAGGATCCGTTGACTTACCAAAGGAAGACCAGCCTTTATCCGGATCAGACTCCCCGTATGCATTAATAAAATCAAAATCCTGCGTGGTCAGGGAATCCCACCTGGAATGGTACTTCGCCAATTCAAAGAAATAATATTCCCATTCAGCCGGTGGCACATTGTTCAAGATCCCCAATATCTTCGCCTTGCCCCAACGCATGTCATCAAAATTAATTCTTACAACAGCCTCTCTTGGCACTTCTCCCCAGTTGCAGAACGTTGTCTCCAGAACGATCGCCTTGGGCTTTTGATATTTAAGAACTTCCATCATATAGTAATAAGAAATGCTGAAGGTCTGTTCATTTCCGGCAAACACGTAAGAATGCAGTCCCTGCTCTTCCGCCAGAACCGAAGGCATTATAGTGGAAAATGCCTGGCTGGAGCCAATGAAAACAACATCAAGACTGTCCATTGGTTCCAAATAGAAGCCACGCTCCTTCCTGGTGTTGTCATAGGGCTTTTCTAGCCGCTTAGGCTTTAATATCATGGTGCTTAATGCCAATAATGTCAAAAGGCAGCACACAAACCCCGCAATCCGTAAAATAACCTGATATCTCTTTTTCTTCTTTTCCATCCCTGTATCCTGTCAAATAAAAATCATTCATTGAATAGTATACCATATAACCGAGCATTATGGTATAATTATGATGCATTTCAAATTGATAAAGAACAGGATACCATTATGAAAGTAATTTATATGTCTCACCGCTATCATATCAATCAGACAACCATCATCAAGGGATGGATAGAAAACGGACATGAGGTTCGTTTCCTAAGTCAATACACAGGGAAAATTGAAGACTATACGTATACGAAGCCCATTGTAGTCGGATATTCCGCCCTCTTTCGGATATTCAATTATTTTTATGTCCTTCTGCGAAAGAAGAAGAACTATTATGCTATGGACATGAAGCTGAAACTGGGTTTCCCTCCTTTATTTAAGCTTGCAAAATATATCAGGGAATTTCATCCGGATCTTGCCATTTTACGGGAACGCTCCATCTATACCATCTGCATGAATGCCATCTGTAAGCACTATCATATACCGACTATTTTATATAACCTCAGTCCCGTCTGGGACAAACCTAAAGAAATGGATCTTGCACATAAGCTGGTTTGGAAATTGACACCCAGATACAGAATCACGCCCACCAACCTTGTAGGAATCGACTATACGGGTCTTGTAAAGGATGAAAATGCATACTGGGCTCCCTTTTTGGTCGAACCTCAGATTTCTCCTTCCGAAAAGAAATATTTTCTTAATGATCGAATTAATGTATTTTGCATCGGAAAATATCAGGAGCGGAAAAACCATCAAATGATGATAGAAGCCGTTGAAGAGCTTCTGCCGAAATACAACCTTCACCTGACGATCGCAGGGGAGATCAATGAAAGCTTTTATGAAGAATATTATCAAAAAATAAATGATTATGTTAAGAATCATTATCTGGAAGATCGGGTTACCTTTCTTGTTAATTTAAACAGAGATGCCATCCGCGAAGAATACGGGAAAGCCGATGTATATGTCATTCCAAGCACCGGCGAACCTGCCTCCATAACCGTCATTGAGGCTATGGCCTGCTCGATACCTGCCATCAGCGGCAGTGACAACGGCACCGCAAGCTATATTGATTTCGGCAAAACCGGCTATGTTTTTGAGGACAATAACAAAGAGGATCTAAAGGACAAATTAGAGAAAATCATATGCAGCAGAGAAACCATCATTCAAATGGGGGCTGCCGCCTATGAACACGTAAAGAACAACTTTCAGTTTCAGAATTATTATGATCAGATCCAAAAAATATTAGAAAGAAAAGCAGCAGAAGGAGATTAAAGCGGCATGCTTATTTTGTTTGATTTGTTAGGCGCGCAGCCTAACACCACAGGATCCAAATTTCATGGTGGCGGGGAATACTCAAAGACCGTTTTTAAGGCACTTGTTGAACTGCGGGGAAGCGATTCCGTAATTGTCTTCTATGACTCCCGTTTATTCTTAGACGATTGGATTAAAGAACTGATTCAAAAAGAAAATATTAAAGTATATGATGTGGCAGGTTATCATGATCTAGAGGCAGTCTTTCAAAGGGAAAAAATAGATGTTTATTTCTCAGGAATGCCTTACGGCTCCATGGGTGTCTCCATTCCCAAGGAAGTCAGAAAAATGGGAACCTTCCACGGTCTTCGTTCACTGGAATGCCCGACAGATGCTTACGAATACAAGTACCGAACCGGCTTCAAGACGATAAAGGCAATTGCCAAGCCTTTCTTTCAGAACAGACTGAAGAAACGCGCAGAAGCAGACTATGCCGCCAATATGGTAGAGTATGATGACATTGTGTGTGTGTCCAATCATACCAAATATGCTATCAAAAACTTTTATCCCGGTTTACTCAAGGAACCCAATGTATTTTACACACCGGCTAAGTATGTGGATGATTCGCAGACCGACCGCACACCGCTGGTGAAGGGAAAATATATCCTGATGATAGGACTAAATCGATGGGAAAAGAACGGATACCGCGGACTGATGGCTGTCGATCAGCTGTTTTATAAGAACCTTCTTAAGGATTATCAGATTGTTACTGTCGGGGAAATCCCATCCAAAATTGAAAACAGCATTCATTGTAAGGAGCGCCATTGCAAATTTGGATATGTCGCCCCTGAAGAATTGGAAAATTTATATGCAAACTGTGACTTCTTCTTATATCCGTCCTTAAATGAAGGCTTCGGAATGCCCCCCTTAGAGGCAATGCGCTACGGGAAAACCTGTATTGTTTCCGGTGTCTGCTCCTTACCGGAGGTGTGTGGTGATGCCGTTTATTACTGCAATCCGTATGACATTGAAGAAATCCGGAACCGAATCCTCATGGCAAGTGAAATGAAGATTGATCCTGATAAGGTTGTCGGTCATTTTCAGAAAATGGTCGACCATCAAAATGAAGACCTACACAAGCTGTGTTTATTTATATTGGGAAGAAAGTTAACCTAAAACTGCCCATATATAAACTGGTTCGCTGCATAGGCAGGACCATAGGTCCCGAATATTACTACAAACAATACAACTAGCAAATAAATACTCCACCTAAGCGGCAATGGCTTACCCGCTATGTAATCCCTGATCCTAACGTCCCTTTCATGCAGGTAATCAACGGCAAACATCAGAATGATACCACATATCAACGGCAGGGTTTGTAATCTGGACAGTCCCATACGATAATAAGCATCTCCATTCAAAACAGCCTCCGGGTTGAAGGTTGCAAACAGTCCCTTCACCAGCCCTGCAAAGTGCTGCAGGCTTTCTGCCCGAAACAGAATGAATGCAAACGTAAGCTGCATAAAGGTAATCACCTTTCTGTACCATCTTCCGGTATCCTGCCAAAAACTCTCCAATACCTGATAAAGACCATGTATCAGCCCCCATATCCAAAAGGTAATATTATTGCCATGCCACAGTCCACTTACAGCAAAAACCAGCATAATATTAACATATTTTCTTACTTTCCCTTTCCGGTTTCCTCCTAAAGGGATATAAACATAGTCCCTGAGCCATGTGCTTAGCGATATATGCCATCTTCTCCAGTATTCTCTGATCGAGTCGGCGAAATAGGGCTGTCTGAAATTTATTGGCAACTCAATTCCAAAGGTTTCTGCCACACCTGTGACAATCTGAATACATCCGTTAAAATCAGCATAGATTTGAATACAGTAAAGAATTGCCGCAACCGCAATGTACACTCCCTGCAGTTCCCGGTAATTTCCATAAACCGTATCTACCATAATCCCTGCTTTATCTGCCACAACAAATTTCAGGAAATAACCCCACAGGATTCTTTGCCACCCAAAGGTAAATTCCCGGTAATCAAAAAAATGATCCTGATATAGAGAGGTCGAAAAGCTTTCGTATCTTGTAATCGGTCCCTGTACGATCTTGGGGAAAAAGGTCACAAACAATAGATAGCGCCCAAAACTTTTCTCCGGCTCCAGTTCTCCTCTGTATATATCTATCACATAGCTGATTAACGACAACGTATAAAAGGACAGACCCACAGCCCCCATAAAGTCAGGAAATACTCTGACGCAAAGCATGGGAAGCAATAGTATCAGCACCACTATCACAGTTCCCTTGCGTGCAGGTTTCCATAGCCCATACAGGAAGCTTACTGCAGCTGCTGCAATCAGCATCCACGCAGCGGTTCCTGAGCACATTGCCACATAAAGGATGCTCCCGCCAAGCAGTACTATTCTACGATACTTCACCGGTGCACAATAGTATATGAAATTAAGCAGTAATACAAATAGCACAAAGTAAATTGATATAAACGGCACTTATTTCTCCTCAGCTTTACTTCTCAATCAATTCATCCGAACAAATACACATAAATGTTCATTCTCTTCAAACTCATCAGCCTTCTCATACACATAGCCATTCATCTGTATCGCTTCCTGCACCTGCGTATCACTGCTTATGATACAATCCGGAATAAACGCTTTGTCCTCATATTTTGCTGATACATTTTCCACCAAAACATTCTCCAAACGGGCATCTGTGTCTTTAAGCATTGCCCAGACAGGATAAAGGAACTGATTACTGTTGATACTTAAGCCCACCTTCTCACAATCGTTCTCCTGTATCCAGGCAGTCACCTCAAGGTAGTCCTCCTTAAGAGATTTATTATTATAGAAGTAGGCATCAGGTCTCACCGACGCTTCCTCATGCCAGATTTCCTGATGGTATCGCATCAGCGCAAAGGCTTCTGTAACAAGACAGAAACACACAATCGGAAGTATTGCCTGACGCAAAGTATTTATCTTGCATTTCTCTGTCATCTCCTGAAGCTGCCATGCAATCATAGGGCACAATGCTGCAAGATATGCCAGCATATATCTCGTAACAAAGGGTTCCCAGCGCACAAACGCACAGAACAGAATAAAGGTAAGCGTGCTGTAAATCGTATACGCCCTTCCCACCCCCTTATTCTTTCTCAAGCTTACCAGACAATAAGCAAAGCAGATAATTGCCAGAATTACCACAAGCGGATTGGTTGCAGAATCATGTCCATAAGCCGGCAATTTACTCAGTACATATTCCCGTCCATCCTCAGAAATTGTCGGATCATTAATATTCACCCTGAGAATACTCGCCATAATCATGACAATTTTCGCCATCCACTCATTACTGTCATACAAATAGATATTTGGAATGTTCTGAACAAGATTCTTAATCATATTAACAAACATATAGTTTGGCGCCAATGTTCCGATCAATTGTCGCTTTCCTGCGACCGGATCGCTGAAGGCAGCAAAGGTCCGGTAATTACGCAGCAGTTCCGGCAGGATTGGTATCACCACAAAGGGGATTACACACAGCACTAGCTTGACCAGTTCTATCGCATTGTCCTTCCTTCTGAGACATTTCACCAACAATATCAAAAGTAATACTGCCATTCCCATGTTAACAGATGGCTTTGCCAGATATCCAAAGGAAATACATAATCCCATTAAAATACATTTACGGACTGTTTCTTTTGAACAATTAAGCTGCTTACTCTCAAACAAATCGACATAATAATATACAAAAATCAAAAACCATATTGCTGCAAACTGATCCACCTGCGTGGTAAACGCCTCGCCGAAAGCAATGGGCATCAGCATAAACAAAAGAGTCCCTATCGCTGCAAACTTCTCTTTACATCCAAGCTTCCTGGCAATCGCAAAGACAAGGAAGGCATTTACGATATAAGAGCCGGCTTGAAGCAAATTCAGGAATCTGTCGCTGCATCCTGTCAGGATATAGACCTGTGCATTGGCAAACTCAGCCAGCACCGGACTTGTCAGTTGTCTCACGTCATTGGTTGCATAATGCGCTACAGACCTGTTCTGCGCCCACTGAGCAATCCTGGACAAATGGTAGGTCATAGAATCCCAATTATAAGGAACCGTCAATACGGCAAGCGCCAATACGGCAAGTGTAATACCTGCGATAAACACATAAAGCAATCGCGGATTTTCTTTCTCAAAGAGCTTTCTGTTTATCGATAACTGCCCTAACCTAAGGGAGCCGAATTTCTGTACAAAAAGGACTATTAACACCAAATCCAAAATTCCCCAGGAAACTAAAATTTCTGATTTGCCAAAGATATGGAACAAAGACAACAGCTCCGTCAGTAAAAAGGACCAGCCATTCCATACAATGACTGCATAAATCATCCGCTCTATCATCGATTTACAGTATCTGCCGAAGCAATCAATCAACAGGACAAATGCCAAAAACATAAACATACTCCTCATGCTAAACCTTATCTTGTTTTTCTTGCTGTTCTTTCTTATCTGACTCCAGCTCTCTTATTCTCTTCTCCATCATACTGAGTTCCTGAATCAGAATCTTAATTTTCATCGTCTGTCTCGACACAATGGATGTCAGTGTCATAAGAATGGCTATGATAAAAGCAAAACACAGGACATACAAGCCATTCATATTGCTCTCTATTCCGAGCAAACGCACAAAATGCACCAATAATTCCGGAAAAAAAATCATAATTCCCATGACTAACCCGGCAAATAACCAGATCAAGGTGTATTTCAGTTCCAGCATCCTTTTCTTTAAATAGTATAAAATCAAAATGAAGTAGCAAATTACAGCTATACAAAGCGTAATCCGTAACGTTGATGAAATCATCTCATCTGCCTCCTAACTCCGAAGCTGATCCTTCTGATAATCATTGCCAATGACACCTTACACATATAATAAACGGACTTCTTCAGCGTGATCGAGCTTTCTCCGTTTTCCCTCTCTTTCATAACCACCGGATACTCCGTAATCCTGCCTCCATGAACGGCTGCTATGACCATTGCTTCCGGTTCCGGATAATCTGCCGGATAATCGTCCGCAAATATCTGAATGAAACTCCTGTTTACCACCCTGTAGCCACTGGTGATATCCTTCACCCGCACTCCTGTAAGAATCCATCCAAGGCAACTTAAAAAGCGAATTCCGATTCTTCTGATCTGTGAGGATTGAAAGCCTTCCCTCTCCATAAAACGGGAGCCTATGACGGCATCTGCCTGTCCGGATTCAATCAACTGCAGCATATTCCCCAGGAAGGCTACATCATGCTGCCCATCGCCATCTATCTGGACAGCTGCGTCATATCTGTTGTCCCTGGCATACCGGTATCCGGTCTGAACTGCACCACCAATCCCCATGTTGATTGGGAGATTTAAGACCTCGTATTTCCTGTCCTTACATATTTTCTTCGTATCATCCACAGAGCCGTCATTGATGATCACATAATCATACTGCGGATAATTCTGAACCAGATTATTCACTACTTTTTCAATATTACCGGCCTCATTATAGGCAGGAATAATAATTAGACATTTCATTCTTATTTACCCTTCATCCAGACTGTATAACAGTCTCCAAATTGTCTGCATTTCCAATCATCCGTTATTACTTTGCTTTCCAAAAAGGTATTATCTTCACCGGAATCCAGAAGCAATATCTTCCAATCAATCTGCTCCGGTTCTTCCACGCTGCTGTTCGTATTGTTATGCCAAAGCATAATATCATCATCCTCACAGAAATACACTCTACTTCGATTGTCCTCTTCCAGATACATACACGCTGCAAGATTTGTCTCTCTTCCTCCAAGACATATTAATATATCCGCGTCCTCAGAAGTCTCGTCAACAGTATACTGTAACATCGCCTGTATCTGCCTTCCTTCTTCCGCATAAGGGATCGCTCCTCCAACTATCGACATATAAATTCTTGAAATCAGAAACAGCGCTAAAACAATACCATATACAGCACGTACATATTTATTGAACAACAATTTTTCTGCCAGAATAATAAAAATGAGACCATATCCCACTGTAAAAGGAACCAGGTATCTGTCCCACATGCCGCTTTTCGCATACAGAACAATCTGCCCGATTACTATATAAGCGCCCAGAAAACCGCATAGCACATAAAGAGCAGATATTTTCCTGCGCTTTATTACCGATAAAACAACTCCTCCCAAAAGGAACAGCGTGCACAGAATCGTGATATCTACAAAGTCCTCCAGAGATTCTCCCCTCATCCTCATAATATTCCAAAGGGTCTGTTGCCAGCCCTCATCCAAATCCACTCCTGCATAATCAATCGGAGCTGTTCCGACATAAAACACAATCATATATGCGGACCATAAGAAAGCAACCAATGCTGGAATCCATAATGGGCTTCTTCTTAGCAGCAACAATATCCACTTCTTCCATCTACCCTCAATTATAATTCCTTCAAGCGCCAGTCTGAACAAGACAATTCCGGGAAGGAGTAGAAAGAAGCTTTCCTTTATTAGACTGCAGATCACGGCAGAACCCAATAACAGCACATCATATTTCTTTTCGTCAAACAAATTGTCCTTATACTGCTTTGATATGATCCAAAGGCATATACTTAAGAAGAATAATCCTGTATTTTCCTGATTTGCAATCCGGAACCATATCTCATACTGTCTGCCAAGAACTGCTATCCCTACAAATAAATGGGCAAATGCAAGACTACACTTAAAATTGCGGGCTGTCCCATACAAAAGCAGATAAGTTGTCATACCGACCACGCACAAAAACAAATTATGCATGACATAATTAGCACCAAACACATATGCTCCCAAAACCCTGAGGAACCAGTATGCAGGTCTCCAGCGATGCGTAATATCAATCAAATAAGCGCTCCTAAATGCCTGCCAAAATGTAACACCATTTTCAATTTTCTGCTCCACAAGCTTAACCGTTTCATGGTCGTCCGTAAAATGCCATCCGGAGGTAATTGTTCCTGTTGCAAGAAGTATCACAGGAAAAATAAGCAGCACCACAATCAGCAATAGGATTTGCTCTTGATTCAATTTTTTAATGTATTTAACCTTTTTCACGAAAAACTCCTCTTTATCTCTGTAAAAAGGACATAAATCCTTCTTTATTTTCCTTTGCACTCTCCTTCGGTCTTCCCAAATCTGCCCTAGAGTCCAGCGAAACCGGAATTTCAAACAGTACTGGTCCTTTCCTGCTCTTTACGGCATCCGCAATCTGCGCCACCTCTTCAATCGTCTCCAGCTTTCGGGCATGCGCGTAGCCTGCCGCCTGTGCCAGCCCGGCAAAATCCGTCTTCCGGCATCCCGTTGGCATGGCTCCCACAGACTCATGTGCCTGATTGTTAATTACGATATGATACAAATTCTCCGGTGCCTGGGAGGCAATGAACGGAAGTGCGCCCATATGCATCAGTGCAGCACCATCCCCATCAATGCAAACCACCTTTTTGTCCGGATGTTTCTTGGCAATTCCAAGGGCAATCATGGAAGCATGTCCCATACCGCCCACTGTCATAAAGATATTGTCATGATGACCATAAATTTGATTGCTCTGTTCATAGAGCTCGCGGGAAATTTTGCCGGTAGTGGAGACAATCGCAGTATCCTCCGGCAGTACCTTCAGGGTTTGACCAAGCACATCCTCACGTCTCATCCGATTTCCGTTTTCCCAGAGGAAGGGCGCTGCTTTTTCGAAGGTCCCCTTCTTCACAATGAGAGCAAATTGTCCATTATTCTTCAGTATTTCTGCCGCTTCCTGCAGGATGACAAGAAGCTCTTCCTCCGTAGTATCCTTGTCTACTACATGGTATGGCACAGCCAGCGTCCTGAACAGTTCACAGGTAATCTTCCCCTGAAAAACATGCTGTGGCTCATCCTTAACGCCGGGTTCCCCTCTCCAACCTACAATGAAGAAGATCGGGATTCCATAAACATCTCCGTTTGCAAGAGACGCAAGAGGATTAACTGCATTGCCTATGCCCGAGTTCTGCATATATACGCAGGCAGGCCTTCCGGAGGCTAAAAAGCTTCCGATCGCTACGCCCACTGCCGCCCCCTCATTGGCTGTCACATAATGTGTCAGATTTCCTTCATAATTTTGCAATCCGTCGCAAAACTGCTTCAGGGTGGAATCCGGCACTCCCGCAATCGTATCAATTCCCATTTTTCCCAATTCTTCTAATAATCTATCGGCTCTCATTGATTTTCTTTAATTCCTCCACGGTATCAATTTCTACCAGTTGTCCCTCTTTAACCGGTTCTACAGTAAGACGCAGTTTATTCAGATTCTGATTTACCACATCATCCCAAAATAAATCTCCGTTTTCTTCTACTGCATATGCTCTCTCAATTTCTTCCCTTAAGACAGCTGCATCCTCCTGCTTAAAGTAGGAAACTCCGACCATGTTGTAGGTGTCACTTCCACCCTTGCCGACCCGGGAAATATATCCATCCTTCAGTTCAAACACCCAGTCCTCGGAGAATCCCTTCTGCATTCTTCCGTAATAACAGGAATGCTCCAAATGCTTTTTGAAAATGGAAGGATCTGCCACATAAAGGTCAGACTCACAGATAAAACAGTCTGCGCTACCTAGGGCCTCTCTCGCCGCATAAATGGATGAAATGTTGTTCTTTACCTGATAATCATGGTTTGCAATCAGCTTTACATTGGGATATTTTTCACATAGCGCTGAAAACTGTTCTCCCAGATAGCCAGTCACAATATAGATTTCCGCCACCGGTCTTTCAAGAAGACCTTCTATGACCGTCTCAATCATTGCTTTGCCATGTACTTCGATCAGCGGCTTAGGAACGTGCTCCGTAAGCGGACGCATTCTGCTTCCCAGCCCTGCTGCCATTAAAATTGCAATTTCCTTCTTCATAAGTTATCCTTTTGTCTAAATCTCATCAATAAGTCTGATAATATCCTTAAATGGCATCAGCCTGGAATCCACCTCCAGCGCCCTGTGATTCTTCAAAATATCGACTGCCGTGCTCTGCATGGCCGGGAAGGCGCTTCTAGTCAGCTGATTTGCATAAATAACAATCTTCACTCCTGCGGCTGCCAGCTCCTCTTCCGTAATACTGTTAAAAGAGGTGGGCACTACCACAATGGGAGTCGTTGCATCCTTTTCCCTGAACAAACGGCAGAACTCCAAAATTTCATCCGGTGATTTCTTTCTGGAGTGAATCATAATTCCATCTGCCCCGGCTCCCACATAAGCAAAGGCGCGTTTCAGTGCATCCTCCATTCCCCTCTCCAGAATCAGGCTTTCAATCCGGGCAATGATCATAAATTCTTCGGTACGCAGAGCCTGTTTTCCTGCGCTGATTTTCTCGCAGAAGTTCTCAATACTGTCCTGCGTCTGCTCCACCTCAGTTCCAAACAGGGAATTTTTCTTTAAACCGGTTTTGTCTTCAATGATCACTGCGGAAACCCCCATCCGTTCCAAGGTTCTCACATTATAGACAAAATGCTCAACAAGCCCGCCGGTATCTCCATCCAGAATGATTGGTTTCGTGGTGACATCCATCACATCATCAATGGTCCGGATTCTGGAGGACATGTCCACCAGTTCAATATCCGGTTTCCCCTTAGCTGTGGAGTCACACAGGGAAGAAATCCACATGGCATCAAACTGATCCAGCTTTCCGTTGCTTTCCACGACTGTCTTTTCAGCAATCAATCCGGTAAGCCCCGAATGAACCTCCAGTGTCTTGACGATTGGACGCATGGCAATCAACTGACGCAGGCGCTTGCGTCTGAACTCAGGCATTGCAAGCTTTTCCTTCATCTGATCATCGATGCGCTTCACTTTTTCATTGTAAGTATAGGGAATCTCAATCAATTCTCCCCCCAGCTTCTGAAGATTCATAAGTACATTTTCACGGATAAAGGATTCCGGTCCTTCCTTCCAGTTATCACCATGAACCACATAATCTGGCTTCAGTTCCTCCAGGATCTTATCATATACAATCTCTTCCTGAACCAGCACCTGATGTGCCAGCCCTGTAGATCGCACGATTTCTATCCGCTGTTCCAGAGAAATCGTAGGAAAACGATTAAAACCTACCATGGCTTCATCAGAAAGTACTCCCACATAAACCTCTCCTAATTTGGATGCTTCCCTTAGAATATTTAAATGCCCCTCATGAATCACGTCTGTACAAAAGCACGTATATACCTTTTTCATTTTTAACTCCTTATCCATCCTAATACTTTACCGGTACGGAAATACCGTATTGGTTCAGCGCTTCCCTAAACACCTTGAAAAAGTCTTTGATATCTTTCTCATCAATGGCACCTAATGCGCAAAGTCTGAACATTCCATGCTTTTCTACCTTTCCCGGATAGATGGTAAAGCCTCTTTCATAGCAATAATCATGAATCTTCTCAAAGCTCCAATTCTGATCATCCGGATACAAAGCAGCCGCCACAAGCTCCGCCTCCTGGCCATCCGGAATGAAGATGCGGAATCCCATTTCTGTCAAGCCCTGACGGATCGCACGGAAGACTCTCCTGTGTCTATCCCATTTATTCAGTTCCCCCTCCTCAAAGTACTCCTTCAGTGCCTGCCTTACTGAATAAATAATCTGTACTGGTGGTGTAAAATGCATTTCCCCATGGAGCTTTGCATACTCATACTGCATATAGAGATTGCAATAGTAGGAACGCTTGGGATATGCTGCAGACGCCTCTATCATTGCTTTCTTACCAATGATAAAGGAAAGCCCTGTCATTGCCATGATTCCCTTCTGGGCAGATGCCATGCAAAAATCAACCTCATCTTCCTCTATGTTGATAGGACGCATCGCATAGGTAGATGTGGTGTCCACCACAAACACGCCCTGATAACGATGCACCAGCGCACCGATTTCCCTGATCGGATTCAATAAGCCTGTTCCGGTCTCCTGGTGTGTTGTGTAGACCAGTGCAATATCTGGATTTTCCTTTAAGGCCTTTTCGATCACACTCAGGTCAGGCTGCCTGTCCAAAGGGAGCTTTAGATCAATATGCGGAAGCTGATAGTATTCGCAGATTTCCACTGCTCTGCTGCTATATGCGCCGTTGTTAATGATCAGTACCTTCTTATCTGCCGGGAGA
>JAHAYJ010000029.1 GCA_018384375.1 Lachnospiraceae bacterium
TGGCAGAACTAATGCCTTGGTCGGAAATACTTCCCGATTGTTGTAAACAACTGAAGAGATAATTATGACTCGCCACCTCTATCAGGTGGCGATGCTTTTTCAGGCAGGCGAGTTATTTACCTGATACAATTCAGACAGTACAAATGCCTATTACACTGTCCGGATGAAACATAAAGCCACCAGTGATACCTATGTGTGAGGAACACATAGGTATCGCCGGCGGCTTTTTAGACAGTCATCCCCTTGGTCTCCAATGCTAATTAAAATTGAAGAATCGCCTGCATATCTTATAACCTTCCACGGAAATTTTTCTGCCGCCTTTCCCCGGAAGATTCATACAGTTTCCAAGCAACCCATATCGCAGCTTCCGGTAAAGAATCCAGTCCTTTTTCTTGAGATAATCCCAGAGTTCGTCCTTCTTATTCAGATTTTCCTTTGTATCGGATCTAATCAGCATAATAGATGATATCGTGGTGATAATATCCAGATAACTGAGCATATAGTGATAAAGCTTCTTATTGGAAGAAATCTTGTTTTTGTTTGCAACCATATAGTCGATCATAATCTTGTTGACCTTAATCTGCTGGTCTATCCTTCCGATCATCACACTTTCGTTGACAGACTGATCTGCCCTTCCAATGTAATAGCGGTAGAAATTGACATCCAGATAATACATGTTCTTAACATACGGCAGCGGTTCAAACACATAAATATTATCTACATAAAAGGTGTGCTCGGGAAGCCTGATACCACATTCCTTAAGGAGCTTCGTTCTAAAGATTACAGAATGCATGAGCATATACTGTCCTTTGTGGAAGTGTTTCACATCATCCCAGGTAAACATTTCGTTTACAGGAAGAGCATGCTTATAGCGCATCACCTTACGCCGTTTTTCTCCAACCTTCTCATATACAAAATTGCTGACCAGCATATCCAGAACCTTCTCACCACCGGTAAGATTACGCAGGGTTTCCAAAATCTGCATATATGGTTCTTCCTTCACCCAGTCATCACTGTCTACCACCTTAAAATAAATTCCGGTTGCATTTTCAATACCGGCATTCACAGCTGAACCATGCCCGCCATTTTCCTTATGTATTGCCTTGACGATAGAAGGATAGCTTGCCGCATATCTGTCTGCGATCTTTGCTGTCTCATCCTTCGAACCGTCATTTACAATAATGATTTCTACATCCTCTCCCCCGATCAAAAGGGATTCCACACACTTTTCCATATAGGCTGCCGAATTGTAACACGGCACCGCAAAAGATAAAAGCTTCATCTTTCTTAACCTTTCTTTCCAGTCACCTTTCTTTTCCTATCATTTCTTTTTATGATTCTACTATACGCCCGAAGTATGACCAAAATCAACTTAAGAATTTCTAAAGAGAACCCTATCTGAAACAGTACCCTGTATTATAGGTGATAGAAATAGTTCAGGTAAGAAGCATATGCGGATGGAATCGGATACTTTTCCTTTGCTTCACCCTGCTCCACAAAAATCATATCCTTGCCGCCCTTAGGTGCAAGCTCATCCACCCGGACTGCATACCCAGTCATATGCCATTCCTTATGGGTAAAAATATGCTTGCTTGCACTCAGCTTCTCAATCTTAATTACAGACATTCCTTCTGCCTTCAGGTAAGCAATGACCTGCTTTTCCGACAGTTTTCCTTCCAGACATGGAAATTCATACATTCCTGCAAGTAATCCCTTGGAAGGTCGTTTCTTTAGGGCTGCTTTATTTTCATCTCTGATAATCAGAACCGTTTTTTCTTCAATGACTCTCGGCTTTTTAGCGCTCTTATGGGGATAATCTGTCTCACACCCCTGTGTATGTGCCCGGCACAACAGCTCCCACGGACATTCTGTGCAATGTGGTGCTCCATTTGGTATACACACCATTGCTCCAAGCTCCATCAATGCCTGATTAAAATCTCCCGGCCGATCTGAAGGCATTGCTGCCCTCAGTTCTCCTTCGACTTCCTTTTTCACTGTCTGTTGCATAATATCTCTGGCATCACACCTAAGGCGCGACAATACACGAAGCACATTCCCGTCTACAGCAGGTTCCTTTTTTCCATAAGCAATAGAGCTGATCGCTCCCGCCGTATAGCTGCCGATTCCGGGAAGCTTCAACAGTTCTCCATACTCACAGGGCATTTCACCGCCATATTCTTCCATGATCCTTTTTGCGGCTTTATTTAAGTTTCTGACTCTGTTATAGTATCCAAGTCCTTCCCAGAGCTTTAAGAGTTCTTCCTCCTTTGCATTTGCCAGATGTTCTATATCCGGCAATACCTTCATAAATCTGTCATAATATGGCTTAACTGCTTCCACTCTGGTCTGCTGAAGCATAATTTCAGAAACCCAGACATGGTACGGTGTGGGTTCCTCCCTCCAGGGAAGAATTCTTCTTCCTTTATCATACCAGGCAAGAAGCGGATCTGCTATTTCATCAAGAACAGACAATCTAACCGGTACCGGGCTCTTGATTTCCATAGAATCCGCTGTTACCAGACAATCATATGCCAGAATCTGCACGCCCTTCTGCCTTGCCTCAATCAGGGCATCCGCGAATTCCGGCTGAGTATCTCTGTTTGGTGTAAAGTACTTCACGCCCTCCATCTGAACAACAAAAATAATATACGCCTTGTAGCCTTCTCCCAGAGCTTTTTCAAGTTCTTTTACATGCTTTACCGCTCTTTCGGAGGGTGCATCCGGAAACAAAACAATATCATTCTGTTCCAACGTAACACCCTTTACTTCTATAAATATCTTATCCTGTGGTGTTTCCACATAAAAGTCAAACCGGGAATTGCAATATATCGTTTCCGGTCTGATAAAGACTGCATCCCGAAAGAGTTCTTTCTTGTTAAGCCACTCCTCCACGGCCTTGTTAGGCGCCTGTGAATCCATATTGATAATCCGTTCCCCCTTGCGGACAGCCACAAGATCATAGGCTGTGCTCCGCTCTGCATTCTCACTCTTTTCCAGGAATACAGAAGCATGCTCTGTCAAAAGTTCCCGGCATCTTCCGGTATTTTTAACATGAACCTTTTCTATTTCCCCTGAGTGCTTCACATAGGCAATAAATCTGTTAGGGCGGCTCTCAAATTGTCCTTCTGTAATATGATTGTATTTCATACTTCCTCTTATCTGCATCGTTTTCCATTTTACGGATCCCGCTTATGCTCTTTATCCCTGTTTTGCTTATAGGGAACTCTCGCCGATGGTACTACTTCTGAGGCAGGCTGCGTATGTATTGCCTGATCATCAAAGAAAATATGGGCTCCGAAAGCCTTAAGTACCGCAGTCTTGGTAACACCGCCAAGAAAAAAAGCCTCATCGATACGCACATTCCACGCCCGCAGGGTTCGAATCACGCGCTCATGGGCAGGAGCACTTCTTGCCGTAACAAGCGCAGTTCGAATCGGTGCCTGCTGAGGAGTAAACTCTCTTTGTATGTCTGAGATCGTCTTAAGGAATTTGGCAAACGGGCCTCGCTTCATCGGCTGTTCTGCCTGAAGGCGCTCATTTTCTTCAAATGCCTCAAGTCCTTTTTCCCTATATATCTGCTCTGATTCATCGGAAAACAGCACTGCATCCCCGTCAAACGCAATCCTTATCTGGGAAATTTCTTCCTGGTTTCCGGGCATTTTAATTTCATCACAGCAAATAATTCCTGCAGCCATCCCACAGTCTATCGCCGCCTGTACGTCCTCCTCATCTGCTGAGAGATACAGATCCGTATGAAAGGCCTCAAGGTAAGGTGTCAGAGAAGCACCGCTGGCAAGAACCGCTCTTGAAATATTAAGTCCATAATGTGCTATGGAATTAAAGACCCTAAGAGAAGTATCGGGGCTGTTATGTGACATTATGATTACTTCAACCCGTCCTTCCTGTCCCGGGATCTTATTGATATTCAGTAAGGCCTCTATCAACCGAAAACCGTTCCCCGGCTTAAGCAGTTCCTTTTCATGCTCCACCTGATAGTTGCAATAGGCATCTATCCCCTGCGTTTCAAATATTTCGTTTTCAACTGTAAGATCAAACAACGCCCGTGATGATACTCCAATCACCAGTCTGCTTTCCAAATCGTATGCCATAGTTTCTCCTTCTCCCGTGTCCGGTCCTATTCACCACACTCCTTCAGAAGAAGCAGGAACAACTATCGCAAGCGATTACATTCAAACTTTTCAAACGTCAAAAGGCAGTTCTTAAGTTCCTCATATCGCTGCTCCGTATCACCTTCCTCAATTTCCAGATCAACGGAAATAGCCATTGTATTAATCATCTCATCCGTGATGCGGTGGTGAAGTGCTGCCAGAATATTCAGACGTTCCTCATAAGAATCAGCATCCAGAAATTCCAGCACCAGCGGGTCAATATTTAATTCTTCCTGTTCCTTGTCTACCGAAATTCCGACTGTCTCCTGGCAATTATCCTGTGCTGGAACCTGACGGTTATCCTGCACTGCAGCCTGGCAGTTATCCTGCCCTATTTCAAAATTGTTATTCGCATCCTTATCCCTTTCAGGCATCTTCCCTGCAGCCGGCATCTGAATCAGCTCCTGCTGAAGCTCAAACCGATATTCCTGATTTGCGTCAGGATATTTTGTTTTATCTACCTTCTCCATAAACATGGAAAGTGGTCTTGCATATACCTGATAATCACCGTAAAGTGCCTGATAAATTACCAGTTCCTCTCCTGTTTCACTGTGCTTTGCCAGTGTCACAATTCTGTATAAATTTCCTTTAAAATGCCTGTATATCTGTTGGGGCATGGGTTTGTTCGACATAGTTTTCCTCCGCTTATCCCGTTCCGGTACGATTATGAATTATTTACACAACTATATCAATTATAATCCCTGCTTCCCTTCTTGTCATTCTTCTTTTAAAAATCAGATTCAAGAAATTTGTGGTAAAATCCACAGTCCTCCACGGGAAATGTAATCTCCTTGCAGGAGGCTAAAAGTGCTTCCTTCTCGGTATCTTCAAGTCCTGCTATCCTGCGGTGGTGAATAGTCACAATATAGTCTCTGCTTCCATCTTCATTGATGATTCTGTTCATGGTTACTCCACTGTCAGAATACCCCTGCTGAACCAGATAGGTACGGAGTTCCTTCACATATTCCTGTTCCACGGTTCTGTAATACTCCTGCATTTCCTTGCTCATACCGTCCTTCTGGCTGAGCACGGTTCCGGATATCCCAAAGGCTGCGATCAATATCAGTAATGCAGTAAATATGGTTGTTCTTATCATTTTGTTTATTCTTTTCATAACGCTTCCTCCTGCCTTCAACCTAATTGAGCTCTGTTCTTTTTATCTAAGACCAGTATACGGAAAGCTATGTCCAATAAAAAGGACTCCGTCAACTTTTTTCATTGACTGAGTCCAAACTCTCATCTGCCCACTTGGGACCGTATCCGTTTCAAAAACAAATTACTATAACCAATCATAGCTTCCGCCAGTAATTGCAAGGGAAAGAAGCATGTCCATTTTTTTCACCTCGTCCTCTCCGCTCACTACCTGCAAAAGCCTTGCCTCTTCTATAACTGCCGGCATTTCTTCATCCGGTCCTATTTCCATATCCGGTTCTTCTCCGCAATAAGGGCAGACCAACTGTGGTGCCACCTTGACAGATAAAAATCTGTTTTTACAGTTACTGCATTCATAATAGCCGCACATCTGTGTGCCATCCGGTACATAATACATAAAATCGTCTCCTCGCCACTTATTATTCTGCCGGAACCATTTACAATATATGGTTCAAATTTTATCTTCCATCCACCATCAGATGGAGAATTTCTTTATCCGTTTCCTTCATACCGACCTTAGCCAGCTGACCGATATTTTCAATATTGGCTTCAATCCCCTTGGTGACTATTCCATCACCGGCTTTAAATTCCTGCCCTTCTTTATACATGAAATAACCGAGAATTCCGCTTTCTACTGCAACCGCAATCTTGGCTGCACAGCTTGCCTTCGCTCCATCACAAATCACTCCGGATACAATTGCAAGTGCATTGACAAGCGTATGGGCTATCACCTTGTAATCCCCTCCGTACAGATAAGCAATTCCCGCACCGCTTCCGCAGCCTGCACTGATTGCCCCACAGTAAGCCGAAAGCTTACCGATTCCTGTTTTCTGATGAATGGTTACAAGATCGGATAAAAGCACTGCACGAAGCTTCTTTTCCTCCGGCACCTTTAGATAATCCGCATAGACCGCCACCGGAACCGAAGCTGTAATTCCCTGATTACCGCTGCCCGATACGATAACAACCGGCATGGAACAGCCGCTCATCCTGGCATCCGAACCGGCTGCCGCCATTGCCTTTGCAAGCACCTTGACATCATCCCCGTATGTATTTTTCAGGACCTTTCCGATGTTAGCCCCGTAATCGCCCTTCATTCCCTCCTCAGCAATTGCCATATTGTACGCAATCTGCCGCTCGATCATGGGTCTGATCTCGTTAAGCTCCACGATATCTGCAAACGTAAGAATATCCTTCACATTGAGAAGGCTTCTGTCAGCGCCTTTGCCCTCGCGTTCCTCTGTCTCTTTTTTCCAGATCGTCTGCCCGTTTTTTTCCTTTCTCACAATATTGTTATGCGCATCCTGTACCTGCACACTACTGTTTTCTTTTGCCGAAAAGAGTGTCACCTGTATATCAAGGATGTGATCTGACTCCATCACCTCCACCTGGATCGGTACCTGATCAAGAAATGCCTGTATTTTTTCTATCTTCTCGGAATTAGTGTCTGAAATCACCTCGAGACCCTTTGTCGCATCACCTGCCGCTGCTCCTGCAGCAACCGCCGCTTCTATTCCTTTCAGTCCTCCGGTTCCCGGAACCGTTACACTTTTGGCATTTTTTATGATATTTCCACTCAAAACTGCCTTTGCCCTTATGACCTCTCCTTCAAGCAATTGTCTGGCAGATGCTGCTGCGAGAGCAATTGCAATCGGTTCCGTGCATCCGAATGCGGGAATCAGTTCTTCCTTTAAAATCTGTAAATAGGTTTCGTAAACTCTGTCATGCTTTTCCATGATGCCCACCTCTTCCTTGCCTAAAGACGTCTGTCTGCATTTTTTGCTATTATATCTCCGGAAGCAGTAAGAAGCAAGTAACAGTTCTTCCAGAAATTTGTATAGTCATGGGCAAGTAATAGTATCTCTTATGGGTATATTTACTTTCAGCGTAGATGACTTGTGATGTAACTGCCCCGCTTCTTTTCTGAAGCGGGGCACACTAATCTTTCCCAGGCTCTCTCGCCCCGCTTCTTTTCTGAAGCGGGGCATACTAATCTTTCCCAGGCCCTCTTGCCCCGCTTCCTTTTTCAGCACGGGGCACACGGACATTTTTTCAATACCGATCCCACATTGCAAACAATCTGTACTTCAAAAAAAACTTTCTTGATGATATAATAGGCGCAAAAGAAAACCAAGCGACACCGAAGGTGGCATTTGGTTTTCTTGCGCCTATTAACGAGCGAACTGGCTGCGAAGCAGGCTTTACCGCACCTGTGGTGCGGGTTTGCGAGTTTTAAACACTGCAAAAGTAACCAAGCGACACCGAAGGTGGTAACGGTGGTATTTGGTGTATTGAAAAGGAATTAAAATCATGATCCAGACTCTACAGCTCGTCCCCGAATATAAAGAAGAACTGATCTACCCTGCCATCTGCAAATCCATGGAGGCTCTTGGCATTGAAAAGGAATTGCAGACAGATTTCAAGGTTGTGATAAAACCCAATATGGTCATGGCGAAAAGCCCTGATTTCCCTGTTACCACTCATCCCCTTGTGGTGAAATGCGTTGCACGCTGGCTCAGAGAACACGGAGTGACAAATATCATCCTTGCCGAAAGCTCGGGCGGACTCTACAATGCGGAACATATGAAAAATCTGTATCATGTCTGTGGCATGAAGCAGCTGGAACCGGAGGTTTCTCTGAATATGGATTTTTCCGCAAAAACTGTCAACTGTCCTGATGGTTTTGCCAATCACTCCTTCCACATCATTACACCCATTGTGGAGGCTGACTACATCATCAATATCTGTAAACTGAAAACCCATGCCATGACTGGCTATTCCGGCGGTATCAAGAATCTGTTCGGTGTCATTCCCGGTCTTGAGAAGCCTCAGTTACACTATCGTTGGCCGGAAATTGAGGACTTTTCCAGAATGCTTGTGGAATTGTCACAGATAGTGGCACCTCAGCTCACTGTCATTGACGCCATCGATGCCATGGAAGGCAACGGTCCTACAGGTGGAACCTCCCATCCTCTTCATATGCTTCTTGCTGCCAAGGATCTCTATACGCAGGATTATTTTGCGGCGGGACTTATGGGGCTTGACCCTATGAAGATTGTCATGATTCGCCAGGCAATGGAAAAGGGCCTTGTAAAGCCTGAAGAAATGGAACTTAAGGGAGATCCGATTCCGGATACGTTGACTTCCTTTAAGCTTCCTGACACACAGAAGCTTGACTTCACCGGAACACTGCCCGGTTTTCTTAAAAAGCCCTTTTTGTGGATTGCCGGAAGACTCCTGAAATCCTATCCCCAGCTTGATCAAAAGCTCTGCATAGGCTGCGGGAAATGTGCGGAGAGCTGTCCTGCACACATTATTCAAATTAAGAATCGAAAGGCTGTATTTAAAAAGAAGGGCTGCATCTCCTGCTTCTGCTGTCAGGAGATGTGCCCCATGAAAGCCATCTCTGTAAAGAAGGCTTTATAGCGATTACGCCTTACATTACTACCCTTCCGGTTTCCACACCTTTATTACTTTGCATCCGGTTACCGTATTTCAATCACTTCGTATCCGGCTTCCGTTACTGCTGCCCTTAATGCTTCATCATCTACGGGAGCATTGAGGGATATTTCAGCGCTCTTATTCTCAAGGCTCATAGTCACCTTGGCAATACCCTCCACTGCTTCCAATGCCTTCTGTACTCTTGCGGTACAATGTCCGCATGCCATTCCTTCAATGATCACTGTTTTCTCCATCTCTGATTCCTCCTGTCTATTTTCTTTTTTATAGCTGCTAATAACTTCTACATTGCTTTCTTCCGTGCGATTGTCAGCGCATTCTTCCTTTGCTTCCTCGCTCCCATAGCTCTTAAAATTGCGCAGCCGCAATGCATTTCCCACTACAAACAAACTGCTGAGACTCATTGCTGCAGCACCAAACATAGGATTCAGAAGAATGCCGAATGCCGGATACCACACACCTGCTGCCAGCGGAATGCCGATGACATTGTAGAAAAATGCCCAGAACAGATTCTCCTTAATGTTCCTGATTACTGCACGGCTAAGCCTGATTGCGGTAATGGCATCTGTCAGCTGACTTTTCATCAATATGATGTCTGCACTGTCAATGGCAACGTCCGCTCCCGCACCGATTGCGATTCCCACATCCGCGGCTGCAAGCGCCGGTGCATCATTGATGCCGTCCCCGATCATGGCTACTTTTCTGCCACGACTCTGCAGTCTTCGGATTTCCTTTTCCTTGTCCTCCGGAAGGACTTCAGCAATCACCTGATTGATTCCCAGTCTCCTCTTTACCGCTTCAGCGGTTCTTTGATTATCACCGGTTAACATAACTACGTCGATTTTCATTCGGTGAAACTCTTTCATTGCCGCAAAAGAAGTACTCTTCACTGTATCAGCAACTGCAATGATGGCAATGAGCTGCTTTTCTCCCGCAAAGAAGAGCGGTGTTTTTCCGTCCTCGGACAGCTCCCGCGCTGCCTCCTCCTGCTCCGCGGAAAGGGAAATATTGTTTTCCTCCATAAACTTCTGATTTCCTGCCATGAATTTTTGTCCGTTCAGAATGCCCGCCACGCCTTTTCCGAAAACCGCCTGAAAATCGGACACCTCCGGAACAGTAAGCTTCTTTTCCTGGGCTTTACTTACAATGGCTTCCGCCAGCGGATGCTCACTGGGCTTCTCTACAGCTGCCGCTAAGGAAAGGAGCTGATCGGTATTCAGTTTTTCATCGTAACTGAGGATATCCGTAACTCTGGGTTTTCCCTCGGTAATCGTTCCTGTCTTATCGAGCACAACCGTATCAATATCCTTTGCCGCCTGAAGGGCATCTCCCGATTTGACCAGGATTCCGTTTTTGGCCCCCACACCGGTTCCCACCATGATAGCAACAGGTGTAGCAAGTCCAAGTGCACAGGGACAGGAGATCACGAGAACCGCAATTCCGCATGACATAGCCGTTTCAAAGCCACCGCCTGTTAAAAGCCACACCGCAAAGGTCAAAACAGCAACTCCCATCACAGCCGGGACAAAAATTCCGGCTATTTTGTCCGCAAGTTTTGCAATGGGCGCCTTGGAGGCTGAGGCCTCCTCCACCAGACGAATGATCTGGGAAAGGGTAGTATCCTCTCCTACTCTTGTAGCGCGGCAGACCAGCCGTCCCGCCTTGTTCATGGTGGCGGACACTACCGGATCACCCGGCCTTTTCTCCACCGGAATGCTCTCCCCGGTGATTGCTGCCTCATTGATGCTGGAGGTCCCCTCCTCGATCACGCCGTCAACAGGGATCAGGCTTCCCGGTTTCACCACAAATAAATCATTTTTCATAAGCTGCTCTGTGGGAATTTCCTTTTCTGTCCCATCCGCCATGCGCAGAATTGCTGTTTTGGGGGACAGATCCATCAGCTTTTCAATGGCTTCACCGGTCTTCCCCTTGGAACGGGTTTCCAGATATTTACCCACCGTAATCAGGGTGAGTATCATACCCGCCGATTCAAAATACAGATTGGACGCGTATCGCTCCACCAGTGCCAAATCCCCATGTCCAAGGCCGTAGCCGATCCGGTAAATAGCAAAGATTCCATAGACAAGCGCCGCTCCTGAGCCTACCGCAATCAGGCTGTCCATATTAGGGCTTCTTAAAAGGAGCGTTCTAAATCCCTTCTCAAAATATTTTCGGTTTACATAAATTATCGGTAATACCAGAAGGAACTGCGTAAATGCAAAGGTCAGCGCATTTTCATTTCCATGAAAAAGCTTCATAAACAGCTCCGGTGCCGGAATCTTCAGCCACATAAAAATCATGTGGTGCATGGAAACGATCATCAAAGGAATCATGAAAAGAATGGAAATGATAAGTCTGCTGCGCATCTGCTTATTCTCTTTTTTTCCTTTCAGCGCTTCCCTGCCATTCACATTCTTTCCTGATATCCTGCCCTCTTCTGATCTTTCCGTAAAAAGGCTTGCGCCGTAGCCGCCCTTTTCCACTGCGCTGATAATTCTTTCTGAATCACACTTTGACTCATCATAGACCACCTGCATGCTGTTCGTGAGCAGATTGACTGTGACCTCCTGCATGCCCGCAAGTGACCGGACGCTCTTCTCCACATGGGAAGAACATGCCGAGCATGTCATCCCTGTTACGGTATATTTTTCTTTTTTCATTTCTTCTCCATTCCGAAGCTATTTCAGCTTCTTCACAAGCTCAATCGCTTCCTCCATGATCTGCTCATTGCCGCTTTTTACTTCCTCCACCACACAGGTATTTAGATGTTCCTTAAGCACAATGTAGCCGAAGCTCTGAAGCGCGCTCTCCACCGCTGCCACCTGAGTCAGGATATCTCCGCAGTAACGATTTTCATCCAGCATTCTGCTGATTCCGTTCAGCTGCCCGATCATACGGCTCAGTCGGTTCTGAAGCTGTTTCTGCTGAACGGCGCTTCTGGGTGTGTGCTTGGTATGACAGCAGCTACATTCACTTTCCATTTCTTCCTTACAGCATAAAGCATTACCGTTTTCTTCCTTTTTCATTACCTGATTCCTCCATTTTGCACGTTAGTAACATTTCGAATACCCCACCCAGGTATCTTGCTATCATGCCAATGATATACCCCTACAGGGTATTTGTCAATAACAATGACAGTATTTGTTCCATAAAAAATACATCCTGCATATGTACAGGATGTATATGTAATAGATGTTAATTTTCCGGCTGACATAGTCTTTCAGTCAAAGCATTCGTAACAGGTTCCTGATCACATGAGTGCAGAGCAAAATGCTTCTATCTCCATATCATTTTCCGGCTTTCTGTTTTCCCTCGGATCGATCAGGATAAGCTCTGTTTCAAACTGATCAATACCGATATATTTCTTCATTTTCCCGATCGCTTTATTGGCACCGCCTCCGCTAAAGCATGCAAACACAGCAATTTTCTTTTCTGAAATGCTTTTATTCTCATGAAGAAAGGTTCTGATCGGTGGTGCAAAGCTGCTGGCCCATACAGGTGTGCCGATGATGATTCTGTCATATTGCTCTGCGTTAAATTCATAAGGCTGCAATTTCGGTTTTTCTCCCATCACCGCACTTTTCCCGCCCCATATAAATTTTTTTGCTCCCTGATCAGGGTAAGCTTTTACCGGCTCGATACGGATCAAATCCGCATTCAATTTTTCTTCAATTTTGTCTGCAACATATTTGGTATTTCCAGACATGGAATAATATACGATTGCTGTTTTCATCAACGCTTCCACTCCTCAATTAATCGTTTTGCCTCTTCACACCATTTCAGATAAGACTCATAGGTCCTAATCCCAAATTGAACCGTTAGGTAATAGTACTTATGAGTATCTTCCTCCAGATAATGTGACAGATTTTCTTCAAACATCCTTAAAATCTGTAGTTCATCCTTACATTTCTCTTCAAACCTCTCAATATGCTCCCCGGCCCCCTCAAACCCTGTCTCATTCCCAAAGAAAAGCTTTAATAAGGTTTCATAGCGAATCTCGTCCTTTTCCGCCGGCTTTTTCAGCCATTCCTTTAAAGCTTCCCTTCCGATATCCGTAATGGAATAGGAAATTTTCTCACGGCCATTGGAACTGGCATTTTCCTTTGTAACCTTTCCTTCCTGTTCCAGCTGATTTAATGTGGGGTAAATGCTGCCAAAGCTTCCGCCCCAGAAAAATCGAAGAGAACTATCCAATCTCTTTTTCATCTCATAGCCGGTCATGGGTTCATGACTGAGTAGTCCCAACAGGACATAATCCATTTTCTTTGTATTTGCCATCTTTTATCTGCCCCTTTTTAACCCATAGGATAATGCTTTCCTCGGACAATGGTCCACACAGGAGCCGCATTGAATGCATTCCGCTCCGAAGTCATGATTGTCCCTTACTAATTCTACCACGTTTAATCCCATCGGGCAGTTTTGATTACATTTTTTACAGGAAATGCATTTCTCTTTCTCTGAGGTGATATGAAGTCCCGGCAGATGTAAAAAATGTCTGATCTTCGTTCCGATCACCATAAACGGTGCCATCCAGCAGAAATAATGGCAGAAGATTCTTTTTCCAAAAAGGACTGCGGGAATCAGCACCAGAAAAATCACACCATAATAAATCACATAATTATAAATCTCTGCAATTGAGATTCCATGGTCGGTCATGTAAAAGAAATCTATGGAAATTTCTTTTTCCCGAAAAATAAAGCACAGGATCACTGCACCAATCCAAACTACCCAAATGGCATATTTTATGTAATTTCTAAAGCCCTGTTTCGGCACCCTGTCATTTACAGAAAACAGACACTCCTGCATGCCTCCCATCGGGCACAACCAGCCGCAGAAAATTCTGCCCAAAAAAACAGAACCAAGCAACATACAGAGAAATACAATAAAACTTCCGGAAACAATTCCCTCCATTGCTCCCTGAATGATCAAATACGGAGACATATACCATATTGTAATCGGAAACAAGAGCAAAGAAATGATTAATAATAATTTTCTAATATTCTGTCTCTTCATGATTTCCTCCTGAATGTATCAAACTGATATATCGTATGATATATCAGTTTGATACATTTGTCAAGACAAAAGAGAAGCAGTATTCATGTAATGACATGCCCATACAGGCTTCTTATCCTGTTCAATCGCATATTGTATCATCTTTTTCGCCACGATCAGCCCTAACCCTTTTTGTTTATATTTAGGGCTTGTCTCTATTCCTATATCGATTTCCCTGCTGCTTACCGCAGCTGAAAAAGCCCAGGAAGCGATATCATTATCACATGTGATACAATACCCTTTCCCTCTCATCAAAAAGTCATTTTCATTTTTCCAGAAAAGTAATGGCACAATTCCCCCTGAAATTTCCGCCAATGTCTGATGATCTATTTCTTTCAATTCATATCCTGCAGGTAAGCTTGGTTCGGGCAATTCCGTATTCCCGAAATAATCAAAGAAATATCTTCTTTCCAAGACAACATCATCTTTTAACTTAAAATATTCTTCTACAGATTTATCACTTGTCATTAAAAGAAAACGCCTGGCATTTGTTTGTTTTCTATCCATCATAAGTTCATAGATCTCTTCCAGAAAACATCTATCAACTCATCATTTGTCAACAGCCTATAAGCTGGCAGGCACAAAAGGACATACTCTATTCCTTTCTTCTTTAAATACTTTTTAATATATATTAATCGATGTATTAAAAAGCATTATATGTAAGTGCTTCTATCCTGTCAATATGATCCCGACATTTCCTGCACTGCTTCCGCATAGACAAATATGTGATCAAAATGGCAGCTTAGTCTTTCCTTACGGCCACATAAGCATTCCTGCATTGCTTCTCCCTGTCCGATACAGTACAATGAAAAAGAAAGGAAGGTAAAAAGTATGAAGGATCAATCTGTAAAAGAAATAATCACTACGATCTGCAAGGCTGTTGCACTGGCAATGGGCGTTGCTGTTGTTGCTTTATCCGCACTGAACACAATAGACGCAAACACCTCTGCCACACTGCTGGGTATCGGTCTTGCCTGTGCCGGAGTTGCAATGCTGCAGAAGCAATAGTCCTTTCCAGCAAAAAACACCGGAATACGCAACGCAGTACCTGCAATGCACGTTTCCGGTGTTTCTCATTTTTCATCTGTTCTTTTATGAATCCTGGTTCAGAATCTTCATAAACTCCTCGCCTGTAATTGTCTCCTTTTCATACAGATACTTGGAAATCTCGTGAAGCTTGGGCATATTCTCAGAAAGCAGCTTCTCTGCTTTTTCATACTGAGTCTTGACTACCTGAATGACCTTTTTGTCAATTTCCTTTGCCGTATCCTGTGAGCAGGCAAGTGCGGTGTCCCCGCCCATGTACTGATTGGTTACAGTCTCTAACGCCACCATACCGAAATCATCACTCATACCGTATCTGGTAATCATGGCTCTTGCAAGCTTGGTTGCCTGTTCAATGTCATTGGATGCCCCTGTGGTAATGGAGTGGAAGATCAGTTCCTCCGCTACCCGGCCGCCGGTAAAGGTTGCAATCTTGTTTTCAATTTCTTCCTTGCTCATCAGATTATGTTCGCCTTCATCCACCTGCATGGTGTATCCAAGTGCTCCTGATGTTCTGGGAATAATCGTGATCTTGGTAACCGGTGCCGAATGTGTCTGAAGCGCTGCCACCAGCGCATGTCCCACCTCATGATAGGATACGATCAGCTTTTCCTTGTCGGAAAGCACCTTATTTTTCTTCTGGTAGCCCGCAATGACAACCTCAATACTTTCCTCCAGATCTGACTGTGTCACAAACGCTCTTCCCTCACGCACTGCACGGAGCGCAGCCTCATTAACCATGTTGGCAAGCTCTGCACCGGAGGCCCCGGAGGCTGCTCTCGCAATGGCATTAAAATCAATATCATCCCCAAGCTTTACCTTCTTGGCATGTACCTTAAGGATCGCCTCACGTCCTGCCAGATCCGGCAATTCTACGGGAACACGTCTGTCAAATCTTCCGGGACGAAGAAGTGCCGGATCAAGGGACTCCGGCCGGTTGGTAGCTGCCAGAATGACAACACCCTTAGAACCGTCAAAGCCATCCATCTCCGTCAAGAGCTGGTTCAGCGTCTGCTCTCTTTCATCATTTCCTCCCATCCCGCCGGTATCACGCTTTTTACCGATGGTATCAATCTCGTCAATAAATACGATGCAGGGTGCTTTTTCATTTGCCTGCTTAAACAGATCTCTTACCTTTGCTGCACCCATGCCCACAAACATCTCTACAAATTCAGAGCCGGAAATAGAGAAGAACGGAACATTGGCTTCCCCTGCCACTGCTTTTGCAAGCAGTGTCTTACCGGTTCCGGGAGGGCCAACCAGCAGTGCCCCTTTTGGCATGGATGCACCGATTTCCTGATATTTCTGCGGATTATGGAGAAAATCTACGATCTCCTTCAGAACTTCCTTTGCCTCATCCTCTCCTGCCACATCACTAAAATTAATCCCTGTCGTGGATTCCACATATATTTTGGCATTGCTCTTTCCAAACTGCATGGAAGGTATTCCGCCTCCCATTTTTTTCATAATTCTGGAAGACATCCATTGTCCCAGAGCCACAAAAATGACGATTGGCAATACCCAGCTGATGATAAAGCTTAAGAAAGGAGACATTTCTTCCTCTACAACTCTTCCAAACTGACAGCCTGATGCCCTCAGCCGGTCTACCAGTTCCGGATCATCAAACGTCGTGGTCTGATAAAATGCCGGTTTCTCTGCTTTATCGACAAAATAAATATAGTCTCCTTCTATCTGTACCTTATCAACCTGCTTTTCCTCTACCATGTTTAAAAAGGTTCCATAGTCCACTGTTTCCACCTGCTGCCGCAAGATTTTGGGAAACAGCAATACATTTAAAAGCATCATGACAATCATGACAATCACATAGTAAAAAATGAGCGGCTTCTTTGGTTGCTTCACTTCCTTCATCGGTACCCTCCCGGTCTTAAGCAGACCTGATCCATTTCACTTTATTAGTCTTATCATGCGCAAAGGACAGATAAAACATCTGAATCCTGAGTTTATTTTCCTCATACAGATCAATTGCTTTGTATAGATCTCTGTAATGATCAAACAAAATTCGCTTGGTTCGAATGGACTGCTGGAAATTCACCTGTGTATCTACAAGGCTTCCCTTCGTCTTTACATAGTAATAAAGAGGCTTTCTGATCACGCCAACCTTTCCCACATACTGCAGATATTCCAGATTGAACTGAAAGTCCTCACACCAATCAAGTTGGAGGGAACACTTAAGAGCAAAGGTTCTGATGATATCCGCCCGGAAAAATTTATTCCAGAGAACGCCATAATAAAAATTCGCGGGGGCTTCCATCATATATTCTGCATACTTCATTCTGGTGATCACAGGACCTGCATCAATATGTCCCTTGGTATAAATCCGTCTCCCGCATACTCTGTAAAAATCAGATATCACCATATCACAGCCAAAGGTAAGTGCTGTATTGACAAATTCCTCCGTTGCCTGCTTTACAAGCCAGTCATCACCGTCCACAAACTGGAAATAATCTCCCTTTGCCTGCTCCATTGCCACATTTCTGCTGTCTGACACGCCGCTGTTTTCCTTTTCTATGTACCGGAAGCGGGAATCCCGCTGTGCATATTTTTTGATGATCCTATCTGTATGATCACTACTTCCGTCATTCACTACAAGAACTTCAATATTGGAATAGCTTTGGTTCTGAATGCTGCGAAGACATCTCTCAATCGTTTTTTCACCATTATAGACCGGCACGATAATACTCACCAATGGCTGTGCCATGCTCATCACTCCCTCATTTTTGCCAAATATCTATCAAGCAATTTACCGCTCTTTCGCCCAAAAGTCAATTATGGGTTTCTAAACAATTTATTAAATAAAATATTTTTCCTTTATCCTGATCCCTTCCGGATTAAAATCCGGCTCCAGTGCCTTTTTGATCAGCCCAAACTCCTCCGGATAAATACAGTTCGGCAGACTATTCTCCTTTATGCCTTGCAGAATCTCCTCATAGTCCATAAAAATAACCTCCTCCACTTCACTTTCCTGAAGGTCCAGTTCCTCTATCTTTACAGGCTTTTCGTAGAGATAAACCGCACTGATTTCATGATCGACAAACATTTCTCCCCAAAATTCCTTTTCAAAATAGCCCTCATGGAATCCAATAAACCGAAAATCCTCCGGCTTTGCCGCAATACCGAGTTCTTCACCGATTTCCCTTACAGCAGAAACTTCATAGCTGTCTCCGGCATGCATATGACCTGCGGAAGAAATGTCATAATGTCCGGGATAGGAATCCTTCTTTTTACTGCGTTTTTGCAGCAGGACATCCACGCCGCCGTCCTCCCGCCTTCTGATCACCCACATATGAACCGTGCGGTGGAAATCGCCACTCCTGTGCACCATGCTTCGTTCCTTCACATGACCGGTAGGCGTTCCGTCCGGCTTGCAGATATCAAACAACTCCAGTTCCTTTCCGTCAAGGGCAGCCCTGTACCATGTTCCATCCTTTTTGTAACTGAGCTTCAATGAAAAGAATGGCACTTCTCTTCGAAGCAGATCAAGAAACAGCACATCGCCATCCCACAGGTTCAGACTCTCGATTTTATCCTTTTCAATCCACTGAAGCGTTCCCTCATCACAGGATGTCAGGCTTCCTTCAAATGCATCTGCCGTATAAAGACACATGTATTCGGTAGGGGCATCTTCGCTGCAAAAGGTAACGATCCCCCGGAACCGATAAGCAAAAAGGGTAAGACCGGTCTCCTCCTTCACCTCGCGAAGAAGGCACTCCTCCGGGCTTTCGCCCGGCTCAAAGTGCCCTCCTACGCCAATCCATTTATCTTTATTGATATCATTTTCTTTGGAAACCCTGTGCAGCATCAGATACCGGTCATCCTGTTCTATATAGCACAGTGTTGTCATCGGACTTTTCATCAGCCAAGCATCTCTCCCACAATTTTATTGACCAGACCGCCATCTGCTCTTCCCTTGACCCTGGGCATCAGTTCCTTCATGACCTTCCCCTTATCCTTGCCGGAGGGCTCTGTGATGCCCAGCGCTGCAAGCACTTCCTTCACCTGCTCACGGATTGCCTCCTCGCTCATCTCCTCCGGTGCAAATTCCTGATAAACGTCAAGCCTTAGCTGACATGCCTGCTTAATGTCGTCTCTTCCTTCCGGCGCAAGCTCCATGGTTTCCTTGGTCTGCTTGATCTCCTTCTTAACGACCTCAAATTCCTCTGCCTCCGTAAGATCTGCTCTTTTGTCAATTGCCTTATTCTTCAGTGCGGAGAGAAGCATGGAAAGGGCATCCTTTCTATCCTTATCTCTGTTCTTCATTGCTTCCACCATCTGGGAGCGTACCGTTTCAATCATGCTCATAATTTTTACTTCCTTTCCTTATTTCGTGCTGTATTTAATGATCAGGAGCTCTACGCTCATGTTGTCATTCATTTTTCCGGTTTTGATTGCTTCCTCTGCTGCCACGCAGGCCTCCACTGCATCCCGCAGCTCCTCCCTCTGAAATCTTGATGCCTGGGTCACATATTTTCCGGCGATAAAACCGGGCAGACCGACCTTCTCCCCGATTGCCTTATTCTGATACCCTTTCCCGCCAAGCTCCTTCACCTGTAAAAGAAGATTGAACTGTCTTGCGATCAGAAAGAGGATCCGCATGGGCGGCTCCTTTAACGCCAGAAGCTCATAGTAAAGCTCCAGGGCCTGTTTCTGCTTCTTATCCGCGATGGCATTTACCATATCAAAAATGTGACTGCTAAGACGTTTGGTGCAGATTTCTTCGATATCCGCTTCGGTAATGGCTTCCTTTTCCATGCAATAGCAGAAAAGCTTCTCGGTTTCCTTGCGGATGTTTTCCATATCGGTACCGGTCTTCTCCAAAAGATAGTTTAATGCGCTTTCGGATATCTTTTTGTTTTCCTTTTTTACCATGCTTAGTATCCAGCGCTTTAAGGTATTCTCATCCTGAATGGCAAATTCCACCACGCAGCCCTTTGCCGCAATCGTCTTATACAGCTTGCTGCGCTTATCAATCTCCGTCTCTACCAGAAGAAAATAGACAGTCTGCGCCGGAACTGCCAGATATTCCGCAAGCTGCTCCCCGCCGCTCTTGAGAAGACCGCTGTCCTCAATCACGATCAGTCTGCGCTCTGCAAAAAAGGGCAGTGTCTCTGCCTGATCAATGATCTCCCCTATGGAGATATCCTTTCCTTCATAATAATGATAATTCATGGAATCATCACCGATGATGGCTTCCTTCAGCTTATCTCTGTACTGTTTGCGAAGATAAGCCTCCTCCCCATAGAGCAGATAAAGGTGATTCAGTTGTCCCGTTTTTATATCCTGAATAAGACGCTGCACGTTAAACCTCTGTTCCCATAGCTTTTCTATAAAAGAATACCACGTTCCCGGGAAAAATAAAATTAAATCTTCAAATTTTATTCCACTATTTATGCTATAATCATAATTGAAAATTTTTATACAAACGGATGGAAATACTCATGAATCAATACAAACTGATTGCATTTGATATGGATGGCACCTTATTAAATTCTGAAAAGAAAATCTCCCCGGAAACCCTGGCCTCCATCCACCATGCTTTTGCAGTGGGAAAAGAGGTTGTTCTTTCTACCGGAAGATGCCTTCCGGAACTGCAGGAATACCTTTCTCTCATTCCCGAGTTAAGATATATTGTCTGCACCAGTGGTGCCCTTGTCTACGACATGAAGGAAAAGCAGGCAATCTATTCAAATGCCCTGGCTGAAGAAACAGTCAAACAAATTATAGAAATTAGCCAAATGGAAGATGTGATGCTTCATTTTCTTACAACGGAATCTATTGTTGAAAGGGATAAGGTCAGCCATATGCAGGATTATGAAATGGGCATATACCAGCCAATGTTTCAAAAGACCACCAGAAAAGTGGATGATATTGCCGCCTATTTTCTGTCCCATCCCTCTCCGATAGAAAAGATCAATATCTATCACACCGATCCCGAGGCAAGAAGCCGCACCATGAATCGCCTAAAAAAATATCCGCTGGAATTGATTTTTGCTGAGAGCAGTTCTTTGGAGTGTTCCTCCATCGGTGCTACAAAGGGAAATGGTCTGCAAAAATTATGTGACCATTTACATATTTCCATGGCAGAGGTCATTGCTGTGGGGGATGCCGATAATGATCTCGATGTTCTGGGACGAGCCGGCCTCTCCATTGCCATGGAAAATGCAAACCCAAACGTCCGGCGACTATGTAAAGTAACGGTAGCAGACAATGATCATAATGGCTGCAAGGAAGCCATTGATCACTATCTGCTCCGCCAACAATAATAAACAAAGAGGTGAAGAGATATGGCATTATGTGATGATATCAGATACTTGACAAACAGAGCCTTATGGGAAACTGAAAATCTCATGAAGTGCATCCCTGATGAGTTGTGGACCAAGCGGTATGACGGCATTCCCATGTGGAAATACCTCTATCACATGTTGTATTCCATGGACAGATGGTATATCAATCCCTATGACCCTGCCTATCAAAATCCGGAATTTCATACAGAAACACTGGCCGATCTAAATGTCATCCCAAAGGATGAGTGTCTGGAACGGGAACAGCTTGAAGAGTATTTTTTTAAAATCAGAAGTAAAATACAGGAATATATTGAGCAATTAAAGGATGAAGATCTCTCAAATCCACCTCAGGACTGTGATATGTCCAGATTCCTTTTAATTTTAGGTCAGTTTCGTCATTGGCACCGTCATATGGGAGTTATCTATGGCTTTATCATAGAAGATGCGGGTAAATGGCCTTATGTTCTTAATATGCTTGGGAAATATCCCAATGAGCCAATGCCAAACTTTTTCTGACATGCATAACTTTACTCCTGTATGCATATATTACTAACAGGAGGAGATGTTTTTATGTTGGCGTGGGTTACACTTTTGATACAAACACTGAAAAAGAACAGGACAGAAAAACGGTCACCTCAATGAGATGACCGTATCTTTTTACTTCTCCTTCTTTGGCTGACTCCCTACCGGTATCCGTATGGTTACCTCTGTTCCCTTCCCGGGGCTGCTCTTAATCATTAGACTTCCCTGTAGCATGCTTTCCAGGCGGAATCGAACATTTCTGATTCCCACTGAATCCTCTTTTTTGCATTCTTCCGGTACAAAACCGGCACCATCGTCCGTAATCGTTATGATGATGTTATTCTCCTCACGAATGGTATGAAGCCATACCGTTCCTTTTCTTCCATGCTCCACCAGTCCATGCTTGATTGCATTTTCTATAATAGGCTGTATCGTAAGCGGTGGAATCTGAAAATTTGATTCCTCAATATCCTTTTCAAACGTAATCACATCCGGAAATCTGAGCTGCTCTAATGAGACATAATCCACTACCTGCTCCAGTTCCCTTGAGAAATCAATCAGCCCTTCCTCCTCAATGATTTTAATATTTCTCCTTAAATATCGTGAAAAAAGGATCAGGGCATCATCGGCCTTTTCCGCATCATATTTGCAGTATCCGCTGATTGCCGTAAGAACATTAAAAATAAAATGAGTCCGGATCTGGCTCATCATGGTGGTGATACGTCGCTGCGTCAGTTTCCGCTCGTTCTCTGCCAACTGCCTGTCCTTTTCTGCAAGCTGCATTTCCTGCTCACTGTAGTTGAACATGGTAGCGATCCCCATAAATACAATATACAGGAGAAATGCCAGCAGGGAAAAAAGCAGACCGGACGAATTCCCCTTAATATAGAATGCAGCCACATCAGCGATTACCCCTACCACACAGATAAGAGGAAGCTTTTTCCCTATTAACATTTTAAACTTCTGGGGATATTTAACCCGTTCCAGAATGATAGTTCCGATTGCAGCAGCCGCCCCCACAGCAATCACAATGTGAGTGACAAACAAAGTTTCGCGTAGATCTCTCACTCCAAAGAATTGAAGCAATAGCTGTATCAGGCACATTAAGGATGCCACAATACAATAACCATCCAAAATGTTACGACTTACCTTGCTTAACCTGTCCTCCAGCCACTTGATCAAAGGCACGATACCCAGCATCAGCATCGTGATCGATACGTAAAACAGAAGTATCGGCCTGTTGGGGAGCATAAAAGGAGTAAATCTTGTATCTGTCAGTCTCCAGAGCCCCATCATGACTGAAAACATGCCAAGGGCTGCCAGACTTTTGCCACGATGCTTCTTAATCAGGTTATACCCTGCGACACAGATGAAGACAATTCCCACAAAAACAGCCATACCTCCCAGGATAAGCTGCGGCAGATCTCTGGATAGTCTGTCATTGTAGATCGCCATCTGCGAGCCTATCAAAAATTCAACCTCTCTGTCACGAAAGCTCTCATACACAGGCGTAATAGTAACGCGGATTTCCTTCCCGATATCTTCACGATAAAGGGGAATCATCACCCAGTTACTACCCACTGTCTTACTGATCCAGTTTTCCCCGGAAGGTTTCAGACTGTAAATATTCTGCCCGTCCAGATAGACATCCACATATTGATGTACCGTATAAAAGGCAAGGTGCGTATCGCTGTAAAGTGTTTCACTAATAGAAAAAGTATACTCCTTCCTAACACCAATCGGCGCATCCACATCCCGGATTTCCCTGCAGGAATAGTCATCGATTCGAGTAAACCCTGAATCCTTTCTGCTTCGCTTTATCTCCACATTATCCGTCACACATAATAACACCAAAAGAGCCATCAGCGCCAGCCCGGCACCAATCGACAGCACGATTGATAGTTTGGATAAATCAATATTTCGTTTCGGTTTATCTCCTCTTTCTAAATCCGGCATAAAAGTTCTCCTTCTGTTCTTCCACTTCTATCTGCTCTTTTTAATATCCGGTTTCTTACATCTGCTATCAGTAATTATAAGGAATTATACCATACCGGTCCACATTTTCCCATCTCTCATTCCGGAATCTATCTTCATATTCCGGCTTACACCGGGAACTAATGCACTCATATACTTTCAGCCTGATTTCCCATGCAGTTGATGTAGCTTACAGGCATGAAGAAAAGAGATTGGAATTTCTCACTTCACATACCCCGACACCTTCACCTGTTCTCCTTTCACCTTGATTTCAATAGCGCCCACTTCGTCCGTGCGCAATACCTTCACACCTGCCTTTTCAAGCCGATCAAGCAGTTCCTTGTGGGGATGACCGTAAGAATTGTTAACACCGCACGAAATAACTGCATAGTGTGGGGAAAACTGCTGCAGGAAATCCTCTGATGTCGAATTGGCAGACCCATGATGCGCCACCTTCAGAAGTGTGTATTCATAATCTCCGATGCCGATGCTTTCTCCTGCTTTGCAGGTATCCAGCAGCTTTTCCTCTCCTTCTCCTTCCAAGTCTCCGGTGAGAAGTGCGTGAAAATCGCCATAGCTCATATCAAGCACGATGGAATATTCATTTGCCTCCCCTGTCTCATATCTCTTTTCCGGATGCAGACAGGTAATTATCAATTCACCGGCTTTGATTTGCTGACCGGCACTGATATACTGAACCGGAACGGCAGCAGCTGCAGCAGCTGTCTCCAGCTCATGATAAGCTTCCTGCCTGCTGTCTTCCCCTATATCCGGCAGGACCAGGCATTCCACGCGGATCCCGTTCTGCTTCCCCTGCTTAAGAAGTTCCTTCACGCCATTGCAGTGATCCTCATCGGGATGTGTTACAAAGACTGCTTTCAGGCAATTTGTTCCCTGATGCTTTAGGAACGGTATCAGACGATATTCTCCTACATCACTTACCGAAGAGCTTCCACCATCAATCAGAAACCTGCTGCCGTCCTCACTTTTCACATAAATTCCGTCTCCCTGCCCCACATCCAGGAAGGTAAGCTCAAGTTTTCCTCCCGAGCGCAGAACCAGAACAAAAACGGCTGCGGCTATAATCAGCCAGCGCATCAAAAGGGATAGCTTCTTTCGCAGTACCGCGATCAGCAATAATGCGGCCAGATATAGGACAAGCTGCCAGACCTCCGGTTTCCCCAGATTGAGAAGATGTGCCGGCAGCTCTTCACTGTAACCGCAGGCAGTCTCATAAATTCTAAGCACTCCACTGATCAAATAAACAAAAGGAATCGCAATTGGTTTACATAATATTCCAAGTAAAAGTACCATAAGACCGGCTGCCATCAGATAGCTCATAAGGGGAATAACCAAAAGATTCAGAAAAATGGAATACGGTGGAAATTGATAATAAAACCACAAATAAACCGGCAAAGTAATAACCGCTATTCCAAGTGCGGAAAGAAATATCTGTTCCACTTTTCCACACATCGGATTCGACAACGGCTTTCTGTGCTCTGTCAGGGCAGGTATGAGCAATGCAATTCCCAGCACACACCCGAAAGAAAACACAAACCCACTTTGATAAAAATACATGGGCTGTTCCAGAAGAAGCAACACTGCTGCAACGGCAAGGGCTGTCAAAAGATCATAGGTTCGCTCTGCCACAATCGAAAGCATATGTATGGAAAACATCAGTATTGCCCTGATCGCGGATACGGAAAAGCCAGTCATAATACCGTATAGCATCAGCACTATAGTTGCCAAAACCGCTGCTGCCTTCATGGGAATCCCGCATTTTCTAAGAAGTCTGAAAAGCCCCATGCCGAGCATGGATACATGCAGACCCGAAATTGCCAGAATATGTGCAATCCCATTTCTCTGATAAAGCGCTTTCAGTTCACTGTCCAACTCTCCTTTTTCTCCCAGAAGCATTGTCTGCATCAAGGCACTTTCCTTTTCAGGAAGATTTTCTGCAAAAATTCCTGCAAGAAAGCGTCGGAAACGATACAGGCCCTCTTTAAAATGATCATATTCAGTTGTCTGTTCCAGAATAATTGCCTGATTCAGGCGATAAGAAATTCCAGATATCTGATAAAAAGAATAGGCATCAAACTGTCCCGGATTCGTAGCTCTTTCAAACGTTTTCAGTTTCCCTGTAAGCGTTACCCTGCTCCCCATCCCGGGTTCCTTCTGCCCGGATTTCAAATAGCATATCACTTTTTCTCCGGGTGGTTCATCACCGGACAGATCCTTCAGATACAAGACAAGAATCTGCCCATTCGGTTGTCTTACGCTTTCCTTCCTGAATACCTTTCCTGCCAATGTCACTTCACAGCCCTGATAGGCGTCGTAATTCTTGCACACTTCAGGACTCAACAGACAGGCAATGTATAAAAGGAAGATCAGCAAAAGACACCCGAAAGCCAATGGGCGTTTTCCCATATTTTCCCTTTCTTTACCTTCCACACTGTGTTTACTGTTCCACTAACTCCAGATTTCGTTCAAATACCGTTGAAAGATTGACATTTTCTTTATAGCTTATATTTGTGTCACCATTGATTGAGATCTGGACCTTATTTACATTTGACAATTCTGCCAGAGAATTCGTCAAAGAGTAGATGGTAACCTCTGAGTTCACATTATAAATCTGTGTCAGGAAGGAATTATCCAGGTTTACATAACATATTCCATCCTTTACATTAACACTGACGATCTTCGTGTCCGGATTTATTGTGGGATAAGCCTGATCTCCTTCCTCCGGTCCTGCAATCAGCTGCTCTACCACCAGTCTTTCCACGGAGATATTGCTGCTGTACACCACCGTTCTTGTAACCTTTTTCAGTCCGTCTCCTGTTTCATTTGCCAGGTAAAGCGTCAGCTTTGCCTTTTCGTAAGTGTTGATCTCATTTCCGGCATTGTCAATGAACATATCCGCATTCATAACTCCTATAACGCTGCCGGAAGCATCCTTCAAAGGCTCTGTCCTGACCTGAAAGGAAACATACCGAATTCCGTCAATCTGTGTCAGAGTTCTTACAATTGCCGCGCGTACCAGGACTTCAGTCGTAACAGACTGTGTCAGATATCCCTCGTCAAAATTCAGCGTCAGCTGATCCTCCGTAATACTATAATCAAGAAGATGAAAGCTGCCGGAAAGAGGGACCTTATATTCAAGCTTCTCCGGCACTGTACCAAGCTGAGTGATCAGTTCTTCAAGAAGTGCATCTGTGTCCGTCGTCTCCGTTCTGTATTCACCCGCAAAAATTGCTGTTTCTTCGTGGTTTACATAATATATTTTATACAAATCTCCCTGCTCCTGCTTTCCCTTCTGTCTGCAGGCACACATGCTGATCACACTTAATGTCAATAGCAGGAAAAGTAAAAGGCTTCGCTTTCCCTTCATACGAATGGTCATACTCCTTTCCTATGCCAGTACCCTGGTAAGCGGTATTTTTACAAGAAATGTTGTTCCTTCCCCTTCGGTACTTTCCACCTTTATGGACCCACGGTGAAGCAGTACCGCGCTTTTGGTAATTGCAAGCCCCAGGCCGGTTCCTCCGATTTCCCTGGAATGAGATTTATCTACTCTATAAAATCTCTCATAGATCTGTCCGATACTTTCCTCCGGAATGCCAATTCCCGTATCGGATACCTGAATGGTAAAAAACTGGTGGTCCGCATCCACAATCACCTCTACCCTGCCCTGCTCCTTGTTATACTTGATCGCATTCTCAACAAGGTTTGTAAGGATCAGGGAAACCTTCACTTCATCCACCTCAGCGATAACTTCACGTTTGCTGATCAGCGTTACCTCAACATTGTTCTTTCTGGCTATCGGGCGCAGTCTCTTCAATATGATCTCAGTCAGTTCGTTGATATTTACCACGCTGATATTCAGCTGTGCTGCTGACTTGTCCATTTTTACCAGTGCCAGAAGATCATTGATGATTTTATCCTCACGTTCAACCTCCTGTGCAATATCAACCATGAATTCATGATAAAGTTCGGGTGGCACATCCTGCTGGGCAAGAAGCGAATCTGCCAACACCTTTACGGATGTGATAGGCGTCTTCAGCTCGTGAGACACATTTGCCACAAACTCCTTACGGGAATCATCCAGCATTTTCATTCTTTCCAACAGACTATTAAAGGCGTTTGCAATCTGCTCTGTTTCCAGATAATCAGATACGGTAATGGGATCATTGGTATATCCCTCCTTCACCTCGCTGATAGCACCGGATACCCGGTCAAAAGGCCATGTGATCAGCTGAGCAAGCAAAAGGGCAATCGCAAAGATACAAAAGATCATGATGCTTTCAATGATCAGTGCCTTGCGATTCAGAATTTCCATGGTTGTGACAATTGTATCCGTTGATACGCTGATCAGCATGACACCCCTCACAACTTCCGTTCCACCGGGTGTTTCCGCTGTCGCCATTTTATCGGAAACCGTCTCTATGATGGGAATGGTAATCTCGATAAAGCCGTTTACCGCATCGTGACTTGCTGTGTTTGTCCCCTTCATGCATTTGATCACTTCTTCAGAAATGATGGTTTTTCCTTCACTGATCCCGTAAGTATCCTTTACTACCTTCAGGTTGCCGTTGATAATGAGTACCCTTCCGTTGTACAGACTGGAAAGCTGTTCCAGCTCTGCATTGATCACCTCAGAAGACGGGTCCTGCAAATAGTTATATGTAATCAGATGATTTGCAATAATTTTCAGCTGAGTCTGTACGTCTGAAATGCGCACCGCGATTGCCCGGTCCTCATAGTTTTCCATGATTCCCGCACGCATAATGAAGCTTGGGATGATTCCCATCAAAAAGAAAATAACAAACAGGCGGACCTTCAGGCTCCGCCATATCTTGAATCTATTCAGAATTGTTTTTATTCTTTCAGCCATAAGCTGCACTGCCTCTCAAACCGGAATCCGATTTACTATATTATGCAAAATAATAGCCTACGCCCCACTTGGTATGAACATATTTAGGTTCCGAAGGATTTTTTTCTATCTTTTCCCGCAGCCTTCTGACATGTACATCCACTGTCCGCACATCTCCCGGATAGTCATTTCCCCATACCAGCTTTAGCAGATTCTCACGGCTGTACACCTTGTTTGCATTCACCACCAGAAGCTCAAGCAGTTCAAACTCTTTGGCTGTCAGATTGATTTCCCTGCCTGCAATATAAACTCTTCTTCCTTCACAGTCAAGCTTCAAGTCTCCATTCTCGATCACCCTGGCTGCCTCTCTGGGCTTCGGAGATGTCCGCCGGATAATTGCCTTGATCCTTGCCTTTACCTCCAGAATATTAAAGGGCTTGGTAATATAGTCATCCGCACCATACTCCAGACCGAGGATCTTGTCCATATCCTCGCCTTTCGCAGTTAACATAACAATGGGGACACTGGAAAATTCCCGTACCTGTTGACATACCTCAAAGCCTGTAAGCTTAGGGAGCATCACATCCAAAAGGATAATATCATACTCCTTATTTTTTATCATAGTAAGCGCTTCTTCCCCGTCATAGGCACAATCCACTTCCATTCCATCCTGTTCCAGGCTGAACCGGATTCCCTTTACGATCAGCTTTTCATCGTCAACTACCAGCACTTTCTTTGCCATTTTATTACTCTCCCACTTGTCCTACACACAATTATACGGTAATGCTGTCTCTGATTTTTTGAAACAGCCCCTCTTTTATCCCCTCAACATTCATAATATCTTCTATTCTTTGATATGCCCCGTTTGCTTCCCGGTATGCAACAATACTTTTAGCCTTACTGGTGCCGACTCCGGGCAGCATACAAAGAAGTGCCTCACCCGCCGTATTAATATTGATCAGTCCGCCTCCGCTGTTTTCCTCCGGTGCACCGTCCGGTGAAGTCCCGGCATCACCCTCTGAAATGCCCGTACTGTCTGAAATTTCCGTCCATGCCACTTCTCTTGTTTCTTCCACTGTGGGGACATATATTTTCATTCCGTCAGTGACCGGACCAGCCTGATTCAGATAGTCCTCACGCGCATCCTCCCGAAATCCTCCCGCAGCCTCTACCACCTGATAAATTCTGCTTCCGTTGTCTAACGTATAAACTCCGGGACAATTCACTGCCCCACAGATATGTACCACGCAGAAGACTGTCGCTTCTACCGGCATAGTAGCCGGCGATGGGGACAGTTCCGGCTCCTCCTCAGCCTTTTGGGAAGCCTGTGTCTCATCTTCTTTCTCCGGATCCGTCTCTCCTACAGCAGATGTAAGCATCAGGGTTTCCGTTTGTTTTTCATTTCTTTTACATCCCAGCAGAATGCAGAATAAAACAACGAAAATCCCCGCAGCAATCTTCCATTTTTCCTTCATCGTTACTCCTTCCTGCAAAGCAGAAAGCCCCTTATAACGATACTATCTTATTGTAAAATAAATTGCAGGGATTGACAAGCCCTTGGGAAATTTTGTTGCAGCACTTATTTCCATTTAAATATAACGATTCCCGCAATTGCAATGACCATTCCAATCAGCTTACGCCATTCAAGAGGCTGTTTTTCCACACCGAACCAGCCGAGCAGTTCGATCACATATGCCACAATGAGTTGCGCGATCACGATCAGCATGACTGCTCTGGCAGGGCCAAGCATTTCCATGCTTTTAATTACTGTATACGTAATAAATGCGCCGATTGCGCCTCCAAGCAGCATATATTTGGGCTCCACCTTAAATAGCGCTCCAAAGGACGAACGATCAGCACACAGCCATGCACCAAGACAGACCAGAAGAGCCGTCAGTTGCACAAAAACATTTGCCACCCAGATACTGGAATCCTTGGTTACCTGTGTGTTGAACACTCCCTGAATACTCATCAGTGCCCCTGAAATAAGCGCAATAAAAAATCCAATCATATGGGCCTCCTTCACATTTCTTACTACTTCATCATACCCACATGATTGGAAATTTATTCGCATCCTGCTCTATTCAGGAACAATTCTTTTTTGGTATTTACTCACCTTCTGAGCCCTCTAATGTGTTCTCTTCGAAGTATTCCTCATCGACATACTCTTCCTCCTGCTCCTGTTCCTCGTATGTCACCTCAAGATATTCCTCTTCGTATGCTTCTCCCGTAATCTGGCTCTTAATCTGCTCCGACAATTCCTTTAACTCCCTGTTGGCATCTGCCCCGTTCCAGATTTCAGAGAAGGAAACCTCAAGTTGAACCCAGAAATTGCTTGTTTCAAGCATTTTCGGCATAGAAATTGATTTCTCATACTCCTTTGCAAACTGTTCCAGCGCTTCGTAGCCGTAATCCACATCCTTTGCTGCGGACACCTTTCCCGTGCGGGCATATAAAATATCCGTATACTCATTGGTCAGAAAATAGGCGAAATCATTTGCAACCTCTTTCTTTTCAGAATACCCATTGACCACCACGCAGTTGGTTACGGAAAGAGAACGGGTCTTCATCTTATCATTGATATCCGGTGTGACGGCAATTCCATACTCATATTCAAACAATCCGTCTGCCATTGCATGCTCCAGGGCAAACACAGCATCCGTTGTCGCCACCGTAAATACCATTTTCCCTGCCATAAACTCATCCAGAATTCCTTCATAGCTGATCTGACTGGTATCTATGGAAAAGAACTGATTCAGCTCCTGATATGCCTCCATACTCTTAATTGCATTTTCATTGTAAATATCAATCTGTGAAGTATCCCAGCCGGCTTCGCCACCCATCCGGATTGCATCCCCCACAAAGAAGTAATTATAGAAAATATCGGTTACATCCCACTTAAATACACCTTCCACCTGCTGCGGTGCATCATAGCTGTCGGCAAACGTTCTGATATCCTCAATCGTATCCGGAAGGAGCTCCTGCATCTTAGCTGAAATCTGCTCCTCCGTAAACTGTTCCTCCTTGTCTGCACTGCCTTCTGTGCCCTCCAGGGCCTCAATCTTATCTTCCTCCAGAAGACCGGCGTCCTCCTTCGCCTGCACTGCCTCTGCCTCCAGACGGCTTTTCGCCAGATCCCTTATATAGGTCTTATTGTAGAGCAACGCACTTGTCTCAAAATAAAAAGGATAACCGATCAGCTTGTCCTTGTAGGCAGCTGCCTGTAGACCGGTGCCGATGTATTCATCCTCCATCACAATTCTGTCAGGGGGCGTCACCTCATTTGCAAGTCCTGCCAGATAAGCTTTTTCAAGAGAATCATGTCCAAGAATATAGAGATCCGGTGCATCGGCTTCCAGGGAATTCTGATTGATCTTTTCCAGATATTCCAGTCCGGATTCCAACACCGGAACCACCCTCACATCATGGTTTTCATTGTAGGTTACTGCAGCACTGCTCAAATATGAAGTAAGCGCTTCATCCGTATACCACAGATAAAGCGTTTCCTTCTCTTTTGTAAACACAGTATTTTCCTGTTTTTCCGTAACCTGGCGTCCAGATTTGGCTGTTCCAAAGGTAAGTGCTGCGGCTATGGCAATGATTCCCACTGCCGTCAGTCGTTTTTTCAGACTCATTCATTTACTCCGTTTCTATTCATCCAGACAGGTCTTTAAAATTGAAAGCATCTCATCCACATGCTTTTTCTCAATAATAAGAGGCGGCACAAACCGAATGATATTTGTACCTGCATTAATCAGGATCAGTCCTTTGTCAAGCGCCTTGGTAATGATCTCACCTACCGGCTTCTTAAACACCAGCCCCTGCATCAGCCCCAGACCGCGTCTTTCTTCAATACAATCATATTCCGTTACAAGCTCATCCAATTTTTCCTTCAGATAAGCCCCTACTTCATTTACATTATCTATTATATGGTTCTCCTCAAATAAATCAAGCACAATATTTATGGCAGCTCCGGCAAGAGGATTTCCTCCGTAGGTGGTTCCGTGGTCCCCACTGGTAAGAGAATTCTGTCCTACCTTCTCTGTCATCAAAAAGGCACCTACCGGCACACCACAGCCAAGAGCCTTGGCTGTGGTCATGATATCCGGCTTGATACCATATTTCTGCCAGGCAAACATAGAACCGGTACGCCCCATACCACACTGGATCTCATCCAGGATCAGCAGAATATCCCTTTCCTCACAGAGGGCCTTCACCTGCTTTAAAAAGCTCTCCTGCGCTGGATAGATACCACCCTCTCCCTGCACCGTCTCAAACAAAATGGCACAGGTTTTATCTGTCACGTTTGCAAGCACACTTTCAAAATCATTCATCCTTGCAAAACGGATATTTCCGATCATCGGCTGAAAGGCTTCCCTGTATTTGGGATTTCCGGTCACGGATAACGCTCCCATGGTCCTTCCGTGAAAGGAATGCTCCATGGCAATGATCTCATGATCAGTGCTTCCGTCCTTCAGATACGCATATTTTCTTGCCGCCTTAATGGCACCCTCCACGGCCTCTGCGCCACTGTTGGTAAAGAACACTCTGTCCATTCCGGAAGCCTTTTTTATCTTTTTTGCTGCCTCAATTGCAGGAACATTGTAATAATAATTTGAGGTATGGATCAGTTTATCAATCTGCGCTTTCAAAGCATTGTTATATTTCTGATTATTGTATCCCAATGCAAAAACTGCAATTCCTGCGCAAAAGTCAAGGTATTTTTTCCCTTCCACGTCATAAAGATAAACACCATCCCCCTTATCAAGAACCACCTGATACCGATTGTAGGTGTGAAGCAGTGCCTTTTCTGCCTCCTCAATATATTCCTTCATTGTTTCCATCTCTTTTTGTTTTCCTCCATTTAAAAATCATCCTCGCGGGAAGCTTTTACTGCTCCATGGTATTCTTATCCTCATCCCTGATAATTGCAGTTCCCACACCGGAATTGGTAAAGATTTCAAGCAACAAACAGTGAGGAATCCGGCCATCCAGAATATGGACTCTGTTAACACCATTTTCAATGGCCGAGGTACAATTATTCAGTTTTGGAAGCATTCCACCGCCAATAAAGCCATCCTCGATCAGTTTATTTGCCTCCGACGCCGTAATTCTTGAAATGAAAGAATCTTTGTCATTGATATCCTTATACAGCCCTTCAATATCCGTGAGAAATACCAGTTTATCGGCACCTACAGCCTTGGCAATGGCACAGGCTGCATCATCTGCATTGATATTGTAGGTCTGAAAGTTTTCATCCATCCCGATCGGTGCAACAATCGGCAGATAGTCATTTTCCAACAGATCGTAAAGGATCTTGGCATTGACAGTCTTCACATCACCTACAAAGCCAATATCCTGTCCGCCGGAATACTTTTTCTCCACGTTTAAAAGCTTTCCATCCTTTCCGCTGACACCGACAGCCTTTACTCCCAGCTCTTCCACCATAGTCACGAGACTTTTGTTCACCTTGTTCAGCACCATCTCAGCAATTTCCATGGTCTCCTCATCCGTCACACGAAGCCCGTTTATGAACTGCGCTTCCTTGCCAACCTTCCCAACCCAACGGCTGATTTCCTTTCCGCCGCCGTGAACAATGATAGGCTTAAAGCCTACCAGCTTCAGCAAAGTAACATCCTTAATGACATTTTTTTGAAGTTCCTCATTACTCATAGCCGAGCCGCCGTATTTTACCACAATGATCTTCCGGTTAAACTTCTGTATGTAAGGAAGGGCTTCAATCAGCACCTCCGCCTTCTTTAAAACATCCTGCATATCCTTATCCATTTTTTCCTCCATTCTGAAATGCCATGATTTCTTCCGCTTTTCTAGCTGCGGTAGTCCGCATTGATCTTTACATAATCATAGGTCAGGTCACACCCCCACGCAGTAGCACTTTCCTCTCCCATTTTCATATCAACCAGAACAGTTACCTCCGGCTCTGACAAGATCTTTGTTGCTTCCTCTTCATTGTAGCCTGTAGATACCCCATCCTGATAAATCTTGATACGTCCTGCCTTGCTCTCGAAATACAGATCAATCTTTTCCGGATCAAACTGTACCCCCGAATAGCCGAGGGCACACAAAACTCTGCCTGCATTCGCATCATGTCCGTAGATCATTGCCTTGACCAGACTGGAGCAGACTACAGATTTACTTAATATACGTGCGTTTTCCTTCGTGTCGGCCCCGATTACCTTAGTTTCCAAAAGAGCTGTTGCTCCCTCCCCGTCTCCTGCCATCATTTTGGCTAAGGACTCATTTATGTAATGAAGAGCCGCCTTGAATTCTTCGTATTCCGGTGTGCCATCCTGAATCTCCGGATTCTCAGCCATACCGTTTGCCATCACCAGAAGAGTATCATTGGTGGACGTATCCCCGTCAACAGAGATCATATTAAAGGTATCAACCACATCCTCCTTCAGCGCTCTGGTAAGAAGTTCCTTGGAGATCACAGCATCAGTGGTTACAAAGCCAAGCATCGTACACATATTGGGATGGATCATTCCGGAGCCCTTGCACATGCCTCCCAGGGTGACTTTCACGCCCCCAATCTCAATTTCTACTGCTGCCTGCTTGGATCGGGTATCTGTTGTCATGATGGCTTCTGCTGCCTGGGTTCCCGCATCCAACGTTTCTGCCTTTGCTTTCGCAAGCTTTTCAACACCGGCCTCAATCCGATCTATCGGGAGCTGCATGCCGATGACACCTGTGGATGCAACCAGCACTGCATCCTCCGGGATATTCAAGAGTTCCGCGCTCTTCTTTGCTGTCCTACTGCAATAGTCAAGTCCCTCTTTTCCCGTACAGGCATTGGCAATTCCCGCGTTGATGATCACTGCCTGCCCAAAGGGCGATTCCTCAACCACCTTCTTATCCCACAATACGGGAGCCGCCTTCACCACATTGGTGGTAAAGGTTGCCGCCAGAGTGCAGGGCTTTTTACTGTAAATGATTGCCATATCCTTTCTGTTCTGATATTTGATAGCAGCCTCCGCACCTGCTGCCTCAAAGCCTTTTGCTGCTGTTACTCCACCTGTTCTGATCTTCATAGCTTCCTCCTTGCCGTCTTCTGCGGCTGTTTCTTTTCTTATCCGTTAAACCTTACAATATTTTCCTTATTTAAAACAAAGTCATAATAGTTAAGATCCTCTCTTCTCGTCCATCCGATTTCCTTCCAGAAAGCATTTCCGATGTCATTTTTCGTAAAGGCTATCAGTGAAACTTTGCTGATCTTTTCTCTCTGAAGTGCTTCCATGCAGTGCACTACCATGTTCTTTCCGATTCCGTTCATCCGGTAATCCTCATGCACACACACGTGATACAGACATCCCCGTCTGCCGTCATGCCCACACAGAATGCTTCCTACGATCTTCCCGTCACTCACTGCCACAACACTGGTACCGGGATTTCTCGTAAGAAATCTCTCCACACCTTCCCGGGAATCATCAATGCTCCTGATCGCAAAGCCCGAAATACTCATCCAAAGCTTGTGAACACCTTCATAATCTTCAATTGTCATGGGACGGATCGCAATCTCTTCCAGATTTTTCTTTATCATTTTGCTTTACTCCTCTCGAAGTTGCACTGCCCGATATTCATGTTTTACATAGGGCAGGAACTTATGAAGCACGTCACTCGTTCTGAGCCGCAGACTGGATGTATTGACGCAGGGATGACAGCCGAGATATTCCTCTGCAAGAATCTCCTCATCAATCAAAAGGTTCACATGCATTTCCTTGTCATTCATCAGCCCCATAACACTGACAGCACCTGGTGAAATATGAAGGTATTCCTCCATAAATTCCTCCGGTGCAAAGGAAAGTCTTGCTACGCCGAGCTGCTTCGACACTTCCTTTGTCTTGAACTTTTTTTCTCCCGGCATCATCAAAAGATAAAAAACCGTCTTCTGGGTATTACACAAAAACAGATTCTTGCACATGCGGATTCCCAAAAGCTCATCCACTCCATGACACGCCTCAATGGTTGCCATCGGCTCATGATCCATTCTTTTAAAAGGAATATCCAATTTGTGAAGCAGTTCATACACTGCCATCTCTCTTTGGAGTCTCCCCTCCCCGGAAGGAATATCCTCATACAAGTTGAAATCGTGTATCAATTCATTCTTTTCGCTCATTATAAATTCAGTCCTTTGTTCTCCGCACAGCCTAACATGATATTCAGACACTGGATCGCTGCACCGGATGCGCCTTTCCCAAGATTGTCAAACTGTGCATGTAGAACTACTCTCTCCTCGTTTCCTGTCACATAAATCTTCAGTCCGTCCCAGCCGGAGCATCCGTTTCCTGCCATCATGCCCTTCAATTCTTCTTCCGCTCCATAAGGCATGACCTTGATAAACTGCTCACCCGCATAATATTCCGCAAAGAATTTTGTCAGCTTTTCCGGTGATGTTTCTTTTTTCAGATAGTCAGTATAAAGAGGAAGGCTTACCACCATACCACTGTAATAATCTGCAACGATGGGAGAAAACAACGGTTCTCTTGAAAGACCTGTAATCTTCTTCATTTCCTTTAGGTGCTTATGTTTCTGAGTTAATGCATATTCTCTGGGCGCATCAAGCTCTACCGGACGTTCATCAGATTCATACTCAGCAATCATCTTTTTCCCGCCACCACTGTAGCCTGTGAGGGAAAAAGCAGCCACCGGATAGTCGGAAGGCAAAATCCCCTGTGAAACAATCGGATATGCCAGTGAGATAAAGCCTGTAGCATGACAGCCCGGCACAGCAATCCTCTTTCCTTCTTTAATCTTATTTCTATGTACCGACGAAAGCTCCGGAAAGCCGTATGCCCATCCATCCTCCGTTCTGTGTGCAGTGGAGGTATCAATAATCCTTACATTTTCATTTTCCACAAGAGAAACGGACTCCCGTGCTGCTGCATCGGGAAGACAAAGGAAAGTAATATCCGACTGATTGATCAGGCGCTTTCTCTCCTCCACGTCCTTACGCAATTCAGCTGAGATGGGAATGAGTTCAATATCGTCTCTTTGCCCGAACCGTTCGTGGATCCGCAGTCCCGTGGTTCCTTCACTTCCATCTATAAAAATTTTTGTTTTACTGCTCATAGTCTCTCTCCTCGCTCTATGTATTTTATTGTCCTCTTTTACATCTGTGTCAAATAAAATATCAGCATGCTCTAAAATTATAACTCCTGAACCGTCTGTTTTTCAACAATACATTCCCATTCCTTCTACAATATTCTCATTCACTCTACATGATAGGGCTTTTGTGGCCTTTTCTTTCTTCTGTGCCCCGCCCTGCTGCTGGCCCCGGGGCTTTTGTGGCCTTTCTCGCTTCTGTGCCCACCTGCCCCTAAATCACAGAGCATCTAACAGAGCATTTATATTTATTTTTTGTCGTCAACTGCAGGCGCACCCACTTAATAGGAGTTAATCATTCTGAAAAGTATTCACAAGGAATTGTTAAGAAATAGATCCATTTTCTTCAAATCCGATTTTCTCATAATTTTCCAGCTGTTTTCACTTTGGTCAAGCAGTGCCGCCAAAATTATGCGCCTCTCAAAAATGTATTTTTAAACACTTTATTCATGTTATTCACGTTCTATTTCCAATAATTATGCAACATATCTCATAATTATGCAATACTTTTTTTATTTTCCCATCATTTCATAAATATCATATGTAAACTGCAATATAGTCGACTGTCATAAAATACAGGCTTTGAATGCAGTTCCACTCTTGATTTAATGCATATTAATTCGAATAATATGCATAATATTCAAATATATTTCCATTTTATGCAATTAAATACAGGTTTTTCTTTTAAATATGCAAAAATAACTGTTGCATTCTTCTCTGTTTTGTAGTATATTGTGATTTATCGATAACAAACAAAAATATTAATAAAAAATACACATGGAGGCATTCTATTATGAAAGAAAAAGTTATCTTAGCGTATTCAGGCGGACTCGATACAACTGCGATCATCCCCTGGCTGAAGGAAAACTTCGATTACGAAGTAGTCTGTGTCTGCATCGACTGCGGACAGGGCGAGGAACTGGACGGCCTTGAAGAAAGAGCAAAATTCTGCGGTGCTGAAAAATTATACATACTTGATGTAACAGATGAGTTCTGCGATGAGTATATCGTTCCTTGTGTGCAGGCTCACGCTGTCTATGAAAACAAGTATCTTCTTGGTACCTCCATGGCAAGACCGCTGATTGCAAAGAAGCTGGTGGAAATTGCCCGTAAGGAAGGCGCTGTTGCCATCTGCCATGGTGCAACCGGCAAGGGAAATGATCAGATTCGTTTCGAGCTTGGTATCAAGGCACTTGCTCCTGACTTGAAGATCATCGCTGCATGGAGAAATGACAAATGGACACTGGATTCCCGTGAATCTGAAATTGAGTACTGCAAGGCACACGGCATTGACCTTCCGTTCTCCGCAGATTCCAGCTACAGCCGTGACCGTAACTTGTGGCATATCAGCCATGAAGGTCTGGAACTTGAGGATCCTGCTAATGAACCCAACTTCGAGCATCTGCTTGTCCTTGGCGTAACTCCCGAGAAGGCTCCCGAGGAGGGCGAGTATGTTACCATGACCTTTGAAAAAGGTGTTCCCACCTCCGTAAACGGTAAAAAGATGAAGGTATCCGATATCATTCGTGAGTTGAATCGGTTAGGCGGGAAACATGGCATCGGTATTGTAGATATCGTGGAGAATCGCGTTGTAGGTATGAAGTCCAGAGGTGTTTATGAAACTCCCGGCGGATCCATCCTGTATGAAGCTCATCAGCAGTTAGAGGAGCTGATTCTTGATCGTGATACTTATGCCGTTAAAATGGATATGGGCAACAAGATGGCACAGATTGTTTACGAAGGGAAGTGGTTCTCCCCGCTTCGTGAAGCAGTTCAGGCTTTCATCGAGTCCACACAGCAGTATGTAACCGGTGAAGTCAAATTTAAGCTTTACAAGGGTAATATCATTAAAGCCGGCACTACTTCTCCTTACTCTTTATATAATGAAAGCATTGCTTCCTTCACAACCGGTGACCTGTACGACCATCATGATGCAGAAGGCTTCATCAATCTGTTCGGTCTTTCCACCAAGGTTCGTGCTATGAAGATGCAGGAGCGCGGTGAACTGAAATAATTGTCTGCAAAACTATGGAGGTCAATCACCTTTATGGACGTAATCACACTGTTACTGGTTTATTTTGTTTCAGTAAATCTGATTGGTTTTGCCTTTATGGGCATCGACAAATATAAAGCAAAAAAAAGGGCCTTCCGGATTCCGGAAGCCACCCTTTTTATCATTGCAATCATTGGCGGAAGCATAGGTTCCCTATTGGGAATGTATGCTTTTCGTCATAAAACAAGACATCGAAGTTTTGTCTATGGAATGCCCTTTATTTTATTGGTACAGCTAGCACTTCTTATTGCATTTTTAAACGCACCTATTGAGATATCCATCATTTAACGGGAGGAACGCAAGATGCACATCGCCATCTGTGATGACAATATTGCTGACAGAAAGCAGTTAGAACGGTTGTTGGGACGTGAATCGGATAAGCGCAAGTCAGATACCGGTGTATTTTACACAGATTCCTACGGAGACTGTGAGGTTCTCGGCAAAAATCCCATGCCATATGACCTTTTCTTTATTGATCTTACCGAAAATGCTCCGGACGGTCTTTCCTTTGCGTTACAGCTGCGCCGTTTCGGTGTAACGGTTCCCATTGTACTGTGCTCCTCCAAAATTGACTACAAAGCTGCCTATGAAGCACTTCCCGAATGTCCCTATGATTTCATGTTTCTGGAAAAAGCTATCCGTACCGAAGAGCTTTCAAAAACGCTGGATCAGACCATTGAGTTATTGGAAAAGCGGGTTCCCATGATTGAATTGCGCTCCGATACGGAAACCTTTTATGTACAGGAAGACGATATCGTCTATGCGCTCACACAGGGACAATATGTCCATGTTTTTCTAAAGGACGGAAGAAGCATCCTGCTTCTTACCGACATGCTCAACTTCTACTCCACTGTTGATATGTACAGCCATATGGTTCTGCTTACCGACAGGGTTCTGTTTAATATCGTATATATGGACAGCTATACCCCCTTTAAGGTAATATTAAAGGACGGGACCTCTCTGAAGTCCACGCCCTTCTCAACCAAATATATTAAGCTTGCTCTAAAAATGTATCAGGAAGAAGAACATCCTACAATGTGACAATTACACCCCCGTCATTGGCATACATGCTGCTGACACCCTTGGTATCCATGATCACTACATCCTTCACCTTGATTTTATCTAAAATCATTTTCTTTACGCTCTGTGCACGCTCAAGGCAGTTACAATGTGTGATCATCAACGTTTTTTCCTCCGGATGAACCGCTTCCTTTACAACGGTCTCTGCCATCTTGGCCAGAGCCTTCTTAATTCCGATCGCCTGTCCCAACTGGATGATCTCACCCTTATTCGCCCCCATAACCGGCTTAATACTTAAGGTGGATGCTACCAATGCCTTCACACCGGTCAATCTCCCATTTTTTCTTAAAGTCTCCAGGTTGTCCAGGACAAAATAAGTGTTCATATTGTCTCTGTAATCTACCAGTTTCTTGCAAATTTCTTCAAAGGAAAGCCCTTTCTCCGATAACTCTACTGCCTTAAATGCCGGTTGTGTCTCTCCACAGCTTGCAGATTCCGAATCAAGAATAAAGATATTCTTTTCACCAAACTTTTCATGATACAGCTTTTTTCCAAGCTCTGCACTGTTGTAGCTTCCGCTCAGCTTGGAGGATAAGGTAAATACAAAAACATTGTCCGCATCCGTCTTGAATGCCTCCATAAATTTTTCCGGAGAAGGGCAAAAAGACTTGGGACATTTGGGGGATGCCGCCACTTTTTTAAGAAATTCAGCCTGATCAAACGTCTCATCATCCATGATCAATTCATCGCTCACTTCCAGTCCCAGCGGCACACGTTCAAACCTCGGATCGTTTTCATATTCTGCCGGGAATTCGCAACAGCTGTCTGCTACAATCTTATAACTCATAACAACCTCCAAAACCGTTTTATATAATTATTCATAACCATTCGATGTAGTTTTCATTACCACATATGATAACATACCTCACACAAGGTGTAAACCCCTTTATTGCAAATCCTTCCATTCTGATTTATGAGTCTTTATCCTTGCACCTTCCCCGGAAATATTATAGAATGTAATAGGCGCAAAGGAAAACCAAGCGACGCCGTAGGCGGCATTTGGTTTTCCTGCGCCATTAACGAGCAAACTGTCTGCGCAGCAGACGGCTAAGCACCGCAGGTGCGGGTTTGCGAGTTTAAACCGCACGGCGGCTAAGCACCGCAGGTGCGAGTTTGCGAGTTTAAACCGCACGGCGGGTAAAGGCCGCAGGTGCGGGTTTGCGAGTTTAAACCGCACGGCGGGTAAGGGCCGCAGGTGCGGGTTTGCGAGTTTTCTTCGCAAAGCAGACCAAGCGACGCCGTAGGCGGCATTTGGTTTTAATAAATAAAAAGTGAGGTATCAGTCATGACCACAAATGAAAAGGCATTAATGCTGCATGAGCAATGGAACGGTAAACTGGAGACTGTTTCCAAAACCCCGGTGAAATCCCGTGAAGATTTGTCACTTGCCTACACGCCCGGTGTGGCAGAACCGTGTAAGGTAATTGCGCAGGATAAGGAGGCGGCTTACAAGTATACCATGAAGGCAAACACAGTGGCAGTTGTTTCCGACGGAAGCGCTGTTCTCGGTCTTGGAAATATCGGTCCCTATGCGGCTATGCCTGTTATGGAAGGGAAAGCTGTTCTCTTTAAAGAATTCGGTGGGGTCAACGCAGTTCCCATTTGTCTGGATACCCAGGACACAGAGGAGATCATCAAGGCTGTCACCTATCTTGCTCCCGGCTTCGGCGGGATCAATCTGGAGGATATCAGTGCTCCCAGATGCTTTGAAATCGAAGAACGCCTGAAGGAAATCCTGGATATTCCTGTTTTTCATGACGATCAACATGGCACCGCAATTGTGGTTCTTGCCGGTATCATCAATGCTTTAAAGGTAGTTGGAAAAAAGAAAGAGGATTGCCGCGTGGTCGTAAATGGTGCCGGAAGTGCCGGTGTAGCCATCACAAAACTGCTTCTGACCTATGGATTCCCCAACATCATCATGTGTGACAAGGTGGGAATCGTATCCAAGGATACAGAAGGTCTTAACTGGATGCAGAAGAAAATGACTGAAGTTACCAATTTAAATAATGAAAAGGGCTCTCTTGCCGATGCCTTGAAGGGTGCCGATATCTTTGTGGGCGTCTCAGCCCCCGGTATTGTTTCCAAGGAGATGGTTGCATCCATGAATAAAGATGCTATTCTCTTTGCCATGGCAAACCCGGTTCCCGAGATCATGCCGGACCTTGCCAAGGAAGCCGGGGCACGCGTTGTCGGAACCGGCAGAAGTGACTTCCCGAATCAGGTTAATAACGTAGTTGCTTTCCCCGGAATCTTTAAAGGTGCCCTGGAAGGCCGCGCTTCCCAGATCACTGAGGAAATGAAGCTGGCAGCTGCAAATGCCATTGCTTCCCTGGTTCCTGATGAGGAATTGAACGAGGATAACATTATGCCGGAGGCTTTTAATCCACGCGTTGCCGAGCTTGTTGCAGAAGCAGTAAAGTCACACATAAGGAAATAGCCACTAATACCTCCGAAATGAGATTTCAATATGATATGCGATCATACAGGCATCCGCGAAGACTGGCATGGAAAGCCATACTACTCGTTGGATGCCTATTGTAAAAACACTTATGGGGAAAAACTATATAAAGCTTCTCTGGATGCGGGTCTTTCCTGTCCTAACAGGGATGGTACTCTTGGCACCGGCGGCTGTATTTTCTGCAGTGCCGGAGGAAGCGGTGATTTTGCTGCCAGGATCTCCTGTGGCATACCTTCCGGCTCGGAAGCAGACAATAGCGCTGCCCTTGAAGTCTCTTTCCATCAGGCTTATGCTAAAAGCCTGTCTCTGCTTCAAAAAAAAGAAACCGGACACAGGTACATTGCTTATTTTCAAGCCTATACCAATACCTATGGTCCTGTTCCCTATTTGGAAAGAATATTTTCTCTTGCCTTAGAGGAGCCTACTGTTGCAGGTATTTCTATTGCAACCAGACCGGACTGTATCGATAGGGAAATCATGGAGCTGCTGATCAGGTTAAAAACAGCATATGCTCCCAAATTTATCTGGATCGAACTGGGACTGCAGACGATCCATGAAAAAACCGCTGCCTTTATCCGGCGCGGCTATCCACTTTCCTGTTTTGCAGACTGTCTGAATCGTCTTTATGATGCAAATATTCCGGTAATCGCACATGTTATTCTGGGATTGCCCGGTGAGACCAAAAGCGATATGCTTGAAACTATAGAATATCTGAACGCTACCCCTGTTTCCGGTATCAAGCTGCAGCTCCTTCACATTCTGAAGGATACTGATCTTGGGCAGCTGTATTTAGAAGCTCCCGATCAATATTGCAGACTGAACTCCCTGGAACAGTACCTGGATGTCCTGATACCGTGCATTACACATCTTAGAGCGGATATCGTCATTCATCGTCTGACCGGTGATGCACCGGCTCCTCTCTTGCTCGCTCCGCTCTTTAGCAGGAACAAACGCCTTGTTTTAAACACTCTTCATAAAAAGATGAAAGAGCAGCATGCATTTCAGGGGCAATATTTTACAGAAAGGAAGAAACCATGCACGATCCTTTAACGCTTTATAAACTGATTGTTCTCTATATGCTCACCAGAGTTGATTTTCCTTTGACTAAGGCACAGGTTGGCGATTTTATACTTGGAAAAGAATACACGAACTTTCTGACTCTCCAGCAGGCAATCGGCGAGCTGATTGATGCAGGACTTGTAACTGCACAATCAATCCGCAATCGCACCCACCTTACCATCACGGGAGAAGGTCGGGAGACTCTGCGCTTTTTCCAGAATCAGATCAATGACAGCATCAAGTCGGATATTGATGATTTTTTCCGTGAAAACGAAATTGAACTGCGCAATGAGGTCTCTATCCTGGCTGATTATTACAAGTCAACCTCCGGAGAATACGAAGCCCATCTCGTTGCAAAGGATAAAAATGTAGATTTGGTTAACATAACTATATCCGTTCCTTCTGAAGAAACTGCCGCCGCTATCTGTGATAACTGGCAGAAGAAAAATCAGGATATCTATCAGTATCTGATCAGCCAGCTTTTTTGATCAAATCAAAGCATACCTTCTATTTTCTTTAAAACCGCATTGTACAATTGGAAAAACCCTTCCCAATTTTCTTTCAAAAACGCTTCCTTTTCCTCTTTGGCCGCCATTTCCTGCTGGAATGCCATTTCTGACAGTTCTTCGGCTCCGATCTGCAGAGAAGTACTTTTTATTGCATGTACGATAATGGCGTAATTCTTCCAGTCACCCTGCTGGAAGAATTCCGGCAGGCGACTTAAATATTCCTGTCCCTGCTCCCAATAAGCCTTAAGCACCTCTGCATACATTTCTTCATTGCCATAGCAATACTGTATAGCCTTATCCTTACTCAGATGAACTTCCCTTTCCTTTCGTTCAGCCGGGAGATAGCGATCCAGAATTTGTTCCAACGCCTCGACATTTATCGGTTTAGACAAATAATCTGTAAAGCCTTCCTTCAGATAGTTCTCTCTGCTTCCGGAAACTGCATTTGCCGTAAGTGCTATTACCTCTGTCTGCGCATTGAAACCGTCCTTTTCCCGCCTGAGCATATGAAGGGTTTCGATTCCATCCGGTTCCGGCATCATATGATCCAAAAAAATCAAATCATACTTTTTCGTTCTGCAGCATTCAAGGCATTCCTGTCCTCCCGAGGCTGTTTCTACCTGAATTCCTGTCCGTTTCAGCAATGCTCTAAAGACCACAAGATTCATTTCATTGTCATCTACTGCCAGGACAGTGGCCTCAGGCGCATACAACTGCGTACCAGTATCCGGCAGAACACTGTCCCTTTGAAGGCGTCCTTTAGCAATCGTTGTTTCAATCTGTGATGCCTCCTTCGCCAGTTCCTCCTCTTCCCCGTAAACGATTCCCTGGGGAAGCTCCACCGTAAATCGCGATCCTTTCCCATACACGCTCTGCACATCGATGCTTCCGTGCATAAGCTCCACAAGCCGCTTCGTGATATTCAGTCCCAGTCCTGTCCCTTCAATTGAGCGATTGCGGTTTTCCTCTAATCTGGTAAAGCTCTCAAACAGGCGCTTTCTATCCTCCTCGCGAATTCCCATGCCGGTGTCCTCTACAGCCATGACTAGACAGAAAGGACCTTCTTTTTCACGTTTTCCGTTCACCTCAAGGAGAACACTTCCACTGGGCGTATACTTTACTGCATTGGTTAACAGATTATTTAGAATCTGTTTGATCCGGACCTCATCGCCATAAAGCGTCCTGGGTATCTCCCCGTCGATCTTCACCTGTGCCTGCAGCCCTTTCTTCTCCGCTTTCATCTGCAGAACCATAGAAACATCCTTCAGAAGATCAGCCACGTTATAGTTTGCCTCCACCAACTCCAGCTTTCCGGCTTCGATCTTTGAAAAATCCAGCACATCATTGATCAGCGCAAGCAGCATATCACCTGCCCGCCCAATACTCTGTGCGTATTCGTCAATGGTCTCATCCTTGTTTTCCCGCAGGATCATTTCATTCATTCCCATAATGGTGTTGATCGGTGTTCTGATTTCATGAGACATACTCGCCAGGAAATCTGCTTTGGATTTGCTCATCATGACAGCAAGCTGCTTTTCCTTCTCCAGCCCGATAATTTCCCGTCCTGTCTGGATGGATGCCATGATGATCAGAATAAAAAGTCCGATATTCATCATAATTCCTGTGGTCTTGATAAACCTTTGATACTGCCAGATCATTTCCACAATTCCGGACACGATCATGCCGAAAACTCCTACCGCAATCAGGCGGTATTCCCCGATTTTTTTATACCAGTCGATCACAATGGTAACTGACACAAAAAGAATCTCAATCAGAAGAATGACATAAGTAATAAAAATGGTATCCACAAAATCATAGATCTCCAAAAGCTGCAGCCCTGTGCTGATTACAAAATCAACGATATTTGCCACGCAGAGAAGCACATACCATTTTTGATATCTATATGCCTGAATATGATTCATATATAACAGAAGCGGCAACGGTAACAGCATCAGGAAAAATACTGCCATGTTGGCCACAACAGATACATTGGGAAAAAAGAACTGACGCAGCTTGGATTCACTGAGGATCCACAAGGTGGTCAGCATAATGCCGCCCCCGAGATAATGCAGTGCTATATTTTTGTGGAGAAGATACCGCAGAATAACCCCCACAGCAACGCAGGTAATACTTAAGAAAAGCATACACGCCGCGACCAGTGTTTCTCCTCCGTAAACACGAACCAGATAAGTCTGTATATCCGATTTATCTCCGATATACACCTGATTCATAAGGCCTGTATACCAGGAATCCGTAATCGTAACCAGACGAAGTGTTTTCCCACGGTCACTGCTGTTCAGTTTTGCGAACACATAGCTGCCCACACTGTTCCTGCCAAACGGTCTTGTATCCTTTGTCGTATAGTTCTGGCGAAGCTCCCCATCCACATAGATTTCCATATCCTGCATGGAGCTTCGAAAGCAAAGACTGGTTTCATCCGTAAGATTCTCCGGCAGCACTGTTTCCACAACTACCGCTTCTTTTCGTTCTGCCTCACACTCTCCCGGTACTGTAACTGCTACGCGTGTTCCATCCGCCAAAACTCGCTCCCAACTGCTTTCAAAAACCCTACAGCCCTCTGAGCCGGACACATTTTCTGCCGGGAGCAGGCACTCTGCCAACACAAGAAAGAGCAGAACACCTGTAAGCAATACAACCAGTATCCATTTGATTCTGTGTATCGAAGTATTCGTTCTATTTCCCACTTTTCCCCCTCCGGATGATGATTCCTTTACCTGATAATCTCGCTCCAACTGGAAATTCCGATCAAATCCTTTGCAAAATTCGTATACTGTGCGTGCTCCGGTGTATCAATATACTTAAATACATTATAAATCTGTCTCTGACCACCGCTGGAGTTATAAAGCCCAAAGGACAGCCCCTGAGCAACCTCCTCCGCCGCATCTGTCTGACGGTTCAGCAGGAATCCGTCAATTTCCGCATAAGCCTCCATTTTATAGTAAGCATAAGCATAAGCCGCCGCCTGCACAGCTTCACCGGCCTGTGCCGTATAGCCAAGCTCGCTGATCAGAATGCTTCTCGTCTTTCCATCAGAGGTCTTGAATTGATCCTGACGCAGATAGTTTACCAGAACCTCAATATTTGCCATTGTGATCATGGAAGTACCTGCATTATGTTCCACATACTTGGAGGACTTCCATGTCCTTGCCTCTGTCAGCGGCACATTATAGGGATGCTGTGCCAGTCCCCAGTCAATATTTCCTTTTGCGGAAATATTGGCATTAAACACATCCAGAACATCTCTTGCATCATAGTTGGTATTATTTTTAATATTTCGATCCCATTGCTGATCAAGAGAAATGTATACCTTCGCACTACTGCTCATGCTCTTGATCGCTGTATAGAACACCCGGAATGCCTTGGCATACTCCTCCACATAGGTTTCAATATCCGTATGTGCCATGTAATTCCATTCCTTACGGGCATTGATTTCATTGGCAATAACCCAGTTGGAAATTTTCCCGTGTTTATTGTCGGAATAGCGGTCTGCAAGAAAGGAGCCGATTGCAGCCATATATTCTACTCCCGATTCTTCCGCACCATTGAATGCATAATAGGGTGACGAACTGCCGCTCCTCGCATTGGGGTGAATCAGCTGAGGATAGGCAGAGGAATAATTGTTCAGGATAATCGCCGTTGAGGTAATCCCCTTGGCTGTCAAGGTACTGAATACCAGATCATATTCTGCCACCACCTGACCGTTAAAGGTATAGGTCTTTCCATTGTAGGTATATTGGATCGTGGGATAAGCAGGATTGCTGGTAGGACCCAGCAGTCTTGCAACCGGAATATTATAGGCTGCCTGCTTGACACCCAGATTGTCAAGTTCATTGCCCCGCAGCTTGTTGGGGTCAACCAGAAGTCCTTTGATAGAGGCCGGCTGCATATACACCGAGGAGTGCTTTGCAATCACCTCCGGGTTAGTAATATAACTGGGTGTACTGACCTGTACATACTTTCCGTCAAGCTTCACTGCTACCACAAATTTTTTGTATAAACGGCTTCCTGACATATTATGATTGAGTGCCGCAGTAAGTACAATTTCTGTGTCCTTGTATTCCTTGTCAAGGTATTCACTTTCCTCCGGGATACTATTCTCATAAGTATTCAGTGCAAACAGGTAATAATATTTATCATCACTTTTGGGAATCCCATCCCCTGTGACTGTAACGGAAACCCTTCCCGTTTCCGTTTTGATTTCACATTCCGTGATCTTTGCAAAATCTGCCCTGTTTTCCTCTGTCAGCTCATAGGTTGCAGGTCGTTTCTTAAAGTTTTCAAGCACCGCATCCCCGGCAGTAACAATATGGTCAACCACATCATTTCCCAGTTCCGGTCTCTCCGGCTCTTGTTTCGTCTCCTCCTGTACTATGGGCTGCTCCGGTTCCGGAATCGGCTCCGGTTCCTTTTCCCTCAACGCAAAAAATATGGCAAGTCCCACTCCCACGAGCAAAACAACACCCGCGATAAGGAGCATAATATAGAAAAGCTTGGGTTTGCATTCCTTCCTTTTTCTTCCGGTTTTAAATTCCATGGTCCTTCTCTCTTTCGTCTAGTTTAATCCCGGTCAGAGCCTTCTGCTTCTTTCTTGATCCGCTTCATATGCTCCTTTATCTTCACTTCATATCCGTTTCCGGACGGATGGTAAAATTCCTTCCCGCTCAGTTCATAGGGCAGATATTGCTGACGCACATAATGATTTGGATAATCATGTGCATATAAATATCCGGTACCATGCCCCAGCTTGGCTGCTCCCTTATAGTGGGCGTCCTGCAAATGTGTGGGGATCGGTAAGTTCCCTGTCTCCTCCACCGTCTGCATTGCCTCCTCGATCGCACACACGCAGGCATTGCTCTTGGGTGCACTTGCTACATACATGGCGGCTTCCGACAAAATGATCTGCGCCTCCGGCATTCCGATCCGTTCAACTGCAAGGGATGCATTGGTTGCCACCACAAGTGCCTGCGGATCGGCAATTCCCACATCCTCTGCCGCACAGATCATAATCCTCCTTGCAATGAAGGTTACACTTTCTCCCGCATAAAGCATCCGCGCAAGATAATAGACTGCCGCATCCGGATCAGATCCTCTCATGCTCTTGATAAAGGCCGAAACCGTATCGTAATGGTTATCACCAGTCTTGTCATATCGCACCGCCCGCTTCTGAATGCATTCCTGGGCAACGTCAAGCGTGATATGTATTTTGCCATCCTTGCTGCGCTGCGTGGTCATAATACCAAGCTCAATGGCATTCAGTGCATGTCTCGCATCTCCTCCGGCAAGATCCGCGAGGAACTCCATGGCATCCTCTTCCAGCACTGCGTCATAGGACCCCATGCCCTTCTCTTTATCATAGACCGCCCTTTTCAGCAGCTCCTTGATATCCTCACGGCTTAAGGGCTTTAATTCAAAAATAATGGAGCGGGAGATCAGTGCACTGTTCACCTCAAAATAGGGATTCTCCGTGGTCGCACCGATTAAAATGAGTGTTCCGTCCTCCACAAAAGGTAACAGATAATCCTGCTGTCCCTTATTAAACCTGTGAATCTCATCGATAAAGAGGATCGTCTTTTTCCCGTACATGCCCTGCGTGTCCTTGGCAGCCTTAACGACCTCCTCCATATCCTTTTTCCCTGCAACTGTTGCATTGATCTGCGTAAACTCCGCGCTGGTTGTGTTTGCAATAACCTTCGCCAGCGTCGTCTTCCCGGTTCCCGGCGGACCATAAAAAATGATGGAGCTCAGCTTATCTGCCTGAATGGCACGGTAAAGAAGCTTGTCCTTGCCGATGATATGCTGCTGCCCCACCACTTCATCAAGTGTTGTCGGTCTGAGTCTCGCCGCAAGGGGAGACTCCTTTTCCATGTTAGCAGATCGCATATATTCAAATAGATCCATAATTCATCAACCTTTACTATGCATATATAAAGATTATACATTATTTATCCGCTGCCGCCAACATGGATTTTCTAATACGATAAGGAACAAACTATAATTTTCTCTCCAAAATCAGGCATTTCGGCACAGCAGGCGTATCTGTACCCATCCTGCAGGTCATATTCTCTGAAAAAAAACTTACCGCCTTGATTTACGCATTGTTTCACTGCAATACCAGCATCCTGGATGTCAATCATAAACTCATCGAGCGATAGTTTCATTCCCTGTCCTGTCACCTTTAAAAAGCTTTCCTTCAGCGTCCAATAACGGTAAAACATTTCCTGCTTTTTCTGCACGGAGCTCTGCCGGAGGATCTGCCCATATTCTTCCTCATGAAAAAAGCGCTTTGCAATCTTAAAATCCGTATCCCGAATTCTCTCAACATCACAGCCTACCTCGCAATCCGCGATGGCGCACATAACTCGCTCACCCGAATGGGAAAGATTAAAGAAAACAGCAGGATAATCCTTCAAAAAGGGCTTGCCATTCTCCCCGTAGGACAGCGTAAGCTCCTTATCACAAATTCCCCAATCCTTAAGTCCCTTCTGCAAAAGGCCCCAGACTCCCAGAGAAAGCCTCTTATCCTTGTCAAAGCGCATCCTGTCAACCCTTTGACGACGGTGCTCCGGCACAGAAGCATACAGTCTTTCAAAAAGGGCAGAATTATTTAGTTCCTCCACATTTGCAACATAGGTGCTAATCATCAGAATCCCTCAGGTCAGAAAATAATCAACTCGCTATTGCCAGTGTAAACGTTTTTCCAACATTCGGCAAGACCGTACCCAATTCTTTTTCTCATCAAGGAATAATGGGAAGCCATATTGGGCATAATAAAAGCTATTCCATTTAGAAAGGGAGAGCCAAATGCACGATTTCTTTTATGGCTGGTACATGAAATGCCAGTCAGAAAACCAGACGCTGGCAATCATACCGTCTTTTCATCAGGCGAAGGGGAAATGTGACTGCTATATTCAGATCATCACGAATACTGCTGCCCGGTCAATTTCCTTTTCCCCTGACACCTTTCGTAAGACTAATCAGGGAATCCGAATCGCTGACAACTACTTTGGGAAACACGGGATTCTTTTATCAATAGAAACATCAGAAATAAAAGTGAAAGGGAAGCTTCGTTTCGGCCCTCTCTCACCCTTAAAATATGACATCATGGGACCGTTTACTTTTATACCGTTTCTGGAATGTCGTCACAGTGTTTTCAGTATGCGCCATCCTGTCTGCGGCATGGTATCCATCAATGATAAGCCATATTCTTTTCAAGACGGATGGGGATATTGGGAGGGTGACCGTGGCCGTTCCTTCCCCAAAGAATATGCCTGGACGCAATGTTGTTTCCCGGGTGGTTCCCTAATGCTGTCAGTCGCTGACATTCCTCTTGCCGGTATCCATTTTACCGGGATCATAGGCATTGTACTTTGGCAGGGACGGGAATACAGACTGGCTACCTACCTGGGTGCAAAAGCAGTTAAAATCGAGAGCGGAACCCTTCGGATTACACAGGGGGATCTGACATTGGAAGCACATTTGCTCAAGGCTGCCAGGCGCCCGCTAAAGGCTCCCAGCAATGGAAGCATGACAAGAATCATCCACGAGAGTGCCGCATGCCGGGCGTCCTACCGCTTTCGGAAGAAAGATCTCACGATTTTTGCCTTTGAGACAGAGCTTGCTTCCTTTGAATATGAATATCCCTATTGAAAAGACAGAACCATACTGCTAGTCAAACAGCAGCTCGTCTACCGTGACAAACTCGTATCCTTTCTGCGTCAGTTCGTCCACGATTTTCAGAGCCGCCGTTACCGTAGTCTTATATTGGTCATGCATCAAGATAATATCATTTTCCTTTGCTTTACTACAGACGCTCCGCACAATGCGGGCGGCATCGCTGCTGCACCAGTCAAGGGGATCTATGGTCCAGAGTACCGGGAACATGTTCAGTTCCTTCTCAAATTCCTTGTTCCAGCTACCGTAGGGCGGGCGGACATAAATGGTATCCTGTCCGGTCACCTCTCTGATCACTTCATTTGTTTTCCGTATCTCCTGCTTAAAGCTCTCTTCATTCTGGGAAGTCAGTTGAATGTGACTATAGGTATGGTTGCCAATCAAGTGTCCATCCTCATAGATCTCCTTCACGATTTCCGGATAGGCCTCCACATTTTGTCCGGTAATGAAAAACGTAACCTTTACATTACGTTCCTTTAGACCCTTCAATAGCTGCTGCGTATAGTATGGATGGGGACCGTCATCGAAGGTCAGCGCTATCTTTTTGCTGTCTGCCTCCTGTATAGCATTTCCCATAGCTTGAATGCTTCTTTGGGAAAAAACTCCGATCATACACATAACCGCCAGAAATAGCAATAAAATAATACATACCAGAATCCTTTTTTTCAAATTCATATACAAAGTTCTTTCTGATCCCTTATTTTATCTATATTCTAACGTTCTTCGTCTCATTACCGGATTGTCACGATATGAGTAACCAGATATTTATCCCCCTGCAGCTGCTCTGTCTCAAGCGTCATTTCACAGGAAGACCCACCGACTGCCGCAAGTGCACTTTCCATATAAGCCTGTCTGTAACTGTCATTCTGATAATTCTGCATCCACTGTTCAAGCAGCTCTTCACTCTCTATCACATTCGTAAAAGTATAGGTGCCAATCCCGTTCTGCACGATCTGATCGTAGCAGTCCTCATAATATTTCTGTAAGTCAGTGATGACCTGCTCCTTAGTCATGCCCACATCCTCAAGGCTTCTTAGCCCGTCATCCAGGTTCTGGGGCTGTTCCTGCTCCGTAGTCTGTTCCAGATTCCGGTAGACTTGTCCGTTGCAGGGAGGCAGATATACCGACAGTTCCTTGCGGATATGGGTACTTGCATAATCCGCATCCGTCTTATTGAAATAATCATAGGTACCGCTTCCGGTATCATCCCATGTGGTATCTACATTGTAATACCCATCCTCCAACGCCACAATATTCCAGGCATGATTTTCACCGGCATAGCCCGTGCAGTAATAGCAGGGAATCCCAAGCTGCAAAAGAAGATATTGAAATGCCCGTGCATATCCGGCGCACACCGTCTGTCCGTTTACCAGCGCACTGTAGGCACTCTGGTTCATTTCTGCTCCCAGATTATAGGTGATCCTGTCGATCAACGCATCATGGACAAATTTCTCCTTCTCATAGTTTCCGGACAGGCTTTGTGCCTGCGCCAGAATCTGATCTGCATTCTCATAAAAAACTGCTTTGACATTCTCCAAATCCTGTGCTGTACGGTTAAACTGCAGATCAATCTCCACGCACTGTCCGTTCCCCCTAAATTTCCCCGAATAAGCCGTATCCATCCAGAATAGCTCCGGATGGTCGCCATATACCGCAGAGAAGACATTTTTCAGCTCTCCGGGCGTCACTGCCTCTATGGGAGCAAAAACCGGATACAGCGCGTTTGCATTGGCATAAATCTGGCGATACAAATGCTTCCCTGTCTCATCCAGCATGTCATAATAAGGATAATAGACCGGATCAAAGGCAAGACCATCTCCGGTATTTCCCACATCCAGCTGCTTTTGAAGGCGGCCTGCCTCCTTTTCGTCGACCTGCTCCTGTTTATCCTGAATTTCCTGATAACCGCTTTTGCCGGATACCTCCTTAGGGATCACGATTTCAGACTGACTGGGCGGGAGATATTCGGAAGAAGTATCTGATGCAAGTCCTTCGTTTGCAGTCTCCGTCAGACTGCCATTTTCCGGCTCCTTTACTAAACTGCTTTTATCCTGAACCTGCTCCTGTTCCCCACCGACTTCCTGCATGGGTGCAGCAGTCTCCGGCTTAAGAACATGGCTCTCAGGCAAAGCGGTGTTTTCCTTGTCTAGATAGACCTCTTCCTGCCTGTTCAAATTCATAGAATTCACGATTGACTCCGTAATTTCAGGCTTCAAAGCACATAAAAGAATCAAACCGCAAAGCAATACGATGAGAGCCAATATACAATACAAGATTCTTCTTAAAATTTTCATTTTGTTCCTCTTTTGTTTTTATCTTTTAAACTCTGTCTCCTTCGGCCTTATCCAAGAAACTGCTTGTAAATATCCACATGGTCATAAATGCACTTCCAGACATGATTGGCTCCGGCAGTCACACAGATATAGCCATTTCCTGATGCATCCTCCGCATAGCTGGCGGCACAGTTTCCAGACTGCACCACATAACCGGTCTTGGCATAAAGCACCTCACCACCGGCATCCTTGTCCTCGATCCGGCGCAGAAACCAGTTAGAGATCGTGATTCCCTCCGGATGCTGCTCTGTTGCAGAGGTGGTGTAGCTATGTGCCGAAAGCACCTCCCGGCACAGTTCATTATCCGCTGCAGCCTCCATGATTATTGCCATATCATAGAGCGTACAGTAATGCTCCTCATCATAGATGCCTACACAGTTGGTAAAGTGTGCCGTATCTGAAAGGCCAAGCTCTTTCAGCTTTTCATTCATCATCTCCACAAAGGCTTCCTGGCTTCCCGCAACATAGGTGGCAAGTCCCACCGCCGCATCTGCTCCGGATGGCAGGATTGTCCCATAAAAGAGGTCTCTCACTGTAACTGTCTCATCCTTCAAAAATCCCACACTGCTGCAGTCATGAACATAACCGTAGTCCGTAATTTCAAGTGTCATGGTAAAGGTATCGTCAAGAGCCTCCCTATCGATATGCTCTGCTGCCACCAGAACCGTGAGAATTTTCGTCATGGATGCCGGATTGATCTTCGTTTTTGCACCCTTCTGTGCCAGGATCTCTCCGCTGCCCACATTAATCAGAATCGCATTACTGCTGACGATTTCTTCCCCCAGCTGTCTGGTAGCTTCTGTTTCCCTGGCTGAATATTCTTTCCTGGGTGTACTGCCGGCTGAATTCCCGTTCTCCTCCTCATTGATTGTCCCTACTGCCACACCTCCTATGGCTGCCAGTTCTCCCTCTTCTCCGGTTCCTTCCATCCTATCAATATATTCCCAATCTCCTGTAGCTTCTGTATTCTGTGTATTTTCTATCTTTTCTGTATTCTTCTGCTTTTTTGCGGAAATACCGCTTACCGTCTTTACGCCGGCAAAAAGAATCACGAAAACCAGTACAGCGCCGGCCGCAAGCGGAGCAAGCCTTTTGATCTGCTTCCGGCGCCTGCGTTGTCTTTCTTTTTCCTCCCGCATCTGCCGGATCCGCTGCGCGCGGCGCGCACTGATTTCTTCTTCCCTGTTTGTCAACTGTTCATTCACCTAAAACATACTCCTTTAAGCTGTGCCATTCCATTGTTGTCATTCCCGCTCTGCGGGAGAGCGTACCTTTTAAGTATATGCTAAAACAGTTTTTGTATCAATTATTTCTTTTGTCACAATCCGTTTCCAGGAGACGGATATAGTGGTTAGCCTCACGCAGTACATGATCTGCCAGCAGCGGTAAAATAATGGAGGCAATCTTGCAGTCCAGAATACCGTCTGCTCCCGCCGCCTTAAAATCTCGATATTTCAGTGTTTCCTTGAGTGTCTCTTCGGTCAGACCCATCGCACGACAGTCCTGCTTTCTGGATTTTTCCATAAGCTTTCTGTAATCCATGGCAAACTGATCTGCTGTCAGAATCAGTTCTTCCTCACTGGGATCCAGCAGTCCTCTGATAAACAGGGCATGCTCCATCATGATCCGGTTCCAGAATTCCTCTGTTTTCTTTAGGTTTTTGTAAGAAAGCTCTTTGTTTTCCAGCAGTTCCATAACCGTAGCGCGGTACAGCTTCGCTTCCCTTTGAATATGCTGAATAAGCAGAGGGTAATTGGCATTAAAAAGCCTCCCTCTGCTTACTTCTTCAAGAATATTTTCTTTAAAGTCAATCAGACCATCCAGAAGACGCAGTGCTCTTCGGTTGATCTCGGTAACCATTCCGTCTGTTTCCATGAAATCCTCTGAGCAGGACCGGGAACGAAGCCTTAATTCTTCCTCCGTGATCCTGCTGTCAATAGGAACCCCACTCAGCTGCTGGGTTCTTCTTTCTGCGGGTATGGTAAACTCCGTCACCAGCTCGCCGGATTTAAGGACCTCCTGATTCACTCTTCTGTTGCTGATCGTGACCACATCACGGAGCAGATCTTCAAACTGTTCCCTGAAGTAGTCTGCTCTCCGGATCCATGCTGTATCTGCGCAGGGAAAGCCTGCCGCCAGAAAGAGTCCATGCTCCTTCATGATTCTTGCAAAAAATAAATGTGTTTCTAACGATAATGCTGCATAATTTTCCATATTTCTTCATACCTTATATTTATGGCTTTTTACTATCATACGCAAAATAAAAGGTATGGTGCTTTAAAAAATCCCTAATAAACGCTGCATGAAAATGCTAACACACGCAATACCGATCCAGCAGCAAAGCCCCATCAGAATCGGCTTTCCTCCTGTTTTTACCAGCTTCACAATATTGGTATTTAATCCGATTGCCGCCATCGCCATTACGATAAAGAACTTGGACAATTCCTTAAAGGGCTTGAAAAATGCCACATTCACGCCCGCCATCACGGAAATCGTGGTGATTACGGAAGCAAGAACGAAAAACAAAATAAAAAACGGAAATACCTTTTTCAAGCTGAAATTGCCATCCCCCTTCTGTCCTGCCTTCTTCATCTTAGCGGTGCGCCAGAAGGCAAGCACCAGTGTGATCGGGATAATGGCAAGGGTACGGGTCAGTTTCACAATGGTTGCTGTATCCAGCGCATTTGCCCCCGGATGCATCCCATCCCAGGCTGCAGCTGCTGCTGTTACGGAGGAAGTGTCATTGACAGCCGTACCTGCAAACAGTCCGAATCCCTCATTTGTCATGCCAAGCAGACCTCCCAAAGAAGGGAAGATCAAGGCAGCGATTACATTAAACAGGAAAATAACAGAAATAGACTGGGCGATCTCCTCATCATCTGCACCGATGACCGGTGCTGTTGCCGCAATGGCAGAACCTCCACAAATAGAAGAGCCTACACCAACCAGCGTTGAAATATTGGAGGGCATCTTTAACAGCTTTTGCATGATAAAGGCAATCACCAGTGATGTTGTGATTGTTGAGAGAATAATCGGCAAAGACTGCAGTCCCACCTTGGCAATCTCCGATAAATTCATGCCAAAGCCAAGCAAAATCACCGCATACTGCAAAATCTTTTTGGAAGTAAAGGTAATGCCACCCTGCAATCCTGATTTATCCTTGATCAATAAAGTAATCACCATTCCTGCAAGGATTGCAAATACAGGGCCTCCGATCACCGGAAGCAGCTTGCCCAGATACCAGCAGGGCAATGCAATCACAAGGCATAGAGCCAGTCCGTAGCCATTCTTTTTTAGAAAGTTCATCTTCTGTACCTCACTTATTCTTTTGTATTCATCTTACTTTATTTTCCGACAAACTGATTGCTCTGTCTGTCATAAAAATATCCGATCCCGTTTAGCTTCTCCTCTGTTTCCGCAAGGCTGATATCAAGATCATCACACATCTCTTCAAAGCTTCTATAGTAATCGCGGAGCTTGAGGTTTACATAACTAAGCAACATTACAGGTTCCTTCGGTATCATCAACATTTCCTCCTCTTCCAATCATTGGCAATCTAATCGTAATATAATATAACAATCCTTTGGCAGTTTCACAAGCCTCTTGACCAAATTGTTCTTTCATAATATAGTAGGGGAACATGAACCGACACCGGGTTCCATGAATAGAAATGTAAAAGTGAGGTTTTATCTTGTTTCGAAATATTAAGGTTTCATCCTGTATCATCGGACTGACCGGCAGCATCATTCTCGCCTTCGGGCTCTATCACGTCCACTCCTGTTCCGGCGTAACAGAGGGCGGGGTACTCGGCATGACGCTACTGTTGCAATACTGGTTTCATATCTCCCCAGCGGTAACAGGCTTTGTTTTAAACTCTGCCTGTTACCTGTTTGGGGCTAAGCAGTTGGGTAAGGAATTCATCTTCTATTCGGCTCTGTCCACCGCAGGCTTTTCCCTAGCCTACAAGATCTGTGAACAGTTTGATCCCTTGTGGCCGCAGCTTTATGAAATGCCGCTGCTTGCCTCCGTTGCCGGTGCCCTGTTTGTGGGCGTAGGCGCCGGACTGTGCGTTAGCATCGGCGGGGCGCCGAGTGGTGACGATGCCCTTGCTATGAGCCTTTCAAAACTTACTCATATTAAGATCCAATGGGTTTATCTGCTGTCAGACTTTCTGGTGCTGGCACTTTCCGTCACCTATATTCCTCTTCAGAGACTCGGCTATTCCGTTCTGACCGTGATTTTATCGGGCCAGATCATCGGATTGCTCCAACGGATCAAGCTTAAGCCTGCTTTAAGGCACCAGCCGTAAGTGCCTCATTCTCCACAGAAATCAGGATCGTATCTCCCTGATCCACCTGATCTGCCAGAATCAGCTTAGCGGAAAGAGTTTCCACATACTTCTGAATATATCGCTTCAAAGGTCTTGCACCGTAAACCGGATCATAAGCATTTTCTACGATAAAGGCCTCTGCCTCAGGCGTCAGCTTGACGGTCAGTTCCCTGTCTGAAAGCCGTCTGTTAAGGTCATCTATGATCAGCTTGATGATGCCGGTAATATTGTCCTTGGTCAGCGGCTTAAAGAGGATCGTTTCATCCAGGCGGTTCAGAAATTCCGGTCTGAAATGTGCCCTAAGGTCATTCATAACCAGCTTTTCGGCTTCCTCACCAATATGACCATTTGAGTCAATTCCATCAAGCAGATAGGAAGCACCGATATTGGATGTCATGATCAGAATGGTATTTTTAAAGTCCACCGTCCTTCCCTGGGAGTCTGTAATACGTCCGTCATCCAATACCTGAAGAAGAACGTTAAATACATCCGGGTGTGCCTTCTCAATCTCATCAAAGAGTACCACAGAATATGGTTTTCTTCTGACTGCTTCAGTAAGTTGTCCCCCCTCCTCATACCCAACATATCCGGGAGGTGCCCCGATCAGTCTGGATACAGAGTACTTCTCCATGTATTCACTCATATCGATCCGAACCATATTGTTCTCATCATCAAACAGGGATGCTGCCAGTGCCTTTGCAAGCTCCGTCTTACCTACACCGGTAGGTCCGAGAAACAGGAAGGAACCGATGGGCTTGGTAGGGTCTTTGATTCCTGCCTTTGAACGGATAATGGCCTCCGTCACCTTGGTTACACCCTCATCCTGTCCTACCACCCTCTTGTGAAGCTCCTCATCCAGATGGAGCGTTTTATTTCTCTCACTCTCCGTCAGCTTGGCAACAGGGATTCCTGTCCATCTGGAAATAATTCTTGCAATTTCTTCCTCTGTCACACTTTCATGCACCAGGGACAGATCTTTGTTCTTAACCTGTTCTTCCTCGATTTCCAATTGCTTTTTCAGAGCCGGAAGTCTGCTGTAGCTCAATTCGGCTGCCTTTTCGTAGTCACCCTCTCTCTGGGCAATTTCAATCTGGCTTCCGATGGCATCAATCTCCTCACGCAGCTTGGAAAGCTTCTCAACGGAAGCCTTTTCATTTTCCCATTGCGCCTTGCGATTGTTCAGCTCTTCCTTTAACTCAGCCAGCTCCTTCTGAAGGGTCTCGAGCCGTTCTTGACTTAACCGGTCATCTTCCTTCTTCAGCGCTGTCTCCTCTATTTCCATCTGCATCACCTTACGCTGAAGCTCATCCAGCTCGGTTGGCATGGAATCCAGCTCTGTCTTGATCAGTGCACAGGCTTCATCTACCAGATCGATCGCCTTATCAGGAAGGAAACGATCCGAAATATATCGGTTAGACAGTACCGCAGCACTTACCAGTGCATTGTCCATGATCTTTACGCCGTGATATACCTCATAGCGTTCCTTCAGACCACGAAGAATGGAAATGGTATCCTCAACAGTAGGTTCCTCCACCATAACAGGCTGGAACCTACGTTCCAGTGCCGCATCCTTCTCAATATACTGTCTGTATTCATCCAGGGTGGTCGCGCCGATACAGTGAAGCTCACCCCTTGCCAGCATAGGCTTTAACATATTGCCGGCATCCAGCGCACCGTCTGTCTTTCCGGCTCCCACGATGGTATGCAGCTCGTCAATAAACAGAATGATCTGCCCGTCGCTGTTCTTCACATCCTCAAGAACTGCCTTCAGTCGTTCCTCAAATTCACCACGGTATTTGGCACCTGCTACAAGCGCTCCCATATCCAGTGCAAATATCTTTTTATCCTTCAGACCCTGGGGCACATCTCCGCGGACGATACGCTGTGCCAGTCCCTCTACCACCGCAGTTTTACCTACACCGGGCTCACCGATCAGTACCGGATTGTTTTTTGTCTTCCGCGACAAAATACGGATGACATTTCGAATCTCATTATCCCTGCCGATCACAGGGTCAAGCTTTTGATCTCTCGCCTTTTCTACCAGATCCTGTCCGTATTTGGCAAGCGTGTCATAGGTTGCCTCGGGATTGTCAGAGGTCACTCTCTGATTGCCTCTCACCGTAGAAAGTGCCTGTAAAAAGCGTTCCCTGGTAATACCGAACTCCTTAAAAAGTTCCTTGATCGCCTTGTTGGGATATTTCATCATGGCAAGGAACAGATGCTCTACCGATACATATTCATCCCCGAAGGTTTTCAGCTCATCCTCCGCAGAAATCAGTACCTTATTCAGATCCTGTCCCACATATGCCTGGCCGCCTTGTACCTTGGTTCTTCTGCTGATCGCTTCCTCTACCTTATTCACAAAGTACTGGGGATTGATCTCCATTTTTTCAATCAGCTTCAGAATCAGGCTGTCCTCCATTGTAAGCAGGCTGTATAGCAGATGCTCCTGCTCAATTTCCTGATTCCCGTATTCATAGGCAAGCTTCTGGCATCCCTCCACAGCTTCCATAGATTTCTGGGTAAATTTATTGATATTCATGACTTGCCACCTCACTTTCCCTTTGTTATAGTCACAATATAGCACCGGCGTTAGCACTCGTCAATAGAGAGTGCTAACAATTTATAAAAAATTTATTCCTATAAACTTACGCGACTCTTGACGCGTCGTAAAATTCCTTCAGCTTCTTCTTGGCTTCCGGATTTAAATGTCTTGGTACCTGAATTTCCACAGTCACGTACTGATCCCCTTTTACGGAAGGATTTTTCATGGAAACAATGCCTTTGCCCCGAAGCCTGATCTTGGTTCCTGACTGCGTCCCCTCCTTAATTTTGCAGCTGACCTTTCCATATAATGTATTCACGATCACCTCGCCGCCGAGCGCTGCCGTGATAAAGGGAACGTTAACTGTCGAATAAACATCCATGCCTTTTCGCTCAAAGCTTGCGCTCTCCCGGACCTGTACCTCCAAAAGAAGGCTGCCTGCCTCGCCGCCATTTCTACCCGGCATTCCTTTCCCCCGAAGTCTGACCTTCTGTCCATGATCGATCCCGGCAGGGATATGAACCTGCAGCGATTGCATAGTTCCGTCAGGATGCTGAAAACGAATGGTCTTTTCACAGCCAAGAGCAGCTTCCTCGAAGCTGACCTCCACGTAGGCTGTCACATCCTGCCCTTTTCCTGAAAAAGCCTCTCGTCGGAATCCTCCTCCAAAATGATCACCGCCAAAGCTGCTGCCAAAATGACTACTCTTAAATCCCTGACCATGCCCGAAAAGATCACCAAACAGATTATCAAGATCTACATCAGCACCATCAAAATGGAACTCCTGATAGCTGCCTTGCGGATTACCCTGAAAATGGCCATCGCCCGCTCCCTCTTCAAATGCAGCATGACCAAACCGGTCATATAGCTTTTTCTTCTCTTCATCACTCAGCACATTGTAAGCTTCCGTAACCTCTTTAAACTTTTCTTCCGCCTGTGGATTCCCTGCATTGGTATCCGGATGATATTTCTTAGCCAGCTTCCGATATGCTTTTTTTATGGCTGCGACATCTGCACTCTTATCAAGACCAAGGACTTCATAATAATCTCTTTTCCTGCTCATTAGCATCACCCTCTTTTCACCGGCTTATACCTATTAAAAATACCCCGGGGGATTAGCCCGGGGCAGGAAATTCACATTAGCCTTCAATTGCTATATGCTTTTTCTGTTCTACTCTCTTTGCTTCTGCCTTAGGAATATCCACTTTCAGAATACCATTCTCGAACTTACCGTGAATATCTTCTTCTGTGATTCCCTCACCGACGTAGAAGCTTCTGCTCATAGAACCGGCATATCGTTCCTGACGAAGATATTTACCATTCTTGTCGGATTCATCCTTGTCAAGTTCCTTGGCTGCAGATATGGTCAGGTAACCGTTTTCCAACTGAACCTCAATCTCATCCTTCTTAAATCCGGGCAGATCAACAACGAGTTCATAGCCCTCGTCCTTTTCCTTGATATCCGTCTTCATCACGTTCTTTGCATGTTTCCCGTACAGCTTCTTGTCAATATCAGGAAATGAAAAATCCATCCAATCATCAAATAAGTTTTCTCCAAAAATACTAGGCATTAACATAAGTCATTCCTCCATTCTATTTTGACATAAATGCCAATTGTAAATTTTTTGGGATTCAAATCGGAATGATCATCTCAATTTCTTTTCTCTTCCCTTGTTCTAGTTGTAATATAACACGCATTATTAGCACTGTCAATGGGCGAGTGCTAATTTATTTGTGAAAAATCTGTGAACACTTTTCATATGCTCTACAATTCCACATTATTGATATTATGCGTAGACTGTTGTAATATACTATTAGCTAGTAAAAAAATTATGTGTCTTAGGCACAAAGCGAAACCCCGAAGAGTTGCCGCTCTTCGGGGTTTCTTTATAAATTTCGTCCTTGATACTGTATTGTTACTACATAAACTGAATTCACGGATTGCTCTAGGGTTGACTTTTACCTTATATTTATCCAAAATGTTTTTTCTCCAATTCTGCAAAAACTATTTCTGCGTCAACTGCTTCTGCTCCGTTAGCAATTTCTTGCTCGGATTCGAAAATTGCCTGGTCGATGCGATTCATTCTTGCAAATTTATCGTATAATTCACTACTCATCACAACCAAATCGCTATATCCGTTTTTAGTAATAAAAATAGGCTCCTGTTCCTTGTGTGCGATATTAGAAATTTCGGTTGTATTGCGTAAATCCTTAATAGGCATAATAAGTGGCATAATGCTTCACTCCTTTCTGTGGTACAATTCATTAGGAAAGTATCAGAAAATCACATGAAAGTTCGCATAAATACTGATGTTTACGGCGTTTGCACCGAAAAGTCCGCACAAGAGTGAGGGGCTTTGTCTACAGTCTGAAAGGTATATGATCGTCCTACCATCATATACCTTTGAAACATTTATTTATTTCAGTATCTTACCTATTGACAAGCTGAAAATCATTTTGCCCTTAATATCTTCCATTTTCACATACGGATCTATCCAGAATCTGGAATCGAAGGAATGCTCCCGATTATCTCCCAGTACAAAAAAGCTATCCTCGGGTACTTCATAATCAAATGGGGAATCCGTAACAATGTTTTCGTCAAGGTACTCTTCCTGATACTGCTGTCCATTGATATATATTTTACCATCAATAAACATGACATCATCACCGGGCAGTCCGATCACTCTTTTGATCAGGGTTTCTCCCCTCATATCTCCTTCTTTGCCTTGGAATACAACAATATCGCCTCTGCGCGGCTTGGAATTCTTATAGGCTAATCCGTTCACCACCACAATGTCTCCAACCTGTAAGGTCGGTTCCATGGAGGATGAGGGCACAAATCCCCACAATATTACTGTATGAAAAAAAATGAATGCCACTGCAAATACGATCACGCATACAGTAATGTTTTTTCCCAATTCTCTCAGATTTTGAATATTACAGATATGCTTAAATCTATTTCTTAACACACATTGCCCTCTTTTGTATTATTACCGCTTCTTATGGTTTCTGATAACAACAATTGCAACGATTCCTACGAAAGCAACTGCCAACACAATGAATCCTATGTAGTTTCTTCCATCTGTTTTAAGTTCATCCTGCGTTTCTTCCGGAAGTTGCTTAATTTCTTCTTCTGTTAGTTCAACAACATAAGGGGTAGGTTCCGCAGTAGGTGCAATCGTAGGCTCTACAGTTGGCGTCGGAGTAGGCTTTTCTGTTGGTGCTACTGTCGGTTCCGGTGTTGCAGTCAGTTCTTCTACTTTTTCATCAATAACTTCCGGATCTGTGTCCTTAAACTCATATGTAGTTACTTTCCCGGTTTCTTCATTTACATCATACACAACTCTGTCAGAGGGATTTTCCTCTGACAGATATTTATTGGATACATAAATCTTTGTTCCATCTTCTTTTGTGATCTCATACCAGCCATTAGATGCAACACCAGTTACTTTCACTTCCTCATGTTTTTTAAGGCTGCCTACCTTCTGGTAAGAGGTCCCAGCACCTGTTCTACAGTTTACCTCCGATGTAGCCCACATGGTTTTCACGGGGTTATAAGGTTCTACTGTAAAGGGTTCTGGGGTCTGTGTTACCTGCTGAGTTGTATTTGATTTACTACCTCCTCCGAGTACGGGAGAATAGTCAACATCGGTAAAGCCAAGGGCTTTTAATTCCTCTACATGATTAGAAAATCTTCCTTGATTAATAAAATATTGTATTAAATTTGATGTTGGTTTCTGTACGGCGTAATTCATATATTCCACTATACTCTCATACGCTGCATCTTCACCGCCATGGTAATAAGAATAAATTATGCCATCTTTTTGAGCTGAATTCCAGTCTTCTACTACTTCTGTTCCTTCTTTAGCTAAGAAGCTACTGGCTGATATTAATGCTGTTACAATTAAAGCGAGTAATGTATATTTCTTTTTCATATTTCTTTATTCCTTTCTACTATAATATTATCTCTATATGTATACTATACCACTTGCGTATTATTCTGTCCTGTTTATGGCCCTCCTGTTTCAAGTAACAGCTAACTCCCTTTATCATCACAATTTAAAACTGATAAGTATACCAAAGCCTATATCATGATGAGTGACATTTTGACCTTGATAATATCATAATTTCTTTAAAATCATCTACAGTAAGAGTAACCTCAAATAACATCATGAATATCTTCACTTCCGCTCAAGTCATACAATAATCTATTTGCTCATAATACTTATGTGATGCTAGCTACCATCAAAGTATCGCAATACCCCTTTCCGTTAATACCAGTTTATTATATCGTACATCAACAAACTTTGCAATGAGGCATCTTTTCATTTTGTCTATTACCCACTTGTGATTTAACTTAGTTTATTACTATCTCCAAAACCCATTACCAATAATGCACTTTAAAGGGAACTATCGTCATAGTTACACGCTGACGTTTCTATTTTATAATGAAACAGAGCATACATAAGTTCTGCAGCAATCCTAACGCAAAAGTAACTAATGAAAAAAGGGGGAAAGAATTATGCCACAATACGTTGTTTTACAAGTAACTTTGAAAGAGAAATTGATAGGAACTACTTCAAGAAATCTCGGTGAATTGGAAAACGTGATCAATACCCAGGCAGCGAAGGGATACCGCCTTCATACAATAACTACGACTTCAGCTCACAGCACCGGATTCGGTGGTGGAGACAGAATTCAAGCTACAATGATATTTGAAAAACTATAATTGTTTACATAAAGCAAACAGTAGCGCCCTCGTCCCGCTAAGACGAGGTGCTACTGTCGCAATAACATTTTTAGATTCTTCTTTCCAATTTTAATGTGTTCATCAGAGCTTCCTGTAAAATTCTTGATACATTAACACCCGCTTGTTCTGCTTCATAATTCAACCAACTTGGTAAAGCAACATTTCTCCTTACAGTTCTTGTATCAATTTTCTTTCTATATTCTGTTGAGTCTACATCAACAAAAGAAACAACTGTTTCTCCCTCATCAGCAAAAGTTCCGTTATTGATATTCAAATCCTTTATATTGGATGGATTAGGAATTTCTTCTTTATCATCTTCCAATGATACACATTTTAATTCTATGGCATCTCGTGCCATATCAATTGCATCATTCATATCATTTCCTTCTGTCAGAATATCTAAATCAGGAACTTCAACCAACACCTTATCATTTGTTTTCGTAAAAAACGCTGGATAAACATTTCTCATAGTATCTACCTCCGCATTAATCTATATATCTGTTCCATTTACCAAAGAGACAATGAATTATAACAATCCTATTATACATAATAATTGTGTAATTGTAACGACAAAATACACACTTTTTACACAATGATGTCAGACAAGTAAATAAACTCTTTTCGGAGCTTATGCAACACGAAACACAACTCAAAAAAGCCGCTGCAAGCGACTTTTTCTCTAAACCATCTATCCAGAAAAATAATAATCCGGATTCGTTTTTATTGCTGAAGCTTAATAAGCTCCACCTTCTCATTTTTCTTATATAACACACCCGTCAGGATCACCAGCACTGCCACTGTTCCCAGCTTAATCAGGTTCCCATTCCGGCCTCCTGCTGCAATGGTGATGCCAAGCGGTAGCATCGTGCTGATCATCCCCGTCAGCATGCCGCACATCATGGACGCGCTCTGCTTTACCACCCGCACCTCGCTTTCCCATTTCAGCAACGGAAATGCAAGATTATAAGTAATTCCGGCTACTGCCGTAAAGACAAGGTAGCAGGCTGGAATCACAGCGATAAAAATGCTCTCAAGGACTGTAGCATGTACCGCCGGTATTGCCAGCAGTACTGTCACAAGGTAGAAAGGAGCTGCCACCGTAAGGCTTGCAAGAATTTTGCTGTCATAGATTTCCCTGCTTGTAAGAGGAAGCGTCTGAAGCATCCAAAATTGATTTCCCTCCATGGAGATCGAACAGCTGCTGATGCTGGTCATGCACATAAAGAGTGCTAACGCAAAGGGCATACAGCTTTTTACAATATTGTTTATATCCGGAAGCTGCATCATTTCTTCTATCTGGTCTATTCCCACGATCAGAAGGGCGTTGCAAGCAAGAACCGCCATCACATACCCCAAAAG
>JAHAYJ010000030.1 GCA_018384375.1 Lachnospiraceae bacterium
TATTAGCCCGTAAAAAATCAGCAACCGTCTTTACCGCAATTTCAGCCGCTTTTTTCTGCGGAAAATGAAATTCGCCTGTGGAAATACAGCAAAAGGCAATACTCTTTAAACCTTTATCAGATGCCAATTCCAAACAAGATTTATAGCAATCAGCAAGCTGTTCACAATGTTTTTTTGTTAAAATACCCGATACAATCGGTCCGACTGTGTGAAGTACATAGCTGCATGGAAGATTAAAAGCGGGTGTAATTTTCGCTTTTCCTGTCGGCTCGTCATATCCCTGCTCTGTCATCAGCTCATCGCAAGCCAAACGCAACTGGATACCGCTAACGCTGTGAATGATGTTGTCCACGCAAGAGTGGCAAGGTACGAAACATCCCCTTAAAGCACTGTTAGCGGCGTTTACAATCGCATCTATCTTTAATGTGGTAATATCACCACGCCAAAGGACCAGGCGGTTATTGATGGGGGATACGGGTAAAGTATCACAATCAGTAATGTCTTTTTCCTTGACTTCCTCGTTTAGATACTCGTCCTGCACCTTGAGAAATTCAGTCCCAATCGGACGAGGGGAACGGATATTCATAAGACTTCTAAGAAGCCTTTTCTGTTCCTCTGCATTGTCTGGGATTTCCATATCTCTGTATTGCGGCTGCTCTGATAGCAGCCCTTTAATCAGATATATTCTTTTTTCGCTATGTGTCATGGCTCAATCCTCCCTATTTAGTCAAGTCTTTTTTCCTTGAAAATCAAGGATTTTTTCAATATATTATCAATAAATATCTCAGAAGAAGGAGCCATAGGAATGGACATTTATCTGTATCTGGTACGAAAATAGCGGATTTGGGTACACGAAGTAAAACGTCTTTCTTTTCGTTCTACATGGCCTTGTGTATACCCATCCATCTACGGCAGCGAACCTCCCGTGTCTACCAGGATCATCAGCCCTCTGGAGCCGAGTCCTAACTTCTCTCGTCCCGCCTGTCCATAACCAGGGTGTCAGCTCAGCTCCTTTACAGGGTCATGCCCTCTGGAATATATTCCTGCCGACTACTGGCTCATTCTTTGTGTGTTTTATTACTGACTTCCTTCCTGCAACAGCACTTTCAGTGGACGTTTTCCTATTGCATTCCGATTTTTATACTTCCAGCTACCGTGGCTGGTCTCAGCATTCAAGTATTCTTTACTCAAATGCTCATACCAACCACGATATACTGCTTCCTGATATTTTTTATGCTGCCATTATAGTTTCCGGCCTTACGATATCACTCAGCATCTTCTGGCCATCATAATCTACACCTTTTGTCAGTATCGTGTAGAAGATCCTGATCAGCTTGCACGCAATCGCTATGACTGACTGCATCTTCTTCAAAGGATTTTGCTTCCTCGTCCTGTAATAGTCATAGATTTCTCTAAACTCTTTATTCTTTCCTATCACAGATATCGCAGCTTCATACAATGCATATCTCAGGCGTTTTCTTCCCCTGTGGCTGATGCGGCTTTCTCCGTTGTGCTTGCCGGAACTGTCTGCAACGATGGCATAACCTGCCAGTTTCTGCAGCTGCTTTGGGTTATCAAAACGACGAATGTCACCCACCTCTGCAATAAAACAGCTTACGGTTTTTAAACCGATCCCGTTGATCCCCATCAGTTTATCAATGTATGGAATCTCAGAAAGTTTCGCTTCTATCTCCCGCATCAGATCATCCATTCTGTTTTTATATACTTCATAATCGTTCAGCAGGTTGCGGATCTCTATTCTGGCACTTCCCGGTGCTTCTGTACTTCCGATGCTGTGCTCCGCAGCTGATACCAGGGTCCTTGCCCTCTTTAAGCCAGCGCCTTTCAGCTTTGCATCTCTCCATACCTGATTCACACCATCTACGCCAAGTTCTTTGATGTCACATGGCAGCGGTGCCTTTTTGATCACCATCATTCCGCTTACAGCGTCCGGATTTTTATAAACGTCTTTTATCTCCGGAAAATAAATGCTGAACCATCGGGCAATCCGGTTTTTGATCCTTGTGATCTCTTCCTGTGTCTGAATACGAAGATTTGACAGATTTCGGATCTCTGCGTATATCCCTGTTGGAATATATGGATACGAAAATCTTCCTTCATTTACCAGTCCCGCAATTGTTTTTGGATCCTTACGGTCATTCTTGTTCGGGTTATTATCATCCAGTTCTTTGGACTTCTTTACATGATGCGGATTCACATGTACCGGTCTCATGCCCTGTTCCTGCAGGTACGCTCCAAGGTTCAGCCAGTAATGACCGGTAGGTTCCATTCCTGGAATCACCGCCTCTTTCCCATGTTTGTCTGCCATGTCTTCCATCCATGCCTTAAATGCTGTAAACCCAGCTTCATCGTTGTTGAAAGCAAATGGCTTTTTTGAGTACTCGTAATTCCGCCAGTCAAAGGCCCTTGCATAATGAATTTCACTTCCAACATCAATTCCAACAACTAAAGTTTTTTCCGTAATAGATGCAATTTTTGCGTTTTGTGTGTTATAATTCATTTTAGATACCTCTCTGTTCAATAAGATTTTTTACTAACCTCTCAAAGTCAGTAATCTTATTTTACACTGAGGTATTTTTTTCTCAACCTTCTTTCTCGGAATTCCTTATATTTGTATTATACAAGAAGCTCCTGTATTCTTTCATCAAAATTCTTCATCACGGAATGCTTCCAGATATTCATCAATAAGATCCAAATTAACTAACACGATTCTTTTGACATGGTATACTGCTCTGGCATCTTTTGCTAACTGTTGAAATGTATGGACTCCCATGGAATAAAGCATTGCCCCTTCCTCATAACGGACAAATTTCTTGCGTCCTCCTTTGACAAGCTTTTCCAAATCCGGAACCTTGCTTCGGTTATTTCCCATAACGCTTCCTCCTTCTCTTCTTTAATTCTGATACAACCTCAGGATTGCCTTCTAAAAAATCATCCAGAATATTCAGATCCACAATGGCTGTCTTTCGAATCGGATAATTGGCTTCTGCTTTTTTCGCCAGTCTGACAAAAGGCCAGTAGGACATCTTATAAATCTTTGCTCCTTGTGTGTAATTTACAAATCTGCGTTTCTTTCCTTCCAGATATTTTTCCAAGTCAGGTGTTTTTCGTTTTTTCATGGCTTCCTCCTTGTTTCCAGAAATCTGTATATTACCAGATACTCATTTTATTTGGCAGGTACGTGAAAGGATGTTATATCTTAAAAAACAAAAAGGACACATCCAAATGGTATTTCTACCAAAAGTGATGTGTCCTTGTTTAACACTATATTTTCGAAAAATGCTCCTCAAAAATAATCGATATTTTGTTCTTTAGACATATAAGATAAACAGTCAGGAATCCATAGAACCCCTTATTCTATTCTCTTATAATCCGTACGTCACCATTTAAACTTATACAGCTCCAAGCCGTTTCATGTAGCTCCATGTCAATCCGTGGAACCACTTTTCCTGATTGGACGTCTATGACTACCAAACCGAACTCTTTTTTCTGGATTAGTACAGCTTAGCACCTGCCGGAATATGGTTATCAACCATCAGAAGATGCAGTTCTTCATCCTCTGAATCCTTCAGGTTATTCACTGCTGAAAGCAGCATACCGCAAGAC
>JAHAYJ010000086.1 GCA_018384375.1 Lachnospiraceae bacterium
ATCTGGCTTAATGGCATTGCCTTTTACGCTTTTAAAGTTTGAACCTATATCAGCCCTCTCCGGTAGGCTTCCGCTACAGCGCCGGATTTGTCCTTGACGCCGAGCTTCTGGTAGGTCTGAGAGCTGTGGTATTTGACAGTTCCCTCCTGAATGTGGAGCCGTTTGGCAATCTGTGCCACAGAAAATCCCTCTGCCTGGAGCTTTAGGATTGCCAGTGCATTCTCACCGAGCACCACTTCCTTCGCTCCGGTCTTCAGATAAGCGGGATAGAGTTTCTCCATACGCCCTGCTTCCTCCAAAAGCTCCTTATAAAAGGTCTTATCCTGCGGCTTCCATGCAGTCATCTTGAGCAGCTTATAAGCTGCTCCGGCCTCCCTTGTGACAAGCCGCACAAAATGATACTCCTGTGCCTCATCAAGACACCTTTGCAATGTTTCATCCCATCCGTCATAACCCATTCTCTGCTGCGTGATGGCGAGCAACAGCTCGCACTCCATCCTGACGAAGGTGCGCTTCATGACTTCCGCATAATACAAAAGTTTTTGCAAAAGATCCACCGCAAGCTCATATTTGCCGGTGCACAGATAGATACGTACCTTTGTCAAATAATGGAACCGGTAAATGGATATAAACTCTACATTTTCGTCGGGAGCACTTTCCATCCAGCGAAGTGCGACCGCGATATTACCGCTGTAAAGTTCAAGTCGTACCAGAAACGTTTCAATATTCGGAATCAGCTTTTCCTCACGTTCTGCCTCAGCCTTTTTATAGAAACTCTCCAATCGGTCTTTCGCGAATGTCAGTTTTCCATCAAAAACAGACTGCCATGCCATCAGACCGTCCGCCACAAAGACCTGCTCCAGCTTTCCCCCGCTGTCAGCCTGCATTCTGCCGTTCGCAAGCAGCGCAGCCACCTCATAGCGGTCTTCTCCCTTTTCAAAAAAGCTCTCCGCCAGTGCCAGATTCACAAGTCCCTTGCCGTATTTTCCGAGCACGAAAGACACAACCTTACCGATGCTGCGAGCAAGCTGTACATCACTTTTGGACCACTCACAAAAATCCTTGCCACCGTTCATCATCGAGGGCAGATTGGAGGTCACCGAAAACTCCGGTAGTACAACCTTTCTGCATTCTAGGAGCGTTCCGGCATGCTTGATTATCTCAATCAAATCAAAAGTGCCGCGATGAGGCAGTCCGATATCCAGATAGAGAATCAAGGATTTTGTATATCGCAACAGGCTGCCCGTCTGCTGCTGTGCAAATGCTTTCAATTCCCCATACCAATACTCACTCTCCTCCTGATCGAGGAGCAGAGAATTGAGCATACTCATTCCGCACATCAGATCGGGATTTTTTCTGATATCCTCCCTTGGCAATGCCAGATAAAACTTGCGCAGTTCAAAGTAATGCCCTGACCCCGGATCAATTCTTGCATTTTCGACCAGCAGACAAAGTATTCGATCATTTGCCTGCCCCTTCTGATACATCTCAAGCGCCCTAAGCGGTTCATTGTTCATCTCATAGTACAAACCGGCATTACAATACAGCGTTCTGATTCTTTCTTCATCATATTTTTTATACATCCATCTGCGCAGGGATAAAAGCAATGTCCTTCGCATTTCGTAAGAGACTGATGCAGGATCGTTTTCACAAATACCGCCCTCCACATGCTCAATCAAAAAATTGCCGATCTCCATAGCGTGACGCAGCAGATATTCCGCATCATTCTTTCCTGTAATCATTCTGGCCATCGGAACTGTAAAGCGCTCCACGATCGAAAGCCTGAGCAGAAAATCCTGCATCTGCGGCTCCCACTGTTCATAGACATGCAGCTCCAGATAATCCCAAAACTGCTGCTGCACCACCTTCAGAAGCGACGTCGTATATTCCTCTCCCTTTGACAGATGCGCCAGTGTCAGACTGATAAAATAAGCATTGTGCAACGCACTTACACTAAGCGCTGTCACCTGCTCCTCTGTGAGATGGACTTCCCACTTCTGAATCAGTTTCTCAATTTCGGCATCGGATAATTCCAGATCCTTCTCCTCAATGACCGTAAAAAGATGCTTGATAAAAGTGCCATGCAACCACTTCGGGATTTTTCCTCGCGAAATTAAAATAAGCCATGCATCTTCTTTCATGACAAGCTTTTCTATGGCTTTCCAGATATCCTGACAGATATCCGGACACAGCAAGGTCTGCAGATCGTCGATCACAATGGTACCACGCAACTCCTCCGAAGTGATCAGATCTGCCTCCTGCAACTGATTTGCCGAAAAATATGTGATATGACGGTTCCCAAAATAGGAATTGATGAAGCTGGTCTTTCCATAACTGGTCGCGCCATACAGCCATACAGTTCTCCCGCTCTCTTCCGCCAGCTTCATCTTACTGTAAGCCAGATGCGGTCTCACATAATGTTTTTGGTCAAAACTCTCCATCCGTTCTTGTCTTGAAACGTGCATCCTTCCACCTTTTTCTTTTTAAGATATTTTTTTATCATCACAGCTTTTGTTTCCATTTTTCTGTTCTGATAAGACCACATACCCAGCTATGCCTTGCGAACAATGTACAACCTTTGCAGTCAGATTTGTAGCCCTGTTTTTCTACGCATGCCCCAAGTCGCCTACTCGATCGTGATCACATCCTGCAAAATATAGTGAAAGGTTGGAGCCGAGCTTGTTTCATTCTCAACATATCCTTCGCTCAGATCAATCCTGTCATCCGGATGCTCCGGGTCTACACCGATATAGTCTCCCTGAAAGACGGTGATCTTGTTCTGCCGAAAGTCATGTATCAGTTCCTCGATCCGCTGCGCTGATCCCTTTGCAGCCACGAATTCATTCAGCTCAAGCATCTGTACCCATCCCTGCTCAAAGCCTGCTCCGGCGTCATTTCCGTTAATCGTTGCCCCTACGCACTTCTCAATCGCTTTATCCGAAAGAACAGCCTCTGTCGCCTGCATGATATAGGGTTCCCAGTTAATCTTTGAACCTGTCAGATAGGTAGTGGGAGCGATATCCCGCATACTTTCATTGTAGCTGACATAATAGACGATCTGTGTACGTTCCGTCTCCTCGCAGGCCATCGCCGGGCCTGACGTATCGGAATGCTGCGAAATAATGATACACCCCTCCTCGATCAGCTGCTTCGCACACTGCTTCTCGAGATGAAAATCCTCCCAGGAATTTGTATACTTCACTGTCATGGTAGCCTCCGGCACTACAGACCGGACACCAAGAAAGAAGGCCGTATACCCCGAAATCACTTCCGCATACGGATATGCACCGACATATCCGATTTTTGCCTGCTTGGGCGTAATTTTTCCTGTATCGATAAGCTCCTGAAGTTTCATACCCGCAACAACACCGCTGATATATCTCCCCTGATATATTTTCCCCATAAAGGTATGATAATTGGCAAGGTGCGGCTCTTCATTGGCATTGCTGCAGGTTGCCTGACAGAACTGGATATCCGGATACTTCGCGGCATATTCCTTTGCCTTTACGCCGTATCCGTAGCTCGTTGTGAAAATAACATCACAGTCTGCGTCAACCAGCTCCTGCAAGGAGCCTTCCACCTCATCCTCCGGCACATTGAATTTGGAAACAGTCTCCACGCGTCCCTCATATGCTTTTTCTACTGCGTTCTGCGCATTGACAAAATTGTTGGTATAGCCGGTGCTGGTATCACCCACGAAGATAAATCCGACCTTGACAGTCTTCCCTTCATCCCTGCCATGTAGGAAATAATGGAGCACAAATGCAAATAAAATGACAACGACTGCACTCATTATTGTAATTACATAGTTTCGTTTATTCTCAGCCTTCATCTTTCGTCTCCCTACTGTCACTTGTCTGATACATGCGTTTGACATCAATTGTGCCATCCTCAATCAGTCCGAGCAAAATATCCACAAGCTTTGGATCAAACTGTGTTCCTTTTCCCTTTTCCATTTCAGAAAGCACATGCGAAAAATCAAGCTTTTTGCGGTAAACACGGTTAGCAGTCATCGCATCAAATGCATCGGCAATTCCGATAATCCGCGCATTTATAGGAATTTCTTCACCCTTGAGGCCATGCGTATAACCTTGACCGTCATACCGCTCATGGTGGTATAGGACACCCTCCTCCACATGGTCGATCAGCGTAAAGTTTTTAAGGATCTCCGCGCCTCTTTCCACATGTGATTTCATGATGACATATTCCTCATCCGTCAGATTCCCCGGTTTATTCAGTACGCGGTCCGGTATTCCGATCTTTCCGATATCATGCAGGATTGCCGTCCGTCGCAGCTGCTCACACGCCTCATCGTCATAGCCGAGCCTGCGCGCGATCATCACTGAGTATTCCGATACGCGGACGGAATGCTGACTGGTATTTTCGTCCTTTGCATCGACCGCCTGCGCGATAGTCATAATCGTCTCATTGCCCATCTGCACCTGGCGCTTTGTCCACTCCAGTTCCATCCGCTGCATACGGAGCGTTTTCTGGATCTGTGTCCGGAAAAACAGCCATGTCAGATACGCTATGAACAATACGGCCACGCAGCCCACGTAGAGACGGAACCACCAGTTATCGTAGATTTCTTTTTCCTTAATAATCTGATAAGAGTTTTCTGCGATCACACCACCTGTCTTACTGTCAAGCACCGCAATGTGGAACCGGTACTCCCCGGAAGGCAGATTCGTGTAAATGATGTGATTCATTTCGCTCTGCAGCATGGTGCTCCCCATTTTGTCAATCCCTTCCAGATAGATGCGGATTTCAGGATCATGAATCGAGAAATTAACAATCTCGGGCGTTATATCAATCTTCTTCGCACCGCGTGGAATATGGATGGCCTCTCCCTTTTCCACGGGATAGACTTCCCCATCCACCTCAATCTGCGTAAGCAGCATGCGATAGGATCTCTCGGTGATATCATACTGGTTCAGATTAATGCAAACCACTCCTCTGTCACCACACAGATACAGTTCGTCCTCCTCATCCATATACGGAAAGGAATTTGGTGTCAGTCCGAGACGCAGACCTTTTCTGGCATCCAACAGTTCGTAGCTGATCTGACCGCCCGCCAGGAGTTCCTCCTTGTCAACCACATAGATTCCTGCAGAACTGAGCACAAACAATTCACCGTTGTTTCCCTCAATGACATCAAAGTTATTGTAATACGGAAAATTGTCCAAAATACGGATGCTACCATCCTCCTGCGCGTAGCACAATCCGTTCGATGTTACAATAAACAAACCGTTATCATCAGAATTGGGGACAATCTTCAAAATGATATCTGAACTGAGCCCGTCCTCCTGCCTGATTGTATCTGTCACACGACCATCCTTGATCACTGCAACGCCGTTCCCATCCGTTCCCGCCAGAATACTGCCGTCCGCACACTCATACAGTGTCAGTACCCTTGGATTTGCAAGCCCTTCCGCAGAGCCGATCGTATCCGTCACAACACCGTCTTTGATAAGTGAAATTCCGGAATCTCCTGCCACAACAATGGTTCCGTCCGCAGTCTCCATGGCAGAACGCATTTTGTCTCCCCGTATACCTGTTTTGCTGTCATAGATTTTTACCTCTCCATCCTCAGACACTTCACAAATTCCCTTACCCGAGGTACAAATCCACAAATGGTTTGCAGAATCCACCATCAGACAACGTATTCTGACACCGGAGAGCATCTGTGTGATCGCATTCTTCTTTGCAATCAGAAACTTTGCGCTCATTGCATCCAGCCCGCTATCTGTTCCAAAATACAAATCTCCCTGCCATTTGGTAATCGTGTTCACCACATTCTCTTCAAGCCCGGCTTCTTCATATATCTCCGAAAAAACAGACGGACACATACGAAGCAGCCCAAGTCTGGAGGAAGTAAACCACAGATTGCCCTGATAATCAATCAGCATATGGTCAATAGAGCTGTTAAAGCTGTCCGTATCAATGGAACAGTAATTTCCCCTTGTCCGAAAATACCCGATACCGTTATCCGCGCAGACAAAGATGACATGATCTTCCGATATGGTAATGGAATTGATATCCTTCAGCTCGCCGCATACCAACGTTGTCTGTTTTTCTATTCTGTTTTCAGCAATCTCGTAGACCTCTATCCGGTTTGAAGAAGTACCAAGGTACAGTCTTCCCTCTTCGTCAAAAGCACAACAGTTGTAGAATTCTCCCGCTTTTTCGGCCGTCATGCATGTGACAATCTGCGTACCGTGCAAAAGATAGAAGTCACCCTCGTTTGTAACCGCCGCAACATTACCGCTTTGATCGGCGCTGATACTGTCAGCATACACAATTTCCGGTATCGTCTCATACACCTTCAAACCGCCGAGCAGCGTCATGACGACAAGACTGTCTGTTGTGCCGACATAGTAATATCCCTCCGAGCTCTCCGTGATACAACGGACAGAATCTGAAGGAAGCCCTTCCTTGCGACCGACCACATTGACAATCTTCTGGTTGGTGCAGATGGCAATTCCGTTGTCATTCGTCCCAATCCATAATCTCCCTGCTTCATCCGTATAGAGACAATTCACTGTCTTTACTGCCTCAAATTTGTTCATCCACTTAAAGTCTTTTCCGCTGTAACGATACAGACCACCATAGGTACCGATCCACAGAACACCATCCTTTGTCTGCACAATATCATTGGACGCGCCACCTGGCAGTCCGTTTTCCCCATTGTAAACAGTCTGGATATAACGACTGAAATCAGACTGCACTGTTTTCTCGTCTAAATCACTGTTCTCGGCATAAGCCGTAGTACTTGTCAAAAACATCAAAAATGCAGGCAGGAAAAGTAACAGCCTTGCAACACTTTTTTCCGTCCTATCGGCACTACTCTTATGCCCTTTTTCCGTATCCGTCTCGCCCTTGTGCTTTCTCACTCTAATCAAGCGAACCGCAAAAAATAATAAAAGGAGCGTTAGCACCTTATCCAAAAAATCCGTATAAAACTCTCCCACGATATTGCTGATCACAGTATGACATCCCATCTCCTGCAGCATTTTTGACACGCCGTCTCCCCATGTATTCCCGGTCATGCCGTCTGCAAGGATATAATTTAGGGGTGTGGAAATTGCAATCGAAAGCACAGTGACAACAAATGCAGTGGATAGCACCCCAAAAACGCTCCGCAGAAACCCTTTTCTTGCACAAATTCCTACCGTGACACCGACAGCAATATTGGTAAGGCAGTATAACAACGCAATCGGAGCGTGCAGGCTGTAAATGATATTGGCAGTCGCCCCCACAATCGCGCCACATACCGGTCCAAACACATATGCCGTAAAAACGGTTCCGACCGAATCCAGCCAGATAGGCAATGCCAGTTTTTCAGCCACCATCTTTCCCGCATAATTCATGAGAATGCATCCCACAATAAAAAAACTGATTTCAAAATCTTTTTTCCGCTTCATCCTGTGTTCCTTCTGTGTCCTTCTCTTCTGCTTACGAAAAAGCCATGTCATCCAAATTTTTTTCAGTTCCATGAGATATCTGCGTAAGGTGCAACTCTCGGATGCAGATTATATGACCCTGCCGAATATAAGAAAGCACTTTTACAGAAATCTCGTCTTATCCGAGCCATAATAACATACACAGTTTCAAAATAGAACTAGACGAAAGTATAGTCTTGGCCACTATTTTAGGAGAAGCCTTTAAGAAAGCATCTCCCTAAAAAATGAAATGATTTCATCCCAAACTTCCTGCTGGAAGAAACGGATATCCGCATGCTCTGCGCCTGTCAGTTCCAAAAGGGCAGCATCACAGCCTTTCTCCTGCAGTCTCTCATATAAGACTTTCCCTTGAATTTAATAGTACCTGACACCTCTTACGTCACACCATTTACAACTTAACTTTTCGCCATTGCAAGATTTTGATCTTCCATGTTCCTGGCATCGAATCTTTTGAATCTGATCATTTATCTAATAAATACACTTTGCCAATCCACTTTGTTATACAAAACCCTGATTCTGTACACTACATCATTTTGCATATCATAATAATAGAAAATGTTGTAGTTATCAAATCGTGTCATTCGTAGACCAAGGCTTCTTAAAAGTTCATCGTCTACCAGCGGATGAGCAGTTGGACTTTGTAGTATCCTCGGATTCAATTACCTGTTGTGTATTTGTTGCTAACATTCAATCACATCTTTTCTTCAATATAAATATACCATATTTCTTCGTTCCTAACAATCACTTATTGCTCTAATCTATTTTTAACAATCATATATGCTGTGGAACCACAAAGCACTCATCCAACTGCTTATGTAATAAGATAATTGTTGTTATAATATCAATTGACGCTTACAAGTAAATCAAGTCTATATATAGCTCTTTTATTATCGTTATTCAAAACATTTTGTAGTATAAATTAAGTGCTTCCGAATTAAGATTTCCTAATCGAAAGCACTTTATTTCTTAAAGCTTATTCCTTATTTTATTGCTATTTTCAGGCATTTTGAAAATACTACTCTTCGGTGCCTTCGCCGTCCAGCTTCTCAAAAGTAAGCTTTACGGTCACATCAGCGCCGCCGATCCACCAAATCTGAACCTGACCACCGTTACTCTGGTCATACTTAACCGTTGCTGTAGTTGAATAGGTGGTTACTCCATCATCATTACTAAACGATACGGAATCCCAGCTTCCATCTGCAGCAGCGCTGCTGGAGACCCCGACAGAACCACCATACCATCCGTTTTCACATGAAAACTCTGCGCTTATCTTTACCTGATCCCCGATTGTCAAATCCGGGAAATAGTTATACAGATCAAATGCGAACGTTTCGTTTTCACCATTCTTACTTACATCAAAAGTATAGGAATCTGTCTTAATTTCAGGTTCTTCGCCTGCACCGGGATCTTCGCCTGCTCCGGGATCTTCGCCCGCAATCTTCTCAAAAGTAAGCTTTACGGTCACATCAGCGCCGCCGATCCACCACATCTGAACCTGACCACCGTTACTCTGGTCATACTTAACCGTTGCTGTAGTTGAATAGGTAGTTACTCCATCATCATTACTAAACGATACGGAATCCCAGTCTCCATCCGCAGCATCACTGCTGGTAACTCCAACCGCACCGCCATACCATCCGCCGTCACATGAAAACTCTGCAGTTATCTTCACCTGATCGCCAATCGTCAAATCTGAAAAATAGTGATACAGGTCAAATGCAAACGTTTCGTTTTCACCATTCTTACTTGCATCGAATGTATAGGAATCCGTCTTGATTGTGGTATCTTCCCCTGCTCCGGGCTCCTCACCTTCTCCTGCGTCTGCCAATGATACGACCGCGCGAAGTGTCTCATTTCCCGTAAACTCATAATTACCCCAATCGAACACAGCGGTATTCGTAAGCTGCAGTAAGTAGTCATTAAATTTACCATCTGTATTATAACTAAATGCTATCTTTTCCTTCTTGAACTCAACCTCATCAATATACAGAGTATACTCAACTTCTACACCCGCATATTCCTCGCTAACATTCCAGATTTGGAAAAGAACGCCGCCCAGTTCATCTGCACTGGCAATATTATTGATACTCATGATATCGGCCACAGCTGCTGAGAATTCCAATACGCCGCTGTTACCGTTTTTCGCCTGCCATCCGCCCCACTGGCTGCTGAATCCGTTAAATGCGATCTGCCAGGAGGAGGTATCCACCTTGGAAGGATCGGTGGGTTCGGTGGGCTCTGTGGGCTGTTCCAGTTCGCCGCCCTTCACTACCGTAATGCTGTCCAGTCCTACTCTGGTATTCATCCACCAGAAATCGATCTCTGCATCCTCTTTGCTTCCCGCCAGAACCAGAGAACAGGTGGTAACGCCGCCATTACTCTCAAATCCGGCCTGCTTCACAGCGCCGTTTGCATCTTTCATTTTCAGGCAGCCGTTGTAAACATCATTTGAGTTGAAAGCAGCGGTGATGGTAATAACATCGCCTTCCTCATACTCGCAATAATCGGAAGGATTAAAGGTATAAACATCACCCTTCTGTGTTGCCGTATAGAGTGCTCCTGTAGTCACATGGTGCTGGTATCCCCAATAAGTGATATCAACATCGATATCAACGATACCGACTGCGGTACCGCCAATCCACCAGATTCCGACCTGAACCATGTCTACCACAGGAGAAATCTGCAGCTGCCATGTGCTAAGACCGGTTTCAGAACTGTATTCAACCTGCTTCCAATCATAATTCTTGCCCACACAGGTACCCATACATCCGTTAAACTCTCCATCGCTCTCAAGCGTAACCGTGATGAGTGCCTCGTCACCGAACTTGAATTGCGGTTCAATAACGGAAGGATAGAATTCGTAATCACCGGGTTCTGTAAACAATGCCTTGTACTCGCCGGTTAATCCAACTTCCTGTTCCACCTTATCAACGTTGATAGACTTCACGCCGACTGCTGTTCCGCCGATCCACCAGATCCCGATCTGTGCCATATCCACGCTGGGCTTTGCAGTCCAGGTCAAAGTATAGGTACCTGCCTGCTCGTACGCAAAATCCTGCTGTACCCATTCATAGTTGCTGCCCTGACAAGTGCCCAGCGCACCGCTGAAATCGCCGTCGCTCTCGAATTCAACGGAAATCTTTACGTAATCTCCGACCTGATACTTTGAATTGTATTTTGAAAGAGCAAACTCCAGATTATCCTCGCCCGTAAAAAGCTTGATATAGTCGCCGGTCAGACCAATCTCCGGTTCTGCGATGGCTACATCAATGGATTTGATGCCAACCGAGTTGCCGCCGGAATACCAGATACTCAGCTGAGCAGTATCCACACTGGGTTTGATCTCCCATGATAAAGTATAACTGCCGGCTGTGGCCTCAAAATCCTTCTGCTGCCATTCATAGTTCTTACCCACACAGCTACCGATCGTACCGCCGAAATCAGCTTCACACTCCATCTCAACGGTAATGATGACCGTATCTCCAACCTTATAATCAGAATTATAGGAAGCAAGAGAGAATTCATACATCTCTGTTTCCTGCAGCTCTTTCAAATAATCGGCTGCAGAATCCTTGGTCTCCTCTGCAGGGGCACTCTCTGCAGATTCACTCCCCGCAGGTTCACTCTCTGCCTCTGTCTTGCTTTCTTCGGCTGAACTTTCTGACGAAAAGCTCTCTTCTACCGAAGACTGCTCTGAAGTTGCTTGATTGGGTGTCTTGCCGCAGGCACTCAGACTCAAAGCAGCCACCAAAAGAAACACTAAGGCTGCTTTCGGTGTAAATCTTCTTTTTCTTTTGTACATATTGACCTCCTTAAATATTAATTAAATACCGGGTGAGGACCGGTTAATTTTACCTAATTTTCATATTCGCTCCCAATATTCAAAATCAATTTTCCCTCATAAAGCCATAGGACAAACTCCTCTTTACACTATATAATAA
>JAHAYJ010000096.1 GCA_018384375.1 Lachnospiraceae bacterium
TCTCAGAAATCCAAAAAGCAAACCATACCGCATTTATCCCACATACTTTTCCAATCAGATATACCGTTGGCAATAGAATAATCAGTTGTCTGAGTGCTGTCGCTATCATATTTACATATCCATTTCCTGCATCAGAATAGTGGGAGCTCCTACCCTATAAATTGAACTCACAATATCCTTTTCAAATCGAAATCCTTTCAGCTCAAAATGTATTTCCTTGTTCTGTACCATATGCAGAACAAAGCCCATAATAGCGGCTGACCACTGACCGCAAACGGTAGCAATTGCAGCACCCCTGATTCCCATCTGCGGAAAGCCAAAGAGTCCAAATATCAATATGGGATCTAATACAAGATTGACAATCGCTCCCGCAATTTGTGCCAGCATACTGAGAAAGGTTCTTCCCGTAGCCTGCAGGATTCTCTGAAAAAAGGTCCCCAAAAATATTCCCGTACAGAAAAGCTGACATATTCGAAGATATTCAGTGCCCATCTGAAGCGTACTGGTATCCTGTGTAAAGCAGCCGATAAAAGCTTTGGTCCCAAGCACGCCCCACAATATGAATATTAAAGAGCTGCCTACTGTAACCCAAAGCCCGGTTGTCGCTGTCCGGTTCACCTTATCAAACTTTTGGGCCCCAAGATATCTTGATACCACAGCATTGATATCAAAATCCGCCTTTCAGAAAATAAAAAAGCGCAAAATCACTGGAGGATGGCACTCCTCCCGATTTCACGCTTATTAGCCGGCCTGATTGATTGGAAGTATAACATAAATTGAGAAATATTTAAAGAAGCATTTTAACAAATTTCACTAATCATATGATCTATCTCATCCTTCGTTATTGAAGGAATCAGTAAATGCGTACCATCAAATTGTCTGGCTCCGTGTTCTGACATGTAGGATATAAATCTATCATACGAAAACATGCCATCCCTTGCCTGATTCTCAGAAAAGATATAAAACCTTACTAAGCCTTCATCAATTTTGATGGAATCCAAATTAAGAAAATCATCCGCCTTAACCGGAAAAATACTTACGCACTCTTCCGTAAGTGTATAAATGGCAAGAATTTTTCCATCTGCCTTATTCTGCATTAATGTCGGTTTCGCATAATATGCATCTATCGCTTGCATATCATGGAGAAGCTGTTCAAATTTCTGCAAATCCTTACATTCACTAAATTCTAAAACCTGTTCTTTATTCATTACAAAAGGCCACATTGCCAATGTAAGAATGTATGTACTGTATTCCTTCTTACAGAATTCATGCAGCGATTGCAGGCTAAACTGCGTCATATTCGGTATATTGTCTTCCAATGTCTGTGTCGTATATTCCCTCTCCTCCTCAACACAGTACAGAGCTACTCTCTTTAACTGCCTTTCTACTTCTTTAACAATCCTGACAAAATCAGATATTTCTGTAGCGGTGGTTGGGATATTGTAGCTTAGGGATATTTCCCCCTCCGCAGCCTTACTGCCGTCGAAAAATATTCCCCTGCCGATTCTTGTGGGATTGTATAGCACTGCTGTATTCTGATTGATAACATCCTCCTGCAGTATGTAAAACTCATTACTGCTTCCATACTTCAAATTGCAATTCTTTAAAATCAATTTTAAGTCAATATTTTTATTGCCAAAAAAACCTTTTTTTCTTATTTGTAATGTAAATGCCATGTTGTATTTCCTTTCGAATCTATATCACTTTCCATATTTTCTTATACGGTTTGTAAATACATATACATTTTTATTATATTACAACATCACTTTCCTATCAACCTATTACTATAAGGAAGGCGCCTGCATACCTATGAATCAGCAAAAACAGCCGGTACAAACGCTGATTGTACCGGCTATTTTTTGTAATTAAATCATTCCATCCTTTAATACATCATGGTCCCGTAACACCTTTTCAATTACCGTTCCCTTTATCAGATTCAGGAGCGGTTTTTTCAGCGCGTTAAGTGGTCCCGGCAATTCAATTTCAAGAGGTGACTTTCCATCCATCAGCCTCACACTGCTCTCAAGCAACTCGCGGATGTCATAGACACTGCCCCACACCTCCGGTACGCCTCTGTCCACACCCAGCAGTCCATATACCGCCTCCATTGCGGTTCTTACCGAATACTCAGTGGTGAAAACAGTATCCCTCGGAGTCTCCGTAAACTGCCCTAAGAATGCAAAGTTTACGCAGCCATCCGGGATCACATCCGGTCTATCCCCTTTAGTTCTCGGCATAAAGAAGGCTGTGATATAAGGCATCATGGTAGGCACACAGACAGCACTGTTCTCTGCCAGCTCAGGAATCTCTTCTGTCGGCACGCCAAGGTGATACAGCCATTCCTGCGTAATCTCCTTGCCGGTGCACTCCTTCATCGGCTTCTTGATAAAATCTCCCGGCACATCCGTAAATAATCCATACACCCAGACGCATACCTTGTCCTTGTCCTGATCCTTAAACTGTCCCTGTCTGTTGATTGTCCAGCTCATTAACCAGCTGGAATCCTGACAGCTTACAATTCCACCGGTTACCACCCTGCCACTCTTGGGATCCCGCTTGCAGATATTGGTAATATACGGCAGAATCTTATCATCCAGCGTTGTTACCGTTGCAGATTCCCAATTTGTCTTTGCCACATCAGAGCAGAACTTTTCAGGATGACCAAAGGACGGATCCTGCTTTGCAATGTTTTTCCATAGATTCCAGCAGCCACTGGTTCTCACCTCTGCATCTCCGTTCGGTGCATGGTTCTGGTCACCGTAAATGCTACCCTCCGTACAGCTTCCGTTTGTCACAAATACCAGATCATTCTCGGAAAGCATGATTCCGTTTTCCACGCCCCCAACCCTGCATTCAATGGTCTTTGCTACCTTCCTGTTATTTTCAAATTCAAAAATAACATTTGTCACCTCGGTATGAAACCGGAAATCAACTCCCGCATCTTCCAAATACTTCTGCATAGGAAGAATCAATGACTCATACTGGTTAAACTTGGTAAATTTCAATGCACTGAAATCAGGAAGTCCGGCAATATGATGAATAAATCTCTGGAAATAAAGTTTCATTTCCAGCGCACTATGCCAGTTTTCAAACGCAAACATGGTTCTCCAGTACAACCAGAAGGTAGAATTAAATACTTCCTCATCAAACACATCCTCTATGGTCTTATCATAAAGATCCTCATCCTTTGTCATAAAGAGCTTCATGATCTCCATGCAGCCCTTCTGACTGAGATTAAATTTGCCGTCAGTATGTGCATCCTTGCCACAATTTACTGTTGCACGGCACAGAGAATAGTTCGGGTCCTCCTTATTCAGCCAGTAAAATTCATCCAGAACCGAAGCTCCCGGTATTTCCAGAGAAGGAATGCTTCGGAACAGATCCCACAGACATTCAAAATGATTTTCCATCTCGCGGCCACCACGCATCACATATCCTCTGGTTGCATCATAAATTCCATCGCATGCGCCACCGGCAATGTCCATTGCCTCCAGAATATGGATGTGAGAGCCGGACATCTGTCCATCCCGTACCAGGAAGCAGGCTGTTGCCAAAGCCGCAAGACCACTTCCAACAATGTAGGCATTTTTATCCTCCACACCCTCAGGCTTTTTCGGCCTTGCAAATGCCTCATAATTTCCGTTCGTATAATAAATTCCCTTACTGTTTTTTTGGTTTTTTCCCCTTTCTGTATTGCGGTACTCCTGCCTTTCCCCGGAGGCACTCGCTTCCTTTTGCTTTCCCTCATTTTCCGCTTTTCTGTGCTTTTTTACCGCAATGGCAGTTGCCCCGGCTCCTGCCGCAATTGCTGCCATGCCAATTCCAAACTTCTTTTTTGTTGCCATAGTATTTACCACCTTTCCTCTGTTTGTAGCTTTTTGATTTAGGCTTATTTTATACCGGCAATATTAACCCTCCAATTTACAAAAAGGGCGAAATGATAAAAATTTTATCATTTCACCCTTTTTGATTAAAATATTTTAAATCTTCTTTGTCTGTTCAAAATTATGAATGGAATTCGTGATATTACCGCGAAGCGTAGTACTCATCCGCTCAACAAGCATCTTGTAGTCATCCTTCATGCCCCGTCCGATCCAGTCCAGCATAATTCCCACAAAGCCGTATTTGTAGAATTCGGCAATAAATGCCTTATCCTCCTCCGGCAAATCATTTCCAACACATTTTTCCTCGACCACATCCGCAATCAACCGATAGGTAAGCTTATACAGATAGCTCTCTATTTTCTCCCGGCTGACTGTACTGTATACATTCAGGATAAAAGGCTTATTATCCAAAACTGCCTCAAACACCTGACACATTCCCTCCTGCCACGTATCGTAGGTCTTTTTGTCCTGCAACGCCCGTTTGCCATCCTCCACACAGGCCCACTCAACCAAATCGTAGATATCCTGAAAGTGGTAATAAAAGGACATTCGGCTGATACCGCAGTCATTTGTCAGATCCTGAATGGTTATCTTGTCAATCTTTTTTTGCAGCAAAAGCCTTTTCAGAGATGCTTCCAGCGCCAGTTTTGTTGTATTCGACATAGCATTTCCTCTTTCCGTGCAAATACAATTTATCATAAATATTATAGCGGTATTTTTCTTTCCATTCAAGCAAAAGAATTTTGTCATCTCACGCAGGGAATGCTCTTTTTTCTGTTTCCCTCCTTACTACGCTTATGATCTCATCCCAGTTATCCAACACATATCTGCCAACCACCGGATCATACATTTTTCCGAGATTCTTCTCTATTTCCTCATAGCAATATGCAAAGTCATGGGCTTTTCGATAACAGCGGTTGGAGGTAATCGCGTCAATGGAATCACAGATTGCTATGATTCTTGCCCCGATCGGTATTTCTGCACCGGCTTTGCCGGTAGGATACCCTTTCCCGTCAAATCTTTCATGATGCATCAGAACAATATCCGAAAGTTCACTGAGCTTATGGGATTTTCCGAGGATATCAGCACCAATGGCCGGATGTCTTTTCATGCTTTCAAACTCTTCCTCCGTCAGTTTTCCCTCTTTATTTAAAACAGCATCCGGCACACCAATCTTGCCAATGTCGTGCAGGTGGGCTGCTATGTGTATTTTTTCCTTATCTTCCTCCTTAAGCCCGATCAACTCACAAACCTTCAATGCCATATCACTCACGCGCTGGGAGTGTCCCGCAGTGTAAGGGTCTTTGGCATCCAGCGCGCAGGTGATACATTCAATGATCTCATGATAATTGATTTCATTTTCCAGCTTCGTACCATACGAAATACGATACATGTTTTTTCTGCTGATAGCACCGATATCTTCTAACAGATTGATCATACGATATACGGTCGCTGTACCGATGGTCGGATCATGGGAAGAGGCTTTATAGTAGATTTCCTTACAGCTGGCGCATTCCTCCTCCAGAATGACATCCAGGAGCATCCTGCGCTGCCTGGTAATCCTGCACCCCTGCTTTCGCAGCTTTGTAAGCACCATTTCCTTCTTCATTTGTGTTCTATGGAAGTTGACCGTATCCTTACTCATGCCATTCCTTTACATCCGTCTTAAAGGTCTTGCTCTCTTTGTATGGTCTAAACAGCAGGTAAAGAATACCGATGATCAACAATATTGCCACCGCAGTTCCGATTCCGAAGGTTCCGGTAGTAATTAATGTACCGATCTGATAAATACACAGGGAAACTACATAAGCAAGTCCACACTGATATCCAATTGCGAACCAGAACCACTTTGCGTTGTTCATCTCTCTCTTGATTGCGCCCATGGCAGCAAAGCAGGGAGCACAGAGAAGATTGAATACCAGGAAGCCATAGGAAGCAACAGGTGTCATGACACTGGCCAGATTACCCCAGATTTCAGCTCCGTCCTCTGCCACCTCTGCAAAACCGAAGAGCAGTCCGAAGGTTGCCACCACATTTTCCTTGGCGATCAAGCCGGTAACGGCTGCAACAGCCATTTTCCATCCTTCCCCTGCCTGTGTCCATCCAAGAGGCGCAAATATCCACGCAATGGCGCTTCCGATTCGAGCCAGAATACTTTCATTCAGCTGTTCGGCCTCCAGCATACCAAAGCCGCCCTCTGTCCATCCAAAGCTCATTAAGAACCAGAGAACGATCGTTGATAACAGAATGATCGTACCTGCCTTTTTGATGAAGGACCAGCCACGCTCCCACATGCTTCGAAGCACATTGGAAACAGTAGGCCAGTGATAAGCCGGAAGCTCCATAACGAAAGGTGCAGGATCACCTGCAAACATCTTTGTTTTCTTTAAGATAATACCGGAGCAGACAATAGCTGCAACACCTACAAAATAAGCGCTCCATGATACCCAGCCCGCATTGTCAAAAAAGGCACCCGCAATCAATGCGATGATGGGGAGCTTTGCTCCGCAGGGAACGAAGGTGGTCGTCATGATCGTCATCTTACGGTCACGATCGTTCTCGATCGTACGGGATGCCATGATTCCCGGTACACCGCAGCCGCTTCCGATCAGCATAGGAATGAAGGATTTCCCGGAAAGGCCAAATTTGCGGAAAATACGGTCCATGATAAATGCCACACGCGCCATATAGCCACAGCTCTCCAGGAACGCCAAAAACAGGAACAACACCAGCATCTGCGGTACAAATCCAAGTACAGCTCCGACACCGGAAATAATACCGTCAACAATCAGTCCTGTCAGCCAGTCCGCGCAGCCGATGCCTTCAAAAAAGCTCTGGGCTCCCGGAACAATCCATTCTCCAAACAAGGTATCATTGGTCCAGCCGGTAAGCCAGTCTCCCACAGTTGTAACCGATACATAATACACCACGAACATGACCAGAGCGAAAATAGGAAGTGCCAGCCACCGGTTCGTCACAATACGATCAATCTTATCTGAGGTTGTCAGCTTTTCCTTGCTTGATTTTGTCACACACTCTCCGATGATGGAAGAAATGTAGACATATCTCTCATTGGTAATGATGCTTTCCGTATCATCATCAAAGGCCTTTTCCAGCATCTGAATCTCAGCAGACACATCCGGGACCGTCTTCATTCGGCTCTGAATCTTGTCGTCCTTCTCGAGCAGCTTAATGGCAAAGAAGCGCTTCTGCTCTTCCGGCACAGAGTTTCCAAGTTTATCTTCCACTGCGGTAATGATCTCCTCAGCCTCCTGCGAAAAGGTGTGTACCGGATTTGCCACAGCTTTCTTTTGTGCCAGGGCAACCGCCTTTTCTGCGGCCTTCTGAATCCCTGTTCCCTTCAGCGCAGAAATTTCCACCACTTCACAGCCAAGCTTCCGGCTAAGCTTATCAACGTATATTTTGTCTCCGGTCTTCTCCAGAATATCCATCATGTTAACTGCCATCACTACCGGGATCCCAAGCTCCATGACCTGTGTGGACAGATACAGATTTCTTTCAATATTAGTGCCATCCACAATATTGATGATGGCATCCGGTCTTTCCCCGATCAGATAATTTCTGGCAACCACTTCTTCCAGAGTGTAAGGGGATAAAGAGTAGATCCCCGGCAGGTCCATAATGATAACGTCCTTATGCCCTTTTAATTTTCCTTCCTTTTTTTCTACAGTTACCCCCGGCCAGTTCCCAACAAACTGGTTGGAACCGGTCAGTGCATTAAACAACGTTGTTTTACCACTATTCGGATTACCCGCAAGTGCAATTTTAACTGACATAATTGATCGTCTCCTCCTGTTTGAATTTAGTTAGCTTTTTCTAACCTATTTGCAAAAAAATTACTCGACAATTATCATTTCCGCATCAGCTTTTCTTAAAGACAGCTCATAGCCGCGCACGGTTACCTCAATCGGATCTCCAAGAGGTGCCACCTTTCGCACATAAACAGTAACTCCTTTGGTAATGCCCATATCCATGATTCTTCTCTTAACCGGTCCGTCACCGGTAAGCTTTGTAACCTTTACAGTCTGACCGCAGGCAGTCTCCTTTAATGTCTTCATCTTCTTATTTCCTTTCTTTATTCATTTTGGACGCATTATACAAGGCAGCTTATACCATGATCTTATTTGCCATATCCCTGCCGATCGCCACACGGGAATCCTTCACATTCACAATCAGATTTCCACCTGTGTCCGATACAACAGTGACATTCCCGCCTACTACAAAACCAAGATTCTCAAGAAATCTCTTTGTTTCTTCCTTTCCTCCCAATCTTTTAATGGTATTGGTCTCTCCGGCATTTAACATTGTCAGTGGCATCATCTCACCCCTTCTTTCTCATTAATTGAGAATTGTTTTCATTTTCAATGGTTAGTTTACTCTAACATTTCTAAATTGTCAATTCTCTTATTGATAATTTTTTTCAATTCCGTATTCATTCTCTATCACTGCGTTCAAAAAATGATCGATAATGCTTGAAGATGGGAAACGAATTTCCTATAATGATTTCAAACCGACAGGAGGCAGAAATATGGGAAAAAACACAGAATTATTGGATTCTCTATATCAGCACATGATAACCTACTATTCCGGAGATCCAAAAAGGATCCAGCATTTTGTTAAGGTACATGGCTTTGCAAGGCTCATCGGCCATATGGAGGCGATTCCGGATGAAACGCTTCTCATTCTGGAGGCAGCCGCTTATGTTCATGACATCGGTATCAAGCCTGCAGAACGCCTTTATGGTAGCTGCAGCGGAAACTATCAGGAAGAATTGGGACCGGCACCTGCTGCAGATATGCTGAAGCAATGCGGATTCTCAGCCGGACAGATTGAGCGGATCACCTATCTTGTCGGCCATCATCATACCTATAATAACATTGATGGATTGGATTATCAGATTCTGGTGGAAGCAGATTTTCTGGTTAATTTTTACGAGGATGCTACCGGGACAGACGCAATACGTCATGCCTGCGAGACTGTTTTTAAGACTGTTTCCGGAAGGGAAATCTGCAGAACGATGTTTGATCTTTAACCTGATTTTACGTACCTTCTCAACAGTTTCGACAATTGTTTTTTCCATTTAAAGATGATATGATAAATAAAAAGGAGGTATTCTATGAGTTTTATTCAGCATCGTTCCAGTGAATCCCTTGAAGATTATCTGGAAACCATTCTCTTATTACAAAAAAGAACCGGACAGGTTCGTTCCATAGATATCGCAACCGAAATGAATTTTTCAAAACCCAGTGTCAGTGTTGCCATGAAAAATTTGCGTGAAAAGGGCTATATCACTATGGCAGATAACGGATATATCACGCTTACGGAGAGCGGTCTGCAGCGTGCTGAAAGTGTTCTGGAGCGCCACACCCTGCTTTCCGACTGGCTGATCAGCATTGGTGTCAGCAGAGAAACTGCTTTAGAGGATGCCTGCAAGATCGAACATGACCTGAGCGAGGAAAGCTTTGAGGCAATCAAAAAAAAGATCCGTTTCTCCTGATCAGAGAAACGGATCGTTTTATTTACGATACTCTGTGCACTCCCATCTCATATACTACATCCGCCTATCTATTTATATACGCGATACTAATCCGGAATTACCGGTTTGGCATCCGAAGGAATCGGACATACAAAACCTTCTGCTGTGCGCATATCAAATTCCGCTCTTGCCTGTGCAAGCAGATCCGGCTTCTGAAACAAATCAACGGCTCCCATTGCAAGCACTTTTCCTGCATATACTGCTGCTTTATGACCAATTCCGGTACAATCACAAGATACATTCTGCCAACTGTGTCCGGGACATCCGTTTGGCCAGGACGCCACATGAATCTGTACTGTGGGAGTCAGCCAACTGACATCTCCCACATCAGTAGATCCGGGCTCAAAAGCATCACCTTGATACAAGGGCATCAAAAACTGATTCATGGAATGTCCGAATTCCTGCCTCTTCTTTTCTACCTCCAAGCGAATCTGCATATCATTGGCTGCACCGATTCCGGGCAGCGCATCACTTCCGGAGTAGGTGTTTGCAAGAGCATCCGCATAACAAAGCTCCTCCTGTGTGTAAGTCGGGACACCCAGCACTTCAAAATTTTCGTACATGACTCTTTCCAATACATGATTAGTCACTGTATCCGCACATCCGTCAATAAATTTCCGCTCATAGGAGGTCTCCGTCATCAGAGCGGCACCCTCCGCTATCTTATCAACTCTTGCCTGTAGCTCTACAGCTTCGGCTACATGATTGGAACGTACCATATAAAGAACCGATGCCTTGGGTTGTACCACATTGGCACTGATCCCCCCCGCATCCGTGATAGCATAGTGAACCCGTGCATGATCACTCATATGCTCCCGCAAAAACTGTACACCAATATTCATCAGTTCAACAGCATCAAGCGCACTTCTTCCTTTTTCCGGGGCGCCGGATGCATGGGAAGCAATTCCTGTAAATTTATATTGTACCTGAATGCAGGAATTGGTTGACCCGGTTACAACTTCATTGCTGTCATCGGGATGCCAGGTAAGTGCCGCATCCAAATCCTTCCAAATACCGTCTCTCGCCATAAATGCCTTGGCAGCACCACCTTCTTCTCCCGGACATCCATATAAAATTACGGTTCCGGGACATTTCGTCTCCTGCAGAAATGCCTTAACACCGATTGCGGCTGCCATGGCTCCTGCACCCAAAAGATTATGTCCACAACCGTGACCGTTCCCTCCTGCAACAATCTCTTCCTGTTCCAAACTGCCACACTTCTGAGACAGCCCGGAAAGTGCATCATATTCGGCCAAAATTCCGATCAAAGGTCTGCCGCTGCCAAAGCTTGCACAGAATGCGGTTTCGATACCGGCAATTTTTCTCTGCACGTCGAACCCTTCCTGCTCCAAAACCTCACAATAATGAGCAGCAGACTTAAATTCCTGTAAAGAGAGCTCTGCATACTCCCAAATTCGATTCGCTGTTTCTATAATCAGTGATGTCTTTCGATCTATCTCATCGATTACGATTTGTTTTTCATTTGTCATCCTGATTCCCACTCCTACAATACCTTTGACAGAAAATCCTGCAGTCGAGCACTCTTTGGATGATCAAAAATATCCTCCGGGGTGCCTTCTTCAATCAGCATTCCGTCTGCCATGAATAACACTCTGTTTCCGACTTCCCTGGCGAATCCCATCTCATGAGTAACGACCACCATCGTCATGCCTTCTTCTGCCAGCTTTTTCATAACATCCAGAACCTCACCGACCATCTCCGGATCAAGTGCGGAGGTTGGTTCGTCGAAAAGCATTACATTCGGTTCCATGGCCAGAGCACGGACAATCGCAACACGCTGTTTCTGTCCGCCGGACAATTGAATGGGATAAGCATTGGCACGATCCTTAAGACCCACACGATCAAGAAGCTCCAGTGCCTTCTGCTCCGCTGCTTCTTTACTCATACCCTTCACCTTCATAGGTGCAAGTGTCATATTTTCCAAAATAGTCATATGCGGAAAAAGATTGAAGTGCTGAAAAACCATCCCCATTTTCTGGCGCAACTTATCAATATCAAGTCGAACGATTTCTCCGTTTTCATCCTTGTATTTCTTTTTCGTAATATCCGTTCCTTCAAATATAATAGCTCCGCCGGTAGGTTCCTCAAGAAGATTCAAGCTTCGCAGAAATGTGGATTTTCCGGATCCTGAAGGACCTATCACCACACACACATCACCGGGATGAATGTCCGTAGAAACTCCGTCCAATGCCTTGATAGCACCACCATGATAATACTTCTTTAAATCCTTTACTTCAATCAGGTTATCTCTTGTCTCCATGGCTCATTCTCCTTTCAAAGTATGCAATTAATTTGGAAGTTGGGAAGCACAGGCAGAAGTAGATCGCTGTTGCTACCAGCAAAGGTTCTATGATAACAAATGTTGCACCTTTTACTGCATTTACTGCAGACATGATGTCCTGAACTCCGATGGTGTAAGTAATTGCAGACTCCTTAATGATTACAACGAACTCATTCGCAATTGCCGGCAGAATATTCTTCAATGCCTGAGGCAAAATAATATACCGCAGATTCTGTCCCTGAGAAAGCCCAAGCGACCGCGCCGCTTCTGTCTGACCGCCGTCAATCGACTGAATACCTGCACGGATAATCTCACACAGATAAGCACCGGAATTCATGCCAAGTGCAACTACGCCGGGGAAGAAGCGACTGAACTTAATAAATCCGAACATGTTATAGGCAGGAAGCTTAACCACTCCGAATACACCAAAATAAATGATAAAAATCTGTACTATGACAGGTGTAGATCTTAGAATTTCCACGTATGCCGTCGCAATAAAAGAGAGAGGATTAAACTTACTGATCACAGCCAAAAACCCCTTCTCTCTCTGATGACCGTCCTTGTCAATTCCCAAAGCGCGGAATGGCCTGATATTGGACATTCTCATAAGTGCCAGTATAAGTGCAAGGCAAAATCCGATTACCACTGTAAACAGTGAAAGTAATACTGTAACCAGAAGTCCCTGCTCAAACAACTGTGCATATTCAGCGATCTTGGAGAAATTTGACCATTTAATAAATTGATCCATTGATACCCTCTCTTTTCTTGTATTTTTTCTGTATAGTTAAATTCCTCCCCGTTTCCGGGGAGGAACCCATTTATCAAATCAAAAATATTCCAGAATTACTGAACGTTTCCGTTCTCATCCAACAGACCCTCGTATGTATTTCCGGAAGCCTGCTCATTTGCCTCTGCAACAAATTTGTCCATGGATCCGTCTGCAATTGCAGCTGCAATCGCTTCGTTGACAGCATCCTTAAGAGCTGTATTTCCTTTCTTGATACCGACTGCAGAACCCTCTACATCATAAGGAACTTCCAAAACCAGTGTAAGCTCGGGATAGTTTGTCTTGTAGCTCTCTGCTACTGCAGTTTCAATAAAAGCAGCATCCATCTTTCCGCCAATCAGCTCACTGATCAGATCAGTAACCTTGGGTAATGCAACGATATCAGCATCAGGAGTGTTTTCATTAGCCAGATCCATCTGAATGGAACCGATCTGAGCACCAACAGAAATCTCAGGTTTATTCACATCATCAAAGCTCTTAATGGAATCTGCCTTGTCAGCTACAGTAACCAGTGACTGACCTCCCTTGTAATAAATCTCTGAGAAATCCATAGCATCTTCACGAGCGGGATCGGGAGACAGACCAGCAAGACCCAAATCTACGTTTCCGGTTGCCAGCTCACTGAGCACACCGTCGAAATCCATAGGAATGATTTCCAGCTCAAGTCCCATATAGTTTGCGATGTATTTTGCAAGAGCCACATCGAAACCTGCCATGGTAGGAGTTCCATCCTCATCGATTGCATAAAATTCATAAGGTGCAAAGTCAGGGCTGGTAGCTACGGTCAGCTTTCCCTTGGTAACCGTCTCTACACCGGAGGCGTTTGCAGCTGCATCATCAGACTTTCCACAACCTGCAACAGCTACAACCATGCATACAGACATCAAAACAGCAAGTAGTTTCTTTTTCATAATTATTCCTCCTTAAAATATACATTGAATTGCATATTTATAATATACATGTATACATTATATCTTATTTTGTTCATTTGGCAAGAAAAAAATTGGAAATCATCATGCAATATTCTTGCATATGCTTTTATCCTCTTTTTCGAAGGTCATCTGTCATCTTTTACTTACGATACTCTGTGCGCTCCCATCTCATATACTACATCCGCCAGATTCATGGTTGATTTTCTGTGAGACACCAGCAGCACGGTTTTTTCTCCTCTCGCTTCCTTCAGTGATTTTAAAATGATTCCTTCATTCAGGGCATCCAGATTGCTGGTGGGTTCATCCAGCAAAAGGAACGGTGCATCATGCAAAAAAGCCCTGGCAATCCCTATCCGCTGCTTTTCTCCTCCTGACAGATTATCCCCGAGTTCTCCTACCTCTGTATCATATCCCTTCGGAAGCGTCATGATAAAGTCGTGTATGGATGCCTTCTTTGCAGCCTCCACAATTTCTTTTGGGGAAGCCCCCGGTTTCCCAATCGCAATGTTGTTTGCGATGGAATCATGGAATAAATGAGTTTCCTGCGTCACATAGGATTCCATATCTCTCAAGTCAACAGTATTGACCTTTTTGATATCTTTTTCGGATATCAGTATTTTGCCGCTGTCTGCATCCCAGAATCGCATAAACAGCTTAAGCAATGTAGATTTTCCAGATCCACTAGCACCATAAATTCCCACCACCTTGCCTTTCGGAATCGCAATCGTGTAATCCTTTAAGATCTGTTCTTCCTCATAAGCAAAATTTACTTTCCCTGCTGCCGCCCCATGAAATACCGTAAGCGTCTCTCCTGCCACTTCTGCAGTCTGTGGTTCTTCCTCCAGCAGCGACAATACACGCTCTCCGCTTGCCAGTGTCTGGTTCAGATTGTTGGATAAATTCGCCAGAGCTATCACCGGGCCAAAGGAACCAAGCATGGCGATTGTTGTGATCAGCATCTCATCATAGGTCACCTTTCCGCTTTGCAAGCTTCCGAGCATCAAAAACAACATGCCAAAGGAGAAAAACAAAATAGCCATATTGGTCAGCGAGACCTGGGATGCTTCATGGCCATTCAGCTTTTTCTGCAGCAGACCAAGCCTTTTGGAGCGTTCATCCATCTGCTTCATTCGCTCCCGCCCTTTGCCATACTGAATGATTTCATCCAACCCGCGCAGGGAATCCAGGATAAAGCTGTTCAGTTCGCCAAAGGCACTGCGGTATTCCATACCGTCAGCTGCTCCCCTCCTCCCATTTCTAAACGGAATTGCCACCCCCACCGTCAGATAGCCCAGAAATGCAATAATACCGGCCGGAGGATACTGGATACCAATAAAGCAGACCATCACAAGAGAAGTCAGCGCAGCAATCGCAATCGGCGAAATGGTGTGTGCATAAAACACCTCCAAAAGCTCTATGTCGGAGGTGATAATCGAAATCAGATTTCCCTTATCCCGCCCCTCCAGCTTTGCAGGACACAAATCTCTCAAAGCAGCAAATACCTTGTGCCGAAGGATTGCCAACAGTTTAAATGCAATAAAATGATTACAATATTGTTCTCCATAATGAAGAATTCCCCGAAGCACGGCAAGCGTAACCAGCACCACCGCCAAAGCAGTGATCCCGGATGACAAAGCTTCTACGTCCGTCCCCGCTATCCCCATAAGTCCATGCAAGATACCATAGCCTGCAATAATTGTCAAAAAAATAGCACACAGATAGCCCAAAACGCCCATGAGAACGGCAAGGCACATGAAAGGAAGCAATGGCCTGACCAGCCCAATCAGGCGACTCATAATCACGATCCCTTTTCTTCTTTGTCTCTGTTCCATTTACCCTGCCACCACCTTTCCGTTTTCTTTTCCATAAGCCTCCAATTCACTCTGATAGCAATACAGCCTGTTATATGCGCCCTCTGACTCCAGCAGCTTCTTATGAGTCCCCTCTTGAACCACAGTGCCGGATTCCATCATATAAATTCGATCTGATTCCACTACATTCGCAAGTCTGTGAGAAATCAGAATGACAGTCTTAGTCTTTGCAAGTTCCCGTATCACCTTCATGATCATTTCTTCACTCTCCACATCGATATTGGAGGTTGCCTCGTCAAAGATATAGACCGGTGTATCGTGAAGAAGCGCTCTTGCCAGTGCAAGTCTCTGACACTGACCACCGGAGAAATTGCTTCCCCTTTCCGCCACCGCCGTATCAAGTCCTTGTTGCTCCTGCAAAAATCCCAGAAGGTTCACTCTGCCGAGCACCTCACACATCTCCTGCTCCGATGCATTTTCCTTTCCCATTTGCAGATTATCTCTCACGGTTCCCTTAAATAAATAGCTGTTGTGACTTACCAACGTAATATGGTCCATCAAGCTTTTTTCAGAGATATCTCTCAATTCCTTTCCCTGAATCTCGATATGGCCCTCATAGTTTTTATTCCTTCCCATCAGAATTCCTGCTATCGTACTCTTTCCACAGCCGGATGTACCAACAAGAGCCGTGAAGCTTCCGGCAGAGAAGTCTGCATATATTCCCTTTAGGGTCTCTCGATCCTTCTCATAAGAGAATCCTACCCCTTCCATCCGGATAGAAATTTCCCCATCTGCCAGTACAAATCTCTTTTCTTCCGGCTCCGGCAGATCAAGCAATGCAAAGATTTTATCACTGGCTGCCATTCCGTTCATCGCAATATGGAAAAAGGATCCGAGAAGCCGAAGAGGAATAAAAAATTCCGAAGCCAGAAGAATAATCATCAAAGTTCCACCCAGACTGACAGCTCCTTTCCCAAATTCAGAAAGTGCTACAATCATACCGACTGCTGCGCCGCCATAAGCGATAATATCCATGACACTGGTAGAATTGAGCTGCATGGTCAGCACCTTCATGGTAATCTGCCTGAATCTCTGCGCTTCCTCATCCATTTTGATTGCCTTATTCGCATCTGCCCGGTAAATCTTTAAGGTCGTAAGCCCCTGCAGATTTTCCAGAAACGAGTCTCCAAGCTCCGTATAGCTCTCCCAGTATTTCTGCAATAATTTCTTTGCAAACTTTTGTACACCCACAATAGAGAGTGGAATCAGGGGTACACAGATAAGAAGCACCAGGCTAGCCTTTCGATTCACAAAGGAAAGGATTGCAAATAAGGTCACGGGGGCAAGCAGACTGTAAAAAAATTGCGAAAGATATCTGCCGAAATAAATCTCCAACTGCTCTACGCCCTCTGCCGCCATCTGGACCACCTCCGAGGTAGCTGCGCTCTCCCGGTAAGCGGCTCCCAGTCTTAACAGCTTCCCATAAATTTTCTTACGCAAAATTCTTTTGACATCCACACTCGCCTTATATGACATATACGCCGCCTGTCTGTCACAGAGAAATTTCAACATAACAGCGCCCAAAGCAAGAATGCCATAAAACAGAATCCGATCCCCTGTTATCGTATTTTGGAATGCATTTCTCCAAAAGCATGGAAATAACCAGAACTATCACGACCTGACCAAGCAGCGCAATCCATTTCCATATAACCTGATATACAATATATTTTTTAGCATGAAATAACAATTTGAGCAGTCTTGTCTTAATCATAGCTGATTTCCTTCCGGTCTTATCGTTTTAATCCTCAGGAAGAAATACCAGAGATGCCATATCCAGACGACAGCAAGGCAGATTCTTCCGACCGGCGCATTCTTCATGCACAAAAAGCTGATCGCCATCATAATGGTCACCATGCCCATGATCCGAAGCTTTGTGCCAATCGTCATGGTACGTTCTTTTACAAAGCTGTCAAGGTGCCTTCTGTAAAGCTTTGTTTCAACAAACCAGTCATGAAGCTTTTGCGAGCTTTTGGCAAAACAGAACGCTGTTGCCATATAAAAAGGTACCGTAGGAAGAACCGGCAGCGCTACTCCTACCGTTCCAAGTCCGAGACAGATAAATCCCAGCACAATCCATAATATCCGCAGTGGATTCTTGTACATAATTTCCGATTCCTTTCATTTTTGGTTAGTCTTTTCTAATTAGGAAAGGCTAACCAAATTCTATTAGAAAAGGAATGAGATGTCAATTGGTAATACCTGCTAACAATCATCTTCTTATTGACATATTGTCATTATATTAATATAATTTTTGATACAGTGCTGTAAGTTCCTGGCAGAAAGCCAGGAGCGCAATTTCATATTCCAATTTGGAAAGGTCATGAAAAAATGCCAGAATCTGGAAACATACAGGAAACAAAATCTCATAAGCGGATGAATGATACCGAACTTCGTAAAAAGCAAATTTTGAAGGCGGCCACAGATCTATTTATGGAAAATGGTTATCAAGGGGTCAATATTGATGTTATCGCAGAAAAATGCGGTATTGTCAGGGGAACTGTTCTTCGCTATTTCGGAAGCAAAAGGGAATTGTATAATCAAGTATTACTGACCCGTGGCAATCTGGCGAGCGACTATCTGGGACAGATCTGTGAAGATGAAAGCATATCTGTAAATGAGGCACTGGATAAACTTGCTGACATCTTAATCAAACAGTTCACCGATACACTTACCTATATCGGTGATGATATCCGAGACCCGGAATATAGGCAGAACTTTGATGTACTACGGCTCCCAATATTTCGTGAAACGGCAAAATCACTTGAAAAATTGCTTCTAAGAGGCAATCAGGAAGGTGTATTACATATAGACAACCCCAAAATCAGAGCCTACAGTACGACTTTCGCAATATTCGGAATTGGAGAAGCTTCAGAAACTCCGGATAATATGTACGCAGAAATAAAGGCATTGATAACGGCACTGCTTCTATTGTAATGGGAAACAAATGATACAGGAGAAAAGAAAGCATGAGTTTATTATATGAAATTTTAAAACCAATTGTAAAAAATATAGTAAAGAAAAAAGCCCATCAAGAAGAAACCTATGAGGAATTTGTAAAGACCTCCCTTGACATTCAGGCCAAATTCAGGCTTAAACTGCCTAGAATAAAAGGCTATACATTTCATGATGAAATGATAGGTGACTATCATTGTCTGGTAGGCAGGAAGCTGATATCCTGCAATGAAGCATCTGGCAAAAGTAAAAAAGCTGTTATGTATCTTGTTGGCGGTGGTGAACGGAGATGGCAAATGCCGTCTAACAGCTCTATGAAGCGCTATATGGACACAGGCTGTGATCTTTGGATCCCATTATATCCTCTTTATCCTAACGCAGACGTAATAGATGAAATCGAAATGATAAGTGAGACTCACAGAAAAATGATGGAAACCTATCATACAGAAGATATCATCTGGCTTGGCTTCTCAGCAGGAGCTGATCTGATTATGGCCACCGGCAGATATATCGTGAAAGGACAAATAAACCTTGCCATGCCCGGCCTTATGATACCTGTATCCCCCTGCAATCTCACGATTTCAGATGAATCCTTCCAGCGTATGAAAGAAATTGAGAAACGGGACATCATGATGTTTGCAGATTCCATGAAAGCTTATCCTGATTTCTACGACCACGAACATAAATATCCAGGATATATCTGGGGTGATGCCAGAACCGACGACTATACAGGTTTCCCTAAGATCGTCATGTTTTTCGGCGGAGACGAAATATTTGCAGCGGAAGCACCGGAATATGAAGCGGCCTTTATCAGATCCGCTGTGAAAGACTATCGCATAATCGTGAAAGACGGAATGTTCCATGCTTATCCCATGTTTACTTTTTTGAAGGAGGGAAAGCTTGGAGAGGACGAGATCATCAAAATCATCTGCTCCCTCTGGCATAACAGTGTCACGGACGCACATCTATAAGCATCTGTTTCGTATCATTTCCGCGTAATCCTTCGGGTTATTATTGCCATCTGTCTGCTTTAATGCTTCCACTGTTCAAAAGTAACACTGCAAGCTGTGCACCAATTGCTGTTCCAAGTACCTATAATAATTGTCATCTCTTGCAGCCCTTTTTCCAGTATAGATACCTCCTGAATCGTTTCCAGAGAACCTGCATAAATCTTCCCCGGCATTCCCACGTTTTCACTCCGGGCGTTTATATGCGATATCAGTCCCAGCGCAAGATTACCACCGGGTGATCCTCCCAGAATCAAAATCTTTTCAGATTGATAATCTGTAGTAGGAATCCGGAGTGCTTTTTCCCCTGTCTTAAACCTCTTCTTTTTTTCCCAGACACAATTATACTTTGACATACAATATATCTATTAAAACAGTATAAAATTCGACAATACCTAGTACCAATGAAATTATTGTTGTTGTTTTCATCAGCTTCTCCCCTTTTGCTACATCTTTATAATTCTCGTTCAACAATTAACTTGTAATCTGTTTCTGTAAATCGGTGATAAATCGTATGTTCCATTTCCATTTTGATGCAATAATACCATGAGTCCGGGTTATGATCCGGGAAAAATAAAACATAGTCAAAGTCCGTTCCACCTTTCATTTTCTCGCATATGTAACAATTGTTAAATTTTGCAAAGCACTCACAGACTTTTTCTATCGTCAAATGGTGATTATTCTTAAACAGTTCTATCACACTTTCCAAAAACGGGGAATTCGGTACTCGTTTATATACATAATCTGCACCTGCTGCAGGGATACATCGTATCGCTCATCCGGTGTGAGTGCAGTCACGACCGGAATATGACTGACCGATGTGCGGAGCGAAAATTTGTCTTTTATCCGTAACCCGTTCTTTTTGATTTCCTCCGCCCATTTTCCCCGTGCAAGTAGAGTAACGTCCTTTCCGGCGCGGAACAAGTTCCTTGCCAGATTGCAGCCCAACACGCCTGCGCCATATATCAGAATTTTCATTGCCTTACTCCTTTTCGTTGAATTTTCATCGATTTCTTCTGTATCCCGCCTCGTCACGATATTCGGGGTGGTCTTTCAGATACTGGTCTTTGTCTCCGCAGATGGTGAAATCGCACTTGCTGCCGTTTGCACAAGTGCATGACCTCCAATAAATTATGCTGCCTGGCGAACTCCGCCACCGGGCAAGCGGTAAATTCGTAACAGATAGGTTTGTCCTTTTCAAAGGGTGCAACATACATCTCATAGTCGTTCCACTTACTGCACTGCTTTTCAGCGTTCTGAAAACTCTTATACATCAGTTTTTTTAACAATGGCTTGTTGCAGTCCACAAACTTCGACAAGATACGGAAAGTCGGAAGGAACAGTGAAGTCTCCATCTCCTCAATCTCAGCAAGATCTGTGACATCATGGCAGACTCTCCAATACGCCATCAGAGCGATACAGTCATAGGTGCCACCCGCACCGTTATGGAAGTTCTTTTTGCCACCGAGATCAGTGCGACAATCGGAGAGGAAGTCCACATATTGCTTCTGTATCCACTCCCACACAACCTCCCGTTCCGTCTCCTCGTACAGTTTCAATGTCATTCATTTATTTTCGTAGTTAGCTATTGCTAATCCATTATATCACTTTAATTTGTAAAGGCAGCATAGAAATATGATAATTTTTCTCTTACATTAAATAATCACACTAAACATATACGGAGGTATTTTTATAATTTCATTATCAATCATTAAATTCTTAGGATGAACGATGTAAGACATATCTATCCTTGCATTAAAAGACTCTTTAAAGCGATTCAGTGAAGTTGCTGTATAATTCTTTGATGATTTTACTTCGACAGGAAATACCTTAAAGTTCATTTTGCTTTCATTTGACAACAAGAAATCAATTTCTATATCATTTCTGTGCTTTTCTTCCGAATATCTGGTATAAAAATATAGTTTTTTCCCTTTTGACGCTATCATCTGAGAAATAGCATTTTCATATATCATACCTTCGTTTAACGACAATTTATCATCCATGATTAATTTATAAAGCTGCTGATTTATAATCTCATTTTCATTAAACGCAAGACTTACGAGAAGTCCCGTGTCTCCCATGTAGCATTTTACTGCTGATTCATTTTTGTTCAGTGCAAAACCTACATTAGGATCATTACATTTATAACAGAGATTACATATCATGGAATCATCAAGCCAAAACAGCGGATCATCATATCTGTCAAATGTTGCGCCCTGATCTATCTCACTAAGTACAATTTTCTTTTCGTGAGTCGAAAGATATGCAGGGATATTTTCAAATAACGCTGATACTTTAGAGTTATATCTTTTAGCTGCTTTCTTTATATCATCCCTATACAGATTAAGTATATCACGCTTTTCCACATCAGCCAAAACAAAATCTCGACCATTTTCAGCAAATGCAACAACTGCTTGTGGCATACCACCTACCAGCATATATTCCTTAAATAAATGCATTGCTTTTTCATGCATTTTTCTTTCAAGCGGAACTTTTTCCTCATAACACTTTTTGATATATTCCACTAAAAGCTCTTCCCCTAAATACATGGCAAATTCTTCAAAATCTACCGGATACATCTTAAGTTTTCTTTCCTCAGATGGAATTGTAATATCTTCCACATTCTCTCGAATGGAAATCAATGAACCGGTTTCGATAAAATCATATCTTCCATCTGCCACAAGATATTTAATTGCTTCTCTGGCTTTGGGAAACTTTTGAATCTCATCAAATATGATCAAAGACTCTCTTTTATACAATCTTTTATTATATTCAAGAGACAATGTCTGAAAAAAAACATCAAGATTCCCCAAATCATCAAAACTCTCAAGGATTTTTTTGCTTGCCTTGTTAAAATCAATCATGATATATGATTTGTACTCATTTTTTCCCAACTCTTCTGTAATTGTCGATTTACCAATACGTCTGGCCCCTTCAATCAGAAGTGCCTTTGTTCCATTTGAACTGTTCTTCCACTCTATGAGTTTTTCATAAATTTTACGTTTAATTTTCATAAGAAGCCTCCATGCTACAAATACAACAGTACGCAATATAAATTATATCATAATATCCAATAGTACGCAAAGTAATTTTTCTTCTTATTATTAATTATACGCAATTTACTTCAAATTTATTATAAGGAAAGATTTTCCATCACCAGTATTTTATTGGACAGATTACGGATAAACGGTATTTTCCCAAGTACTTTATAAGCCGGATAAATCACCTTCATTCCTTCCGTAAGGCCGACATCTCTCCGGCTTATAAATTCCGGAATCAGCTTTTCCAATTCTTTTCCGTTCTTCACACCCCACGTAAATTTTGCCTGGCTTCCCTGTATTGATTTTTCCTTTACATGAGCTGCCACAAAGGGGGACATAGTTTCCACAAATACAGTGGCCTTATCAAATTTTTTATGGATAATATGAAAAATCTGTTTCACATCCGTTTCCTGCAGATACATTGTAAGACCTTCAACTACAACAAGAACCGGTTCCCCATGATAACAGATTTCTTCTGTATAGGAAGCATCCATGGCCGATTTTGCAAGCTGGAATACCGGTCCATTCTCTTCCAGAAAGCGCCTCCTTATTTGGATAGTTTCCGGAAGGTCAATATTGTACCAGTACTTATATTTTTCTTCCATACGATAGCATCTTGTATCCATTCCACAGGCGATATTCACCACGATGGTATCCGGATGACTGTTAAGGAACTCTTCAACCATACCATCCAGCAGAATCGTCCGTGCGATTACTCCTGAACTCATCACGGTGTCCTTCTCTGCGTTGGAGAAATCATAGTCTAGCCGCGACACAAACTCCATTGCTTTTTTGTCATAAATATAGGGATTCTCTCTCTCCGATTCTTTTGCTCTTGCATACATTGTCTGAAGCATGGTCTCAGGTACACCGCTCACAGATATTTTTTCTTTTTTATCCATTCGCCCTTCCCCAGGAACGGATAGCATCCGTCACATGCCTTTCAATATCTACTCTTGCTGCTTTGCATTCCTTCGGATAATTTCTTCCTGCAGCAAACACTCTTGGCATTAGGTCTCCCACCACCGGCAGAATTGCCTTCACCAAACCTTCCGGAAAAACAAAATGCGTAGCATGCTCGTATATGTAGCTCTCCACCTCACAGTTATGCTCCCGCTTTGCAAGGCGTTCCTCCATTCGTCGGATATACTTTGCCGTGTCCCACAAAACATCATCCTCGGCGCCGATGAGCAGGAGTCTGCCCTTTATCCTTTCGATTTTGATAAATTCTTCTTCCTGAATCGGATGCACCTTCTCCGAAGTATCAAACAGCTCGCGGGATGCTATCATATCTTTGCCCTTTTGGGATTCCTCTTTTATTTTCATACCGTATTCCGGATGCCTGTAGGCATAGGGCAGATAAGGCAGCGGCTTCCCTTCCCAGGAAGCACTGGACTCACCATCCCCCGGCCATTCGCTCTGACCGTCCCGTTTCCCCTGGTAAAACCTTCCATCACAAAATCCGCAGGCGTCATTGCGATCGTAAGCGTAATCTGCGGATAATAGGAAGCTGCAAGAAGTGCATACATTCCTGTTGTGGAAGCTCCCGTGATAGCTATTTTTTCAATACCTCGTGTCTGTAAATAGGAAATTGCGGCACCGATTCTCTCCACCGGCAGATTGTGATGACTGTAATCCTTCCGCGCAGGACTTAATGTCAAAACACTGATATGTAACTTTTTCTGTAACCATTTCACTGCAGACTTTGCCATATGGTCTTCACAATCATCTCCCAGCATGGCAATAATTGCACACTTGCTTCCTTTTACAGGCCAGTAACAACCATAAAATCCTTTTTCTGTCTCTTTGATTTTCTTCATACGCTAATCCTCCCTACTTTCTCCCAAACAATCCTTTTTTCACATACTCCTCTGTCTTTACCGACAATACCGTATAACCCGTTTCTTTGATTGTCTGCTTCAATTTCTCCTCATCCAGCGAATTATCGGACAGTATCTCCGTTAAACCCTTACTGTGAGAAGAAGTAACCTTTTTCACCACAAAACTCTTTCGCACCGCATCATTTATATGGGATTCGCACATTCCACACGCCATGCCGTCAATTTTTAATGTTGTCTTAATCATTTAAAACGCCTCCGCCTCAGAGAATAATTGCAATTAGTCATCTCTAACCTCATTCTACCAAATTAGCGGTCACCGTCCATTAGTTACCGCTAACTTATTTTTATGGTATCACTCTCCACTAGATTTTGTCAAGTCTTCCTATGCCATGCTCCCGTTCATCTGTTATTTGCTTTCATCTGCATGATCCAGTTCATAAAGGTGTCAAAGGTGAGTTTCACATTTCCGCAATTACAATGATTGCACGCATCTTCCTTCTCCGTGAAAAGCCGGAATGTCAAAGAACGCACATTGGTCAGCGCGTCAATTTCTTCGCTTACTGTCTTATAATCAATAAAGTGATCTTTGCTGGCCCCTGCAATCAGCACATCCTGGGTGATCTGGTCTGCCACATCAATCATCTGATACCTATCCATCTTAACGGCATAATCATAGGCAGAATCGGCTTCATAAGCATACATACCATGCCTAAGTCCCCAACGGATAACCTCCGACTTCTTTGCTGCTTTCTCCATAGCCAGATTGATCAGCCCTTTTAACCGAAATCTGATGCAAAACTGCACCAGCTTCATCTGCTTTTTATCTTCTATGGTAGGCCCGCCAAGAATCACCTCCTGAAAATTAGGAAAAACGCTCCAGGCAATTACACGTGAGATACGCTTTTCAAACGCTGCTGCCCGCGGTGCCAGCATGCCACCTAAGGAAGCGCCGATAATTGTCACATCCTCCAAATGAAAATAATCCAAGATTGCCTTTACCGGTTTTTCCCACTCATGCGTAAAATGTTTTCCCTGCAGACGCATCACGCCTCCCTGTCCCGGTCCTTCAAACAGATACACCTCAAACCCGTTTTCCGCCAGATAAAGCATAGGAAAGAAGAATTCCTCATAATAGGAATCATTTCCACCATGTAGAAGAATGATATCTTTTCTCTCTCCCACAGGTTTTACATGCATCACCGGAAGTTTTACTTCCTCATAAGACACCTGAAATTGTTCTACCGTTCCATTCGTAAAATATTCCCGATAAAACTCGTAGAACATGTCTGTCGCTTTCTTATAATATTTCTTCTTATCCGGATCTCCGTCATACATGAAAAACTCACTCATCCGGTAATAAGCAATCGCATTCTCTGTTCGTCCTTCCTCTTCTGCCTGCTCTCCCAGTTTAATCAACTCCGTCTTCCACGTCTCGCTGTTATGGATTTTTTGACTGATCGGCACTATATCCTCAATCCTTCCTCCATCCCACATGATAATGCGGTTTAACTGAAAATCAAAATTTCTCTCCTCATTGAAATGATAAACACCTCTTTTAAATGAAACTGGCATAAAAAATCCCTCCCTGTATACTCTGCTTTCTCTCAGTATACAAGGACGGATTTTTTTTAACTTTCAAATTTCTGCTATTCTATAGACATTTGTATCACCCACCAGAGAACTTGCCGTAATGCCAAACATCTTCTTATTAACTGATGCAAAATGTGCGGGGCTGTAAAATCCAGCATCCACCGATGCCTCTGTGATATTTTTCCCAAGCAGAATGCCCTCATAGGCCTTTTCTATTCTTGCCATTATCAGAAATCCCGCAAAAGAAATACCGGTATTTTCCTTAAACAAGTGGGAAAAACGGCTTTCCGACATATACTGCATTTCAGCAATTTTTTTAACTGTAATGTCCTCGTCTGCATGCTCATGCACAAAAGTAATTGCCGCCATAATTCTCTCATCCAGATTTTTCAGTCCCGGCATTTCTATTCTCAGGTATTCCATGACCTTAGCGTAAAACATTTTACAGCCTGCATTCTTATCCACAGCCTTTGCCAATAATTTCTCATAAAGTTCTGCCATTTTCACAGCAATTTCCGGTTCTATCACTCTCGTTTCCTTTATCTGTTCTGCTGTGATGGTGGTCTCCTCGAACAGAAAAATAATAACAGGCATTCCCTCACTGACTATGGTATGCTTTACATTAGACGGAATTACAATTCCCCGGCAACAATAGTTTTCTTCGCCTACTGTACAGGTAATCTCCTGCTCTAATGCAATAATAATATGTGCTGCCTGATGCACGTGTGGTACAGGATCTTCATAACCACTCTTAATCAATGCATGGTATGCAGAAATATCTCTGTCACCGTCCTTTATTATGATGTCCGGTGTGATCTCAGAGCCGGTATAGATATAGCTGTCTGCATTTTCCAGGGTGACAGTGACCGCACTATCAGCCGCATTCACATTTCTGGGCTTTACAGTAAGCGTACCCGCTATGGTACTGATCAGATAATTTTCAGAATCAAACTTATTTTCCGTATCAAAGGAAATGGAATATCCACCCTCTTTACAAGGATCCCACTGCTGATAAACACACGTCAAAGAGCCCACTGATATGTGAGCTTTTGATAGATCTGTAATATCTTCTCCCTTAAGTCCCGTATAGGTAACCTTGTATTCGGGAGCGTTATCTCCATAGGTAATCTCCTGATCAACCGCTTTGATTTCGAGCGCTACAGGCTTGATCGTGATCGTTACAGCATCGCCTTTCAGCTCCTTTGTCTGCTCTTTATCCTCGTCATCCTTGTAGGTAATTTTTGCGTCCACTCGATATGTTCCGGAGTCACTGACATTTCTGACCGAAAATGCTCCGGTTTTATCAGAGGCTATCTCTGTAAAATCAGAGTCACCACTGCCTTTTTTGTACCAGGTATAAATCACATCCGCTGTCGTGTCATTGACCTTTGCAGTCAGTTTAATTTCATTCCCGATATAGTCAGTTTCTTTATCAGCAAGTGCAGTTTTCCATGTAAGCTCTGTCAGATTCCACTTTGCGTAATACCTTACATCCCCGCCTGCATTTCTTGAAAGTGAGCTTACTTTTGTGCCACTCCCACCGGCTTGGGAATACCAGCCATCAAAGGTATAGCCCTTTCTATGTATCGTTTCATCCGTATCTGTAAGATCCGGTAACTGAAAGGAACCGGAACCTATAAAGAAATCCTTGATCTCTTTCCTGTTATTATTTTCATAATAACCGTCATAGGTAATGATCGTGACAGGAACCGGTTGATCAGATCGCTTAATATTCCCATCTGCATCTTTGGCATAAAAAAAGTATTCGCCACCGGTTTCCGGCGTAAATGTGACTGTCTTTTCTTCAACTGTTGCGCTCGCCAGCTCTCTCCACTCGTTCTCCTCTATTCCGTCCGAAGAGTCTGCTGTCGAAAAGGCATATGCCTTCAGACCGCTCTGGCTGTCCTTCGCAGTTGCAACAAGCTTTCCGGCATTGTCATCGGTGCCGCTTGTGTATTCTGCTATTTCAGGCGCATTCCCCTCCTTTGCAGTTGCAAGGATCCTCACACCCGTGCTTCCGGAATAACCGTCAGAAATCTTTACAACCGTATCAGCACTTGTCGCAGAGGTAAAGGAAATACCGCTGTCACCGTCATTTCCGTCCTCAATCGACCATTCGGCAAACTCCCAATCTGATTCTGCATCGGCGTATATTTCTTTTTCATTGTGGCCTGTAGCGCCCGAGATCAAAAGGAAGGCGGTGTCTGAACCGGTGGTAACTGCAGTGGCAATCCCCTTTTTCGGTACAAGAGTAACCTTCACTGCATAAAGTGCATCTTCCTCTGCACTTTGAGAGCTTTCTTCTGCATCCTCGTAATAATCCTCAAGCGAAGGAGGGACCAGCGCCTTCACACTGAAGGTATACTTTCCCCCACCCCCGGTTTCCGAATCGATGACCTCCGCGAAATCGTAGGACGGGCTTACTTCATTGCTGCCGGCTACGGTTTCTTCTGCAATGCTTCTGCCGTCCTTATACAGTGTGACGATATAATCACAGACTGCGTCATCCTTAAGGGGATTGCCATTTTTATCCTCCGCAAGCGCATCCCATGTGGCATTTGTTCCGTCCCAGTCAAGATTGGAGGGAACTCCCAGCTTTGCTCTGACAATGGTAAATCCATAGTTTTCACAGGAATCATCTTCAACATTAGTTTCGTCTTCCTTTGTATAGCTATATCCCAGCCCATAATATCCCGGCTCATATATCACCGATTCATTATAGCCTACATCTTCACTTACTCCGGCTTTTTTGATACGGAACTGAACGGAATCACTCACCCCATCCAATGACAACGTGATCTTTGTTCCATACGCAAACTCAGCCTTTTCCGATGCTGCCAGATTTACCTTAGATCCGTTGCCGGTATCGCCATACATAATTACCGTTTCCCCTTCATCGTATGGCTGTGCTGCAGGTGCGGTAAAAAGAAATGATAATGCTTTCCTGCTCTGTCCAGGTGTTGCTTCCGGTGCCGGTGTTGCTCCTTCCGCATCGTCTTCCTCATCTGCAGATTCCTCATCCTTATTCGTTTCCTCATTTGTTGGCGTTTTCGTTTCATGCGGGGACGGTGTGGGTTCTAAGGAATCCTCCGGCGTAGCATCAGGTGTATCCACCACTGACGATTCCTCTTTACTCACCGACTCTTCTGCATTCAGTTGTATAGAAGGTATATTGATTGAAGTAATCAATAACGCAATAGCTAAAATATATGATATAATTCTCTTTTTCATAATCTGTGATGTCTGCCCTCTTTCGTCAAAACAATTTTCACCATTATGAAAAAGTATAGCAAAGCCATTGTAACCAAAACGTAACTTTATGTGGGTAATAAGCAAAAAAAATCGGACCTTTGTCCGATTTTTATCGAAAGGGGATCATCTCTATAGCTTGAAATTTCACATCGCGAATATAGCAACGCATTCTTAACTGTAATAAGTCGTACATTATCTGTAACAAGTTGCGTTCAGGATATACAAAGTGCCTCCACTGGTAGTCATCTTCTTTGCAACAGGACGGTACTTTCCACATGACTCGTAAACGGAAACATATCATAAGCCTTCCCCTTTACCATCCTGTATCCCTTACCACACAGATATTTTAAATCCCGTGCCAGCGTTTCCGGATTGCAGGAAATATAGACTACCCTCTCCGGTTTCAGCTTTACGACCGAAGCTAGAAACTTCTCGTCGCTGCCGCTCCGTGGCGGATCCATAAGCACTACATCCACCCTCTCGCCGGCTTCTGCCAGTTTTACCATGAACTCTCCCGCATCCGCCTGGTAAAAACGGATATTGGAGATATGATTCTTCTTTGCTCCTGCTATCGCATCCCTGACAGCATCCTTGTTCAGTTCTACTCCGATAACCCTTCCCGCCTTAGCTGCCGCGATCATTCCGATGGTTCCCGTTCCGCAATAGGCATCTAACACCGTTTCTTTTCCATTCAGATCCGCATATGCAATCGCTGTCCGGTACAGCTTCTGTGTCTGCTCCGGATTCACCTGATAAAAGGATTTCGGTGAAATTTTAAAGGTCAATCCGCAAAGCTCATCCTCTATATAGCCAGGGCCATAAATCACCTGCTCCTTATCTCCCAGGATCATACTGGTTCTCTTATCATTCACATTCACCACTACCGTAGTGATTTCGGGATGTTCCTTCCGCAATGCCTTCACAAAATTATTCTTAGAGGGCATGATCGGAGATCCAAGAACCAGCACGACCATCACCTGTCCGGTCCGGTACCCCACCCGCACAAGCACATGGCGGAGCAACCCATAGCCGGTATCTTCATCGTAGGTCTTTATTTTAAAGGATTTCAAAAGCCCCTTTATGGTCTGTATGATTTCGCCGGCCACCTGGTTCTCAATCAGACATTTTTCAACGGGAACAATGATATGCGTTCCTTCCTTATATACACCTGAGATCACATTTCCCTTTCTGTCTCTCCCAAACACGGCATGCACCTTATGGCGATAATACTCCGGATGTTCCATTCCCTCGATTCCATCAATTTTTCCATAAGGCTGTAAAAGTGCACTGACCTGATCCTTTTTCCAGCTTAACTGCTTATCATAGCTTTTGTCCAAAAGCTGGCAGCCACCGCATTTTTCAAAAACCGGACATACTGTCTTCTTCTCGTTCCTCTTTTCCATCTTCTTCCTCCAATTTCCTTTCCAGAATACCATATCCGTCTGAGCCACACAATCTGTTCTGCAGGAAAAGAACAGTTGCAGGCTTCTTTTTAGGAAGACACTGCTACTCACATAAAAACCTCCGGATTACTTCCGGAGGTTGCAAATCATATCTCTATTTCATTATTCTTCCTTTGCTTTCCGCAGCTTTACAGATTCAAGCCCCTTGATCAGCTCTGTTGCACGTTCTACGTCTGCTTCATTGATACGAATGGTAAACATACTCTTTTCTTTCTGTTTTTCATTCCCGAACATGCAGGACAGAAATGACCGGTCCTGCCATTCTATAAAATAGGAAATCCTGTTCTTCAAGAATAGCTTTTCCAGCTTTTCCTTACTGTCAAGACTGTACACCCTGCAAAAGGGAACCTCTCTGTTAAATACCCTGTCGTCAAAGCTCAATGATGTCATGTCGTATCTCCCACCCTTATACATTATGTTAACTATATTTATTATAAATCAAATGGGCTGCTTTTTTCAACAAAAAAATTCAGATTTTCATCTTTTTTGACAATTCCCACAGTGGTTTCTGCTCCACATACTGCTCATTCAACCAGTCAGCCGCCATTTCCACACCACTTGCAGAAAATTCAAATTCCTTCCGCTGCTTTTTTTCCTCCTCTGTTTTTGCAAAGCAGTATGGTTCCGGCCAAATGATCACCTCCAGCTTTGTATCATCGCCTACCTCTTTTTTTTTCAGCATATACCGCATTCCATCCATACTGGCAGAATACTCTTCCTTCTTCACATAGTTCAAAACATGAAAATGCTCTTTTTCAATCATTCGTTTAACCTCTGAGGCAATCGTTACCACAATCGTTACCACAACCAGAACTAAAAATAGGGGTGATTCCTCGCTCCGGCTATCGGCTCTCCCCAAAACATAAAAACCCGAAAAGCACTGAATTTCAATACTTTCCAGGTTCTTTTCCAGTCGGAGTGACAAGACTTGAACTTGCGGCCTCTACTTCCCTAAAGTAGCGCTCTACCACCTGAGCCACACCCCGAAGCACAAGTTGTATTATATATGGTACAGAAAATAAAATCAACCCCTATTTTGAATTTTTATGAAAATTTCCTAATATCACTTGTACTGTTTTTTCATCTATTGTAATATTTATTTTATAATAATAAATTCTTACGAAGGGAGTATTACTATGTGGACTAGAAAAGAACTGAAAGACCGTGCGAAGATCACGCTGAAGGCGAATTACTGGAAAGCTGTACTGGTTTCCCTGATTCTGAGTTTTCTTACCGGAGGCGGTGGAAGCAGCGCAGGTAACTCCGCATCGGAATCTTACAAATCCGCCTCAGGCGGTGATAGCCTGTTTTCCGGAGTGGATCCAAATGTTTTAGCGGCAGTCCTGTCTGCGATTGTTGTTGCTGTTTTGGTGATTTTAGCAATTTCCTTTGTTCTTTCCCTCCTGGTATTTAATCCGTTGATTGTCGGTTGCCGCCGCTTTTTCATTAAATGCCGTGAGGAGCAGCCTTCTCTCAAAGAGCTGGTTTTTGCTTTTTCAAGCTCCTATGGGAATATCATCAAGACTATGTTTCTCGAGGGATTATACATATTCTTATGGTCTCTCCTATTTATCATTCCGGGTATTATCAAGACTTATGAATACCTGATGGTTCCCTACATTCTTGCTGAGAATCCGGAGCTTAGTACCAAGGAAGTCTTTGCAAGAAGTAAACAGATGATGACCGGTGATAAGTGGAATGCTTTCGTATTACAGCTTTCCTTCCTTGGATGGATTCTGCTGTCCGTTTTCACCTGCGGTATTCTGCTTATTTTCTATGTTGGTCCCTACAGCGAACTGACTTATGCAGAACTCTATGCAGTATTGAAACAAAAGGTAAACAGGTCTGATTCGGAAGTGGTATCTTAGTTTTCTATTACAGAAAGCCCGTGGCAAAATCTGCCACGGGCTTTCTATATCTCATACAGGTTTCCCCGCAAAGCTTTTCCCTCTACTTCTCCTGCTTTGCAGCTTTCTCCACCAAGGTTTCTCCCGAAATTTTCTCCGGTGCTTCCCCTGAACACGCCACACAGCACTTCACACCATTTCTCTTATTTACATTCTCCCGAAGCAGCGTATATACCGTTGAGAGCAACGGAATGAAAACCAACATTCCAAATACCCCCATAAGGCTGCCGCCTATGGTGACCGCCGCCAGCACCCAGATAGACGGAAGTCCCACCGAATTTCCCACCACATGGGGATAGATCAGATTTCCCTCAATCTGCTGTAGTACGATAAACAGTACTACGAACCAGATTGCCTTCACGGGATCATCCACAAACATCAGAAATGCTCCGACAAAGCAGCCGATAAACGCTCCCACAATAGGCACCAGAGACATGAAGGCAATCAATACACCGATCATTACTGCATAATCAAATCGGAAAATCGTCATCGTAACAATGAATAGCAATCCTAGGATCACTGCTTCCGTACACTGTCCGGTAATAAAATGGCTAAAGTTTCGATAAAGAAGGCTCATCACTTCCATGGTCTTTTCATATATTTTCTTATTGCTGTAAGCCTTTAATATTCTGGAAAACTGATCTCCAAGCTTTTCCTTCTGGACCAGAATATAAATAGAAAAGACGAGGGCAATGAAAAAATTGACTGTGCCGCTGATCAGGCTGCTTGCAAATGTAAATGTGGAGGAAAGCATACTCCCCATCCCGTTCTGTAAAAAGCTCATAACCGTATCAATGATCTTTTTCCAATCAATCTGCATTTCCTCTAAACTCTGCAGGTACTGCAAAAGCTCCGGTCTTTCCGCAAATAACACCTCCAGACGCTCAAGCACGCCTGCCCAGAAAATCGGGATTTTCTCAGCCAGCACACGCACTGTCTCCACCAGCTGCGGAATCACAGCAATTGCCACCAGAACAATGACCAGAACTACCGCCAGAAGGGCGAGTACCAGGCTGATTCCCCGCCTGCATTTGCGTATCAGCTTTCCCCTGCCCGGTCTGATCCTGTCATCTCCAAACAGCTTTCTCTCAAAAAAGCTCATAGGAATGTTGATTACAAAAGCAATCATTCCGCCCAACAGAAATGGCTTTAAGATTCCCATACAAAACATGACCGCTTCGCAAAGCAGATCAAATTTCATAATCGCCAGAATAACTACTGCCGTAAATAGAATCAATCCTCTTATTTTTCTGATATTTTTCCGATTCAGATTCATGATGTTCCTCCCTGCCTTCTACTATAGCGCTTCCAACACTCTCAAAAGGTAATTCCAAACCCGCTCCGTGGAAGAAATAGACAGTTCCTCCTCTGTCGTATGGATGTTTTTCATATCCGGGCCGATAGAGACACAATCAAGTCCCGGTATCTTATATGCCAAAAGTCCGCATTCAACACCTGCATGAATCGCCTGTACCTTTGGTTCTCTTCCGTAAAGCTCCCTATATATCTCCGCCATCTTTTCCCGAAGGGGTGATTCCTTTTGGTATGCCCAGCCCGGATAATCTCCTCTCACCTTTACCTCGGCAGCAGCAAGCTCACCGATGCTCTTAAGTCTCCCAATCAATGCCTTCTTTGCAGAATCCAAAGAGCTTCTCACGGAAATACCGATCTGAACGCTTTCCTCTGACATACAAAGAAGCCCCGGATTCAGGGAGGTCTCCACCAGTCCCGGCATTGCAGCGCTCATCGCCTGCACGCCATACGGCAAAGCGTTTAGGAGCATTGCCGTCCTTAGGGATAAGTTTTCCTCCATGACCTTCGCTTCCCTTTCCTCATCAAACCGTACTTCTATCCAAACCGCTCCATCCTTATCCTTAAGTTCATTCTTGTATTCCTGCTCTGTATTTACACAGATTTGTGTAAGCACTTCCTTTTCTTTATCACTTCCGGTAAGAATAAGCTGCGCTTTCGCAGCTGTTGGAATCGCATTATCTGCCACACCGCCCTCCAGACCTTCTATGCTGAATTTTACTTCTCCCTGCAATCTGTACAAAAGTCTTCCCAAAAGACAGATGGCATTGCCTCTCTCCTTATGGATCTCCTCACCTGAATGACCGCCCTGCAGTCCCTTTACCGCTATGCTGCAGAAAGCTCCTTTCACGGAAACCGGTACATAGCCAAGGCTCAGATCCACCCTTGCACCACCGGCACAGCCTGCAAGGAAGATCCCCTCCTCCTCTGAATCCAGGTTGATTAATCTCTTAGACTTCAGTGGCGTAACATCAAGCACTCTGGCGCCGTTCATTCCCACCTCTTCATCCACGGTAATGACAAGCTCCAGCCTCGGATGCTTATAATTTCCTGCTATCAGCGCCAGCCCATAGGCAACTGCAACACCGTTGTCACCGCCAAGGCTGGTCCCCTCTGCCATCAACCGGTCACCGGAAACTACAAGCTGCAATCCATCCTTTGCCATATCAATCGCACAATCCGGCTTTTTAACCATAACCATATCCATGTGACCCTGAAGCATCACCGGTGGATGATCCTCATAGCCTGCTGACGCTTCCTTAATGATGATCATATTTCCTGCCGCATCCTGATAATACTCCAGTTTTCTGTCGGCTGCAAATTTCTTTAAATAATCGCTGATCTTTTGTGTATTTCCTGATCCATGGGGGATCCCACAGATTTCTTCAAAATAGTAAAAAACATCCTGGGGGGCAAGACCACTCAATTTTCCCATACTGCATCTTCTCCTGTTTTCTGTCAATTCTTTTATCAAACGATTAAAGTAATCATAACATATATCCGAAATAAATGCGACAAAAAATCCCGTTAACATTTCTGTCAGCGGGATTCCCAAATATGCATTCTCTATGCAATTTTGCTCTTTGCCAGCTCTGCCAGTGTCTTGAAGCCTTCTGCATCATTTACTGCCATCTCTGCAAGCATCTTTCTGTTGATATCAACCTCTGCCAGCTTAAGCCCATACATAAACTTGCTGTAGGATAATCCATTCATTCTTGCAGCTGCATTGATACGTGCAATCCAGAGCTGTCTGAACTGACGCTTCTTTTCCTTACGTCCTGCATATGAGGAAGCTAATGCTCTCATTACGGACTGCTTAGCTACTCTATATTGCTTGCTTCTGGCACCTCTGTAGCCTTTTGCAAGCTTTAATACTCTATTATGTTTCTTCTTAGCGTTCATGCCGCCCTTAATTCTTGCCATGTCTTATATCCTCCTTACGACTTTCTTATAAATACGGTAAAATCTTCTTCATATTCTTAACATTCGTCTGGTCAGTAATCGCAGGCTGTCTAAGATTCCTCTTTCTCTTAGTAGTCTTCTTGGTTAAGATATGGCTCTTGTAAGCTTTACTCCGCTTTAATTTACCTGTTCCTGTAGCTTTAAAACGCTTTGCAGCAGATCTGCTGGTTTTCATTTTTGGCATAACTGATTCCTCCTGTATACTATAATTTATTACTGCCGACAGAAGCATGTCCTTCCATCATCTATTTTAACTGGCAGGCTATCGCTTTTCAGTTAAAAACATTGTCATACTTCTTCCTTCCACCTTAGGTGCTTTTTCCACCACGCAGATATCAGAAAGTGCTTCCGCAAAATCATCCAGAATATGTTTGCTGTTTGCCATATGTGCCATCTCACGGCCTCTGAATCTGAGTGTGATTTTCACACGATCTCCCTTGGAAAGGAATTTTCTTGCCGCATTCACCTTAGTGTTAAGGTCGTTGGTATCGATGTTTGGAGATAAACGAATCTCTTTTACTTCGATCACCCTCTGTTTCTTCTTTGCTTCTTTCTCCTTACGGGTAAGCTCGTATTTGTACTTACCGTAGTCAACCAGTTTACATACCGGCGGCTTTGCTGTGGGAGCGATCTTGACAAGATCAACTCCTGCCTCCTCTGCCATCTGAAGTGCCTCTCTTGATGACATAATGCCTAACTGCTCTCCGTCTTCTCCGATAACACGTACTTCCTTGTCTCTGATCTGTTCGTTAATGAATAATTCGCTAATGGCTTTTTCCTCCCTGCATAAGCACATAAAAAGTGGATAGCGCATAACTATCCACTTAAATCACTACGTTCTGAAACAATCCTCATACGCACTCACTTCGATACTTCTGTACTGTAGGATTTTGAACTATGAACGCCTGTAAGCTCAATTGCCACAGGGTGAGAGTGGATACTCTGCTTGCTATTCATGCGACATCCGCATGCTTAATCACTGTACCATCTATTTACACAAATGTCAATACTGATTTTCAATTTTTCTTTTCCTCAGCGCTGGCAAGATTTACTTCTCCTTCCCGCACAAGTTTAATTTCCCCATCGGAAATTTCAAAGTCAGCCATCAGATCATCGTCCGCCATCTGGCTGTAGGTAATGGTGTAGGTATTCTCTGCCAGAATCAGATAGGCAAGCTGCTCTACCTCTCCACCCTCTACCTCATAGGAGCTTCGGATCTTGTACCCCGGTACTCCCTCCATATCAATTTCCTCAAAGGATTCAATTGTGAGATCAATCTCCTGTCCGTTTTCTTTATAGGCATTCTCAACAATTTTCTCATAGCTTTCCTTGGAGAGCTTGTCCGAAACTGCTCCGCCCACATCACCCTCAGAAGCAGTATAGTAAATATTGGAGGAATCCAACGGATTTCTTTCATGAACATACATCCCCGGAATTTCTTCTGACTCCACATAGCCTGCGGGAATCAGCACGGCACAGCACTGAACCTCTTCCCGGCCGCTTTCCGTTTTCGCTTCCTTTAGTTCAAACTCCTTCATTTCTATGTAAGTCGCCGTTTCCGGTTCTTCTTCTGAGATCGTCCCGGTAACTGTAATCACTTCACTGGAACAGCCGGCAAGAAGGAATACCGCCATTGCTGCAATAAAAAGCTTTGTTTTTCTCATCCTGATTTCCTTATTAATTGCGGAGCGATCCGCTATCTTGCAGAAACAGAAAGCAGGGGAAACGGTTCACCTGCTTTCTTCTCATGAATTTTCAACATCTCTTTTATTTAACCATAAATCGGACATAAATTCAAGCTGGTAAATCATGAAAACTCTTACTTCTCGGTAAAGGTCGCACAAGCTGTCTCTCTGCAGTCGCATGCGCCACAGCCCTTGATATCCACATGTTCTGCCGTACACTTGTAATTACTGTTATAAACGCATTTCACTGCCTCGCAGTCAATACTGATCACTTTGCTGGGATGCTCAATTGCACTGGTAAATCTTTCGTTTTTGGCGTCTGAAAAGCTCTCGCAGCAGGTTTCCTTCTGCGTACAGGCATGCTTTCCACCTACCATAATGTCACCCTTACAACAATACTCATTCTTGTTATATACACAATTATCAACGGAACAGTTTAAATCAGCCATTCTTCTACCTCCTTCATTGTCCTAAATATTCTGGCAGTAAAAAGTATGACCATTATTTCAAACTGTTATTCATCGGTTTTTACAACGTAAGAATACTGTCTTCCACAATCTTTCTGTAATCATTTTCCGTTTTAAAATTGTAGCATTTCGTGCATCTTGATGTTGCGTACTCAAAACCGGTCTTTAAATTTTTTATTTTTATTTTTACTTCAATTACATTTTCCTCGTTGGCTCTTGCTATCTGCATGTCAGTAATTCGAAACCCCATATATGCTTTTGCATCCAGCGTCCAATCCTGCTGTGCCTGAATCAGTACCTCCCCCTGATCCGTTACATCCACAGATTCCTGGTATCGGAACTTTAATAGTCCATCCTGCACCATGCACAGAACCGCCCTTCCGTCCCGATCATAAAAGGCAGCACCATTGCCTTGCGTTCCGCCGGCTTTTTCCGTATCTCCGATCACCATAGAACAGCCATCGTATGCCTGTGCCGCTGCCAGCTCCCCTGTCACCTTGTCAAGCAACATCTCCCCCACACTCTGGGCATACATGGATGCTGTCAGTTCACTGTGGGTAATGACTGCGGAAGTAATGACCGAAACAGCAGCAGCCATGAAAATCCCCACCAGAGCAAAGGTAATGATCATTTCTGTCAGGGTGACTCCCCGATTATCACTATCTGATCCTCTCCTAATTCCTGTCATTCTTCTCAAGGCTCCTTTGCCTGTGTATCAAAATAATAAATCGTCCCGCTATATCCATCCTCTTTCGCACTTTTCAGGGTGCTCTGTATATAAAACTCGCCCTCTTCTCCCCGGAAGCTGATGTCAATCTGCTCCGCCACAGTCTGGTTCTGCGTTTCACCAAGATAAAAGTCTTTGATCAGCTGACTGTTATTGACGATCATATCCTTGGAGTTCATCATCATTTCCGTAGCCATCTTTTGTACCTTGAAATAACTGGTGACCAGCAGTAAAAGCAGTGCGAAGGAAATGATGACCGAGATCATCGTGGTTCCCCGATGATCTCCCGGCTTATTTACTTTTTTACTTATTTCTTTTCTATATGCTTCCATATCCACTTTTCATAATCTCCTACCGGATATATCCCAAGCTCATAAACGTCCGTGATCGTACAGGTCTGATCCTTGATCGTAACCGTTGTTTCCACAAAAAGCTTTCCGGGTCTGTTGCCTTCTTCCGCTTTCGTCCAATACATAGACAACACTATATCAGCAATCTCCCCTACCACACCACTCTGCGTCATCTGAAATGTCCTTATAGAATTTTCAGCACTGTGAAGGGAATCCTCTCCTTCCGCATAATAGACCCAGGAACCGTCGCATATATTTTGTTTCACATAATACCAGATAGAAATGCCAGAAAGCTTCTCTGCCTTCCCTGCTTCCTCATCTGCCCGGCTCTCATAAGCATTTCCCTCTCCCGTGAGCATTTGATCCACCTGTTCACTGAAGGAAACCGCAAGGATCCTGCTCTGTTCCGTAGCAAGTGCACGTCCTGATGTTTTCACGAGAACCGACGCCGATAAGAACAGCCCCAGTGAAAGCGCCATGATGACTGCCATCACACACACTACCACAATGGTCGTAGCCCCTGTGTTATCCCGGTAAACACCTGATTCCTTTTTCAACTGAGGCTCCTTTCTAGTCAAGGCCATAGTAGCCTATCATATATTCACTTCGATAATCTTCCTGTCTGTTGCATATATTAACGATCCCGTTCCTGTTCTTACCGGTATAAGTAAATCCGCTGCATTTGTCACTGTACAGGACACTATAGACCTGTCCGGTACCAGGGCTGAATTCAATCGCGATGCATCCGTTCAAAATGCTCTTGTCCATGAGGAATTCATCAAATATCTCGTATAAGGCCTGATAGCCTCTGCTGGTTGCATCTGTTCTGTCCCGGAATTCTCCGGCCTTATATTTCTCATAGCTCTCCCGGTTTCCTGTAAGACAATATATTACACCGGATTTTGCTTCCTGTCCGCCGGTGCTTTCTGACGCCTTACTGCCTGCAGGTGTTATGATCTGATTCAGATCTACCGTCTCCGAAACTACTTTTTCCAACCCCTCCATCTGTCCCCGGACACTATAGCCTGTGAGCTTTGTCTGTGCTGCCGAAAAGAGGGTCTGGGCATAGCTGTTCTGCCTTTTGAAATCTGCAAAATCCTGGTAGGCTAAAATTCCTACTACACTCAAGGATACCAGCATCAGAAGAAGGACAAAGCTGACCACCATTTCCACCAGTGTAAAACCATCATCATGGGATTTTGTCTCCCTATTCTTCATAATATGCCACCTTCAAGACTTCCTCTACCGTGGTAATACCATTTTTCAGGTAATACAGAGCACTCTGCTTTAAGGTTTTCATCCCTTGTTTCTTAACCGCATATTCTTTGATATCTTCTACCGGTGCTCCCTCTGTGATCAGTCTGCGGGTCTCTTTATCAATCAAAAGAATTTCATGCACAGCAATTCTTCCCTTATAACCGGTATGATTGCAGGCAGGGCAGCCACAGGCACGTTTAATAGCCGGCATTGATGCTCTTTCCGCTGCAGATATCCCCAGAAGCTTCTCATCCTCCTGCGTCATTTCTTCCTCTACGCAACATTCCGTACATACCTTGCGCATCAGCCTCTGTGCTACTACCCCAACCATGGAATTGGCAATCAGATAAGGCTCCAGCCCCATATCCTTCAGGCGGATTGCAGAAGAAGCGGCATCATTCGTATGTAATGTGGAAAATACCAGATGTCCCGTAAGCGCTGCTCTGACAGAGATAGAGGCCGTCTCTGAGTCTCTGGTTTCACCCACCATGATAATATCCGGATCCTGACGGAGCAGTGCCCGAAGGCCGGTTTCAAAGGTAAGACCTGCAAGCGGATTCACCTGCATCTGATTCACCCTGGCGAGATTCTTTTCTACCGGATCCTCAATCGTTGAAATGTTTACCGTCTTTTTGGCAAGCTCTTCCAGGACCAGATAAAGTGTCGTCGTTTTTCCGGAACCGGTAGGTCCCGTTAAATAAATGATTCCATTGGGAGAACGAAGCATTTTTAGAAACTTGCGATAGTCCTCCTCAAGCATACCAAACTGCGTGCTGTTATCAATCCTTGCATTTCCGGCAAGAAGACGGAGTACTGCCTTTTCTCCGAAAACAGTAGGAATAACGGAAACACGAACGTTTAAATATCCTTCCGGCTGCTTTACTTTAAAATGACCATCCTGAGGCGCTCTTCTCTCTGCAATATCCAGTTCAGCCAAGATCTTAATTCTTGCGATCAGGGAATTGTGAACGTTTCTCTTTAATGTCACATAATCCACGATCGTTCCGTCAATTCTCATTCTGACGCTGGTCTTATCCTCAAAGGGTTCTATATGAATATCGCTGGCATTGGCACTATAGGCCTTCTGTATAAGGCTGTTTAACAGATTGATGATCGGAGTATCATCATCTCCCTCTTCGATCTCCATCTCCTCAACGCTCTGACCGGTAGATTCATTTGCCTTATTAGCTGCCTCTCTTGCTGATATTTCCGCATAGTAATAATGAATTGCCTTCTGCAGCGGAGCCTTTTCACTGAGGAAAATAACAAGCTCCATACCTGTAATCTGCCGTACATCTTCAAGGCCATAAAAATTCAAAGGATCATTTACGATCACCTGAAGCTTGTTTCCAATAAATTCAGTTGCCAGAACACAGTACTTTTCTGCCACCTGTCTGGGAATTTTCTCAACCGCCTCAATATCCACAGTAATTCCGCTGATATTGATCACCTGACAATCCATCTTAAGAGCCATTACCTCAAGCATCTGATTCTCCGTGATATATCCCTGTTCGATCAGCACCTCACCAAGGCGCTTCCCCTTTTGACTGCGCTGGACATCCAGGGCTTTCTCAAGGTCTTCCTCCGACAAATATCCCTGTTCTTTCAGCAAATCGCCGATTTTTAAATTTTTACCGGTTATCGTCTCCATTCCCTGAACCTCCGTTACTGATTACACATATATATTTCAAAGCTGATCGTAAGCCTGTTGGTTTTTACTGTCTCTCCTGTCGATTTGCTTTCCATCCCGTCCGTTTCCTCTGCCAATGTGCTTTGAGACACCGCCACCGGCTTTTCCGAAACAGACCACTCTGCGCTGGAAATGCTGATTGCCGGATAATTTGCAGAAATATCATCAATCAGATTCCACAGCTGCTTCTCATCTCCCTCTGCCACACAGGTAATTTTAGCAGCATACAAAGACAACAGCTTCTCTTCCCCTTGTTCTGTCGCTTCCCCCTGCTGTTTTGCATCATTGGAATACTGATACCACTTCACATCACTCTCAATCTCAGGCATGGTCACAGTAAGACTCTGAACAGCAAGTCCATGATTCAGCATCAACGTGGTAATCATCTTCTCAGCATCCTGACTCTGCAGCATCGGGTAGAAACGTGCAAGAACGTCTTGAAGCTGCTGGCTGGTTGATTTTTCCTTTGCAACCATATCCTGTGCTCCTAAAGCCTTATCTCCATATTCTGCCTGCAACTCCTGCATCTTGGCAACTTCCTGGTCCAGTTCCTTATTTTTTGCAGACAAGGGTCTGAATACAGCAACAAAAAACAGCAGTGCAACCATAAATGCAGCAAGAAAACCAAGGAGTTTTTTATCTCTTTCCGTAACCGTCATATTCATTCTCCTGCCTCCTCTCTCCCTGCTCCCTGCGCAAGCGCACACACGATATGGATATTGTAATTGTTCTGTCCCTTCACAAGTGTATAGCCGGTATATTCTACCGCTTCAAAGGTCTCCTGTTCCTGGAGTGCTGCTACAAAGCTGTTAATATCCCTCACATCCCCGGCAGAAGCACTCATGGAAAGAACACCGCTGTCACGGTTAAAGCTCTTAATTTCCACTGTAACCGCATTTCCGGCACAGCCTTCCAAAACATCCCTGATCTCCGATGTCAGAGTAGGATAGCTCATCAATTGTCTCCAGAAAATTCCCGCCTCTTCCATCTTCTTTTCCATACCTTCGATATTGGCATCAGCCAGTTCATAGGAGGTATGATCGTCTACCATGGAATTTTCCTGCATGGTTCTTTGCAATCTGGAAAGCTCTGCATTTCTTCCAAGATAACTGATTCCCTGTATCAAAGCTATGATCAGGCATACCGTAAATACCGCAATTGCAGGTAAAAACAGCACAAGTCTTTCTCTCTTCTTAATATTCTCAGGCGAATCCCATTTCATCTGATGAATAAAGTCGATATGCTTTTCCTTCTTTTGTAAAATGCCGATCGGATAAACAAACTCAAGCTTTTCTGTGCTACCCGTTCTTTTTCTGACCTTAAACTTATCATCGTTATATATACGGGGAATGATCTTTTGGGTGAATTCCTGATTTTCTTCAATTGCAGTCTTTAAGCCTGACTGATTCTGTCCGCAAAGATACAGAACCTCAACCGGATCCTCCACATGCTGGGAGGAGGCAAACTGCAGAATTCTCTCTACCACAGCCCCGGCCTCCCTAGCCAGCGCCTTCTCATCATTCTCCGCAAAGATCCTGTTTCGCTGGGAGTACAGATATGACCCCTTCACAAAAAGAATACTGATAATCTCCTGTCCATCCATGATCTGAACAATACTGTTCTTCTTCTGTACTTCAAAGGATGCCGAAAATCTTCTGACGAAATTAGAAATTGCAGGTTCTATGGAAATAAGCTCAATTCCTGCGTGCGTAAACAGACGGATATAAGCCTGCAGAAATTCCTTTTCAGCAGCGACTGCAAAAACACGCTGCATTTTTCCACCCGGAAGGATATCGAGTACATGGTAAGCAAACACTGTCTGCTCTGTTCTGCTGTCTGCAAATTCTCTTGCGATCATCTTCCTGAGTTCTGCATTTCCTGTTTTGGGAAGCTCCAGTACTCTGCTGTTAAGCTGGGTACTGTTTACAACCAATGTCCATTCTCTGCGCGGCAGTTTATTCTCCGTCCAGAAATTCCTGATCCAGGATAAAAATACCTCCTCATCCGTCACAATACCATTGATGATACTTCCCTCCGGTGCCATGTCCTGACATACCAGTACCGTATTTTTATCTTTAATTTCGACTGCCTGTACCAATCGGTTTGACAAATACAAAATCATGGTTTTCACCCCTTTTAATAATATGTTGACGCTCCAATTGCCGAATAGGATTCATAAATCGGCATCATTACCGAGATCATAATAAACCCGATCAGACCTGCCATAAGAATGATCAACGCCGGTTCCAGATAGCTGATCATCCGGTTCATTGCCATTTCCGACTCATAGTCAAAGGAATCTGCCATGGCATCCAGCATCTGCACCAGATCTCCGCTCTCTTCTCCCACCCGGACTACGGAGGGAAGCTTTTTGCGGAAGCCCTGAATGCCTTCCAATGCCTCGCTAAGGGAACTGCCCGCCCGAAGCTTGCTGATAGCGCTATCAAACTGTCTTTCAATATAGCTGTTGCCAATCGTCTTTTTGGAAATCTGCATTGCGGAAAGAATCGGGATTCCCGAGCCGTATAAAGAGCTTAAATTTCTTGCAAACCGTGCTGTGTAAACAACCATTAAAAGCTTTCCGATCACCGGAAGTTTCAGCTTTAATCTATCTCTCGATAATTGCACGGCGGGCATCTTCCCAAGAATTACCAGAATTACCACAGCAATAAAAATACCAACCAGAAGCCCCTTATAATGTTGCCCTACAAAGCTGCTGATTCCAAACAGGATCCGGGTTGGCAGCGGAAGCGTATCCAGACTGTCAAACAGATCTGTAAGCTGTGGCAGAATAAATGTCATAATAAATATTAGAACCAGAATTACCAACACGGATAATATTTTCGGATACAGGGTAGCTCCCTGTACCTTCCTATTCATCTGATGCTCCTTCTCATAGTGAACAGCCAGACGTTTTGCCGTTTCCGACAGCTTACCGCTGGTCTCTGCTGCCCGGTACATATTAACCATCAGAAGCGGGAAAGCGCCGTTTTGCTGTTCCATGGCATCCGATATGGATTCCCCCTGTCGCACCAGCTTAAGAACTGCTGCCAGCACCGCACGCTCCTTAGCTTTTCGCGTTTCCTCCTGGGATAAGATTGTCAGTGCACGGACCAGCGTCACCCCGGAGCCAAGCATATCTCCCAGCTCCCGATTAAATTCCGAAAGCATCAAAGGCGGAAGCTGACTGGTACTAAAGTCCTCCGTCCCGCTTTCCGTTTCAATCAGATATTTATCCTCTTCCTTCAGTCTGCGATAAAGCTCATCCTCGTCGATTGCGTGCATAATTCCGCTCACAACATTCCCCTGCTTGTCGCGGGCCTGATACCTGAATTTTGCCATACAAAAACCCCCGTTAATATACCAAAATGCCAGATTAGCGGTGCATACAACACCGCTAATCTTTTATCTTCTCCTGACCTTTACTGAATGACAGTCCATATTCCGTCGGATAACGTTACCGTTGCACTTTCATATTGTACGGTCATTCCCGTGATCGTAAAATAGCCATGATTGGAGGACGCCCCTTCACCGCCCAATGTGTCACTTTCAAATTCCACATTCGTGATGATCGCTCCATCTGCATCAGCCATCCGTAAAATTCTTTCCTTATCTGACTCAGAAAGATTATGGTTGGCATTGGCCATTGTGCCGTCCCAGGCAGCATATTTTTCTGATTCAATCGCCTGTGCTGACATGTAAATGCTTCTCGCACTCAGGACATACTGCTTTCCCTTCGCCTCATCAATCCAGCCTAAAAGCCCCGGAATCAATATTGCTGCAAGAACCGTCAGAATGACCATTACCACGATCATCTCAACCAAAGTGAAACCGGCATTCCTATTGGCTTGCAGTCCATCGCTATTTTCTTTCTTATGTAAAAACTGCTTATCCATTTTTCCCCTCGCGTCATTTCAATTTAGATTCGACTATATAGCTCTATTTTATCTTTTTTTCTCCATTCCGTCAATGTCAGAAACACTCTTTATCCGATAAAGATTAAACCAATACCTCTCCAGCAGCACACTTTTCTCCTCCTGCGCCGTAATTCCTTCCATCTCCCACTTATCAAGAATTTCCTCTCTGGCATTTCCACTGCCCAGGAACCATACTGTCCGCCCGGTCAATAAGAGCTTTCTGATCCGCTCAATTCCCTCTTCATCACTGAATGCTCCTTCCACCAGGCTGTGATTTTGCGGATACATTTTTACGATCAGCTCCTCCGGTTCTTCATACCAGAGCCAGCTTTCATTCGGCAGATAGCAGGACACCACCGCCTGGACCTGCTTAAAGTTGCAGAGCAATATATCTTCCTCCCCGATCCCGGAAAGCGCTTCTTCCGTTTTCTGCATCTGCACTCTCTTCCACATTTCCTCTCCATAAAAGGAGCGATAATTACCTGCACCGGTCAGGATAAGTAACAATGTCAACGGTATCCAAAGGCAGCTCCGATTTTTCAGTTCCGAAACAAGGATGGCAAAAGCAAGCCAGAAAAGTCCCATTGCAGGCAGCATGTATCGGTAAACAAAAATCGGACGTACCAGCCAGGACGCCACAAACCCAAACAAAATAATACCAAGCAGGCATCCAATGCTTCCTAAAACAAAAAAGGCTTTTCCGGTGTTCTTTCGAAGCCAGCTTCGCAGACAAAAAATAAGCAAAAGGCCATAAATGCCAAACAGCAGAATTGCTGCCAATATATTCAGGACGTCCTTTCCAAGAACCGGCTGGAATAAGAATTTCACGCAGCCACCCAGTGTACGCAGAGACAGCGGTGGAATCCAGTAATTTTCTTTCACGGTTCCCACCTGTGAAACAACGGCCGTCATAAGCCATGGCAGATACCCTGCCGTGCAGACAAGACCGCTTGTCAGAAATGGCTTTATTATCTGTTTTCCTCTATGCTTTACCAGAGCTGTCACAAACAGATATCCATAGATCATGCACGCTGCCACGCAGGCAAAATAGTGGGTATAGCACGCTGCAAGGGAATAAAGCGTGAGGGCAATCCAATTTTTAACATTTCCAACTTTTGGCTGATCCGAAGCTTTGCCGTAGCTTTCGGCAAGCTCGAAAGCATGAAGCATTCCCGCCATGATAAAAAACAGTGCATAGCCGTACATTCTTATTTCCACAGTATAATCAGCCAGCTCCGGCATGGAGATCAAAAGAAAGCAAAACAGTCCGGCCGGAAACATTCCGAAGTGCTTTCTGACCTTGGTAAACGCATAAATCACACAAAGCAAAAAAGGAAGTATGGATACCAGCTTTGCAATCACAATCTGATTCACACTTCCCGGGAGAACTGCTCCAATCATAAGAAACAGTTTCACGATCATATAATAAAGAGGCGGATGAACATCCGCAGCGGTAATGGATATCAGCCCACCAAGGGACTGGTTAGCCAGTCCCATAGTGAACAGTTCATCATACCAGATATCCTTGCTAAAGCACAAATAAACCGATACCCCAAGCATCCCTATGCTTGCCGCTAACAAAACTACTCCTGTCAGTTCATCCCACTTCAGCTTCTGCTTCATCAATATCCTCTTTCCTATTTCTGTTCTTCCTGCACAACAGTCTTTCGAATTTCCTTGGTTCGGATTTCCTTACAGATCTGATCAATAAATTCGCCAAGAGGCTTCACACCCTCATCCCCTGCGAAACGGCTTCTCACCGAAACCGTACCGTCTGCCTCCTCCTGCTGACCTACTACCAGCATATAAGGAATCTTAGCAAGCCTTGCCTCACGGATCTTAAAGCCAATCTTTTCGGAACGGTTATCCGTTTCGGCCAAAACTCCGTTCTTTTTGAGTTCTGCCTTTACGGTTTCTGCGTATGCCTCATATTTATCAGAAATCGGAAGCACTCTTACCTGTTCCGGACAAAGCCAGGTAGGGAACTTGCCTTCATACTTTTCGATCAGCCATGCCAGTGTCCTCTCATAACAACCCATAGAGGTTCTGTGTATGATATAAGGACGAACCTTGTCGCCGTTCTGATCAATATAATACATGTCAAACTGAGCTGCCAGAAGTGCATCCCACTGCACAGTGATCATGGTGTCTTCCTTACCGTAAACATTCTTGGTATTGATATCAATCTTAGGTCCATAGAAGGCTGCCTCGCCCACATCCTCCACAAACGGGATCTGCAGTTCATTCATGATATCACGCATATGCTGCTGGGTCTCTTCCCAGACCTCAGGTTCACCGATATATTTTTCCCTGTTATCGGGATCCCACTTGGAAAGATGATAGGTTACATCCTCCTCTACACCAAGCGTCTTCAGGCAATGCTGTGCAAGCGCAATACAGTTCTTGAATTCCTCCACCATCTGGTCCGGTCTTACGATCAGGTGTCCCTCGGAAATGGTAAACTGACGCACTCTGGTCAATCCGTGCATTTCGCCGGAGTCTTCATTTCTGAACAGGGTTGAAGTTTCGCCGTAGCGCAGCGGCAGATCCCTGTAGGAATGCTGTGTTGCCTTGTATACATAATACTGGAACGGGCAGGTCATAGGGCGAAGTGCAAATACCTCTTTATCCTTCTCCTCGTCCCCTAAGACAAACATACCATCCTTATAATGATCCCAGTGACCGGAAATCTTATAAAGATCACTCTTTGCCATAAGAGGTGTCTTGGTCCTCACATAGCCCCATTCATTGTCCTCCAGATCCTCGATCCATCTCTGCATGGTCTGTATCATCTTGGCTCCCTTTGGCATCAGGAGCGGAAGGCCCTGTCCGATCACATCTACGGTTGTGAAAAGCTCCATCTCGCGCCCCAGCTTATTGTGGTCACGCTTTTTGATATTCTCCAGATATTCCAGATAATCCGCAAGCTCCTCCTTCTTATTGAAGGCAGTTCCGTAGATTCTCTGAAGCATTGCCTTGTTGGAATCTCCTCTCCAATAAGCCCCCGATGAAGAGGTAAGCTTAAATGCCTTGATCCCCTTTGTGCTCATCAGATGAGGACCGGCACACAGATCCGTAAACTCGCCCTGACTGTAGAAAGAAATTTCAGCGTCCTCCGGCAGATCACGAATCAGCTCCACTTTATACGGCTCGCCCTTTTCTTCCATAAATTTTATTGCCTCTTCCCTGGGAAGCGTAAATCTTTCCAGCTTATTGCCTTCCTTAATGATCTTTTTCATTTCCGCTTCAATTCTGTCAAGATCCTCTCTGGAAAAAGGCGCATGCTCAAAATCGTAATAATAGCCCGTATCAATGCTGGGTCCGATTGCCAGCTTTGCCTCCGGAAAAATTCTCTTAACAGCCTCTGCCATCACATGGGAACAGGTATGTCTCACAACACGCAGCCCCTCCGGATCATTTGCAGTCAAAATGTTCAGGGTGCAATCCTGATCAATGCTCGTGCGAAGATCTACCACCTTGCCATTCACCTCACCGGCACAGGCGGCCCTCGCAAGCCCCTCGCTCAGATCCTCCGCAATTTCATAAACGCTTTTGGCGCTGTCATATTCCTTAACGGAACCATCCTTTAATGTGATTTTCATGTTAATTTTCCTCCCATTCACCAATTTCATCTTCTTCATCATCGCAGCCACCGTTTCCGTTGCCACTGTTATTGCCGTTGTTGCTTCCAATCACGGTTGATTTTCTTGGAGAAAACAGCATTCCAAATACGATACCGCCAAGAATGCACACGGCCAATGTCAGCAGAAATTCTCTTCCGCTCATGGTCCTTTCCTCCGATAAAGATGCCTTAAAGCTCTCCCATTTCTCCATGATAACCTTTCTCCTTTCTCTCTAAAAGTTCTGCCTGCAAAACTTAAAAATCCCATGCACTACTTTCAGTAATGCATGGGACGTATCTTACGCGGTTCCACCCTGCTTGCTTCCTGCAAACCTGACGGCTTACGGAAACCTCTCATTCACCTGTAACGTAGGTATACGGACCGGATTGGGGTCACTCCGAGTTAGTTTTCAACTGCTTCCTGCAGGAACATTTTCAGCACAGGCATATACGCATGTATTGCCCGATGTTCCTCTCTGCTACATTTCACAGCCTACTCTTCTCATCAACGTATTTCCTTCATTTCTTCTTACTTATGATAGGACAATTTTCAGTTCCTGTAAAGAGAAAAATAGAAAATCAGCCCTTTTTACCGCAGCATTTCTTATATTTCTTTCCACTGCCGCAGGGACAGGGATCGTTGGGATAGATCTTGTCCGGTTTTACGATCGTTGTGGAAGACTTCTGCTCCCGATAGAGTGCCTTACGCTTGTCCTCGTCAAAAATTGCTTCCCACTCAGGCAGCTCATAAAGCCAGTCAGCTCCGGCTGCCACCATATTCTTATATAAAAGTTCCTTGTCAAAGCCAAGGTTTACTTCTGTATCCTCTTCCATCTCTTCAATCGGATTGGGTGTCTTTAAACTGTCATTGATACCATCCAGGAAGCCTGTCATGGTCATAATATCAACCTCATATTTATCTGCCAGTTCCTTCACGGTTCCCTTTACTTCTTCTTCCGGATTCTTTAAAAGGAGCGCATAGATATCCTTTTCCTTCTGGAAGTATTCAGCCCAAAGCCTCTGTAAATCTCCTTTATTTGCGGTTTCTGAGTACGCCATATCGCGCCATTTTTTCAGTAATGCCATAAATTCTGTTCCTCCTGATCTGCCTTGGCAGATATTCTAAATAGTACCTTGCTATTATATCCTATCTTCTCTGAAAAGTAAATTTTTAATTTTAAATGAATAGATTCAGATTTCCGGGGTAATAATACTAATGTCAATGGATCCCCCTCCTTTGATAAACGTGGGAAACCACAAATACCAACAGATAAATAAATACTTATCCTCCCCTAAAAAAGCCCTCTCAGGCTGCAAAGGCGCAGCTTTTGGGGGCTTTTGTATTAATTATTATTTTTGTCTAATGCTCTCATTTTTCATCACCAATGCTTTCTCACATCCTGCTTTTATTTTAAATCCTTATTCATCCGGGTACAATTGCTTTCTAAGATTTGAGCTTGTAAAAAGCTAAAATCTATATAGGTCAAAAGGATGACAGCTTATCCTCAATTGCCTCCTGCCGCTGTCTTGCAAGCTCTGCAATTCCGGCAAGGCTGCTCTTTGCCTCTTCCACCTTATTGATCTCCTCCTGCACCGTACTCTGATATACCATTTCCCTGCGAACTCTCATATCGTTATTGGAAAATCC